>NZ_FOFJ01000004.1 GCF_900110885.1 Azotobacter beijerinckii | reverse complement strand
GGATACTGGCGCTGCCGGTTGGTCTCGAACACTTCGTCGACCCAGGCAGCCGGCATCGCCCGTTCCAACACCAGCCGTGCCATGACGCTGGCCGGTGCCTGCTTCTCGAATCGCGCCAGAATCTCGTCCCACACCGCCTTGCCCTCTTGATGGTTTTAGGGAAGGGAGTTTACGTAAAGACCTTGAAAGGGGTGCTTTTCAAAGGCCCTATCGATGCCGCACAACGGAAAGCCGGCAAACACTCCGTGCATAACAGACCGAAGGCAGCACTCCGGCTCTTCTCAGACGTCCGGAGCATCGCTAGAATTGCGCACTTTTTGATCGGTAGCGCCGCTCGGGCGCCCAGAGGTAGCCGTCATGTCCACATCCTCCACGCCCAAAGTCGGATTTGTGTCGCTCGGGTGTCCCAAGGCGACCGTCGATTCCGAACGCATCCTCACCCAGCTGCGCATGGAGGGCTACCAGATCGTGCCGTCCTATGAGGATGCCGACGTGGTGGTGGTCAACACCTGCGGCTTCATCGACAGTGCCAAGGCGGAATCGTTGGACGCCATCGGCGAGGCGCTGGCGGAGAACGGCAAGGTGATCGTCACCGGCTGCATGGGCGTGTCCGAGGACAGCATCCGCAACGTGCACCCCAGCGTGCTGGCGGTTACCGGCCCGCAGCAGTACGAGCAAGTGGTCAGCGCCGTGCACGAAGTGGTGCCGCCCAAGGCCGACCATGATCCCTTCGTCGACCTGGTGCCGCCGCAGGGCATCAAGCTGACTCCGCGCCACTATGCCTACCTGAAAATTTCCGAAGGCTGCAACCACAGCTGCTCCTTTTGCATCATCCCGTCGATGCGCGGCAAGCTGGTCAGCCGCCCGGCAGGCGAGGTGCTGGGCGAAGCCGAGCGATTGGTCAAGGCCGGCGTCAAGGAGCTTCTGGTGATCTCCCAGGACACCAGCGCCTACGGCGTCGACCTCAAGTACCGGACCGACTTCTGGAACGGCCAGCCAGTGAAGACCCGCATGCTCGAACTGTGCGAGGAACTCGGCAAGATGGGCGTCTGGGTGCGCCTGCACTACGTCTACCCCTACCCCAACGTCGACGACGTGATCCCGCTGATGGCCGACGGCAAGATCCTGCCGTACCTCGACATCCCCTTCCAGCATGCCAGCCCGAAGGTGCTCAAGGCGATGAAGCGCCCGGCCTTCGAGGACCAGACCCTGGCACGCATCAAGCAGTGGCGCGAGATCTGCCCGGAGCTGACCATTCGCTCGACCTTCATCGTCGGCTTCCCCGGCGAGACCGAAGAAGACTTCCAGTACCTGCTCGACTGGCTGAGCGAAGCGCAGCTAGATCGCGTCGGCTGCTTCCAGTACTCGCCGGTGAACGGCGCACCGGCCAACGATCTCGGCCTCGAGCCGGTGCCGGACGAGATCAAGCAGGAGCGCTGGGAGCGCTTCATGGCACACCAGCAGGCGATTTCCGCGGCACGCCTGCAGCTGAAGATAGGCCAGAAGATCGAGGTGCTGATCGACGAAGTCGACGAACAGGGCGCCATCGGCCGCTCCGCCGCCGACGCGCCGGAGATCGACGGCAACGTCTACGTCGACAGCGAACAGGAGCTGAAGCCGGGCGACAAGGTGTGGGTGCGCGTCACCGATGCCGACGAATACGACCTCTGGGCCGAGACCATCTGAACGCCCCGTTCGAACGCCGGGTCCGGGCAATCCGGACCCGCAGCCTCGCCAGACCCGAAGGCCCGGGATGCGGGCCGGCCGTCCCTGCCAGGCTCTTGACCTATCCTGAAGCGAGTAGCAGCCTCCTTACCCAGGCCATCCCGCCCCAGTAGCCCGCTCAAGGAAGCCCATGCACCCGACCCCTTACCTTCTCGCCGGCGCCCTGCTGCTCGCCGGCTGCGCAGGCAACTCCACGACCGGGGATGGCAGCTCGTCCGCCCGACGCTACCAAGGCTATCTGGTCATGGCCCCGGAGATGCACGTCTTCGTCCCCTGCAACTCGGATGCACCGCTCTGGCTGGTGGCGGACGAGGCCACCGGCCATCGTCTCGAGGCCCAATACGCGAGTCTGGTCAACGAACCCTACGAGGAAGCCTTCGCCGTTCTGCACGGCACTCCGGGGCCACAACTGGACTGTGCGGACTGCCGCGACGTTCCGGGCAGCTTCCGGGTCAGCCGGATCCTCGAATACCGCCGGGCGAAGTCCGAGGACTGCCACTGAAGCAAGCGCTCGCCAACCCGGCCGACGGCCGGGAGGCCATGACCGGTCAGGCCACTTCCAGATAGCACTTGTGGATGGCATCACCCAGGCACTGCACCTGCTCGATGTACTCGGTGATCCAGGCATGCATCCCGGTTTCCAGGACTTCCTCGATCACCGTGTAGCGCAGCCGCGCTTCCAGCTCGGCAGCCAGGCGCTGCGCCGGTCGGCCATTGTCGCCGGGCAGGCTGGCGAGATTCTGCTGCAGCTCGGTCAGACAGGAGCGCAGCGAGCGGGGCACCTCCGCCCGCAACAACAGCAGTTCGGCGACCTTGCCGGCCCGCGGCGAACCACGATAAATCTCGGCAAAGGCCTCGAAGGCAGTCAGCGCACGGAGCAGCGCGCTCCACTGGTAGTAGGCGCGCGCCGAACGATCGTTGGGGTCCTCGCTGTCCGCGCCGAGCAGCTCGTAGCGAGCGTCGAGCAGACGCAGGGTGTTGTCGGCCCGCTCGATGAAGGTCCCCAGGCGGATGAAGCTGTGCACATCGCCGCGCATCAGGGTACCGTAGGTGGCGCCCCGGAACAGGTGCGAGCGCTCCTTGACCCACTCGCAGAAGCGGCTGATGCCGTAGCCGCTCAGCCCCTGTTCGGAGAGGTCGAGCAGGGTCAGCCAGGTGGCGTTGATGTTCTCCCACATGTCCGCGGTGATCCGTCCGCGTACCGCATGGGCGTTGCTGCGCGCCGCGGCCAGGCAGTTGAACAGGCTGGCCGGGTTGCTCGCATCGAGGGCGAAGAAGTGCAGCATGCGCTCGGCGTGCAATTCGCCGTGGCGCTGCAGGTAATCCTCGAGGGTGCCGGTGATCAGCAGCGGCATGGCCAGTTCGTCGAGGCCATTGCCACGACCGTCCTGCGGCATCAGCGACAGCGAGTAGCTGACGTCGAGCATCCGCGCGAGATTTTCGGCACGTTCCAGATAACGCGACATCCAGTACAGATCGGCGGCGGTTCTACTTAGCATGCTCGATATTCCTTCAATCCTCGACGATCCAGGTGTCCTTGGTCCCGCCACCCTGGGACGAGTTGACCACCAGGGAGCCTTCACGCAACGCCACGCGGGTCAGTCCGCCGGGCACCAGACGGGTTTCGCGACCGCTCAGGACGAACGGTCGCAGGTCGATATGCCGCGGCGCGATGCCTTTCTCGACGAAGGTCGGGCAGGTCGACAGGCTCAGGGTCGGCTGGGCGATATAGGCTTCGGGGCGCGCCTTGAGGCGCTGGCGGAAGGCCTCGATCTCGGCCTTGCTCGCCGCCGGCCCCACCAGCATGCCATAACCGCCGGAGCCCTGGGTTTCCTTGACCACCAGCTCGGGCAAGTGGGCCAGGACGTGGGAGAGATCCTGCGGCCGGCGGCATTGCCAGGTCGGCACGTTCTGCAGGATCGGCTCCTCGCCCAGATAGAAGCGGATCATGTCGGTGACATAGGGGTAGATCGACTTGTCGTCGGCCACGCCGGTGCCGATAGCGTTGGCCAGCACCACGTTGCCGCTGCGATAGGCCGAGAGCAGCCCCGGTACGCCGAGTACCGATTCGGGATTGAACGCCAGCGGATCGAGGAAGGCGTCGTCCAGCCGGCGGTAGATCACGTCCACCGGCCTGGCACCGGCGGTGGTGCGCATGAATACCCGCTCGTCGCGAACGAACAGATCGGCGCCCTCCACCAGCTCCACGCCCATCTCGCGGGCGAGGAAAGCGTGTTCGAAATAGGCACTGTTGTAGCGCCCCGGCGTCAGCACCACCACGCTGGGGTTGTCCAGCGGGCTGGAACTCTTCAGGGTCTCCAGCAGCAGGTTCGGATAGTGGTCGACGGGAGCGATGCGCTGGGCGGAGAACAACTCGGGAAACAACCGCATCATCATCTTGCGGTCTTCCAGCATGTAGCTGACGCCGCTCGGCGTGCGCAGGTTGTCCTCCAGCACGTAGTAGGTGCCGTCGCCGTCGCGCACCAGGTCGACCCCGGAAATATGCGCATAGACGTCGCGGTGCAGGTCGAGCCCGTGCATCACCTGCTGATAGCCATCGTTGGCCAGTACCTGCTCCGGGGGGATGATGCCGGCCTTGAGGATGCGCTGATCGTGGTAGATATCGGCAAGAAACAGGTTCAGCGCCTGGACCCGCTGGATGCACCCGGCCTCGATCCCCCGCCACTCGCTGGCCGGGATGCTGCGCGGAATGATATCGAAGGGAATCAGACGCTCGGTGCCCTGCGCGTCGCCGTACAGGGTGAAGGTGATGCCCGCTCGGTGAAACAGAAGATCGGCCTCGCGCCGGCGCTGGGCCAGCAGTTCCTGGGGAGTGTTCTCCAGCCAGTTGGCGAAGCCCCGGTAATGCGGCCGGCAAACGCCATTCGCGTCGTACATTTCGTCAAAAAATTGGCGATCCATGCATGCTCCTCGGCTGTGCACAGAAGAAATTCGCAAAGCTCATGCCAGTTGCCAAGTCCCTATTCCCATCAAGGTCTTGGCGACAATCCACGAGCAGCCACGCGACAGCCATGATGGATTGGAGGCGGGTTCGAAGCCCGTGCGCCACCCGCCTGTCGCCCTCTCCGACCGATATCGCCTTGCCTGCACGGCACGGCTTGCCGGATCGCAAACAGGCCGCGGGGAAACCTGGGCGAGCTGCGCACCAAAAAAGCCCTCAACTTGCCCTGCAAGATCCGACGCGCACCAAAAAAATGCAATACCTAGCTCTCCGTGCCGACAAGCCGCGCACTCAACCGGCGGTTCGGTGCCGCACCGGATCATGTGTCCGGCCAGAGCCCGCCGGTCCTCGTGTCCGGGATGCTCAACGTTCCTGGACGATCCGGGTGCCCAGTAACCCGATAAAGCGTGCCAGCCAAGCCGGATGCGCCGGCCAGGCTGGAGCGGTGACCAGATTGCCATCCACGTGGGCCTGATCCAGCGGAATGTCCACATATTCTCCGCCAGCCAGCCGCACTTCGGGGGCGCAGGCCGGATAGGCGCTGCAGGAGCGACCTTCGAGCACTCCGGCGGCGGCCAGCAGCTGGGCACCGTGGCAGACGGCGGCGATCGGTTTGTCCGCCGCAGCGAAGGCCCGCACCAGCTCCAGCACGCGCGCATCGAGGCGCAGGTATTCGGGCGCCCGACCGCCCGGGATCAGCAGCGCGTCGTAATCCTCGGCGCGCACCCTGTCGAAGTCGAAGTTGAGGGCGAAGTTGTGCCCCGGCTTTTCGCTGTAGGTCTGGTCGCCCTCGAAGTCGTGGATGGCGGTCCGCACGCTCTGTCCGGCGCTCTTGCCCGGGCACACGGCATGCACCGCGTGGCCGACCATCAACAGCGCCTGGAACGGCACCATGGTTTCGTAGTCTTCGGCATAGTCGCCGACCAGCATGAGAATCTTCTTGGCGGACACGGGGTTCTCCTGAAAAAGACGATGAAAGCGCGCCTTGCGCCCCCGGCCGGGAGCCTGCGCACCATGGGGGAGCCTACCCTACCCTGCCGGGTCCCGGCCGTCGACCCGCCGTCGGCCTGGTCGGCGGCTCAACCGCCACGATCCAGCAGATCGACCACCAGCCGGTCCAGCCAGCCCCACACCCCTTGATGCAGACGGCGATACCAAGGACGGGCCTGCCAGCTCTCCCGGTCGATCTCGAGGCTGGCCTGAAAATCGGCCAGGAAGCTTTCGACGACTGCAGCGGCAAAGACGGGGTCCCGGGTTTCGAGGTTGGCCTCCAGATTCAAGCGTAGGTTCCAGTGATCGAAGTTGCAGGAGCCGACGCTGACCCAGTCGTCGACCAGCACCATCTTCAGGTGCAGGAAGCGCGGCTGGTATTCGAAGATGCGCACGCCGGCACGTAGCAGGCTGCGGTAATAGCGTTGCCCGGCGTAACGCACCGGAGGGTGGTCGGTGTTGCGTCCGGTCAGCAGCAGGCGCACCTCCACCCCACGGCGGGCCGCCTTGAGCAGGGCGCGACGAACCTTCCAGGTCGGCAGGAAATACGGAGTGGCCAGCCAGATCCGCCGCTGCGCGCGGTGCAGACTGAGAATCAGCGCCCGCAACACGTCGCGGTGCTGGCGCGCCTCGGCATAAGCGAGCCGCCCGGAGCCCTCGCGGCGCAATGGCCCCGGCGGAATCCGCGGCGGCTTCGGCGGTCGCTGCGAATGTCGGCGTCCCCATTCGTGGCAGAGCATCCACTGATGGTCGAACAGCGTCCGCCAGTCGGCCAGCAGAGGGCCGGAGATCTCCACCATGACATCGTGCCAGTGCTCACCCGCGCCCTGCGGATTCCAGAACTCGTCGGTGGCGCCGGCGCCGCCGACATAGCCCAGGCGATCGTCCACCAGCAGTATCTTGCGATGGTCGCGATGCAGGTTGTGCAGGCCAAAGCACCAGCGCAGCGGGTTGAACAGCGCCAGGGCGACCCCCGCTTCGCTCAGCCGGGCGCGCAGCACCGTGCCGAGCCCGAGACTGCCGAAACCGTCGAACAGGCAGCGCACCTGCACGCCACGGCGGGCCGCGGCGACCAGTGCCTCGACCAGTTGGCCGGCACACTGGCCATCCTCGATCAGATACAGCTCCAGATCGATCCGCCACCCAGCACCGGCGATGGCCGCCAGCATGCGCGGAAAGAACGCCTCGCCGTCGACCAGCAGAGTGAAGCGATTGCCGCCGCGCCAGGGAAAGACCGCACCGCCCTGCATCATCGCCCCCGACAGGCACGGTCGGCGGCGGACGCTCCCGTCCGGGAAGACTGCCCGCCTGTCGCTGGCGAACGCCGAGACGACATATGGATAAAGGGCTTGAACATGCGCTCCCTCGCTTGAAGACCGAGCCCAGGACAATAACCGCTCCCGGCAGTTGCCGGAAGCTCGCCGGCATGACTCAGGACGCAGGAGGCGCCTCCCCCTCGGCCAGCAGGCGGCAGCCCTCCCGCGGACCGAGCCAGGCAGCGCTGTGGGTGCGCCCCAGGCCGAAGGCCGTCACCTTCCGGCTGGCCGGCTCGTCGCGCAGGCGATCGATCGGAATGTACTGCTCGATGTAGGCCTGGCAGTAGTCCGCTGGATTGCCGCTCACATAGCGGCAGGAGCAGTACTCCTTGGCGGAGTAGGCACCGATGATATCGGGAAAGGCCGCCAGGTGCGCGCGGTTCGGCCAGACCACCGCGACCGCCAGCAGCACCGCCGAACCCAGCAGCAGGGTATGACGACGACGCATTCAGGGTGCCTCCCCGGAAACGAAGGCCGCGCGGGCCAGACGCAGGAAATCGTTGTGCCGATAGCTCGGGTCGCGGTCGTCGGCGAAGCGGACGATCACCAGCCTCTCCGCCGGCAGCACATAGAGCGCCTGGCCCCAGTGGCCCAGCGCCGCGAAGGCGTCCGCCGGCACGTCCGGCCAGGGCTGGGGCGCGCCCTCCAGCGGCAGGTTCAGCCACCAGTGCCCCCCCGGCACCAGCCCTTCCGGACGCGGCCGGTAGCCGGGCACCGGCGCACGGTTGAAAGCGACCCAGTCCGCGGGTAGCAGCCGGCGCTCGCCCCAGCGGCCGTCGCGCAGCATCAGCAGCCCGACTCTGGCCAGGTCGCGGGCGTTCATATAGGCATAGGAGGCGCCGACGAAGGTGCCGGCCGCATCCCGCTCCCAGACCGCCGAAGTGATGCCGAGCGGCTCGAACAGCGCCCGCCAGGGGTAGTCCGCATACTGCCCGGCCACGAGCATGCCCTTCAGCGTCGCCGCGAGCAGGATG
The DNA here is from genome assembly GCF_900110885.1 of Azotobacter beijerinckii. Classification (GTDB taxonomy): domain Bacteria; phylum Pseudomonadota; class Gammaproteobacteria; order Pseudomonadales; family Pseudomonadaceae; genus Azotobacter; species Azotobacter beijerinckii. The sequence goes on along the minus strand of NZ_FOFJ01000004.1, from coordinate 176,677 downwards.
CTGTCGCCGCTGGAATAGCTGAACCGCGTGCCGGGCGCGACGCCCGCCGCATGCTGCGCGGCGAAGCCGGCCATGTCCTTCCGGCCGCGGGTGTAGAGCATGGCGAGGACCGAGGATGTCAGCGGCGCATACTCGTAGTCCTCCTCCCAGGCCAGACCGGAGGTCCAGTTGAGCAGATGGCGCAGACGCAGCTCCGGGTGGGCGGCGAGGGGCGGATAGTAGCGGGCCGCCGGATCGTCGAGCCGGAAGCGCCCCTCGCCGTAGGCGCTGCCGAGCAGACAGGCCAGCAGGCTCTTGCTGATCGACCAGAGCAGGTGCGGCGTCGCCTCGGTGGTCGGAGCGGCATAGCGCTCGTAGACCAGCACGCCGTCGCGGATCGCCACCACCGCGTCGCTGCGTACCCCGCGGCGCTCGACCTCGTCACGGGGAGGAAAGGCATAGGCCTCGAAGGCTGCGAGTGCCGCGCTCGGCACAACGGGCTGGCGCGCCCATTCGCGCCCCGGCCAGGACTCGGCGACCGCCTGCCCGGCGGCGAGCACGGCAACCGCCAGGCAGGTCAGCAGAGCGCGGACGGGAAACGCCATGGCAGACATCGGATCGACCTCTCGGCACTGCGGAGGACGAAGCCTAACACGGGCCGGATGACGAAATGGGGTACGGGCCCGGCGGCCAGTCCGGGCTATTTCGGCAGCTGGTAGTCGTCCGGCCCCAGGAGATCGATGCCGCACTCCAGGCGCTCAACCCAATCGAGGAAGGCGTCGATCATCTCCTGGCCGACGAAGGGACGGCCATGCTGGGGCACGATCATGTCCACCTTCATGCCGCGCACCATCCCTGCCCACAGCCGGCAAACCTTGTTGCTGGCCATGTAGCGGCGATGGAAGGCGTCCATGTGCGGAATGTGGCTGGCGAAATCGCGCACCGGGGTGGCGTCGTCCACCAGCGAAGCGCCCATGTCGCCGGAGAAGAGGATCCGGCTCACCGGGTCGTACAGCTGGAAGTTACCCACCGAGTGCAGGAAATGCGCCGGGACTGCCTTGAGCTGGCACCTGCCGAGGGGAATCGAGCCGCCGCGATCCGGCAGGGCGATGATCCGGTCGAAGGTGGAGATGCCGTGGCTCATGGCCAGGTAGTTGGCGGTCAGGTGCGGCAGGAAGCGCGCCCAGAGCTTCGAGCAGAGCACCTTGGCCTTGGTGTGCAGCAGCCACTTGCCCAGCGAGGAGATGATGTCCGGGTCCTGGTGCGAGGCGAAGATGTAGGTCAGTTCCTGCAGCGGGATGCGTTTCGCCAGCTCCAGCGACAGCGGCGTGTAGGTCAGGTCGCCGCCCGGATCGAGCAGCAGGTACTGGCCGTGGTCGGTGATCAGGAACTGGTTGGTCTGTACGCCCTCCCCCCTGACCAGATCATCGAAGAGCAGGCATTGATGGGTACCGTTGTCGAACAGCACATGGGGTTCGCGTCGCATGGAAACCTCGCTGGATGCAGAGGCTCGCCAACATACGCCGCACGGCCCTCCGGCTTAGTGACCCAAATCAACCGCCCCCTGCCGGCGTTTCGTGGCTGGACGGCCTGTCACGCAAGGATCACCCAAACGTCACGGACGTGACACCGCCTCTGCCTAGCTTGAGCGTACCCGACCAAGTCGATCCGACCCTCACAACGACAGCAGCCGGGCAGGGCTTCGCCGCCGGCGGGACCTGCCGGAGCGCATCAGGCGGCTCACGGAGACCCACATGACCCACGGTGCCATCACCTCCGAACGCAAGACCCCAGAACGCAACCTGCGCGCCGAACGCCTGCTCGGCGCGCACGCCCTGCGCGAGGCCCAGGCCCTGCGCTTTCGCGTGTTCAGCGCGGAATTCGACGCCAAACTCAAGGGTGCCGAGCTAGGGCTGGACATGGACGACTACGATCCGCACTGCAGCCACATCGGCGTGCGCGACCTGAACAGCGGCGAGCTGGTCGCCACCACCCGGCTGCTCGACCACCAGGCCGCCGCCGGCCTCGGGCGCTTCTACAGCGAAGAGGAGTTCAGGCTGCACGGCCTGGCCCGTCTGCAGGGGCCGCTGCTGGAGATCGGCCGCACCTGCGTCGCCTCCGGCTACCGCAGCGGCGCGACCATCGCCGTGCTCTGGAGCGAACTGGCCGAGGTGCTCAACGAAGGCGGCTACCGCTACCTGATGGGCTGCGCCAGCATCCCCATGAAGGATGGCGGCATCCAGGCCCAGGCCATCATGCAGCGCCTGCGCGAACGCCACCTGTGCACCGACCACCTGCGCGCCGAACCCCGGACCCCGCTGCCGCGCCTGGAACTGCCCGGCAACGTCACCGCCGAACTGCCGCCGCTGCTCAAGGCCTACATGCGCCTGGGCGCCAAGGTCTGCGGCGAACCCTGCTGGGACCCGGACTTCCAGGTCGCCGACGTGTTCATCCTGCTCAAGCGCGACGAGCTGTGCCCCCGCTACGCCCGCCATTTCAAGGCCGCCGTCTGACCGATCAGCCCACCCGCGACGGGCGGGGCCTCCCTGCCGACACCCCACCCGTCGCCGTCCTGCCCTGCGAGACCCCATGAAGAAACTCCGCTTCTACACCCGCCTCCTCCGCCTGCTGGCGGTGCTCGGCTTCGGCGTGGCCATGGCCGGCTGGGTCAGCCTGCTCGAGCGCCTCAAGCGCGACGACCTGATGGCCCTGCGCCAACGCCTGACCCGCCGCTTCCTCGCCCAGTTGGCCGCCGCCTTGCCCTTTCGCCTGACCCTGCACGGCCAGTTGCCCGACCGGCCGATGCTGTGGGTCGGCAACCATGTTTCCTGGACCGACATCCCCCTGCTCGGTGGGCTCGTCCCGCTGTCCTTCCTGTCCAAGGCCGAGGTGCGCAGCTGGCCGCTGGCCGGCTGGCTGGCGCACAAGGCCGGGACGCTGTTCATCCGCCGCGGCGCCGGCGACAGCGGCCTGGTCAGGAACCAGCTGCTGCGCCACCTGCAGCACGACCACGACCTGCTGATCTTCCCCGAGGGCACCACCACCGACGGGCGCAGCCTGCGCGGCTTCCACAGCCGCCTGCTGGCCAGCGCGGTGGAGGCGCAGGTGCCGGTGCAGCCGGTGGCGATCCGCTATCTGCGCGACGGGGCGATCGATCCGGTCGCGCCCTTCATCGGCGACGACGACCTGCTCTCGCACCTGCTGCGCCTGCTGCGCAGCGAACGCAGCGAGGTGGAAATCCACCTGCTGCCGCCGCTGGACAACCGGGACCTCAGCCGTACCGAGCTGACCCGTCTGGCCCACACGGCGATCGCCGAGCGTCTGTTCGGCCGCGCCGCGCCCTTGCCGGTCGCCGCCTGATAAGGATCAGGATTCGTCCTGCTGCAGGCGGGCGAAGTCCTGCAGCTGCGGATAGAAAGCACGAAAATCGCCACTCAGCGGCCGGTAGAGCCGCTCCAGCTCGTCCAGCGCGCCGGCCAGTCCCTCCGGGCGCGACAGGCGCCGCTGCATCCCCGCCAGCACCCGCTCCAGCACGGCGAAGTCGCGGTAGCTGCCCAGCCAGTCCTGCTGCGCCATGCGCGGCGCCAGCTCGGCCAGCCGGCCGGGCAGCTGCGCCTCGCCGGCGAGCAGTGCATAGACCCGTGCGGCGAACGCCGGCAGCGGCTCCGCCGCATAATCGGCCCAGTGCAGGGCCAGGCAGTGGTCGAAGAACACATCCAGGAGGATGCCGGCGTAGCGGCGCCGCGCCTCGGGAAAGCGCGCCCGGGCCCGGCACACCACGGGATGGCCGTCGGTGAAGGCATCGATGCGCCGGTGCAGGCGGATGGCGGCCTCGATGTCGGCCGGCCAGCGTCCCTGCAGGGGGCCCTTGACGAAGTCGCCGTAGAGGCTGCCGAGCAGGTCGGCCGGCCGCGGGCCGCCCAGATGGAGATGGGCCAGGTAATTCATGGCCAAAGTCTAGCCCGGATCGCCGGCCGGCACAGCGCGGCCCCTCGCCAGCATTGATATATCGCCATATACCGATGTATGGTTCGAGCCAAGACGATTCAAACCGGCAGATCCAGCCATGTCCGACGACTTCGACGAGATCTACAAGGCCCTGGCACACCCCGTGCGCCGGCAGATTCTGCGCTGGCTGAAGGAGCCCGAACGCTACTTCCCCGCCCAGGAGCACTCCCTGGAACTCGGCGTCTGCGCCGGCCAGATCGACCAGCGTACCGGGCTGTCCCAGTCCACCGTCTCGGCCCATCTGGCCACCCTGCAGCGCGCCGGACTGGTCAGCGTGCGCAAGGTCGGCCAGTGGTGTTTCTTCAAGCGTAACGAAGCGGCCATCCAGGCCTTCCTCGAGCAGATGCGCGACGAGCTGTAACGCGCCGCTGCCCATCCTGTCCACCCGATCGACTACCCGAGAGGTTCACCCATGAGCACGCTCTTCGACCCGATCAAGATCGGCGATCTCGAACTGCCCAACCGCATCGTCATGGCCCCGCTGACCCGCTGCCGCGCCGAGCCCGGCCGGGTGCCCGGCGCGCTGATCGCCGAGTACTACGTGCAGCGCGCCAGCGCCGGCCTGATCATCAGCGAGGCCACCTCGGTGACGCCGCTGGGCGTCGGCTACCCGGACACCCCCGGCATCTGGTCCGCAGAGCAGGTGCAGGGCTGGAAGAACGTCACCCGCGCGGTGCACGCCGCCGGCGGGCGCATCGTCCTGCAGCTCTGGCACGTCGGACGGATCTCCGACCCGAGCTACCTGAACGGCGAGCTGCCGGTCGCCCCCAGCGCGATCCAACCCAAGGGCCACGTCAGCCTGATCCGCCCGCAGAAACCCTTCGTCGCCCCGCGCGCCCTGGAAACCGCGGAAATCCCCGGCATCGTCGAGGCCTACCGCCAGGGTGCCGAGAACGCCAAGGCCGCCGGCTTCGACGGCGTGGAGATCCATGGCGCCAACGGCTACCTGCTCGACCAGTTCCTCCAGGACAGCACCAACCGGCGCACCGACCAATATGGCGGCTCGCTGGAAAACCGCGCCCGCCTGCTGCTGGAAGTGACCGACGCGGTCGTCTCCGTGTGGGGCCCGGGCCGCGTCGGCGTGCACCTGGCGCCGCGCGCCGACGCCCACGGCATGGGCGACTCGAACCGCGCCGAGACCTTCGGCTACGTCGCCCGCGAGCTGGGCAAGCGCGGCATCGCCTTCCTCTGCGCCCGCGAGCACGAAGCCGACGACAGCCTCGGCCCGCAGCTCAAGCAGGCCTTCGGCGGCGCATACATCGCCAACGAACGCTTCACCAAGGAGCAAGGCAACCGCTGGCTGGCCGAAGGCAAGGCCGATGCCGTGGCCTTCGGCGTGCCCTTCATCGCCAACCCCGACCTGCCGGCGCGCCTGGCCCAGGATGCCCCGCTCAACGAGGCGAAACCGGACACCTTCTACAGCGCGGGCCCGCAGGGCTACCTCGACTATCCGACCCTGTAATCCCCTCGGGAACTCCGCCGGCCTGCGGGCCGGCCCGTTCCCGGCAATACCCGAATAAGGAAATCCCATGATGCGATTCACACGCGCCCCGTTGCTGGCGATCGGCCTGCTGGCCCTGCCGGGCGGCCTTCCGCTGGCCGAGGAACTGCCGGCGCCGATCAAGGCGATCCAGGCCCGGGGGGCGGAAATCGTCGGCCGCTTCGGCGCGCCCGGCGGCCTGCAGGGTTATGCCGCGTTCTACAACGGCCAGGCCATCGCGCTCTACCTCACTGCAGACGGCCAGCACGTGCTGCTCGGCAACCTGTTCGACGCCCAGGGCGAGAATCTCAGTCGCGCGCCGCTGGAAAAGCTGGTGTACGAACCCATGGCCAAGGAAATGTGGAACCGCCTGGAAAAGACCGGCTGGATCGCCGACGGCAAGGCGGGTGCGCCGCGCATCGTCTACCTGTTCAGCGACCCCAACTGCCCCTACTGCAACCGCTTCTGGCAGCAGGCCCGCCCCTGGGTCGAGGCCGGCAAGGTGCAGCTGCGCCACATCATGGTCGGCATGCTGCAGGAGGACAGCCCCGGCAAGGCCGCCGCCCTGCTGGCGGCGCCGCACCCCGAGGCCGCCCTCGCCGCACACGAGGCTGCGGGCAAGGCCAGCACCCTCGCCCCCCTGGAAACGATTCCGCCCGCCGTGAAGAAACAGCTGGACGACAACCTGACGATGATGGACCAGTTGGGCGCCATGGCCACCCCCGCCGTCTTCTATCTGGATGAGAAAGGCCGTCTGCAGCAACAGCAGGGCGCGCCCGGGCCGGACGAACTGGCGAAGATCATGGGACCGCAATAAACAAACGACGGATGCTCCGGCTGCAGGCCTGCTCCAGCGGGCACCCGGCCGGGGCTTTCCAGCCGCCGCCGACACCTGACCGGAGCCGGTGGCGCGCCTCAGCGCCCGTCGAGCTGCTGCTGCAGGCTGCGCATCTGGTTCTGCAGGGCGGTGAAGCTGCGCGTGGTCTGCGCGCGGAAGGCGTCGAACTCGGCGATGCTGGCGGCATTGCCGCTCTGGGCCGGCCGCTTGTCCAGCTCGCTGCGCAGCACCAACAGCCCCTGCTCGAGACGGTCGATGGCCGGGGCCGGGTCGGCGCGCTTCTTCAGCACCGCCACCTCCCCGTCGAGGCCGACCAGGCCCGCGGCCAGCCGCTCCTGCTCGGCCTGCAGGCCCTTCAGCGCCGCCTGCTCGCCGGCAAGCGCCTGCAGCCGCTCGTCGAACGGGCGCAGCCGGCCGTCCAGCTGGGCCGCCAGCTCCTCGGCCAGCCCCTGCTGCTTCTGCAGATCGCCGGCCAGTTGCCCGAGGCGCCGCTCCTGCTCGTCCTGACGAGCCTGCAGCGTCTGCTGGCGCTTGTCCTGCTCGGCCAGGCGGCTCTCCAGGTGGCGGATCTGCAGCTTCAGGGTTTCGCTGCCGGTGGTCGCGCTGGACTCGGCGGCCACCACCTTGCCGCTGATGTGCTGGATGCGTAGCGCCGCATCCTCGCTGATCCGCGCAAAGCTTTCCTGGGTCGCCACCAACTGCTGCTCCATCAGCGCGAGGCGCTGCTGGCTCCACCAGCCGAGCCCGGCCAGCGAGAAGCTCAACGCGACGACCAGCGTCCACAGAAAGCCGTTGCCGGCGCGGCGCCCCGACCGCGCCTCGTCGACCGCGGCGAGGTCTGAAGCCGGCCCGCGAACCTCCGCTCGCAGACTGGGTATATGCTCCACTTCATCGAATGAATCGTTGTGCATGGGAATCTTCGCAAAGGCACTGCCGAGAGGTCCTGCAGTATAGCGATTCGGTCCGCCGGCAGGGCTGTCGCCCCCTGCGGAAACGGGGCTCTAGCATGGGCTTTCCCACACGTATGCTGCGTGGATATGTCGCAACCCCGGTGCTATGATCCCTCGCCTATGGCGCCTTGCGCCCCGCTCCAAGCAGCACCCGAACCGGTCGCGCCCATGCCGCGCGCCCCATGACCCGATGAGAATGGAGAGTTGATCATGGCTTTTGAACTGCCGCCGCTGCCTTACGAGAAAAACGCTCTCGAGCCGTATATTTCCGCCGAAACCCTGGAATACCACTACGGCAAGCATCACAACACCTACGTGGTGAACCTGAACAACCTGGTCCCGGGTACCGAGTTCGAAGGCAAGAGCCTGGAAGAGATCGTCAAGACGTCCTCCGGCGGTATCTTCAACAACGCCGCCCAGGTGTGGAACCACACCTTCTACTGGAACGGCCTGAAGCCCCAGGGCGGCGGTCAGCCGACCGGCTCCCTGGCCGATGCCATCAACGCCGCCTTCGGCTCCTTCGACAAGTTCAAGGAAGAGTTCACCAAGACCGCCATCGGCACCTTCGGCTCCGGCTGGGCCTGGCTGGTGAAGAAGGCCGACGGCTCCCTGGCCCTGGCCAGCACCATCGGCGCCGGCTGCCCGCTGACCAGCGGCGACACCCCGCTGCTGACCTGCGACGTCTGGGAACACGCCTACTACATCGACTACCGCAACCTGCGTCCGAAGTACGTCGAGGCGTTCTGGAACCTGGTGAACTGGGACTTCGTGGCCGCCAACTACGCCGCCTGATCCCCGAAGCGCTGCGGAAAACCCGACCTCGGTCGGGTTTTCTCGTTTCTGGCGGCGAAAAAGTCTTTTGCAGAGCAAAACAGGCCGTTTTTGACGTCCATCCCCGGCGTGCCAATACTTGGCCGAGGCGGTACTCCACCAGGACTCCCATGTGAAGCCGGTCCCGCGCAACAGCCTGTCGCTGAAACTGCTCCGTGTCGTACTGCTCTGCGCCCTTCTGCTCGGCGCGCTGTTCAGCTGTGCCCAGATCGCCTTCGAGCTGCAGAAGACCCGCCAGCAGATCGACCGCGAGGCGCAACGGATCCTCGCCATGTTCCGTACCCCCGCGACCCAGGCGCTCCACAGCCGGGACCGGGCGACGGGCCTGCAGATCGTCGAAGGCCTGCTGCACCATGAGGCCGTCGCCTCGGGCAGCATCGACCCGGCTTCCGGCGCCCCCCTGGCCGAGCGCTCCCGCGAGCCGCCGACCTTCGCCAGCCGCCCGCTGACCGATCCGCTGCTCGGCCGCGAGCGGCACTTCGGCATTGCGCTGCTCGGGCGACCCCCGGACAACGAGCACTACGGCGACCTGCACATCACCCTGGACACCGCCGCCTACGGCCACGATTTCCTGACCCGCGCCCAGGTCATCGCCTTCTCCGGCCTGCTGCACGCCGTCGTCCTGGCCCTGCTGCTCTACCTGATCTACCAGCGGCTGCTGACCAAGCCCCTGGATCGGATCATTGCCCACCTGGCACAGATCGACCCGGAACACCCCGGCGCCCGGCAACTGCCGATGCTGGAGGGCCACGAGCAGAACGAGCTGGGGCTGTGGACCCGCACCGCCAACCAGCTGCTCGCCGCCATCGAGCGCAACACCCGCCTGCGCCACGAGGCGGAGCACAGCCTGCAGCGCATGGCCTACTACGATGTGCTCACCGGCCTGCCCAACCGCCAGCACCTGCTGCGCCTGCTCGGCCAGGTCCTGCTCGACGCGCGCCGCCACCAGCGGCGGGTGGCCGTGCTCTGCGTCGGCCTGGACGACTTCAAGTCGATCAACGAACAGTTCTGCTACCGGATCGGCGACGAACTGCTGCTCGCCCTGGCCGACCGCCTGCGCGGCCACGACACCGCCCTCGGCGCCCTGGCGCGCCTGGGCGGCGACCGTTTCGTGCTGGTCCGCGCCGAGATCGAGGAGCCCTACCTGGCCGCCGAGCTGGCCCAGGGCATCCTCGACGACCTGGAGACGCCCTTTCGCCTGGAACAGCAGGACGTCCACCTGCATGCCAGCATCGGCATCACCCTCTACCCCGAGGATGGCCGCTCCCCCGAAAAGCTGCTGCAGAAGGCCGAGCAGACCATGACCCTGGCCAAGCGCTCGCACAACCGCTACCACTTCTACATCGCCAGCGTCGACCGCAAGATGCGCCACCGCCGCGAGCTGGAAAAGGACCTGCGCGAGGCCCTGGCACGCGACGAGCTGCAACTGCTCTACCAGCCGCAGCTGAACTACCGGAACCACCGGGTGGAAGGGGTCGAAGCCCTGCTGCGCTGGCGCCATCCGCGCCACGGGCTGGTACCGCCGGACCAGTTCGTGCTGCTCGCCGAACACAGCGGCAGCATCATCCCCATCGGCGAATGGGTGCTCGAACAGGCCTGCCGGCAGCTGCGGGAATGGCACGACCAGGGCTTCGGCGAACTGCACATGGCGGTCAACCTGTCCGCCGTGCAACTGCGCCACGACGGTTTGCCGCGCCTGATCGACCGGCTGCTGCGCACCTACCGGCTGCCCGCCGGCAGCCTGGAGCTGGAAGTCACCGAAACCAGCCTGATGGAGGACATCCAGGTCGCCGCCCGTCACCTGCGCAGCCTGCGCCGCTGCGGCGCGCGGATCGCCATCGACGACTTCGGCACCGGCTACTCCTCGCTGAGCTACCTGAAGAGCCTGCCGCTGGACAAGATCAAGATCGACAAGAGCTTCGTCATGGACCTGCTCAACGACGACGACCGCGATGCCGGCACCATCGTCCGCACCATCATCCAGCTGGCCCGCAGCCTGGGCAAGCAGGTGACCGCCGAAGGCGTGGAAACCGTCGCACAGGAAGCCTACCTGATCAGCCAGGACTGCCACGAGGGGCAAGGCTACCTGTACAGCAAACCGCTGCCGGCGGCGGAGCTGGCGGCCTTCATCCGCCAGGCGCAGCCCTTCCAGGCGCCCGTCAGCTAGCGGCCGGAGCAGCGCCGACCGGCCATGGTCTACTGTTCACAAATGCACACCCTTCGCATCATAACCACCACCGCGCATCGCGCCCCGCCGACCTCGCCGCAAGGACTTCCGCCATGCCCCGCATCCCCTTGGCCGCCGCCAGCCTGCTCGCCGTCGCTCTCTCGCTCGCCGGCTGCGACGACAAGAAAGAACAAGCCCCCTCCCAGGCCGTCGCTCCGTCGGCCACGGCTCCCAGCGCTGCGCCGCAGGTCGACGAGACGGCCGCCAAGGCGGTGGTGAGCCACTACGCCTACCTGGCGCTGGCGGTGTACGGCGACGCCCTGAACAATGCCAAGGCCCTGCAACAGGCGGTCGATGCCCTGCTCGCCAAGCCGGGCGCGGATACCCTGCAAGCGGCCCGCGCGGCCTGGGTGGCGGCCCGCATGCCCTACATGCAGAGCGAGGTGTTCCGCTTCGGCAATCCGGTGGTCGACGAGTGGGAAGGCCGGCTCAACGCCTGGCCGCTGGACGAAGGGCTGATCGACTATGTCGCCGCCGATTACCAGCACGCCCTCGGCAATCCCGGCGCCACCGCCAACATCGTCGCCAATCCCGAGATCCAGGTCGGCGAGGAGAAGATCGACGTCGCCACCATCACCGGCGAGACCCTGGCCGGCCTCAACGAACTGGCCGGCTCGGAAGCCAACGTCGCCACCGGCTACCATGCCATCGAATTCCTGCTCTGGGGCCAGGACCTGAACGGCACGGGCCCCGGCGCCGGCCAGCGCCCGGCCAGCGACTACCTGGCCGGTAAAGGCTGCACGGGCGGCCACTGCGAACGCCGCCGCGCCTACCTCAAGGCCGTCACCGCGCTGCTGGTGAGCGATCTGGAGTACATGGTCGGCCAGTGGCAGCCCAAGACGGCCGGCAACTACCGCGCCAGCCTGGAAGGAGAACCGGCGGTGAACGGCCTGCGCAAGATGTTCTTCGGCATGGGCAGCCTGTCTCTCGGCGAACTGGCCGGCGAACGCCTGAAGGTGCCGCTGGAGGCCAATTCCACCGAGGACGAGCAGGACTGCTTCAGCGACAACACCCACAATGCGCACTTCTACGACGGCAAGGGCATCCGCAACGTCTACCTGGGCGAATACCGCCGGCTCGACGGCAGCCTGCTGAGCGGTCCGAGCCTCTCGGCCTTGGTCGCCCGGGCCGACGCCCAGGCCGACGCCGCCCTCAAGGCCGACCTCGCAGCCAGCGAAGCCCGCCTGCAGGCGCTGGTCGACAGCGCCGCCAAGGGGCAGCATTTCGACCAACTGATCGCCGCCGACAACGCCGCCGGCCAGCAACTGGTGCGCGATACCATCGCCGCGCTGGTCAAGCAGACCGGCTCGATCGAGCAGGCCGCGGCCCGGCTGGGCATCGGCGAACTGAATCCGGACAGCGCCGACCACGGCTTCTGACCCTCCGCCGCACGCCGGGCGCGGTTCGCCGCCGCGCCCTTCCCCGAGACGCCGTCGATGCCGTCACCGCTTCGCCGCCTTTTTTCCCTGCTGCTGGTGCTCGGCCTCGGCGCCTGCGACGGACAGCCGCCGGACTTCAGTCGACCCGAGCCCGGCGAGGCCCTGTCGGCCGGCAGCGCCACCGTCCGGCGCAGCGACCGGGACGCCTTCGCCCAGCCCTCGGCCAACCTGACGCCTGCGCAACGCCTGGAATTCGCCGTCGGCAACAGCTTCTTCCGCAAGCCCTGGGTGACCGCCCCGGCCAGCACCACCGCCCGCGACGGCCTCGGCCCGCTGTTCAACACCAACGCCTGCCAGAACTGCCACCTCCGCGGCGGTCGCGGCCATCCGCCGGAGGGCCGGGCGGACAATGCGGTGTCCCTGCTGGTACGCCTGTCGCTCCCCGAGACGCCGGCAACCGCGCCCCTCGCCGAACGCCTCGGCGTGGTGCCCGAACCGCGCTACGGCACCCAGTTGCAAAGCATGGCGGTGCCCGGCGTGGTCCCGGAAGCCCGGGTGCGCCTGAGCTACGACAGCCACCGCCTGCGTTTTTCCGACGGTTTCGAAGTGGCGCTGCGCCAGCCCCGGCTGCAGCTCGACCGCCTGGGCTACGGCCCGCTGCACCCCGACACCCGCTTTTCCCTGCGTATCGCCCCGCCGATGATCGGCCTCGGCCTGCTGGAGGCGATCCCCGAGGCGGCCATCCTCGCCAACGCCGATCCCGACGACGCCGACGGCGACGGCATCTCCGGCCGTCCCAACCGGGTCCGCGACCTGGCCTGCCAGAGCACCGCCCTCGGCCGCTTCGGCTGGAAAGCCGGGCAACCGAATCTCAACCAGCAGAACGCCGACGCCTTCTTCAACGATCTGGGCCTCTCCAGCGGCCTGCTGCCCGGCAGCAGCTGTACGCCAGCCCAGGGCGACTGCCTCGCCGGTGCCGACGGCGGCGTGCCGGAGGTCAGCGACCACCTGCTCGCCCGGGTGCTCTTCTATACCCGCCACCTCGGCGTGCCGGCACGCCGCGCCGTGGACGACCCGCAGGTGCTGGCCGGCAAGGCGCTGTTCTACCGCGCCGGTTGCGCGCAGTGCCACACCCCCGCCTTCGTCACCGCCGCAAACTCCGCCGAGCCGGAACTGGCCAACCAGACGATCCGCCCCTACAGCGACCTGCTACTGCATGATATGGGCGACGGCCTGGCCGACAATCGCGCGGAATTCAAGGCCAACGGCCGCGAATGGCGGACTCCGCCGCTGTGGGGCATCGGCCAGACGCAAAAAGTCGCCGGCCACATCCGGCTCCTTCACGACGGCCGAGCGCGCAGCCTGCTGGAAGCGCTACTCTGGCACGCGGGCGAAGCGCAAGCGGCCAGGGACCGGGTCCTCACCTTCGACGCCGGCCAGCGTGCAGCGCTTCTGGCCTTCCTGAACTCCCTCTGAAAAGGAACCAAGGCATGTTCCGCACCACCCCGCTCCTCCTTGTCCTGACCGGCTTGCTCCTCGGCGCCTGCACGCCCAAGGAGCCCCACCTGCAGACCAGCATCGCCCTGAGCGACGGCGTGCTGCTGCCGGCCTACGGTGCCTGGACCGAAGCCGACCGCCAGCTGGCGGCCAGCGCCCTGGCCTTCTGCGCCGGCAACGAGGACCTCCAGCAGGCACGGCAGAGCTTCCTGGCCGCCCAGGGCAGTTGGGCCGCCCTGCAACCCCTGCTGATCGGACCGCTGGCCGGAGGCAACCTGGCCTGGCAGGTGCAGTTCTGGCCGGACAAGAAGAACCTGGTCGCCCGCCAGGTCGAAAGCCTGCTGCAGCAGAAGCCGCAGCTGACCCAGGACGACCTGGACCAGGCCAGCGTGGTGGTCCAGGGTCTCAGCGCCTACGAATACCTGCTCTTCGACGCGGGCCTGAACCTCGCCGACGCCACCCAGCGCCAACGCTACTGCCCGCTGCTGATTGCCGTCGGCAAGCACCAGCAGACCCTCTCCGCGGAAATCCACCAGCAATGGCAGGGGGAGGCCGGCATGGCCGCGCAGTTGAACAAGTTCCCCAACAGCCGCTATGCCGAGGCCAAGGAAGCCGTCGCCGATATCCTGCGCGCCGAGGTCGACGCCCTCGACGGCCTGAAGAAAAAGCTCGGCACCCCGCTCGGCCGGCAGAGCAAGGGCGTGCCGCAGCCTCTGCAGGCCGAGGCCTGGCGCAGCCAGGCCACGCTCGCCAACCTTGCCGCCAGCCTGGCGACGGCCGAGCGCCTATGGCTCGGCGTCAAGCAGGACGGCCTGCGCAGCCTGCTCGGCAGCGAACGCGACGAACTCGCGCGGCGCCTCGACCAAGCCTTCGGCGACAGCCGTGAACGGCTCGCCGCCCCGCAGCGTCCGCTCGACCAACTGCTCGCCGACAAGGCCGGACGCGACCAGTTGGGCGCCCTCTACGACAGCCTCGACCGCCTGCACCGCTTGCACGAGCGCGAGCTGGCCAAGGCGCTCGGCATCCAGCTCGGCTTCAATGCCCACGACGGCGATTGAGGGACGACGATGAAGCGACGCACCCTGCTCGCCGGCGGTGGCGTCCTGCTCGCCGCCGCCACGCTGGGTGGCTGGCGACTGATGCCCGGCAGCCGCCAGCCGCTGCTGCTCTCCGCCCGCGACGATGCCGATGGCCGTCACCAGGCGGTCGGCTACCGGCTGGACGGCGGCCGGGCCTTCGCCACCCCGGTGGCCGAACGCTGCCACGACGTGGTGCCCCACCCGCACCTGCCGCTGGCGCTGTTCGTCGGCCGCCGGCCGAGCCGCGAGAGTTACCTGATCGACACCCGCGACGGCCGCCTGCTGCAGACGCTGGCAACCCCCGCCGACCGGCACTTCTACGGACACGGCGTGTTCCATGCCGGCGGCGAGTGGTTCTACGGCACCGAGAACGATACCCGCGAGCCCGGCCGCGGGGTGATCGGCGTCTATCGCCTGCAGGCACAGCGGCTGCAACGCGTGGCCGAGCACCCCAGCCACGGCATCGGCCCGCACCAGCTGCTGTGGATGCCCGACGGCGAGACGCTGGTGGTGGCCAACGGCGGCATCCGCACCGAGGCCGACAGCCGCGAGAAGATGAACCTCGACGCCATGGAGCCGAGCCTGGTGCTGCTGCACCGCGACGGCCGCCTGCTCGCCAAGGAACGGCTGCCCGAACCGATGAACAGCGTGCGCCACCTGGCCGTGGCCAGCGACGGCACCGTGGTCAGCGGCCAGCAATACGAGGGCGGCCCGCAGGACGCCGTGCCGCTGTTGGCGATCAAGCGTCCCGGCCAGCCCTTCCGGGCCTTCCCCCTCGGCGAGACCCAGCGCCGGGCGATGAACCAGTACACCGCCAGCGTGGCGATCCACAACGAACTGCGCCTGCTGGCCGTGACCGCACCGCGCGGCAACCGGGTGTTGATCTGGAGTCTGGACAGCGCCGAGCTGCGCCTCGACGCCCCGCTGGCCGACTGCGCCGGCGTCGCCGCGATCGCCGAAGGCTTCGTCGTCAGCTCCGGGCAGAGTCGCTGCCGGCTGTACGACTGCCGCCGGGCCCGGATCGAAACCCGCCACTTGGCGCTGCCGGCCGGGCTCTGGGACAACCATCTGCGCCTGGCCTGAACGCCGGGGCAGGAGATACGCAGGGCATGGAAACGAAAATGCCCGCATCTCTCGATGCGGGCATTTCCCGGATCGCCGCGTCCGAGGGGCCGGGCGCGGCGATGGTGCGGTTTTACCGCGCCTCAGGCATCGGCCTGATCGGCCGCTCCCTTGACGATCTGCTGCAGCTCGCCCTTCTCGAACAGCTCGAGGATGATATCGCTGCCGCCGATCAGCTCGCCCTTGACCCAGAGTTGCGGGAAGGTCGGCCAGTTGGCGTACTTCGGAAGCGTCGCGCGGATTTCCGGATTCTGCAGGATGTCGACATAGGCGAACCGCTCGCCGCAGGCCATCAGGGCTTGCGAGGCGCGGGCCGAGAAGCCGCACTGCGGCGCATTCGGCGAGCCCTTCATGTACAGCAGCACGCTGTTGCTGGCGATCTGTTCTTTGATGGTTTCGATGATATCCATTAAGTCACCTCGGCTGGGATTTCCGACGAAGTCGAGCGATGGCGGCAGTGTAACGTAAAACCAAGCTCAGCGCTCAGACTTCACGAAAACCGCCCGCCGGACGGCACACCTCCACGATCCAATACAGGCATGGACTTTGCTTTCTTCGTTCTAAGGGGCGGTTTGCGCGGTTTTGCCTTTTCCCTATAAGATCGCCGTTTTCCCATTTTCGCCACCCCTTGAGTGGCCGCTGCAGGCACAGTCATTTCCGGCGGAGATCCGCTCTCAACCTGCGGCTTGTACCGATACAAGAAAGGAACCGATGATGAGCGCAAGGCACTTTCTATCACTGATGGACTGCACGCCCCAGGAGCTGGCCAACCTGATTCGTCGCGGCATCGAGCTGAAGGATCTGCGCAATCGCGGCGCCCTGTTCGAGCCCCTGAAGAACCGGGTGCTGGGCATGATCTTCGAGAAGGCCTCGACCCGCACCCGCCTGTCCTTCGAAGCGGGGATGATCCAGCTCGGCGGCCAGGCCATCTTCCTCTCGCCGCGGGACAGCCAGCTGGACCGCGGCGAACCGATCAGCGACACGGCCATCGTCATGTCGCGCATGCTCGATGCCGTGATGATCCGCACCTTCGCCCACAGCACCCTGACGACGTTCGCCGAGAATTCCCAGGTCCCCATCATCAATGGCCTGTCCGACGATCTGCATCCCTGTCAGGTGCTGGCCGACATGCAGACCTTCCTCGAGCAGCGCGGTTCGATCCAGGGCAAGACCGTGGCCTGGGTCGGCGACGGCAACAACATGTGCAACACCTATATCGAAGCGGCCCGGCAGTTCGACTTCCAGCTCAGGGTCGCCTGCCCGCAGGGCTTCGAACCCAAGCCCGAATTTGTCGCCATCGCCCCGGAGCGCGTGCAGATCGTCCGCGATCCGCGCGAAGCCGTCGCCGGTGCCCATCTGGTCAGTACCGACGTGTGGACCTCGATGGGCCAGGAAAAGGAGGCCGAAGACCGGCTGGCGCTCTTCAAGCCCTACCAGGTGAGCGGCGAACTGCTCGACCTGGCGGCCGCCGACGTCCTCTTCATGCATTGCCTGCCGGCCCATCGCGGCGAGGAGATCAGCTTCGACCTGCTCGACGACCCGCGCTCGGTGGTCTGGGACCAGGCGGAAAACCGCCTGCACGCGCAGAAGGCGCTGCTGGAGTTTCTCATCGAACCCGCCTACCACCACGCATGACCCATCCGCTGCTGCTCAACCTGCGCGACCTGGTCTGCGGCTACCAGGGTCACAAGGTCGTCCAGCAGATCAACCTGCACCTGAACGCGGGGGATATCGGTTGCCTGCTCGGCCCCTCCGGCTGCGGCAAGACCACCACCCTGCGCGCCATCGCCGGCTTCGAGCCGGTGCAGGACGGCGAGATCCAGCTCGCCGGCGAGGTGATCTCCCGCGCCGGATTCACCCTGGCGCCGGAGAAGCGCCACATCGGCATGGTGTTCCAGGACTACGCGCTGTTCCCGCACCTCACGGTGGCGGAGAACATCGCTTTCGGCATCCGCCAGCATCCCCGGCGCGAACGCATCACCGCCGAACTACTGGAGCTGGTCAAACTCGCCCCGCTGGCCCAGCGCTACCCCCACGAGCTTTCCGGCGGCCAGCAGCAGCGCGTCGCCCTCGCTCGAGCCCTGGCGCCTGAGCCGCAACTGCTGCTGCTCGACGAGCCCTTCTCCAACCTGGATGTGGAACTGCGCCGCAAGCTCAGCCACGAGGTGCGCGAGATCCTCAAGGCGCGCGGCACCAGCGCGGTACTGGTGACCCACGACCAGGAAGAGGCCTTCGCCGTCAGCGATCACGTCGGGGTCTTCCGCAATGGCCGCCTGGAGCAGTGGGACACCCCCTACAACCTCTACCACGAACCGCTCACCCCCTTCGTGGCCAGCTTCGTCGGCCAGGGCTACTTCATCCGCGGCCAGCTACTGAGCCCGGAGACGGTGCAGACCGAACTCGGCGCGATCCAGGGCAACCGCGCCTATTCCTGCCCCACCGGCAGTACCGTGGAGGTCCTGCTGCGTCCGGACGATATCGTCTACATGCCCCACAGCGCTCTCAAGGCGACCATCACCGGCAAGACCTTCCTCGGCGCCTCCACCCTCTACCGCCTGCAGCTGCCTACCGGCAGCCCGCTGGAAGCCATCTTCCCCAGCCACATCGACCATCTGCCCGGAGAGCAGGTCGGCATCGGCGTAGCGGCCGAACATCTGGTGGTCTTCCCCGCCCAGGGCGAGGGCACCCTCCAGCCCGACCCGGCCTGCTCGGGCGTGCGCCGCTACAGCGAGGACGGCTGATCCCTTCAGCGCCCGATGGCCGCGAAACTCGCCCCGGTGTGATCGGCCAGCACCTGTGCCGCCAGTTCCACCTCCAGCCCGCGACGGCCGGCACTGACGAAGATGCTCGGGAAGCGCCGGGCCGACTCGTCGACGAAGGTGCGCAGGCGCTTCTTCTGTCCCAGCGGACTGATACCGCCGACCAGGTAGCCGGTGCTGCGCTGGGCGACGCTCGGGTCGGCCATGTCGACCTTCTTGACCCCGGCGGCAGTGGCCAAGGCCTTCAGGTCCAGACTGCCGGCGACCGGCACCACCGCCACCAGCAGCTCGCCCCTCTCGGTCGCGGCCAGCAGCGTCTTGTAGACCTGCTCCGGCGGCAAGCCCAGCTTCTCGGCCGCCTCCAGGCCATAGGAAGCGGACTTCGGATCGTGGGCGTAACTGTGCACCCGGAACTCGGCGCGAGCTTTTTTCAGCAGATCGATGGCGGGAGTCATGTTCGACAGTGGAAAATGGACGCATTGCGCATTGAACCGCTACCTTAGCCGAATATGGACACCAATTCCCCCCTTTCGCTCGACACCCCACTCTACGACCTGGTCGTGGTCGGCGGCGGCATCAACGGCGTCGGCATCGCCGCCGATGCCGCCGGACGCGGCCTGCGCGTCTTGCTGTGCGAACAGCACGACCTGGCCGCCCACACCTCCTCGGCCAGCAGCAAGCTGATCCACGGCGGCCTGCGCTACCTCGAACACGGCGAATTCCGCCTGGTGCGCGAGGCACTGGCCGAGCGCGAGGTGCTGCTCGCCAAGGCGCCGCACATCGTCAGACCGCTGCGCTTCATCCTCCCCCATCGCCCCCAGCTGCGTCCGGCCTGGCTGATCCGTGCCGGCCTGTTCCTCTACGACCGCCTGAGTGCCCGCGGGCAGCTGTCCGCCTCGCATGCCGTGCGCTTCACGGCGGACAGCCCGCTCAAGCCGGAAATCCGCCGCGGCTTCGAATACGCCGACTGCCGGGTGGACGATGCCCGCCTGGTGCTGCTCAACGCCATCGCCGCGCGGGAAAGAGGCGCGACCATCTGCCCGCGCACCCGCTGCCTGTCCGCGCAGCGCCAGCAGGGCCTGTGGCAGATCGAGCTGCAGCAGGCCGATGGCCGTCGCCAGAGCGTTCGCGCCCGGGCGCTGGTGAATGCCACCGGCCCCTGGGTGACCCGCTTCATCGAAGACGCCCTGCACCAGCGCCCGCCCCATCGCATCCGCCTGGTCCAGGGCAGCCACCTGATCGCGCCGCGCCTCTACGAAGGCGACGAGGCCTACATCCTGCAGAACGAGGACCGGCGCGTCGTCTTCGTCATCCCCTACCTGCAGCGCTACAGCCTGATCGGCACCACCGACCGGGAGTTCGCCGGCGATCCGGCCCAGGTCGCCATCAGCGAAACGGAAATCGACTACCTGCTGCGGGTGGTCAACGCCCACTTCAAGCGGCCGCTGCAGCGCAGCGACATCCGCCACAGCTTTTCCGGCGTACGCCCGCTGCTCGACGACGAATCCCGCGATCCCGCCGCCCTCACCCGCGACTACTGCCTCAGCCTCTCCGCCGGGCCGGGCCAGGCGGCGCTGCTGTCGGTGTTCGGCGGCAAGCTGACCACCTACCGCCGGCTCGCCGAGGCGGCGCTGGAGCGGCTGGCGCCCTTCCTGCCACCGATGGGACCGAGCTGGACCGCCGGCACGGCGCTGCCCGGCGGCGAAGAACTGGACGATCCGGACGTGCTGGCCGGCACCCTGCTGCAGGAGTTCACCTGGCTGCCGGACGGACTCACCCAGCGCTGGGCCCATACCTACGGCAGCCGCGCCTATCGGCTGCTCGAGGGCGCCAGCCAGCCCGCCCATCTCGGCGAGCACCTGGGCGGCGGACTGTACGGCCGGGAAGTGGATTACCTGTGCCGCGAGGAATGGGCCGAGCAGGCCGAGGACATCCTCTGGCGGCGCACCAAGCTCGGCCTGCAGCTGCCGCCGGCCGCCCAGCGGCGGCTCGCCGAGTATCTGCGCGAACGGCCGGCCGTCCCACGCGCCCCGGCTACAGCCGAGCCAGCGCAGCCGCCTTGCGCTGGCTGCGCAGATACGGCAGCACCGCCGCCAGCAGCGGCTCCTTGAAAGCCTCCTGGAAGCGGTGGGCCAGACCGGGAATCAGCCGCAGTTCGCTGCCCCGCACATGGGCGGCGACATGCACGCCATGCATCGCCGGCAGCAGGGGATCGGCGGTCCCGTGCACCACCAGGGTCGGCAGGCGGAGGCGCTCGAGCAGCTCGACGCGACTGGGCTCGGCGAGCAGGGCGAGGATCTGCCGCTGGACGCCCTGCGGATTGAAGGCGCGGTCGTAGGCCGTCGCCGCCTGCCGCCGGAGCTGCTCGCGGTCGACCTCGACCCGCGGGCTGCCGAGTGCGGCGAGCAGCTCGACCTGCCGCTCGATCGCCACCTCACGACTCTCCGCCTCGCGCCGCGCCAGCAGTTTCAGCAGCGTCTCGCTGGGCGCCGGCAACCCCGTCGCCCCGGAACTGGTCATCATCAGGGTCAGGCTCTGCACCCGTTCGGGCGCCAGATCGGCCATGTGCTGGGCGATCATCCCGCCCATGCTGACGCCGAGCACATGGAAGCGCGGCACCTGCAGCCGCGCCATCAGCGCCAGCGCATCCCGGGCCATGTCGCGCAGCGCATAGGGCGCAGGCACCGACAACCCGAGCCGGTGGCGCAGCAGCCCGTAGGTCAGGCTGGCCTGCGGTGCCTCCCCCGCCCAGACGGACAGGCCGGCGTCGCGGTTGTCGAAGCGGATCACCCGGAAGCCCTGCCGGCACAGGCCGAGCAGCACCTCGTCGGGCCAGTCGATCAGCTGACCGCCGAGCCCCATGACCAGCAGCAGCGCCGGGTCGGAATCCCGCCCGATGCTCTGGTAGGCCAGCCGCACCGCGCCCGTATCGGCCAATGCGGTCGGCGTCTGGAGATCGCAGCGGGAAGCCGCCAGGCCTGGCAGGCCGCACAGCAGGAGAGCCAGAAGGAACAATGCGCGCATCGCCAACACCCGGAAAACAGAACCCCATTGGAGCAGGATTGTGCGGATGTTCGTTCGAGCGCGTTACCACAGAACCGTGACAATTTGATGAAGCCTGCCGGACGGTCGAACGCCGCCCCGTCCCTCCCGCCGCGACCGGCCGCTCAGGCGTCGCCTTCGCTCACCGGCGCCCGGGAGGCGCGCATCGCCCGCGCCGCCGCCACCATGTTGGCCAGTGCCGCCTCGGCCTCCCTCCAGCCGCGGGTCTTCAGGCCGCAGTCCGGGTTCACCCACAAGCGCTCCGGCGGGATGCGTTCGGCGGCTTGGCGCAGCAGCGCGAGCATTTCCTCCCGGCCCGGCACCCGCGGCGAATGGATGTCGTAGACCCCCGGGCCGATCTCGCCGGGGTAGGCGAAGTCCTCGAAGGCCTCGAGCAGGTCCATCTGCGACCGCGAGGCCTCGATGGAGATGACGTCGGCATCCAGCGCCGCGATGGCCTCGAGCAGGTCGTTGAACTCGCTGTAGCACATGTGGGTATGGATCTGGGTTTCGTCGCGCACTCCCGCGCTGCACAGGCGGAAGGCCTGCACCGCCCAGTCCAGGTAATGCCCGCGTTCGGCCTGGCGCAGCGGCAGGCCCTCGCGGAAGGCCGCCTCGTCGATCTGCACGATGCGGATGCCGGCCGCCTCCAGGTCCTGCACCTCGTCGCGGATCGCCAGGGCCAGCTGCAGCGCCTGCTCCTCGCGCGGCAGGTCCTCGCGAGGGAAGGACCACATCAGCATGGTCACCGGCCCGGTGAGCATGCCCTTCATCGGCCGCGCGGTGAGGCTCTGGGCATAGCGGATCCACTCCACCGTCATCGGGCGCGGCCGCTGGATGTCGCCGACCACCAGCGCCGGCTTGACGCAGCGCGAGCCGTAGCTCTGCACCCAGCCGAAGCGGGTGAAGGCATAGCCCTCCAGCTGCTCGGCGAAGTACTCGACCATGTCGTTGCGTTCGGCCTCGCCGTGCACCAGCACATCCAGCCCGAGCCGCTCCTGCACTTCGATCGCCCGACGGATCTGGGCCTGCATCGCCGCGCGATAGCCGGCCTCGTCCAGCGTCCCGCGCCGGTAGGCCTGGCGCGCCTGGCGGATTTGTGCGGTCTGCGGGAAGGAACCGATGGTGGTGGTGGGGAACGGCGGCAGCTCGAGCTGCGCGCGCTGCCTGCCGATGCGCTCGACGAAGGCCGTCGGGCGCCGCCAGTCGTTCTCGCCGATACCCCGCAGACGGGCCTGCACGGCCGGATTGTGGATGCGCGGGGAATGCCGGCGCGCGTCCTGCGCGGTCCGGCTATCCGCCAGGGCGGCGTGTACCTCGGCCGATTCCGGCGCCTCGACGGCCTTGGCCAGCAGCGCGACCTCCCGGCACTTCTCCACGGCGAAGGCCAGCCAGCCCTTCAGCTCCTCGTCGAGCCGGTCCTCCCGCGCCAGCTCCATCGGGCTGTGCAGCAGCGAGCAGGACGGCGCCACCCACAGCCGTTCGCCGAAGCGCTCGGCGGCCAGCCGCAGCGGCTGCAGCGCCTGCTCCAGGTCGCAGCGCCAGACGTTGCGGCCGTTCACCACGCCGAGGGACAGCACCTTGTACGGCGGCAGGCGGTCGAGTACCCCGGCCAACTGCTGCGGGGCGCGGACCAGATCGATGTGCAGGCCGTCGACCGGCAGGTTCGCCGCCAGGCCGAGGTTGTCGTCCAGCGCCCCGAAGTAGGTCGCCAGCAGTTTCTTCAGCGGCGCCTGCTGGAGCAGGTGATAGGCGCGCTCGAAGGCGCTCCTCCAAGCCTGCGGCAGATCCAGCACCAGGATCGGCTCGTCGATCTGCACCCACTCCACGCCGAGCGCGGCGAGCCGGCCGAGGATTTCGCCGTAGATCGGCAGCAGCCGTTCGAGCAGTTCCAGGCGGTCGAATGCACCGTCCCGGGCCTTGCCCAGCCAGAGATAGGTCAACGGGCCGATCAGCACCGGCTTGACCCGATAGCCCAGCTCGCGGGCCTCGGCCACCTCCTCGAAGAGCTGCTCCCAGCTCAGCCGGAAGCGCTGGTCGGCGGCGAACTCGGGGACCAGATAGTGGTAGTTGGTATCGAACCACTTGGTCATCTCCAGGGCCTGGGCGCCGGCGCAGCCCTGCCCGGCGCCACGCGCCATGGCGAACAGGGTGTCCAGGCCGACTCGCCCGTCGGCCGGGCGGAAGCGCCGGGGAACCGCGCCGACCAGCAGCGAATGGGCGAGCACCTGGTCGTACCAGGCGAAGTCGCCGACCGGTAGCAGCTCGATGCCGGCGTCCTTCTGCATCTGCCAGTGGGCGGTGCGCAGCGAGCAGCCAACCGCGCGCAGGCCGGTTTCGTCCAGCTGCCCCTGCCAGTAGGCTTCGAGGGCCTGCTTCAATTCGCGGTCGCGACCGATGCGGGGGAATCCGAGGGTATGGGCCAGGGCCATGCGCTTTCTCCATGTCAGTGAGGGACGCATTGTCGACAAGGCGCAAGGCATGAGACAAACTCAACTAATTCCTGATTATCTTTAGAAATTTTCATGAGAGGCCGTCATGCTCGAACTGCGCCACCTGCGCACCCTGCACGCCCTGCGCGAGGCCGACAGCCTGGTGGAGGCCGCCGAGCGCCTGCACCTGACCCAGTCGGCACTCTCCCACCAGTTCAAGGAGCTGGAGGATCGGCTCGGCCTGCAACTCTTCGTGCGCAAGACCAAGCCGCTGCGCTTCACCAGCGCCGGGTTGCGCCTGCTGCAACTGGCCGACGCCCTGCTGCCCCAGCTGCGCAGCGCCGAGCGCGACCTGGCGCGCCTCGCCGGCGGCACCGCCGGCCGCCTGCACATGGCCATCGAGTGCCACAGCTGCTTCCAGTGGCTGATGCCGACCATCGACCAGTTCCGCGACGCCTGGCCGGAGGTCGAGCTGGATCTCGCCTCCGGCTTCCCCTTCGCCCCGCTGCCGGCGCTGGCCCGCGGCGATCTCGACCTGGTGGTGACCTCCGACCCGCTGGAGATGCCCGGCATCGCCTACGTGCCGCTGTTCACCTACGAGGCGCTGCTCGCCGTGGCCAACCAGCACCCGCTGGCCGGCAGGCCGTACATCCAGCCCGCCGACCTAGCCGGGGAAGTGCTGATCCACTACCCGGTGGAGCGCGACCGCCTGGACATTTTCACCCGCTTTCTCGATCCGGCCGACATCGAACCGGCTGGCGTGCGCACCGCCGAGCTGACGGTGATGATGCTGCAGTTGGTGGCCTCCGGACGCGGGGTCTGCTGCCTGCCGAACTGGGCGCTGCACGAGTACAGCTCGCGCGGCTACGTCACCGCCCGGCGGCTCGGCGAGAAGGGCCTGTACGCCACGCTGCAAGCGGCGATCCGCGCCGACATGCTGGATGCGCCCTTCATGCGCGACTTCCTGCTGACCGCCAAGGACACCTCCTTCGCCACCCTGGAGGGCGTCAGTGCGGCGCAGAAAAGCCGCTGAACGGAAAGCCCCCGGTCAGGCGAGACAAAGCACGACCAAGTGGCAAAAGAGGCCCCCCAGGCCATTCAGGCAACGGCTAAGCTAATGAGCTGACAGGACAGGCAGATAGGCGGGAACCGCCGGGTACAGGTCGACATGGGTGCACTTTGGCAGACAGATGAACAACGCCCCGAACTCCCCGAACACGATCTGCCGGTCTGCGCGCCGCCGTCGCCGCCGCCACGCCGGCTGCGCTGGGGTCTGTTGTTCGGGTTCCTGGTGCTGGTCGGCGCCGGCGTGCTCGGCGTGCTGCTGCGCAGCGAGCTGCAGACCTCGCGCCTGCAATCGCGGGAACTCAGCCGCTACGCCGCCACCCTCGGCTACTCGGTGGGCGACGGCCCGAGCCCGGCGATCCACTTCCCCGCGCGCGGCCCCTACGACCGTCGCCTGGGCTACACGGCGCTGCCCGAATGGCTGCCGC
Organism: Azotobacter beijerinckii; assembly: GCF_900110885.1. Taxonomy (GTDB): domain Bacteria; phylum Pseudomonadota; class Gammaproteobacteria; order Pseudomonadales; family Pseudomonadaceae; genus Azotobacter; species Azotobacter beijerinckii. The sequence continues at coordinate 151,561 of NZ_FOFJ01000004.1, read as the reverse complement.
GGCTCGAACAGCGGGGCTTCCAGATCACCCGGCAGGCGCGCTTCTCCCAGCCGCTGCTGGACTACAGCCGCCACAACCTGTTCCCGCCCTACGCGGAAAAAGCCCAGGCCGGGCTGACCATCAGCGACTGCCGCGGCGTGCCGCTCTACAGCTACCGCCTGCCGAAGGAGTTCTATCCCGACTACGGCGGCATCCCGCCGCTGGTGGTGAACAGCCTGCTGTTCATCGAGAACCGCTACCTGCTCGATCCCGCGCAACCGCTGGCCAACCCCGCGGTGGACTGGCCGCGCTTCGCCAAGGCTGCGCTTTCCCAGGTTCGCGAGCTGTTCGGCCTGTCCGGCCAGGCGGCCGGCGGCAGCACCCTGGCCACGCAGATCGAGAAATACCGCCACTCGCCGGACGGGCTGACCGACTCGGCCATGGAAAAACTGCGGCAGATGTTTTCCGCCAGCGTGCGCGCCTACCAGGGCGGGCCGCAGACCATGGAAGCGCGGCAGAACATCGTGCGCGACTACCTGAACAGCGTGCCGCTTTCCGCCGCCCCGGGCTACGGCGAGGTGCACGGCCTGGCCGACGGCCTGCGGGTCTGGTACGGCGCCGACTTCGCCCGGGTCAACCAGCTGCTCGCCGCGCCGGACGCCCCGCCCGCCGAACGCGGCCTGGCGCTGCGCCAGGTGCTCTCGCTGCTGATTGCCCAGCGCCGCCCCTCCCATTACCTGATTCTCGGCCGCGACGAACTGGCCGCCCTCACCGACAGCCACATCCGCTTGCTGCGCAGCGGCGGGCTGCTCGACGCCGGCCTGGCCGAGGCCGCCCTGGCCCAGCACGCCGTGTTCCGCGACTGGCTGCAGGAGCCCGCCGTCCAGCCCATCGAAACCACCAAGGGCATCAGCGTCGCCCGCAGCCGCCTGGCCACCCTGCTGCAGCGTTCGCTGTACGACCTCGACCGCTTCGACCTGTCCGCCAGCACCCCCCTGCAGGGCGAGCTGCAGGATGCCGTCACCCGCTATCTGGGCCAGTTGACCGACCCGGCCTTCGCCGAACGCGTCGGCCTGTTCGGCGAGCACCTGCTGTCGCCGGAGAAGACCCACGAGGTGCGCTACAGCTTCACGCTGTTCGAGCGCAGCGGCGACAGCTTCCTCGTGCGGGTGCAGACCGACAGCACCACGCAGCCCTTCGACATCAACGAGGGCAGCAAGCTGGAACTGGGCTCGACCGCCAAGCTGCGGGTGCTGACCACCTACCTGGAGATCGTCGCCGAACTGCACGCGCGCTTCGCCGGGCAGGATCGGACCGCGCTGCGGGCAGCGGAGGCGGAACTGGAGCCGCTGGACCTGCTGACCCGCTGGGCGCTGGGGTGGCTGATGGAGAATCCCTCCGCCAGCCTGCCGGCGATGCTCGACGCCGCCCTCGACCGCAAGTACTCGGCCAGCCCCGGCGAGAGCTTCTTCACCGGCGGCGGCCTGCACACCTTCGCCAACTTCCGCAAGGAGGACAACGGCCGCCTGCCGACCCTTCGCGAGGCGCTGCGCGAGTCGATCAACCTGCCCTTCGTGCGCCTGCTGCGCGACATCGTCCGCTACACCACCTACCACTCGCCGAACAACAGCGTCGCCCTGCTCAAGGACGACCAGGACCCGCGCCGCCTGGAGTACCTGACCCGCTTCGCCGACCGCGAGGGCACGGTGTACCTGAAGCGCTTCTGGAACAAGTACCGCGGCAAGAACACCGACGTGCGCCTGGCCACCTTCCTCGAAGGCCTGCGCGTCACCCCGGTGCGGCTCGCCGCGGTGCACCGCTACCTGCTGCCACAGAGCGACCGCGCCACCTTCGACACCTTCCTGCGCGCCCAGCTGCCGAACGACCCTACCCTCACCGAGAAGCGTCTCGACAGCCTCTACCGGACCTACGGCCCCGGCGCCTTCAGCCTCCCGGACCAAGGCTACATCGCCCGCGTCCACCCCCTCGACCTGTGGCTGCTGGGCTACCTGATCCAGCATCCGGCGGCCAGCTACGAGGAGGTCGTGGAAGCCAGCCGCGACGAGCGCCAGGAGGTCTACAGCTGGCTGTTCAAGAGCCGTCACCGCAGCGCCCGGGACAGCCGCATCCGCACCATGGTGGAGGTGGAGGCCTTCCTCGACATCCATCAGCGCTGGCAGCGGCTGGGCTACCCCTTCTCCCACCTGGTGCCGTCGCTGGCCACCGCCCTGGGTAGCTCGGGGGATCGCCCGGCGGCGCTCGCCGAGCTGATCGGCATCATCCTCAACGACGGCGTACGCCTGCCGGTAGTGCGAATCGACAACCTGGAATTCGCCGTCGACACGCCCTACGAGACCCGTCTCGGCCTCGCTCCGGACCGCGCCCGCCGGGTGCTCGCCCCGGAAATCGCGGCGGCCCTGCGCGACGCCGTCGCCCAGGTGGTCGAAAAGGGCACCGCACGGCGTCTGCTGGGCAGCTTCCGCCAGGCCGACGGCTCGCCGCTGAAAGTCGGCGGCAAGACCGGCACCGGCGACAACCGCATCCAGCGGGTCGCCCGCGGCGGCTACGTGGTCAGCTCGCAGGCGCTGAACCGCACCGCCACCTTCGTCTTCTACCTCGGGCCGAACCACTTCGGCACGCTCACCGCCTACGTCCCCGGCCGTGCCGCAGAGAAGTTCCAGTTCACCTCGGCCCTGCCGGTGCAGGTGCTCAAGGGCATGGCACCGATCCTCCAGCCCTACCTGCAGGGACCGAACAGCCTCTGCCAGGCGCCGACGGCAACGGCGCAAAACTGAGCGCAAGGCCGTCGCGCTCCCTAGCGGGGAGCGCGGCGCCCTCACTCCACGTCGGTCAGGGAGAGCAGCGAGGCATTGCCGCCCACCGCCGCGGTGTTCACCGCGGTCGAGCGCTCGTGGACGAAACGCAGCAGGTAGTTCGGCCCGCCGGCCTTCGGCCCGGTGCCGGACAGGCCACAGCCGCCGAAGGGTTGCACGCCGACCACCGCGCCGATCTGGTTGCGGTTGATGTAGAGGTTGCCGACCCGCGCCAGGGCCTCGATGCGCCGGGCGGTCGCCTCGTTGCGGCTGTGCACGCCGAGGGTCAGGCCGTAGCCGCTGGCGTTGATCGCCGCGACCACCTGCTCGAGATCCTCCGCGGCATAGCGCACCACATGCAGGATCGGCCCGAAGTGCTCCTTCTTCAGTTCGCCGATGCCGCCGATCTCGAACGCCAGCGGGGCGAGGAAGTGGCCGTTCAGGCCGGACGGCAGGCGCGCCTCGGCGAGCAGCCGGCCCTCGCCCCGCAGGGTCTCGACATGCGCCAGCAGCCCCTGGCGGGCCTCGGCGTCGATCAGCGGGCCGACATCGCTGTCGCGCCGCTGCGGCTGGCCGATCCGCAACTCGGCCATGGCGCCCCTGAGCAGGCCGATCACCCGCCCGGCGATCTCGTTCTGCAGGTAGAGCACGCGCAGCGCCGAGCAGCGCTGCCCGGCGCTGGTGAAGGCCGAATGCAGGACGTCCTTGACCACCTGCTCGGGCAGCGCGGTGGAGTCGACGATCATCACGTTCTGCCCGCCGGTCTCGGCGATCAGCGTGGCCAGCGGCCCGTCGCGCCAGGCCAGGCGGCGGTTGATCAGCCGCGCGGTGTCGGTGGAGCCGGTGAAGCAGACCCCGGCCAGATGCGGATCGGCGCAGCAGGCGGCGCCCAGGCCGGGGCCGTCGCCGGGCAGGAAGGCGATCGCCTCCTTCGGCAGGCCGGCGGCGAACAGCAGCTCCAGGGCGCGCGCGGCGATCAGGCTGGTCTGCTCGGCCGGCTTGGCCAGCACGCAGTTGCCGGCGACCAGCGCGGCGGCGATCTGCCCCAGGTAGATTGCCAGGGGGAAGTTCCACGGACTGATGCAGACGAACAGGCCGCGCCCTTCGTAGAAGAGTTCGTTGCGCTCGCCGGTCGGCCCCCGCAGCTCCGTGCGCCCCAGGGTCAGGCGCGCCTGGCGGGCGTAGTAGCGGCAAAAATCCACCGCCTCGCGCACTTCGTCGAGACTGTCCTGGAGGGTCTTGCCGGCCTCCAGGGTGCACAGCGCCACCAGTTCGGTGCGGTGCTCCTCGAGCAGCTCGGCGAGCCGCTCGAGAATCGCGGCACGCTGCCCCACCGGCGTGGCGTTCCAGCGCGGCCAGGCGGCGGCGAGCCGCTCCATGGCCTGGCCGACCAGCTCGGTAGCGGCGAACCAGACGGTACCGACCACCCGGTCGAGGTCCTGAGGGCTGCGGACCTCGCGCACCTCGCCGGCGAGGACCTCTCCGTCGATCAGCGGCGCGGCCTGCCAGCGGTGCTCCAGCTGCACCCGCAAGGCCCGCTCGAACGGTTCCCACTGGCTGCGCACGTTGAGGTTGATGCCCCGCGAGTTTCGCCGCTCCGCCCCATGGATCTCCGCCGGCAGCGGAATGCGCGGGTTGGCCAGGGCGCTGTAGCGGCGCAGTTGCTCCAGCGGATGTTCGATCAGCGCCTCCACCGGCACCCGCTGATCGACCAGCCGGTGCACGAACGAGGAATTGGCGCCGTTCTCCAGCAGACGCCGGACCAGATAGGGCAGCAGCTCGCGATGCGCCCCCACCGGCGCGTAGATGCGCACCCGGGCACGGTGCTGCTCGAGGACGCAGTCGTACAGGGCATCCCCCATGCCATGCAGCCGCTGGAACTCGAAGTCGCGCGGCGCACGGGCCTCGCCGGCCATGGTCAGGATGCAGGCGACGGTATGTGCGTTGTGGGTGGCGAACTGCGGGTAGAGCACCCCGCGGGTGTGCTCGCCGAGCAGGTAGCGGGCACAAGCCAGATAGGAGATGTCGGTGCCCTCCTTGCGGGTGAACACCGGGTAGCCATCCAGCCCCTGCACCTGGGACTGCTTGATCTCGCTGTCCCAGTAGGCGCCCTTGACCAGGCGCACCGGGATGCGCGTATCCAGCTCGCGGCCCAGCAGGGTCAGCCAAACCAGTACCGGCAAGCAACGCTTGGAATAGGCCTGCACCACCAGGCCGAACTCGCCCCAGCCGCGGATCGCCGGATCGCAGAGGAGCTTCTCGAACAGCTCCAGCGACAGCTCCAGGCGGTCGGCCTCCTCGGCGTCGATGGTGATGCCGACGTTCAGCGAGCGGGCCAGCTCGGCCAGTTCGCGCACGCTGGCGAACAGCTCGACGAGCACCCGCTGGCGCTGCGCCGCCTCGTAGCGCGGATGCAGCGCCGAGAGCTTGATCGAGATCGACGGCCGAGGCCCGCTGCCGACCTGCGGCTCGCGGCCGAGGGCCTCGATGGCCAGGCGGTAGTCGGTCAGGTAGCGCTCGGCGGCCCCCTCGGTCAGGGCGGCCTCGCCGAGCATGTCGAAGGAATGGCTGTAGCCCCGCTCGCGGTCCCGGCGACCGTTGCGCAGCGCCTCGACGATGCTCCGGCCGAGGACGAACTGGCTGCCCATCAGCTTCATCGCCTGGCTCAACGCGGCGCGGATCACCGGCTCGCCGGAGCGCTGCAGGAGCCGGCCGATCACCTTCTTGGGCTGGCCGTCGGCACTTTCCGGGCTGACCAGCCGACCGGTCATCAGCAGCCCCCAGGCGGCGAAGTTGACCAGCAGGTTGTCGCTGTGGCCGAGGTGCTGCGCCCACTGCGCCGCGCTCAGCTTGTCGCGGATCAGCGCCTCGGCGGTGGCCGGGTCGGGTACCCGCAGCAACGCCTCGGCCAGGCACATGAGCATCAGCCCCTCCTGGGTATCCAGGCTGTACTCGCGCAGCAGGGCGTCCAGGGTGTCCTCCGCGTTGCCGCGCCGGCGCACCGCCTCGATCAGCGCGCGGGCCTTCTCGCGGATCGCCGCGGTACCGGCCTCGCCGGGATCGGCGAGCGGCATCAGCTCGCCGAGCCAGGCCGCCTCGTCGACGCAGTAGTTGGCGCTGATGAGCGGAAAGAACTCCCCGGCGCTGGTGTCGAGCACATCGCCCTGCAGGACCCGACTGGCTTTGAACATCATCCACCTCCTTTTGCCTGAGTCGGATTAGACGATAGCAAGTGGCAGGCTGGCCAGTCGCCCAGGGCTCAGAAGGTCATCCGCACCCCCAGGGTCAGGTTGCGCCCCGGCTGCACGACGTCGTCCTTGATGAAGGAGCTGTGGTCGCGGGCCTTCTCGTCCAGCAGATTGTCGCCCTTGAGGTAGACCTGATAGTCGGCATGGCGGAGCAGGCCGTGATGGGTGAGGCTGGCGCCCAGCATGCTGTAGCCGGAGGTTTCGGTCTCGAAATCGGCCAGCCGGTGCTGATGGTCGACCCGATAGAACTCCAGCTGGCCGTCGAGACGGGACGCGAAGGCATGGTCGAAGCGCACGCCGAGACGCCCGGCGGGAATCCGCGGCAGGTCGCCGCCGCCATCGAGCAGCTTGCCGCGTACCTGGTCGCCGAACAGGGTCACGGCCGTGGCGTCGCTGGCCTGGAAGCGCACCTCGCCCTCGACCCCGGTGAACAGCGCGTCCTCCTGGCGGTATTCGATCTCCCGGTAGCCGGAGCCGATGTCGCGGCCGGTGTCGGCGGCGTAGATGTAGTCGTCCACCTGGTTGCGGTACAGAGTGAGGCTGAAGGTGGTGCGCCCGGCGAACTTGCGCAGGGTCAGTTCGAGGTTCTGCGAGGTTTCCTCGTCCAGTTCGGGATCGCCCAGCTCGACGGTGCGGGTCGCCGCGTGCGGACCGTCGGCATACAGCTCCTCGGCGCTCGGCAGGCGCTGCGAGCGGCTCAGCGAAAAGCCGAGCGAGTACTCGGGGGCGAAGCTCCACACCGCGCCGGCGGAAAACGAGGTGCCGCGGTGGTCCGTGTCCGGCCGGCCCTCGGCCTCGATGTCCTGCCACTCGTGGCGCAGGCCCACCTCATAGCGCCAGGCGCCGGCGGTGTATTCCTCGAGCAGGAACAGCGCGTGGTTGCGGGTGATGGTCGGCGGCACGTAGGCCTCCTCGCCGGTGGCCTCGAAGTCGCGGCGCAGGCTCTGCCCGCCGAGCACGCCGTGCCAGCCGAACAGCGGCTGGTGGGTCAGTTCCAGGCGGGCGTCGCTGGCGTCGTTGTCGAAGCGGGTGTCGACCTTGCCGCCCTCGATTTCCTCGTGGCGGTAGTCGCTGTGGGCGACGCGCAGGCGCGCCCGCTCGAAGCCGGGCAGCGGATCGGCCAGTTCGCCGCGCAGGTCCCAGCGATACTGGCGCAGATCCACGTAGGGCACGCCCTCCTCCGCGTGCTCGTCGTGCTCCTCGCCTTCGTGCTCGTCCTCGTGCTCGTCGCCGCAATGCCAGGCGGCCGGCCCGTCGAGATGGCACTCGGCATGCTGGTGGCCGAGCAGCCCGTAGCGGTTGTTCTGCTCGCTGTAGGCCGCGCCGAGGTAGCCGCGCTCGCCGATATAGCTGGCGCCCAGGCTGAAGGTGTCGGTGTCGTTGTAGGAGCCCTCCTGCTTGCTCGGCGAGCCGTGGATCTCGTAGTCGTCGGCCTGGCGCTTGACCCCCTCCACCCGCACCGCGAGGTTGCCGCTGCCGGCGGTGATGCCGAAGACCCCCGAGCCCTCGTTGGCCACGCTGTTGGCACGCAGCTCCAGCTCGCCCTCGTAGCCCTTCTCCGGGACGGCGGTGGGCACCTTCTTGTCGATCGTGTTGACCACCCCGCCGATCGCGCCGCCGCCGTAGAGCAGGGTCGCCGGCCCCTTCAGCACCTCGATGCGCTCGGCCAGCAGCGGCTCGCTGCTCACCGCGTGGTCCGGGCTGACGCTCGAGGCGTCGAGCGTGTCCACGCCGTCGCTCAGCATCTTCACCCGCGCGCCCTGCTGGCCGCGGATCAGCGGCCGCCCGACGCCCGCGCCGAAGCTCGCCGAACGCACGCCGGGCAGCCCTTCCAGGGTCTCGCCGAGGGTCGCCTCGCGGCGCAGGATCAGCGCGTCGCCTTCCAGCACCTCCGCCGGGGTGGTCATTTCGTGGGGCTTCTTGGCCAGGGCGCTGGCACTGACCACAGTGGACTCCAGCTCCAGCGGCTCGCTCGCCCAGACAGCCGGGACCAGGCTCAGTCCGAAGGTCCAGGCGAGGGGATGGCGCTTCATGTGTGTCTCCAGGGTACGGATGGCGGAAGGGCGGGCAGGAGCCGGGCCGCGTCGGGGCGGAAAAATAACATGTTATATCATAACAATTAACCCCCCGACGCCCCGCTCCACGGATTGAAAAAACCGTCGCGATCCCCATCTAGTGCGCAAAGTTGCCAGACCAGGTGAGTCATGAACGACCAGGAAATCGCACCCGAGATCGTCGAGGAAGAAACCTCGGCCAACAGTCTCGCCCTGCCCGACCAGACCCTGCCCGACCAGGTGTACGTCATCCCGATCCACAACCGCCCGTTCTTCCCGGCCCAGGTGCTGCCGGTGGTGGTCAATCCCGAGCCCTGGGCGGAAACCCTCAAGCGCGTGGGCAAGACCCCCCACCACAGCCTGGCATTGTTCTACATGGACCCGCCGCCGGAGGACGCCGAGGATTTCGATCCGGACAAGCTGCCCGAGCACGGCACCCTGGTGCGCATCCACCACGCCAGCCAGGAGGGCGGCAAGCTGCAGTTCGTCGCCCAGGGCCTGGCGCGGGTACGCATCCGCGGCTGGCTGAGCCGCAAGCCGCCCTACCTGGCCGAAGTCGACTACCCGAAGAGCGCCCAGGACCCGCGCGACGAGGTCAAGGCCTACGGCATGGCGCTGATCAACGCGATCAAGGAACTGCTGCCGCTCAACCCGCTGTACAGCGAGGAGCTGAAGAACTACCTGAACCGCTTCAGCCCCAACGACCCCTCGCCGCTGAGCGACTTCGCCGCCGCGCTGACCACCGCGCCGGGCAACGAGCTGCAGGAGGTGCTGGACACCGTGCCGGTGCTCAAGCGCATGGAGAAGGTCCTGCCGCTGCTGCGCAAGGAGGTCGAGGTCGCGCGCCTGCAGAGCGAACTGTCCGCCGAGGTCAACCGCAAGATCGGCGAGCACCAGCGCGAGTTCTTCCTCAAGGAGCAGCTGAAGATCATCCAGCGCGAGCTGGGCATCACCAAGGACGACCGGAGCGCCGACGCCGACGAGTTCCGCGCCCGCCTGGAAGGCAAGACGGTGCCCGCGGCGGCGCGCAAGCGCATCGACGAGGAACTCAACAAGCTGTCGATCCTCGAGACCGGCTCGCCGGAATACGCGGTCACCCGCAACTACCTGGACTGGGCGACCAGCATCCCGTGGGGCGTCTACGGCAAGGACCGCCTCGACCTGGCCCACGCCCGCAAGGTGCTCGACCAGCACCACGCCGGGATGGACGACATCAAGGCGCGGATCATCGAGTTCCTCGCCGTCGGCGCCTTCAAGGGCGAGATCGCCGGCTCCATCGTGCTGCTGGTCGGCCCGCCCGGCGTCGGCAAGACCAGCGTCGGCAAGTCGATCGCCGAATCGCTCGGCCGGCCGTTCTACCGCTTCAGCGTCGGCGGCATGCGCGACGAGGCGGAGATCAAGGGCCACCGCCGCACCTACATCGGCGCCCTGCCGGGGAAACTCGTCCAGGCGCTGAAGGAGGTCGAGGTGATGAACCCGGTGATCATGCTCGACGAGATCGACAAGCTCGGCGCCAGCCATCAGGGCGACCCGGCCTCGGCGCTCCTGGAAACCCTCGATCCCGAGCAGAACGCGGAGTTCCTCGACCACTACCTGGACCTGCGCCTGGACCTCTCCAAGGTGCTGTTCGTCTGCACGGCGAACACCCTGGACTCGATTCCCGGCCCCTTGCTCGACCGCATGGAGGTGATCCGCCTGTCCGGCTACATCGCCGAGGAGAAGTTCGCCATCGCCAAGCGCCACCTGTGGCCGCGCCAGCTGGAGAAGGCCGGGGTGCCGAAGAAGCGCCTGAGCATCGGCGACGCCGCGCTCAAGGCGGTGATCGAGGGCTACGCCCGCGAGGCCGGCGTGCGCCAGCTGGAGAAGCAGCTCGGCAAGATCGTGCGCAAGGCGGTGGTCCGGCTGCTGGAAGCCCCCGACGCCACGCTGAAGATCGGGCCGAAGGATCTCGAGGACTACCTGGGCATGGCGCCGTTTCGCAAGGAGCAGCATCTGGCGGGCGTCGGTATCGTCACCGGGCTGGCCTGGACCAGTCTGGGCGGCGCCACCCTGCCGATCGAGGCGACGCGCATCCACACCCTCAACCGCGGCTTCAAGCTGACCGGCAAGCTCGGCGAGGTGATGAAAGAATCGGCGGAGATCGCCTACAGCTACGTCAGCTCGCACCTCAAGCAGTACAAGGGCGACCCGGGCTTCTTCGACCAGGCCTTCGTCCACCTGCACGTTCCGGAAGGCGCCACCCCCAAGGACGGCCCGAGCGCCGGCATTAGCATGGCCAGCGCCCTGCTCTCCCTGGCGCGCAACCAGGCGCCGAAGCAGGACGTGGCGATGACCGGCGAGCTGACCCTCACCGGCCAGGTGCTGGCCATCGGCGGGGTGCGCGAGAAAGTGATCGCCGCCCGCCGGCAGAAGCTCTTCGAGCTGATCCTGCCGGAAGCCAACCGCGGCGACTTCGAGGAGCTGCCGGACTACCTCAAGGAAGGCCTCACCGTGCACTTCGCCAAACGCTTCGCCGACGTGGCCAAGGTGCTGTTTCCCCAGGACCGGGCCTGATCGATCCGCGCGGGCGCCCCCGCCCGCCACCTCCCGTTTCCCGCGCTCCCCAGACCCCAGCGGGCCGGGGATGAGCGTTTCTCTACCCGGGTTGGGCTGGCGGGGTGCTCCGGCAGGTCGGGCCCAGGCGAATCAGCAGCGCGGTTTTCTTGCGCTTGAGGTAGGGCGCGAAGCGCGTCTGGGTGCAGTTCGCCAGCCAGTCCAGCTTCTTCGGCAGCGGCTCCCGGACGAACAGCAAGGCGTCTTCGCCGGCATGCTTCGCCACGGCGTCCGCCTTCAGCGCCGCCACCGTGCGGCCGGCGTAATACACCAGACGCATGTCCGGGGTACCGAGGCTGTAAAGCGGCCGGCCGGGGTAGTCGAGCAGCGCCTGCTCGATCTCGGGTAGCGCCTGCAGGCGGTAGGCGAACACCCGCGCCTCGAAGAAGGCGTAGAAACCGACGAAGGCCAGCAACAGCAGCGGCGGCAGCCAGGTCATCAGCTCGCGCCGCCACCCCTGCAGCGAATCGCGCACGCCGCTCCAGTGCCAGGCCAGCAGCAGCGCGACGGCCGGGTAGGCCGGCAACAGGTATTTGCCGTGCTTGTCGGTGAACAGGGAAAACACCAGCAGCGGCAGCAGCACGCTGCAGGCCAGCAACTGCAGCTCGGCACGTGCGCGGATCTGCTGCCAGAGCTGCCGCGGCCGCACCAGCAGCACCAGCCAGAACGGCGCGAAATCGCCGGCCAGGTAGATCAGGTAGGCATACCACGGCTCGCCACCCTGCAGGCCGCCGACCTTGGCCACGATGTCTTGGTGGAGAATCGAGGACCACACGTCCCAGCCCAGGCGCAGGCTCACGACCAGGTACCAGGTGCCCCCGATCAGCAGCGCGAGCAGCCAGCCGGGGACGTCGCGCAGATAGGCGCCTGCCCGCGGCTGGCGGAGCGCGGCGAACGCCAGCAGGGGCGCGGCGACGAACAACAGGCTGACCGGCCCCTTGCTCAGCAGGCACAGGCCGATCAGGCCGAAGCTGAGCCACACCCTGCTCCGGCCGCCCTGGCCGAACAGGTAGGGCCAGGCGACCAGCAGGGACAACAGGCTCAGCCCGGTCAGGGTCATCTCGATTTCCGCACGCCGGGCGAACATGCTGAAGCCGGTATTGGCTGCCAGAATGATCGCCGCATACAGGCCGACCCGCCGCCCGCCCAGGCGCTTGCCCAGCACATAGACGACCGCGCACGAGGAAAACGCGAACAGTGCCGAAGGCAGGCGCAGCGCCCACTCCGTCGCGGCGCCGAGCAGTTGCGTCGGCAGCAGCGTCAGCCAGTTGAACAACGGCGGCTTGGCCAGATAGCGCTCGCCGTTCATGTACGGCAGCAGCCACTGACCGCTCTCGTACATTTCGCGGGTCGCCACGGCGCGGCGTGCCTCGTTCACGCTGAGCAAGGGGATATCGCCCAGCCCCCAGAAACACAACAGGGCCACCAGCCCCAGGACGGCAACCGCGAGCAGCGTGCCCTCGGCTTCATCGGCGCGGAAGTTCATCTTTTCGACGGTCTCGGGAAATGGTCAATCTGGCGTCCTTGCACAGCGCTGGCGGGGTGATACGGATAGCCTCCAGCGCAACGTTGCATCCTGAAACGACGCCGCGGCCCGCCGGCGCGCTCCGGAAAGTACCGAAGCGTATTCGGGGTCATCCACTCGGGGCGGCCGGCCGATCCGCGGGTGCCTCGACGGCAAGGCTTACCCCACGGCGACAGCATTCCCCGCCTAGACTCTCCAGCATTGCCCCCACGACAAGGACGATCAGGATGACCGTCGTTAGCAAAAGCCTGCTCGGGCGCTTGCCCGGCCGGCGCAACAAAGTATGGACGTTGTTGGGCCTGACCATGCTGCTGGTTTACCCGACGCTGACGCTGCATCTGCACGAGCGCCTGTACTTCTGGTTGAAGACCGCCTCGTCCGCACCCCCCTCGGAAGTGCGCAGTCTGCGCTTGTCGGAATACCGGGTACGGGTCGAGGCGCGGCCGGTGGCAGGGGTCACCCGGAACCTTTCCGGGCTGAGCTACGACGACGACCGCCAGCAGCTCTGGGCGGTGATCAACACGCCACCGGAGCTGCTCGCCATGAGCACGCGGGGCGACGTGCTGGCGCGCTATCCGCTGAACGGCTTCCAGGACGTCGAGGCCGTGGCCTATCTCGGCGACGACCTGCTGGTGCTGGCCGACGAGCGCCGCCAGGAGCTTGTCGCCGTGCCGCTGCCGAGCCTGCCCGGTCCCCTGCGGCGCGCCGACTATCGGGCGCTGACCCTCGACATCGACAATCCGAAGCGGAAAAACCATGGCCTCGAGGGGCTCGGCTACGACCGCGCGGGCGACCGCCTGTTCGTGGTCAAGGAGAAGTCGCCGCGCCGGCTGTACGAGATCCGCGGCTTCAAGGCCAACCTGCGCGGAGACCCCAACCTGACGGTGATCGACCGCGACGCCTGGGTTCGCAACAAGAACTTCGCCGCCGACCTGTCCTCCGTGGAGTTCGACGAGCGTACCGGTCACCTGGTCCTGCTCAGCGACAAATCCAAACTGATGATGGAACTGGACCAGGACGGCAATCTGGTCAGCTATCGCTCGCTGTGGGGCGTTTTTGCCGGGCTGAAGCAGAGCGTGCCGCAGGGCGAGGGGGTGACCTTCGACGGGGACGGCAATCTCTATCTGGTCAGCGAGCCGAACCTGTTTTACGTCTTCAGTCGCGGGGACTGAAGACTGCTGGGGGCCGGGGACGCTGCCGGCGTTTGGCGGCCGGCAACGCTGCCGGCCCCTGCGGATCCGTTCAAATCCGGCCTCATGGATCTTTCCGGAAAATTTCCGGCGCCCACTCAGGCTCCGCCTGTCGCCTGAATTGTCCAGGCGGCAGCCCATGCGCATGCCGGAACCGTCGAGAAAAATAAGCCTCATCGGCGAATCCACACAGCCGTGCAATTTCACCCACGGGCCTGGTTCCATTGAGCAACAGCGTCCGGGCCAGATGCATTCTACGTTCCAGCACCAGTTCGCTGAATGTCTTCCCGGTTTCCTTGCGCAACCAGTGGGTCAGGTAGTTCGGAGAGAGAAAAGCGGCCGACGCGGCCTTTTTCAAACTCAGCTCCGGATCGCTCAGGTTTTGCCGCACGTACTCCGACATTCTGGCCAAGGCATCTCGCCGGCTTTTTTGTGGGGCGTTGTCCTCCGCCAAGGCTTTGATGGGCGCCCCGAATAGCTCGCAGACCGTGCCTATCAGTTGCAGAAGACACCCTTTGATGATCTCGCGGGTACCGAACCGACGACGCTGGTCAAGCTCCTGCATCCGCACGAGCAACCGGCAAACTTCGTCGAAGTCCGGTGCTTCGAGGATGAAATCCAAGTGCTCTTGAAACCGAAAGGGCGATAGCTCCGGTGCCAGAGCGATGTACACGTCTTCCAGGTCCAGGGGATCGCATTGCAACTGCGGCAACAGGAATGTCTGCGAGAAATTGATCAGCAGAAAATTACCGTCCAGTGGATGCGGTATGAAATGGAGCCTGTGGGGGAGAATGAATGCGAGGCTATTCCGAGGAAAGGGACGTACCACGCCGCCTATATGCTGAACCGTATCGCTCCCCAGATTGACCTGTATCTGAAAATACTCATGGCGGTGCGGACCCGTCTCGGCGCTATGGGCGGCCTTGTCTCGAATATGGAAATCCGGTCGATCGCAGCGTTGCTGCATGCCGTAGGTGGGCACTCGAGCTAGTGAATCCATGGAAGCGTCCTTGTTCTCGCAACATCGTCAGCCGGTCGAGGATAGCGACCGAGTCGCCCGATCTATCACAGTCCCCCCGAGCGATCCACCGAAACCTCCCGGAAAGCTCAATGAGGTGGAACTTGAAAAGATCCGCAGGAGCCGGCGACGCTGTCTGTCGCCCAGCGAAAACCGCACCCGGCATGCAGCCCCGCCACCTCTTGCAGGCCACGCTTGCCGAGGCAGTCCCCACTCGATGCCCCGAGGGCGGCGGCAGCCGCCCATCCACGCAAGGGCTGCCCGCGTTGCCGGAAGCGGCTGCTCGACGCACCCGCGGCGAGAGTACGTCGACCGCGTGCGCAATCCCGACCTGTGCCGGATCGGCGAGCAGCCGCTAGTCGAACGGCCGCCGCAGCGCCCTTGCCGGTATCAAGAGCACACGCATCCTGTCGGCGTCTTACCGGCAAACGTATCCGCCAGGCTCGCCAGCACCATTTCGCCCATACGCGTGCGGGTTTGCACCGTGGCACTGGCCCGATGCGGCTGAAGCACCACGGAGTCCAGGTCGAAAAGGCCCGCAGGCACATTGGGCTCGTCGACGAACACATCCAGCCCTGCGCCGGCAATAGAGCCCGCCGCGAGCGCTGCGACCAGGTCGGCTTCGTTGACCAGACGGCCGCGCGCCACGTTCACCAGGTAACCATGCTCTCCCAGCGCCTCCAGCACTTGGGCATCGACGATGCCCTCCGCCTTGTCGGCCGCGGCGGCCAAGACCAGGGCATCGCTTTGCCGGGCCAGTTCGGTCAGGTCGGACACAAAGGCATAGGGTACGTCCGTCATGGGATGCAGATCGGTGTAGCTGACGGGACATCCGAACGCGGCGGCTCGCGTCGCTACCGCCCGCCCGACCCGGCCAAGACCGACGATCCCGATCCGCATCCCGCTGAACTGCCGAGCCAGCGGCAGCGGAGCAAGTGGCGAAGGGCTTTGCGGCCACTGGCCGGAGCGCACATAGCGATCGCTCGTGCACAGGCCACGGCATGCGGCAATCAGCAGGCCGATGGCAAGATCGGCAACGTCTTCGGTCAGGGCGCCAATAGTGGCGGTGACGTGAATGCCTCGGTCTCGCGCATAGGCCAGGTCCACTGCATCGGTTCCCACGCCGTTCACCGCGACAACCTCCAGGGCCGGCAGCTGCGCCATCAGTGCCTGGGTGATGCCGGTATGCCCACCGGTGACAACACCGCGAATATGGGCGCCGTGCTCGCGTATATAAGCGGCCTTGTCGGACTGCTGATAGTAAGGACGCACGGTATAAAGATCGTGCAGTTTCGCGTTGATCTCCGGGATTAATATGGGGCTCAACTGTAGCACTTCAGGTTTCATGGCAGACTCGCTCAACTCGGGGTTAAAGACTCGATATCAACCGCGTCCAACAAACGGCATGTTGGTGGCCATCACCGTCATGTTCAGCACGTTCGCCGACAAGGGAAGAGCGGCGATATAGCGCACTGCATCGGCTACGTGCTTCACATCCAGCATGGGCTCGACGGCAATTTGCCCATTGGCCTGAAGCACGCCCTTCGTCATGCGCACGGAAAGTTCGGTCAGTGCATTACCGATGTCTATTTGACTGCAAGCGATGTTGAATTCGCGGCCATCGAGCGCGAGGCTCTTGGTCAGCCCCAGCACGGCATGTTTACTGGCTGCGTAAGGAGCGCTGAAGGGGCGTGGCGTGTGCGCGGAAATAGATCCGTTGTTAATGATTCTTCCCCCCTGCGGCACTTGTCTGCGCATTAAGCCGAAAGCACCACGGCTGCACAGAAACACGCCCGTCAGGTTCGTATCGATCACGTTCAGCCATTGATCGACAGCCAGTTCATCGATTGGCACGGCTGGCGTATTCACGCCGGCATTGTTGAACATGACGTCCAACCGGCCGTACACCTCGGCGATCGTCGAGAACAGCGCATCGACGCTGGCCGGATCGCGGACGTCAGTAGGGACGGCCAGCGCCTCGCGACCTTCAGTTCGGGCAGCCTCGACGAGCGCCTGGAGCGGCTCCGGCCGCCGCCCTGCCAACACGACCTTATAGCCATCGGCGAGCAACCCGAGGGCGACCGCGCGGCCGATGCCGCTGCCGGCACCGGTCACCAGGGCAATTTTCGAAAGTGAATTGTTAGACATTGTGCTTTCTCCTGCTTTCTCGCTTGTATGAATCAACTGTTCCGGCGATTACCCACAACGACTTCGAATTGACCAATACCGACGATGCCCCCGCTGATCGCATCGCCGGGCTGCAAAGCCCCCACACCCGGGGGAGTGCCGGTCATGATCAGATCGCCGGCCCGCAGGGTCACAGAACGGGAGAGTTGACTGATCACCTCGGCGACCGACCAGATCTGACTCTCGAGGTCGGAGCGCTGCCGCTCCGCACCATTGACGTGCAACCAGACCGCGCCTTGGGTGGGATGCCCCGAACGACTTGCCGGGACGATGGGGGTGATCGGTGCGGAACCATCGAAAGCCTTGGCGGGCTCCCAAGGGTGCCCGGCGGCTTTGGCCGCCATTTGCATATCGCGGCGAGTAAGGTCCATGCCGGCGGCGTACCCCCAGACATGTTCCAGCGCATGCTCTTCGGATATGTCAAAACCACCCTTGCCTATCGCGACAACCAGTTCGATTTCGTGGCAAAACTCCTCGGTCAAAGGCGGAAATGCCAACTCACCCGCGGCGTCGATGACCGAGGTGGCGGGTTTCATGAAAAAAACCGGCACTTCCCTTTTGGTATTCGGAGCGTCTCCCCAATGATAATTACGACCGAGACAGAACACTCTCGATACAGGAAAACGCTCATGACTCTTGTCCACAGGCAAGCTGGGTACGATAGTGGGTTCGAACACGTAGTTGATCATTTTTATTCCTCGCTTGCGCTCGTTTACGGACAGTATGCGAATGACAGCGTACGGGATAACCCGAGACCACAGTTGGACAAAACCATGCTTCGACTGGAGTAAACAACGCGAATCCAATCCTGGAAAAGGCGTGCCAAAGCACGCCTCACACCCATGGTATGAAAGCCAATCCAGCAGCATGCCGGTTATTGAGAAGACGCTTAAATGAAAGTCTGAAAATCCGTCAAACTCGCTAAAGATCCGACCCCACAGCAGATCAGCTCTTAGGCCGAACCAATAATCAATGGGTCTTCAATTGGATGCGATACAGCCGCCCCAGCAACAGCGAGTAGGATAATGTCCCCATCAAGGCCACCCCGCCGATAAACCAGAACGCCCATGCAAAGGACCCGGTGGCCTGCACGATCGCACCGATCACGATGGGGGTAACGATGCCGCCTATATTGGCCGCCAGGCTGGTGACGCCGCCAGTCAGTCCAATCAACTCCTTGGGAGCGACCTCGGATACCGCGGCCCATGACGACGAGGCGATACCCTGAGCAAAGAAAGCGCAGGTCAGCAAGGCAATACAAACGGTGTTGGAGTCGGTAAAGTTGACCAACACAATCGACATTCCCAACATCGACCCGACCACCAAAGGAAGTTTCCTGGCAAACGACAAAGAATATCCGCGACGGATCAAACCATCCGAAACAATTCCCGCCAGGAGAATACCTACCGTAGCGCCGACAAACGGAAGCACCGCAAAAATCCCGGCCTTGACCATGGTCAAATGACGCTCTTCGATCAGGTAGGTGGGAAACCAGGTCAGGAAAAAATAGAGTGCGGAAGTGCTGGCAAACTTACCGATACAGATGGCCCAAACCTGCCGATAGCGGAACAGCTCCGCTATTTGCCGCCAGTTGAACTTGGTGCGCTCCTGGCTGCTTTTGACCAGACCACCGCCGTCCTCGATATACTTAAGCTCTTGCTTGCTGACTTTCTTGCAGGACATCGGATCGCGGTACAAATAGAGCCATACGATGCCGAACAAGATCCCCACTACGCCCGTACTGTAGAAGATATGACGCCAATCATAGGTATTGGCCAGCCAGAGCAGCGCGCCGGAAAAGAGTGCCGTTCCCAAGTATTGACCGCAGACATAGACGCTACTGGCCAATCCCCGCTCTCGGGCCGGAAACCAGACGGTCACCGCCCGGCTGTTGGCCGGAAACGCGGGCGCTTCCATCGCACCAACAGCGAGACGCAAACCCAGCAGGGATGCAAAACCGCCGGCCAGACCCTGGCACACCGTTACCGCGGACCAGGAAATCAGCGACACGCCATAGGTGAAACGCGACCCGAATCGGTCGGCGATAAAACCTGCCGGCACCAAGGCGAAGGCATAAGTCCACGCAAATGCCGAAAAAATGAGCCCCATCTCGACCTTATCCAGGCCCAGATCTTTCGCCATGAAGGGCGCCGCGATGGAGATGTTCACACGGTCTACGTAGTTGATGATGGTTGCTATCAGCAACAGCGACAAGATGAACCACCGGCGGCGGCTAGGCAGCCGAGTTGGCGCTGCTGCCGCAGGAGCGGACATATCGACATCGAGAGCATGGATTTCAGGATTGCTCGACATGAGACTTCCTCATTGTTCTTATTTGGTATCGAGTTGTGGATACGCTGTTCAGAGCCGATATCGGGCCTTTGCGACGCCTGTGACTCATTTGAGTCGTCAGCGCGCACTGGACAGTCAGCGATGACTGAAGACAGCGAAACAGCGTCAGCACACGGCCTATCGGTCGCTGGCAACCTTTGGCTGGCTCGCCCCGAGGGCCGATACGCACGAACCGAGCGTGGCGATGCACAAAGACGCTGAAGGAGGGTGGAAACGGGTAGGAACGGCCACTGGATTGGGGATCATCGCATGCACACCTTCTAGTTATTTTTGATAGGTATCTGGTTAAAACGCACCCCAAAGTTATCGTACAACATCAGAAAGACAAGGTTGTTTTTATAACGTTTTTGAATTTTACAGGCCTCAAAATCAAACTTATCCAAGAAAAACGGATCGAATGCCGGCCCCGTCAAGCCAACAAAAAAATCTCTGTAAAACCCGTTATAGAGCCATCAAAAGGCACTTACAGCCACGACAGATTATTGGACGCCACCAGAATCCAAACGGCGCCTTTGAAACCTGCTTTTCGAGAAGTCATACGACATCTTTCATCAGGTGCGGATTTTGGCGACTGCTCGCTCAGAACACATGCCCACACCGTATCGACCGGCAGCCCCCGGTGTACGGCAGGCAAACCCGCTCCTCCCCCATCCGCCGAGCCCATCGCGATCGCCTGCTAGAGTTACAGAACATCCCGCAATGGAGAGCGACCGATGCTCACGATCAGTACCACTCTTATCCTTGTGCTGTTGGGCTGCGCCCTGATTGGCCGGAGGCTGTATCTGAATCGCTGGATGCGAGCGAGGGCGTCAGATAAATTCGAGGCCACGCGGGCCGATCCATGGGACCGGCAGGAGATCGCCGCGCAGGAACAGGCCTGGCGGCACCTGCAGCAGCTGGCGGGCCGCAAGAGAAGAAGATAGGACGAGCGTAAAAAGCGAAAAGCCCGCAGGACGCGGGCTTTTCAGGCTGCGTGAAGCCGGCTCCGCGCGCATGCGCAGTGATACCGGGCAGGTCGAGCCAAACCGCTGCCCCCTCCGCCAGTCCCTCCATCGATCCCCACGGCGCTTTTGCCGGAACCTCGTCCCGCACCCGTAGCGCACCTCGGTTAAACTTCCGCGATCCTTTCCATTGCCCGAGACCGCCGTGCCGATACGCCACTGCATCGTTCACCTGATCGACAAGAAACCCGACGGCAGCCCCGCCGCGCTGCATGCCCGCGATTCGGCGCTGGCCGACTCGCAGGCCCTAGAGAACCTGCTCGCCGACCTCAACGACAGCTACAACGCCAAGCAGGGCAAGGCCTGGGGGCTGTTCCAGGAGGAGTCCGGCGCCTATCCCTTCAGCGGCTGGCTGAGCGCCTACCTGGCGGGCAGCCAGGACTTCGTCGCCTTCAGCCGCCAGGCCGTCGAGCACCTGAAGACGCTGATGGAGGAGTCCAACCTGTCCACCGGCGGCCATGTGCTGTTCGCCCACTACCAGCAGGGCATGACCGACTACCTGGCCATCGCCCTGCTCCACCACAGCGAAGGGGTGACCGTCACCGACAGCCTCGACGTCGCGCCGGCCAAGCACCTGGACCTCGCCCAGTTGCACCTGGCGGCGCGGATCAATCTCTCCGAGTGGAAGAACAACCGGCAGTCGAAGCAGTACATCTCCTTCATCAAGGGCAAGAACGGCAAGAAGGTCTCGGACTACTTCCGCGACTTCATCGGCTGCCGGGAGGGCGTCGATGCGCCCGGCGAAACGCGCACCCTGCTCAAGGCCTTCAGCGACTTCGTCGAGAGCGAGGACCTGGCCGAGGAGGACGCCCGCGAGAAGACCAGCGCGCTGGTCGACTACGCCAGCGCCCAGGCCCGCCTCGGCGAACCGATCGCCCTGGAGGAGCTGTCCGGGATCATCGACGAGGACCGCCCGCGGGCCTTCTTCGAGCACATCCGCAACAAGGACTACGGCCTGGCGCCGGAGATCCCGCCGGACAAGCGCACCCTCAACCAGTTCCGCCGCTTCACCGGGCGCGCCGAGGGCCTGTCGATCAGCTTCGAGGCGCACCTGCTCGGCTCGCGGGTCGAGTACGACGAGGAGCACGACACCCTGACCATCCGCCAGTTACCGAGCCAGCTGAAGGACCAGCTCAAGCGCCGCCAGGACCCATAGCGCAGGCTCAGCGGCCCTCGACGCGAAACCCCAGGCGCGGCAGGTGCACGTGCAGCAGACCGGCGCGCGGGTCCTCGCGGCGCAGGATCAGCTCCTCGAGGCCGGCATGCAGCAGCTCGCCCTCCACCGGCTCGACACCATAGTCGGTGGCGGCGACGGCCACCCGCTGGCCGATGCGCCAGCTGCTTCCCTCGATATCCGGCTCGGCCGGCAGCGGCGCCGGGATCGCCGCGCGGGCGACCTCGATGGCCTCGGCCGCGGACAGCTCGCTGGACGAGCCGTGGCCGAAGTCGAGCACCCGGTCGAGCCAGGCGGCCACCGCCGGCCAGGCGTCGACCAGCGCGGCAGTGAGCGGCATGGCGCGCAGCAGCCAGAGCGGGTGGGCCACCGCGAAGTCGGCCAGCGAAGGCGCGCCGAACAGATAGTCGCCGTCCGCATGCGCCAGCTGCCGTTCCAGCCGCGCCATCAGGGTCGGCCACTGCTGGCGGGCCTGCTCCAGCGGCAGGCGGTCGAAGACGCCGCCGCTGAACAGCGCGGCGCGGTCCTCGACGAAAGCCTTG
The DNA here is from genome assembly GCF_900110885.1 of Azotobacter beijerinckii. Taxonomy (GTDB): domain Bacteria; phylum Pseudomonadota; class Gammaproteobacteria; order Pseudomonadales; family Pseudomonadaceae; genus Azotobacter; species Azotobacter beijerinckii. Next base: position 129,886 of record NZ_FOFJ01000004.1, on the reverse strand, counting down.
AGGGTCCCCGGCGGCGACTGGGCGAAGCGCTGGGCGACCGCCTCGGGCTGGAAGGCCAGGCTCGCCGCGTGCAGGAACAGCGCCCCGTCGGCCCAGGCGGCGAGGCTGGCGACAGTGAACTCCTGGCCCTCCGGAAACAGCGCCGGGGTGGATTTTTCCGCCTCCAGGCGGCGGGCGATCAGCGCGCTGTCGCCGTAGATGTCGGCGCCGACCTGCAGCACCGGAGTGCGCCGGTAACCGCCGGTCAGGGCCAGCAGGTCCGGCTTGGGCATCACCCGCGGAATGGTCACCGAATGCCAGGACAGCTGCTTGAAGCCGAGGATCAGGCGCACCTTCTCGGCGAACGACGAACTCGGGTAGTGGTGCAGGATAGGCTCGTGCATCGCAACTTCCTCCGGGGATAGGTCGGGGACTACAGGCGCACGCCGACGCCGGCGGCCACCAGGGCTTCCTTGGCCGGCTTGGCCAGACGCTTGATCGCCCGCTCGCGGCGCAGGGCGGCGCTCTTGTCGGCGCAGGCTTCCACGTAGGCCAGCTCGCGGGCCGGGCTGGTGTGGAAGAAACGCGCACCGCGGCCGCTCCGGTGCATCGCGAAGCGCCGCTGCGGATCGTCGCTGATGCCGCAGTAGAGCGCGCCATTGGCGGCGCGTACCAGGTAGACGAACCAGGGCCGGGGCAGTTCCGCACTCATGCCCGCCCCCTCGCGTGCCGCCGCTCGCCGTAGGCCGGCCTCCGGGCACGGCGCCCAGGCAGGCGCGGAAGGCTCGTCGGGAAGCGGCGGAGACTGGGGGTGGGCACGCCGCAGGCGGTGGGAAACGGGTAGAAGCTGATCATGGGCGCAGGCCGGCGAGGGGTCTGGGGCGAGGGTAGGCGATTATCCGGCGGATCTCCAATCGCCGACCGTGGCACAGCGCAGAGCCGCGGCAAACTTGTGTACTCTTGCGCCAGACCACAGCCCGGAGCCCCCCACCATGACCGAACCGCTGATCCTCGAACCGCAGGTCGCTGCCGATGCCTGCGTCATCTGGCTGCACGGCCTCGGCGCCGACCGCCACGACTTCGAGCCGGTCGCCCGCCTCCTGCAGCGTCGCCTGAAGGGCGTGCGCTTCGTCCTGCCGCAGGCACCGAGCCGGCCGGTGACCATCAACGGCGGCTGGAGCATGCCCAGCTGGTACGACATCCTCGCCATGAGCCCAAGCTCCCGAGCCATCGACGAGGAGCAGCTGGAGGAGTCGGCACAGCACACCATCGACCTCATCGAGGCGCAGCGCGAGACCGGCATCGATCCGGCGCGGATCGTCCTGGCCGGCTTCTCCCAGGGCGGCGCGGTGGTCCTGCATACCGCCTTCCTGCGCTGGAAGGGCCCGCTGGCGGGGGTCCTGGCCCTCTCCACCTATGCGCCGACCTTCAGCCGGCTCGTCCTCGACCCGGAGCAGGCCCGCCTGCCGGTGCTGCACCTGCACGGCAGCCACGACGAGGTGGTGCCCCCGGCGCTCGGTCGCGCCGCCTACGACGCTCTCACTGCCCGCGGCGTGCCGGTGGAGTGGCGGGACTATCCGATGGGCCACGAGGTGATCCCGGACGAAATCCACGACATCGGCACCTGGCTGGCCGAGCGCCTGGCGCGCTGAGCCGGACGCAACCCTCCTGCGCCTTGTCAGACCGAAAGGCGCCTCCCTCGCACGGACCACCCCATGCGCAAACTGTCCATCGCCCTGCTCCTGCTCGTCCTGCTCGCCCTGGGCGGCTTCTTCTTCCTGCTGCCGGTCGTCGCCGACTGGCGCCTGAACGCCGTCGCCAACCCGCCGCCCTACCCGGTCGAGCCGGCGGCCCGGCAGTTGCACCAACGGCTGTTCGTCGCCGACCTGCACAACGACGCCCTGCTCTGGAACCGCAGCCTGCTCGAGCGCTCGTGGCGCGGCCACAGCGACCTGCCGCGCCAGCTCGAGGGCAACCTCGCCCTGCAGGTGTTCTCCACCGTGACCAAGAGCCCGCACGGACTCAAGCAGGAACACAACGCCGCCGACGGCCCCGACGACATCACCCTGCTGGCCATCGCCCAGCGCTGGCCGCCGGCGACCTGGAACAGCCTGCTCGAACGCGCCCTCTACCAGGCCAAACGGCTGCGCGAGGCGGCTGCCGCCAGCGACGGACGCCTGGTGCAGATCCGCAACCGGGCCGACTTGCAGGCCTTCCTCGACCGGCGCGCGAGCGATCGCGGCCGGGTCGCCGCGGTGCTCGCCGCCGAGGGCCTGCACCCGCTGGAGGGCCGTCTGGAAAACGTCGACCGCCTCTACGACGCGGGCTTTCGCATCGCCGGGATCACCCATTACTTCGACAACGAGGTCGGCGGCTCGGCCCATGGCGTGAACATGGGCGGCCTCACCCCCTTCGGCCATCAGGTGGTTGCGCGCCTGGAGGAAAAACACATGCTGGTCGATCTGGCCCACGCCTCGCCCGCGGTGATCGACGAGGTGCTGGCCATGGCCAAGCGCCCCGTGCTGTACTCCCACGGCGGCGTCCAGGGCACCTGCCCGGGCGTGCGCAACCTGTCCGACGAGCAGTTGCGGCGCATCGCCGTCAACGGCGGGCTGGTCGGCATCGGCTTCTGGGACATCGCCGTCTGCGACACGTCGGTGGCGGCCATCGTCAAAGCGATCCGCTATACCGCCGATCTGATCGGCGTCGAGCACGTGGCGCTGGGCTCGGACTTCAACGGCACCGTGCGCACCCCGTTCGACGTCGGCGGCCTGCCGCTGCTGACCGAGGGTCTGCTCGCCGCCGGCTTCGACGAAGCCGAAATCGCCGCGATCATGGGCGGCAACGTGCGCCGCCTGCTGCTCGCCGGCCTGCCGGAGCGCTAGCCGGCACCGCACCACCCTGCGGCCGGCCTCGCCCTTCGCCAGACCGGCCTCATGCTTTACACTGACAACAATTAATTCTAATTCCCTCATCCATCGACGAGATAATCGTGCTCAAAGCACTCAAGAAACTCCTAGGCATGGGCGAACAGACGCCACCGTCTGTAGCCGTTGACACGCCAGCTCCCGCCACCCGCCCCGCTGCTCCCGCTACCCCACCCAAGCCGCCCCGGCAGAAAACCAAGCCGCCCCGCGCCGAAGGCAAGCCCGCCGGCCGGAAACCCTCCAGCGACAAGACGCCCGGCAACCTCAAGGCCGCCGACAAGCCGAGGGTCGAGCCACCGCGCCGCGAGCCGCCGCCGAGCAAGCCGGCAGCGGAATGGCGGCTGGAGGACTTCGTCGTCGAGCCTGTGCCGGGCAAGACCCGCTTCCACGACTTCGTCCTCGATCCGCGGCTGATGCACGCCATCCACGACGCCGGCTTCCCCTACTGCACGCCGATCCAGGCCCAGGTGCTCGGCTTCACCCTCAAGGGCCGCGACGCCATCGGCCGCGCCCAGACCGGCACCGGCAAGACCGCCGCCTTCCTCGTCTCGATCATCAGCCAGTTGCTGCAGACCCCGCCGCCCAAGGAGCGCTACATGGGCGAGCCGCGCGCGCTGATCATTGCGCCGACCCGCGAGCTGGTGGTGCAGATCGCCAAGGACGCCCAGGCCCTGACCCGCTACACCGGCCTCAACGTGATGAGCTTCGTCGGCGGCATGGACTTCGACAAGCAGCTCAAGCAGCTGGAAGAGAAGTTCTGCGACATCCTGGTCGCCACCCCCGGCCGCCTGCTGGACTTCAACCAGCGCGGCGAGGTGCACCTGGACATGGTCGAGGTGATGGTGCTCGACGAGGCCGACCGCATGCTCGACATGGGCTTCATCCCCCAGGTGCGGCAGATCATCCGCCAGACCCCCTACAAGGGCGAGCGGCAGACCCTGCTGTTCTCGGCGACTTTCACCGAGGACGTGATGAACCTGGCCAAGCAATGGACGGTCGATCCGGCGATCGTCGAGATCGAGCCGGAGCACGTCGCCAGCGATACCGTCGAGCAGCACGTCTACGCGGTGGCCGGCAGCGACAAGTACCGCCTGCTGTACAACCTCATCGCGCAGAACAACTGGGCGCGGGTGATGGTGTTCGCCAACCGCAAGGACGAGGTACGGCGCATCGAGGAACGCCTGACCCGCGACGGCATCAGCGCCGCGCAGATGTCCGGCGACGTGCCGCAGCACAAGCGCATCAAGGTGCTGGAGGGCTTTCGCGAGGGCCAGATCCGAGTACTGGTGGCCACCGACGTCGCCGGCCGCGGCATCCACGTCGAGGGCGTCAGCCACGTGATCAACTACACCCTCCCGGAAGACCCGGACGACTACGTGCACCGCATCGGCCGCACCGGCCGGGCCGGATCGAGCGGCACCTCGATCAGCTTCGCCGGCGAGGACGACGCCTTCGCCCTGCCGCCGATCGAGGCGCTGATCGGTCGCAAGATCCAGTGCGAGATGCCGCCGGCCGAACTGCTCCAGCCGGTGCCGCGCCACGCCTGAAACCAGGCGAACCCGTCGGGCGGGCGAAACCCGCCAGACGTGGCAAGGGCCTGCACCGGAATCGGCGGGCTGCCCCCCTACCAGCGCTGTGCCGCCGCCTGGTCGCTGTCGCGGCCCTCGACCCAGCGCGGCCCTTCGCCAGTGTCCTCCTTCTTCCAGAAGGGCGCGCGGGTCTTCAGGTAGTCCATGACGAAGTTGCAAGCGTCGAAGGCCGCCTGGCGGTGGGCGCTGGCGATGCCGACGAAGACGATCGGCTCGCCCGGCTCCAGCCGGCCGATGCGGTGGAGGATCTCCAGCCGGAGCAGCGGCCAGCGCTGCGCGGCCTCGTCGGCGATCTTGCCCAGGGCCTTCTCGGTCATCCCCGGATAGTGTTCGAGGAACATCCCGCCGACCTCGCGGCCCTCGTTGAAGTCGCGCACGTAGCCGACGAAGCCGACCACCGCGCCGACCCCGACGTTGGCCGCGTGCAGCGCGTTGAGTTCGGCCCCCGGATCGAAGGCCGCGACCTGCACCCGAATGCCCATCTCAGCCTCCGGTGACGGTGGGGAAGAAGGCGATTTCGTCGCCGTCGGCCAAGGGCTCGTCCAGGCCGCAGAGTTCCTGGTTGCGGGCGCACATCAGGTTGCGCTCGCCGAGCACCGCCCAGTCGCCGCCGCGTGCCAGCAGGTGGCGACGCAGGTCGTCAAGGCGGGCGAAGCCCTCCTCCCAGCCGAGCTGTTCGGAATCGACGCCCAGCGCCTCGCGGTAGCGGGCGAAGTAATGCACGTGAATCATCGGAATGCTGCTCTCCGTCGGAATCAGGCGTCGGCCCGGTAGTGGCCGCTCTTGCCGCCCTGCTTTTCGAGCAGGCGGATCTGCTCGATGAACATGCCGCGATCCACCGCCTTGCACATGTCGTAGAGGGTCAGCGCGGCGACGCTGGCCGCGGTCAGCGCCTCCATCTCCACGCCGGTCTGCCCGGCCAGCTTGCAGCGGGCGACGATATGCACACGGTCCTCGCCCACGGCGCTCAGCTCGACCTTGACGCCGGTCAGCAGCAGCGGATGGCAGAGCGGAATCAGCTCGTGGGTCTTCTTCGCCGCCATGATCCCGGCGATGCGCGCCACGGCGAACACGTCGCCCTTGGGATGGCCGCCCTGCTGGATCAGCCGCAGGGTCTCCGGAAGCATCCGCACCCAGGCCTCGGCCTCGGCCTCGCGGGCGGTGCTGGCCTTGTCGGTGACGTCGACCATGTGCGCATGGCCCTGGGAATCGAGGTGGGTGAGCATGGACGGCGGCTCCTGCAGCGAAGCGAAAGGGAAGCCATTGTATACGCCGGCGGCGCGCCCGCCGATTCCCGGCAGGAACCGCGGGGTGCCGGCGGCAGCCCCGCGGCCGATCCGCTACATGTGCACCTCGGCGTATTCGGCCAGGGCCGAGCGCGGCACCCCCTGCAGGGTGATGTGCACGCCGTGGGGGAAGTCCTTGAAGCGCTCGGTGAGGTAGGTCAGACCGGAGCTGGTGGCGGACAGGTAGGGCGTGTCGATCTGCGCCAGGTTGCCCAGGCAGACCACCTTGGAGCCGCTGCCGGCGCGGGTGATGATGGTCTTCATCTGGTGCGGGGTGAGGTTCTGGCACTCGTCGATGAGGATCAGGCTCTGCTGGAAGCTGCGCCCGCGGATGTAGTTCAGCGATTTGAACTGCAGGGGCACCTTCTGCAGGATGTAGTCGACGCTACCGTGGGTGTTCTCGTCGTCCATGTGCAGCGCCTCCAGGTTGTCGGTGATGGCGCCGAGCCAGGGCTCCATCTTCTCCGCCTCGGTGCCGGGCAGGAAGCCGATGTCCTCGTCCAGCCCCTGCACGCTGCGGGTGGCGATGATCCGCCGGTAGCGCTTGTTAACCATGGTCTGCTCGATGGCCGCGGCCAGGGCGAGGATGGTCTTGCCCGAGCCGGCGGCGCCGGTCAGGTTGACCAGGTGGATGTCCGGATCGAGCAGGGCGAACAGCGCCAGGGACTGGTAGACGTCCCGCGGCCGCAGCCCCCAGGCCTCCTGGTGCAGCAGGGGCTCCTGGTGCAGGTCGAGGATCAGCAGCTCGTCGCCCTTGATGCCCTTGACCCAGCCGACGAAGCCCTGCTCGTCGAGGATGAACTCGTTGAGGTGCAACGCCGGCAGGTTGTCGGTGAGCTGCACGCGATGCCAGGTACGGCCGTGGTCCTGGCGGGTTTCCACCTTGCTCACCCGGTCCCAGAAGGAGCCGGGCAGGCTGTGGTAGCCGCGCGACAGCAGGCTGACGTCGTCGATCAACTGGTCGGTGTGGTAGTCCTCGGCCGCCACCCCGCAGGCACGCGCCTTCAGGCGCATGTTGATGTCCTTGGTGACCAGCACCACGGGAACCCCCGGACGGCGCTTCTTCAGCTCCACCACCAGATTGATGATGCGGTTGTCGTTGTTGTCCCGGTCCGGCAGCCGGGCCTCAGCCTCCGCGCTGCGGCTCATGAGAATCGACAGCCAGCCGCAGGGACCGCTCTTGCCGCGCTGGATGGGCACGCCCTGCTCGACCTGCTCGGGCGTCGCCTCGCCGAGCACCTGATCGATCAGCCGGATCGCCTGGCGGCACTCGGCGGCCACGGTGTGCTTGCCGGTCTTCAGCTTGTCCAGCTCCTCGAGCACCGTCATCGGAATGCCGACGTGGTGCTCCTGGAAATTCAGCAAGGCGTTGGGATCGTGGATCAGGATGTTGGTGTCGAGGACGTAGAGGGTCGACTGGGTGGGGTGGGCGCATCCGTGGTCATCCATAATCTGTCACCTTTCTCTAGCGGGGGGCAGGCGACGGAATGCCGGATACGGCGCTCCGCCGCGGGAAACCGCCGTCCTCTCCGGCGCCGAGCGGGAGAAGCCGCGCACGCTGCCGGCCAAAAGCCGCAGGGCGTGCTCGCGTTCGACAGACCGTGGACAAGCGTACGACGCGCAAGGCGTTTTCCTTGGTCTGTCAGGCAGTCTGGCTTCGTTGATACAGCAAAATGGATGACAGAAAAAATACTTTTCAGCGTCTTCCAGGCTTTTTTTATCCCATTGCGGAATAACCTTGGCGGCCCCGCCGGGGACCGCTAGAGTCATTGGATTAAGCGTGCCGGAGTGACCGGCGACTCCCCCAGCGGTTCACCTCCACAGTGTCCGAACCGGCCCGGCGCTGCCCGTCAGGCACGCCCGGTCGCGGGCCGGTTCCCTCGCTATCCGGCTCGCGCTCCAGAGTGGCACGCCCCCGCTCGACCAATGGGCGGCCCCTCTCCCGCTCGAGCGGCATCCTGCCGGCCCCGACGAGTCCCCCGCCTATTCGCTCATCGCACAATCTCCGCGAAAAAGGGGCACGCACGGCCCAACGCCAAAGGCGGGCTGTGGGCGCTAGAATCGCCGCAGACGCGAAGGAGAACGACGATGCTGATGGTGATTTCCCCGGCCAAGACCCTCGACTACCGAACCCCGCCGGTCACCCCCCGCCACACCCTGCCCCAGTACCTGGACCACGCCGCCGAGCTGATGGCCCGGCTGCGCGAGCTGACCCCGGCACAGATCGCCGAGCTGATGAGCCTGTCCGACAAGCTCGCCGGACTCAACGCCGCGCGCTACGCCGAGTGGAGCCCGGCCTTCACCCCGGACAATGCCAAGCAGGCCCTGCTCGCCTTCAAGGGCGACGTCTATACCGGGCTGAACGCCGAGGACTTCGACGACGCCGACTTCGACTTCGCCCAGGCCCACCTGCGCATGCTCTCCGGCCTCTACGGCGTGCTGCGCCCGCTGGACCTGATGCAGCCCTACCGCCTGGAAATGGGCACCAGGCTGGCCAACGCCCGCGGCAAGGACCTCTACGCCTTCTGGGGCGAGCGCATCGGCCTCTGGCTGAACCAGGCGCTGGCCGAACAGGGCGACGACCGCCTCCTCAACCTGGCCTCCACCGAGTACTTCTCGGCGGTCAAGCGCCCGGCGCTGGCGGCCCGGGTCATCGACACCGAATTCCGCGATCTGAAGAACGGCCAGTACAAGATCATCAGCGTCCATGCCAAGAAGGCCCGCGGCCTCATGGCCCGCTACGTGATCAAGGAGCGCCTGCGCGACCCGGAAGGACTCAAGGATTTCGACGCCGCCGGCTATCGCTTCTCGGCCGGGCAGTCCGGCCCCGACCGCCTGGTGTTCCTGCGCGACGCGCCCCAGGACTGATCGCCCCCTCCCGTCGCCCGCCGGTCGGTTTCCGTTCGAGACTGCCGGCGTATGACACTTCGTCGGAAAACCACCCGCTACAACTTCCAACACTAATTCCCGACAAACGGTCATTACTATACTGGCCAATAGCCGCAGATGCGGCTTTGAATAATAGCCATATAGTAGCAAGTCCACCGAAAGATCTGAAAAGTGATATCGCCCCGATATTAATTCACGCCGAAACAAGAAAAATTTCGGCATTTCCCATGATAGCCAGCCAATGCCACGGAACTTCTTTCGACGCCGGAAATCTGTATTGGCCAAGGCGAAACGACTACTGGCAAATTGCTTGAGTCGGTACGCCAAGATAAATTCCAGGGAACTATCGAAGCGAAACCGTTTCTTACACCCATGACGAAATCGCCCCAAAGCATGAACCATAAAACGTCACGGAAGGTTTGATAAAACGGAAGAAAACCAACAAAAACAAGACTCTCCGACACAGTGAGAATAGGCTCTTCGCGGCCTGTCGTAAGCGGACCAAAGTATTGGCAGCAATATGCCAGCAGTCTCCGCGCACTCTCCCTGACATAACCTGCCTGTCTTTTGGTGCCTGATTTCGCGGGCGCAGCATTTATATATCTGAAGTTTGGCCCACAACTTGGCTTATGGGTCACCGGCAACCTGACGGCTAAGGATTTTAGTCGTCGATTTTCTGTAGCGTCATAAATAAAGGACGAGGTGAACGCGATGCGTATCAGTATTTTCGGACTGGGTTATGTGGGTGCAGTATGCGCCGGCTGTCTTTCGACGCGCGGGCACGATGTGCTCGGCGTGGATATTTCCGCCGCCAAGATTGACATGATCAACCAGGGCAAATCCCCCATCGTCGAACCGGGACTGGAAGAACTGCTCGCCGAAGGCGTCAAGACCGGCCGCCTGCGCGGCACCACCGATGTGTCCGAGGCGATTCTCGCCAGCGATCTGTCCATGCTCTGCGTCGGCACGCCGAGCAAGCTGAACGGCGATCTGGAACTCGACTACATCGAGGCGGTGTGCCGCGAGATCGGCACCGCCCTGCGCGACAAGAACGAGCGTCACACCGTGGTGGTACGCAGCACCGTGCTGCCGGGCACCGTGCACAACGTGGTGATTCCAGCCCTCGAGAAATTCTCCGGGAAGAAGGCCGGCGTCGACTTCGGCGTGGCGGTCAACCCCGAGTTCCTGCGCGAGAGCACCGCGATCAAGGACTACAACTTCCCGCCGATGACCGTGATCGGCGAGCTGGACAAGGCCTCGGGCGATGCCCTGGCAGCCATCTACGCCGAACTCGACGCGCCGATCGTCCGCAAGGACATCGCCGTCGCCGAAATGATCAAGTACACCTGCAACGTCTGGCACGCCACCAAGGTCACCTTCGCCAACGAGATCGGCAACATCGCCAAGGCCGCCGGCGTCGACGGTCGCGAGGTGATGGAAGTGGTCTGCATGGACCACAAGCTCAACCTGTCCCAGTACTACATGCGCCCCGGCTTCGCCTTCGGCGGCTCCTGCCTGCCCAAGGACGTGCGCGCCCTCAACTACCGCGCCGGCCAGTGGGACGTCGACGCCCCGCTGATCAGCTCGCTGATGCGCAGCAACGCCGTCCAGGTGCAGAAAGCCTACGACATGATCGACAACCACGGCTCGCGCAAGGTCGCCCTGCTCGGCCTGAGCTTCAAGGCCGGTACCGACGACCTGCGCGAAAGCCCGCAGCTGGAGCTGGCCGAGATGCTGATCGGCAAGGGCTTCAAGCTGAGCATCTTCGACAGCAACGTCGAATACGCCCGCGAGCACGGGGCCAACGGCCAGTACATCAAGAACGAAATCCCCCACGTCTCCTCCCTGCTCGACTCCGACCTGGAGAAGGTCGTCGCGGAGGCCGACGTCATCGTCCTCGGCAACGCCGATCCGCGCTTCGAGAAGCTGGCCAAGCAGGTTCCGGCCGGCAAGAAGGTCATCGACCTGATCGGCTTCATGCCCCAGCGCACCAACGGCACCGCCGAAGGGATCTGCTGGTAAGCCGCCCCCGGTCCGCCCCCTTCGCCGGGGGCGGACCGGGACCGGGCGTGCGCCAGAACGACGACGGCGCCGCCCCGGCCGGCCCGCGAATACAGACGACGGATTCATGACGATTATGGACAGGTTCAAGCATGCCCTCGGGGAAGCCACCGGCTGGCTGCTCTTCCTCAGCTTCCTGATGCTGCTGGCGCTCGGTTTGCCGCCGCAGGTGTTCGACCCGGAGTCGAAGCAGTTCATCCTGCTGATCGGCCTGATCGGCCTCTGGCGCTATTCCATGGGGGTCATCCACTTCCTGCGCGGCATGCTGTTCCTCTACGTGGTTTACCCCTACTACCGGCGCAAGGTGCAGAAGCTGGGCAAGGACGCCGATCCTTCCTACGTGTTCCTGATGGTCACCAGCTTTCGCATCGACGCTTTGACCACCGGCAAGGTCTACGGCTCGGTGATCCGCGAGGCGATCGACTGCGGCTACCCGACCACCGTGGTCTGCTCGATCGTGGAAATGTCCGACGAGCTGCTGATCAAGAGCCTCTGGGAAAAGCTCGCCCCGCCCGAGCGGGTCAAGCTGGACTTCGTGCGCATCGCCGGCACCGGCAAGCGCGACGGTCTGGCCAACGGCTTTCGCGCCATCTCCCGGCACATGCCCGACGAAAACGCGGTGGTCGCGGTGATCGACGGCGACACCGTGCTGAACCAAGGCGTAGTACGCAAGACCGTGCCCTACTTCAAGATCTTTCCCAACATGGGTGGCCTGACCACCAACGAATTCTGCGAAGTGCTGGGCGGCTACATCATGAGCGAGTGGCACAAGCTGCGCTTCGCCCAGCGCCACATCAACATGTGCTCGATGGCCCTGTCCCACCGCGTGCTGACCCTCACCGGACGGATGTCGGTGTTCCGCGCCGAGGTCGTCACCGACCCCGAGTTCATCGTCGACGTGGAAAACGACAACCTCGACCACTGGCGTCTGGGCCGCTTCAAGTTCCTCACCGGCGACGACAAGTCCAGCTGGTTCAGCCTGATGCGCCTGGGCTACGACACCTTCTACGTGCCCGACGCGGCGATCCACACCGTCGAGCACCCGCCGGAGAAGCGCTTCGTCAAGGCCAGCCGCAAGCTGATGTTCCGCTGGTACGGCAACAACCTGCGGCAGAACTCCCGCGCCCTCAAGCTCGGTGTCCGGCGCCTGGGCTGGTTCACCTCGGTGGTGCTGTTCGACCAGCGCGTGTCCATGTGGACCAGCCTGCTCGGCCTGACCGTGGCGATCATCGGCTCCATCAAGTACAGCATCGCCATCTTCATCGCCTACCTGCTGTGGATCTGCTCCACCCGCCTGGTCCTGACCCTGCTGCTGGCGGCCTCCGGGCACCACATCGGACCGGCCTACCCGCTGATCCTCTATTACAACCAGATCGTCGGGGCCCTGGTGAAGATCCACGTGTTCTTCCGCCTCGACCAGCAATCCTGGACGCGCCAGGACACCAAGCTCAACCGAGAACTCGCCAGCTTCCAGAGCTGGTTCAACAACTGGTCGTCAAAGGCCATGACCTTTTCAGCGACCAGCATTTTCATCGCTGTGCTGATGCTGTCGGTCTGACCGGGACTGAATGATCGAGAAGGAAGACAACCAACCATGAATACCGCTCTCAATGTCAATGTGGTCCACGAGTCGGAGGCGCAGCGGCAGCACGCCCGGGTCAAGCTGCCCGGCAAGATCCGCTTCCTCGGCGCCAACCGGGAAACGATCGAGCAGCGCCTGATCGACGTCTCCGCCGGCGGCTTCAGCTTCGCCAGCGGCAAGCCGGTCGTCCAGCAGGGCTCCTACCACCGCGGCAAGCTGCTGTTCCAGCTCGACAGCCTGGGCCTGGCCATGGACGTCGAGTTCCAGGTGCGCAACCTCGATCCGGAAACCGGCCGCACCGGTTGCCAGTTCCACGGCCTGGGCGCCCGCGAGATCGCCACCCTGCGCCAGCTGATCACCTCCCACCTGAGCGGCGAGCTGGTCACCGTCGGCGACGTGATCTGCACCCTGCAGCGCGACAACTTCACCAAGGCGCGCAAGGGCAAGGGGCTGGCCCAGCAGACCGCCCTCGAACGCCTGCGCGCGGTCAGCTTCAGCCTGGCGATCTTCGTCGTCGGCCTCGGCGCCTTCGGCCTGATCCTCAAGCAGCTCTACGACCTCTATTTCGTCACCCATGCCGAGTCGGGCATGGTCAGCGTGGCCGGCATGCAAGTGACCATGCCTCGCGAAGGCACGGTGCAGAGCCTGGTCGGCCCGGACGGCCTGGTCGCCAAGGGCGCGCCGATCGCCTCCTTCTCCTCCTCCATGCTGGAAATGCTCAAGGGCCACCTGAACGAGGAGCAGCTCAACCCGGCCAACGTCGAGAAGCTGTTCACCCGGCAGATGCAGGGCACTCTGACCAGCCCCTGCGACTGCAAGGTCGTCGCCCAGCGCGTCGCCAACGGCCAGTACGCCTCCAAGGGCGAGGTGATCTTCGAGCTGCTGCCGCGCGACGCCGCCGCCGCCGTCGAGGCGCGCTTCCCCTACCGCGACTTCGCCAAGGTCAAGCCGGGCACCCCGGTCAGCTTCAGCGTGCCCGGCGAGGAGCAGCCGCGCCGCGGGAAGATCCTCAGCAGCGCCCTGCAGGACGAAGGCCTGTCCAGCGACATCCGCGTGATCATCCAGCCCGAGCAACCGCTGGACAGCACCCTGGCCGGCCAGCCGGTGGAGGTGGTCATCGACCGCGGCCCCTCCTACGACTGGCTGATCAACAAGGCCGTGACCGCCGGACTCTGAAAGGAACCCTCAGGTGAACCTGACCAAGCCCCTGCTGCTCTCGGCGCTGGCCGGCCTGACGGCCTGCGCCAACCTCGACCTGCCCGACCAGCGTCTGGCGAAGGAAGCCCTGCAGCGCGGTGATACCCAGACTGCCGAGCGGCATTTCCGCCAGCTCGCCGAGATGGGCTTCACCGACGCCCAGCTCGGCCTGGCCGACATGCAGCTGGCCAGCGGCGACCCCGAGCAGTTGCGCAAGGCGGAGCAGACCTACCGCATGGCGCTGGACGCCTCGCCGCGGGCCAAGGCCCGCCTGGGCAAGCTGCTGGCCTACAAGCCGACCAGCAGCGAGGCGGAGAAGCGCGAGGCCGCGCAGTTGCTCGGCGACGCCTTCGCCGCCGGCGAGGAGGGCGTGCTGCTGCCCCTGGCGATGCTCTACCTGAAGAATCCGCAGAGCTTCCCGGACGTCAGCCTGCAGCAGCGCATCGACCAGTGGCGGGCCGCCGGGCATCCCCAGGCGGACATCGCGCAGATCGTCCTCTACCGCACCCAGGGCAGCTACGACCAGCACCTCGACGAGATCGAGCGGATCTGCCAGAAGCGCCTCGCCGACTACGGCGACTGCTACGTCGAACTGGCCACCGTCTACCTCAAGCGCGGGCAGAACGACCGCCTGCAGGCACTGGTGCAACAGCAGCTGAGCGCCTATCGCAGCGGCACCGTGCCGGCGCAGCTGGTCATGGACGTCGCCGGCGTGCTCTCCAACCCGCAGCTCGGCCAGTCGGACGAGAAGACCGCTCGGGCCATGCTCGAGGAAATCGCCCCGGTCCATCCCGCCGCCTGGGTCGGTCTGGCTCGCCTGCTCTACGACTTCCCCGGCACCGGCGACACCGACCAGTTGCTCGACTATCTCGAGCGCGGCCGCGCCGCCGCCCAGCCGGCGGCCGACCTGCTGCTCGGCCGGCTCTACTACGAAGGCAAGCTGCTTCCCCAGGACCCCTTCAAGGCCGAGGAACACTTCCTCAAGGCCGCCGCCACGGAAAACAGCGCCAACTACTACCTGGGCCAGCTCTACCGCCGCGGCTTCCTCGGCAAGGTCTACCCGCAGAAGGCCGTCGACCGCCTGCTGACCGCCGCCCGCGGCGGCCAGGCGAGCGCCGACTATGCCCTCGGCCAGCTGTTCTCCCAGGGGCGCGGCATCCGCATCGACCGGGCCAACGCCTACGTCTTCGCGCGCCTCGCCGTGCTGCAGGGACGACCGGACTCCGAACCCCTGCTGCAGGAAATCGAGTCCCGGATCACGCCCGAGGAACGCAGCCGGGGCGAACGGTTGCTGCGCGACGAACAACAGGTCCGCTACGGCGCGTGGCAAGCCCCGACGCAGCTGCACGCCCTGCAAAACGAACAGGAAGCACTATGAGAAGGAAACACTACATCGGCGCCGGACTGGGTCTGGGAGCCACCCTGCTCTGCAGCGACCCGCTGCTGGCATCGGTCGTGGGACCCGACCGCAACTACGGCCTGGATGTGAAGATCACCGCCCAGTCGGAGGACGACCGCGACCTCGATACCCGCAGCGGCGGCGATGCCGAGGGCGTCGCCCTCGACGTCAGGCCCTGGGTCTACGGCCAGCGCGGCAACTGGGGCGCCATGGTGATGCTCCAGGCGGTGACCGCCACCGACATCGTCGAAACCGACCCCATCCAGCCCAACGTCGACTATCAGGGCAACGGCGGCAACAACCGCGACAAGAGCCGCGACCCGAACAAGAGCTACCTCGCCCTGCGCGAGTTCTGGATCGACTATGCCGGCCTCACCCCCTATCCCGGCGAACACCTGCGCCTCGGCCGCCAGCGGGTGCGCAGCCTCAGCGGCGAAGCCACCTGGTGGGACATCCGCATCGAGTCGCTGAACTGGACCATGGACACCAGCCTGCTGCGCGCCCAGATCGGCGCCGCCGAGCGCTTCAGCGACTACCGTACCGACCTCCAGGACCTGAGCGCCGAGGACGAGGACCGCACCAACGTGTTCGGCGGCCTCGACTACCAGTGGCGGCAGGGCCACTGGGTCGGCTTCAAGGTGCACCACACCTGGAACGGCGGCCATCTGCCGGACACCCAGCAGAGGGTCTACGAAGACAGCCAGAGCAAGACCTATACCGGCGACCTGACCTGGCTGGGCCTGCACGTGGACGGCGACTTCTTCAACTACCGCTCGACCATGCCGCTCAACTACTGGGCCGAATTCACCTGGCTGACCGGCGAGGTGGACAAACGGCACTTCGCCAGCGACGGCAGCGCCGACCACTACCGCAACATGGACGTCGACGCCTGGGCCGTGGACCTCGGCCTGCGCTGGAACCTCAACGACCAGTGGAAGGTCGGCGCCGCCTATGCCCGCGGCAGCGGCGGCGAGGACAGCAACAGCTCCAACCAGTTCGTCCAGACCGGCATGAACAGCAACCGCTCCAGCTTCACCGGCCAGCAGACGCGCATCCACCGCTTCGGCGAAGCCTTCCGCGGCGAGCTGACCAACCTGCAGGTGGGCACCCTGTTCACCTCTTGGAAGCCCTCCGAGAACTACGAAAGCAGCCTGATCTACCACCACTTCTGGCGGGTCGACGACAACGACAACCTCGGCCAGAACGCCATCAGCCCGGTCGCCAGGAACGGCAAGGACGCCCTGGCGACCGGCAAGAGCGACCTCGGCCAGGAGGTCGACCTGGTGGTCACCCGCTACTTCAACGACGGCATGCTGCCGGCCGGCTGGGGCGAACAGGGCGAGGAATCCGCGCTGATCCGTCTGCGCGGCGGCCTGTTCTTCCCCGGCAACGCCTATGCCAGCAAGGGCGACACCACCATGCACCGGGTCTTCGTCGACATGGTCTGGCACTTCTGAGGTCCGCTGGCATGCTGAGAGGATCGAACATGAACATGCAACGGAAACGTGCATCCACCCCGCTCAAACCCGTGCTGTTCGGCGTGCTGCTGGCCACCGGCGCCTGGAGCCAGGCCGCTCCGCCGCAGGAGGCGGGGCAGGCTGCCCCGCCCACCCTGAACGCCAAGCAATACAGCGTTACCAGCGCCTCGATCGAGGCGCTGCACCTCGATCCGCCTACGCTGCCGGACCTCTCCGGCTATACCCCCGAGGCCGTGGAGGCGAAGATCCAGCGCAAGGCCGGCGGGCGCATCGCGGTGCAGCGCATGCTGCGCCAGGACACCCTGAAGGACTTCACCGGCGGCAACGGGACGCGCCTGCGCGAGTGGATCGCGCGCCAGCGCGGCATCCCCCAGGCGATCTTCATCGAGGGCGGCTACGTCGAGCTGAGCCAACTGGCCCGGCAGCTGCCGGCCAGCCAGTTCGCCGAAACCGCACCGGGCGTCTACGTGGCGCGCCTGCCGATCGTCGTCGAGCGCGGCGCGACCCTGCACATCGACAAGAAGGTCAAGGAGCTGCGCCTCTCCGAAGAGCGCGGCGCCTTCCTGGTCAACGACGGCACGCTGTTCATCACCGACACCAAGGTGACCGGCTGGCGCGAGGCGAGCAACGGCCCGTCGAGCTTTCGCGGCGAGAACGTCTTCCGCCCCTTCCTGGTCTCCTGGGGCGGCACCGAAACCTATATCTCGCGCAGCACCCTCGCCAGCCTCGGCTACAACACCAGCAAGTCCTACGGGGTGAGCATCACCCAGTACACCCCGGAAATGCACAAGCGCCTGCAGCGCCCGCGGCCGAGCGGCTGGCTGATCGACTCGGTATTCGAGGACATCTACTACGGCTTCTACTGCTACGAGGCCGACGACGTGGTGCTCAAGGACAACACCTACCGCGACAACATCGTCTACGGCATCGACCCCCACGACCGCTCGGAACGCCTGATCATCGCCGGGAACCACGTCTACGGGACGAAGAAGAAGCACGGCATCATCGTCTCGCGGGAAGTCAACAACAGCTGGATCGTCAACAACCGCACCCACGACAACAAGCTGTCGGGGATCGTTCTCGACCGCAACAGCGAACACAACCTGATCGCCTACAACGAGGTGTTCCAGAACCACTCCGACGGCATCACCCTCTACGAGAGTTCGAACAACCTCATCTGGGGCAACCGGATCATCAACAACGCGCGCCACGGCATCCGCCTGCGCAACAGCCTGAACGTCCGCATCTACGAGAACCTCGCCGCCGCCAACCAGCTGACCGGCATCTACGGGCACATCAAGGACCTCAGCCATACCGACCGGAACTTCAAGCTCGACCCCTTCGACGCCAAGGTGTCGATGATCGTGGTCGGCGGCCAGTTGCTCGGCAACGGCTCGGCGCCGATCGCCGTGGACTCGCCGCTGAGCCTGGAACTCTACCGCGTGGAGATGCTCGCCCCGACCAAGAGTTCCGGCCTGTCCTTCACCGGCGTGCTCGGCGACAAGCAGCAGGAAATCCTCGACCTGCTGGTGCGCCGCCAGAAGGCCGTGCTGATCGACCCCGTCGAAACCCAGGCCGAGCTGCAGAACTGACGAGAACAGCCCATGAAAACCCATCGCCTCAAATGGACCGGAATCCCCACGCTGGCCGCCGCGCTCGCCCTGACGGCCGGCGGCCTGCGCGCCGAAGACCGCCAGGCGCCGGTCTACCGCGCCGAGGACTGCTGCAACCTGTGCCCGGCCGCCGCCGATGCCAGCCTCTACGCCACCAGCTACATGAAGAACTTCGTCACCCTGGTGCAGGGCAACGAAAGCGACTGGCTGTTCCGTAGCCGGGAGGATCTGCGCACCGAGTTCGGCACCACCCCCGAGGGCTACCGCCAGCTCAAGCAGCTGCGCGAGGCCTTCAAGCGCCACGGCGTCGAGCTGGTGGTGGTCTACCAGCCGACCCGCGGCATGGTCAACCGCAGCAAGCTGGCCCCCGTCCAGCGCGCCGGCTTCGACTTCGACAAGGCCGTGAAGAACTACCGGCAGACCCTGGCGCGCTTCGCCGAACTCGGCTTCTGGGTTCCCGACCTGACGCCGCTGACCGACGAGCAGGCCGAGCCGGCCTTCTATTTCCGCGGCGACCAGCACTGGACCTCCTACGGCGCCCAGCGCACCGCCAAGATCGTCGCCGAGACGGTGAAAAAGATCCCCGGTTTCGACGACATTCCCCACAAGGAATTCGTCACCCGCACCCAAGGCCGGATGGGCAAGCGCGGCACCCTGCACCGGGTCGCCGGCCAGCTGTGCGAAACCACCTACGCCTTCGAGTACAGCGACCAGTTCTTCACCGAACCCAAGGGCGAAAGCGGCGGCGACGACCTGTTCGGCGAGGGCGGCCTGCCGCAGATCACCCTGGTCGGCACCAGCCACAGCGGCCAGAACTACAACTTCGCCGGCTTCCTCTCCGAACACATCGGCGCCGACATCCTCAACGTCGCCTTCCCCGGCGGCGGCCTGGAGGGCTCGATGCTCGAATACCTGTCCAGCGACGAGTTCCGCCAGCACCCGCCGAAGATCCTCATCTGGGAGTTCTCGCCGCTCTACGACCTGGCCTCGGACAAGTTCTACCGCCAGGCCCTGGCGCTGCTCGACGACAATGCCTGCGAGAGCGGCCCGTCGCTGCTCGTTGCCAAGGCCACCCTGCGCCCCGGCGCCGGCAGCAAGGAAATCCTGGTCAACGGCGTCGACAAGCTGGTCGAGGCCTCCAATGCCGGCCATCAGCTGGACATCCGCTTCAGCGACCCCTCGGTGAAGAACCTGGAAGGCACCCTCTGGTACATGAGCGGCCGCCGCGAGCAGGTCAAGTTCGACAAGCCCACCACGGCCGAAACCAACGGTCGCTTCGCCTTCCGGCTGCGCGACGACGGCGAGTGGGCCGGGCTGAGCTTCTTCGCCCTGGAAATCCAGCCGCCGGAGGGGCTCAAGGAGCCCGTCGAGGTCGAAGCGCGCCTCTGCAAGCGCCACGACAACCGTGCTCCGGCCAACCTGACCGCCCGCAGCGGCAACTGAGGCTCATCATGAAGACCAGACTCGCTCTCCCCTGCCTGCTCGGCAGCCTGCTGCTGAGCCAAGCCGTCCACGCTGCCGCCCTGGTTCCGCCCAAGGGCTACTACGCGGCGGTGGACCGCCGTAGCGGCGAGGCGCCGGCCTGCCCGACGGTGCCCGCGCCCTATACCGGCGAGCTGATCTTCCGCAGCAAGTACGAAGGCTCGGACGCGGCCCGCGCGACCCTCAACGAGGAATCGGAAAAGGCCTTCCGCACCAAGACCGCACCGATCACCGAGATCGAACGGGGTTTCAGCCGGATGGTCACGCGCTACATGGAAAAAGGCCGAAGCGGCGACCTGGAATGCGCGCTGGCCTGGCTGGACGCCTGGGCCGAGGACGGCGCCCTGCTCTCCACCGAGTACAACCACACCGGCAAGTCGATGCGCAAATGGGCGCTCGGCAGCCTGGCCGGGGCCTACCTGCGCCTGAAGTTCTCCAGCTCGCAGCCGCTGGCGGCCTACCCGGAGCAGGCGCGGCGCATCGAGGCCTGGTTCGCCAGGGTCGGCAAGCAGGTGGTCGCGGACTGGAGCGATCTGCCGCTCCAGCAGACCAACAACCACTCCTACTGGGCGGCCTGGGCGGCGATGGCCGCCGGCGTGGCGACCGACCGCCGCGACCTGTTCGACTGGGCGGTCGGGCAGTTCCACGTCGCCGCCGGGCAGGTCGACCCCAAGGGCTTCCTGCCCAACGAACTCAAGCGCCGCCAGCGCGCCCTCGCCTACCACAACTACAGCCTGCCGCCGTTGATGATGGTCGCCGCCTTCGCCCAGGCCAACGGCGTCGACCTGCGCGGCGACAACGACGGCGCCCTGGGCCGCCTGGCCGGCAACGTGCTGGCCGGCGTCGAGGACCCCGAGCCGTTCGCCGCGCGGGCCGGCGACGAGGACCAGGACATGGAGGACCTGGAGACCGACGCCAAGTTCTCCTGGCTGGAGCCCTACTGCGCGCTCTATGCCTGCTCCCCCGCCCTGCGGGAAAGGAAGGCCGAGATGGGACCGTTCAAGAATTTCCGCCTGGGCGGCGACGTGACCCGGATCTTCGATCCGGACGAGAAATCGCCCAGATCGACCGTCGGCAAGCGCGACTAGCGCCTGCCGAACCGGCAGCCGGCAGTCCGTCCGTCGCCGGCCGCCGAGCCCCTTCCGGGGCCGGGCGGGACAGCCCCGAACTGCGCGAGAGACGCAGCCGGGCATGGACATCTTCGGGGACTCCCGGGGGAGAGGCCGGGCTCATAGAGGAGCCTGAACAATTGGCGCTACACGCGAGACACGGGTAATGGTTTTTTCATCCAACGTCTTCTTGTTTTTATTCCTGCCGGCGTTCCTCGGGCTGTACTACCTGAGCCCGGCGCGCTACCGCAACCTGCTGTTGCTGACCGCCAGCTATATCTTCTATGCTTGGTGGCGCATCGACTTCCTCGGCTTGTTCGCCGCCGTCACCGTCTTCAACTACTGGATCGGCCTGCGCATCGGCGCCGCCGGCGTGCGCAGCAAGACCGGCCGGCACTGGCTGATCCTCGGCGTGGTGGTCGACCTCGGCACGCTCGGCTACTTCAAGTACGCCAACTTCGGCGTGGACAGCCTGAACGCGCTCCTCGCCTCGTTCGGCCTGGAACCCTTCGTGGTCACCCACATCCTGCTGCCGATCGGCATCTCGTTCTACGTCTTCGAGTCGATCAGCTACATCATCGACGTGTACCGCGGCGACACCCCGGCGACCCGCAACCTGATCGACTTCGCCGCCTTCGTGGCGATCTTCCCGCACCTGATCGCCGGCCCGGTGCTGCGCTTTCGCGACCTGGTCGACCAGTTCAACCACCGCACCCACACCCTGGACAAGTTCGCCGAAGGCTGCACGCGCTTCATGCAGGGTTTCGTCAAGAAGGTGTTCATCGCCGACACCCTGGCGCCGCTCGCCGACCACTGCTTCGCCCTCAGCGACCCGACCACCGGCGACGCCTGGCTCGGCGCGCTGGCCTACACCGCGCAGCTGTACTTCGACTTCTCCGGCTACAGCGACATGGCCATCGGCCTCGGCCTGATGATGGGCTTCCGCTTCATGGAGAACTTCAACCAGCCCTACGTCAGCCAGTCGATCACCGAGTTCTGGCGCCGCTGGCACATCAGCCTCTCCACCTGGCTGCGCGACTACCTGTACATCAGCCTGGGCGGCAACCGCGGCAGCACCTTCCAGACCTACCGCAACCTGGTCCTGACCATGCTGCTCGGCGGCCTGTGGCACGGCGCCAACTGGACCTTCATCCTCTGGGGCGCTTGGCACGGCACCTGGCTGGCGATCGAACGCGCGCTGCGCATCGACGCCGCGCCGAAGAGCATCCGTCCGCTGCGCTGGGCCTTCGCCTTCCTGCTGGTGGTACTCGGCTGGGTGATCTTCCGCGCCGAGAACCTCGACGTGGCCTGGCGCATGTACGCCGCCATGTTCGGCTTCGGCGACTGGAGCCTGTCCGACCTGAACCGCGCGCAACTGACCAGCCTGCAGATCGCCACCCTGCTGCTCGCCTACCTGGTGATGGCGGTGTTCGGCATCCGCCAGTTCCATGCCCAGCCGCTCAGCGGTGCGCCCAAGGCCCAGGCCGACGACCAGGGCATCGCCCCGGCCGCGAGCGGCACCCTGACCCTGGCGCCGTCGGCGGCCATCGATCTGCCGATGCTGGCGACCCGCGTCGCGTTGCTCCTGCTGTTCGCCGCCTCGGTGCTGAAGCTCTCGGCGCAGAGCTTCTCGCCCTTCCTCTACTTCCAGTTCTGAAGAGGGATCGCCATGCACAGAACCTCCAACCTGCTCTACGCCGGCACCTTCACCGGCACCCTGCTGGCCCTCAGCCTGTGGTCGCTCAAGGGCGCCTCGGACTTCTCCGCCGCCGTCGACACCCCGGTGCTCAACGGCAAGCTGGCCCTGGCCTTCGAGAAGCACTACGACGAGCACTTCCCGATCAAGAAGCTCGGCACCAACCTCTGGGCCGCATTGGACTTCAGCCTGTTCGGCGAAGGCCGCCCCGGCGTGGTGGTCGGCGCCAACGACTGGCTGTACAGCGACGAGGAGTTCAAGCCGGTCGCCGACGCCCTGCACAACACCCAGGACAACCAGGCGCTGATCCAGGGCGTGCGCGAAACCCTGGCGCGGCACGGCGTGCAACTGGTGATGGCGATCCTGCCGGCCAAGGCGCGCCTGTACCCGGAGTACTTCGGCGAGCGCCGTCCCGCCCCGCTCCACGAGCAGCTCTACCAGAACTTCCGCCGCGCCGTGGCCGATGCCGGCATCCAGGCGCCGGACCTGCTCGGCCCGCTGCACCAGGCCAAGGCCGCGGGGCCGGTATTTTTGCGCACCGACACCCACTGGACGCCCTACGGCGCCCAGGTGGTCGCCGGTCAGCTGGCCACGGCGATCAGGCCGAGCGGCCTGCTCCCCGAGCCCGGCAGCCTCTACGTCACCGAAAGCGTGCCGGGCGGGCCGCACAAGGGCGACCTGACCAACTTCCTGCCGCTCGATCCGCTGTTCGAGGAGCTGCTGCCGCCGCCGGACCAGCTGACCAAATACAGCACCCGCGCCCGGGAGGAGAACGGCGCCGGCGCGAACGACCTGTTCGTCGAAACCCAGGTGCCGGTGGCCCTGGTCGGCACCAGCTACAGCGCCGACGAGCGCTGGAACTTCGCCGGCGCACTGCGCCAGGCGCTCGGCAGCGACCTGGTGAACTTCGCCGAGGACGGCCGCGGGCCGATCCTGCCGATGCTCAAGTTCCTGCAGAGCGACGATTTCAAGAACGCCCCGCCGCGCCTGGTGATCTGGGAGTTTCCCGAACGCTACCTGCCGATGGCCTACGACCTGAGCGAATTCGACGCCGAGTGGGTCGCCCAGCTCAAGGCCGCCGGACGCCAGGACAAGCACCTGGCCGACAACACCGCCACCTCGCAAGGGGCGCGCCACTGAGCGCCCGCCCCCTCATCAAGGAGTACATGAGATGACCCGACTGCACCGCAAACACCGCCTCGCCCTCGGCCTGAGCCTGCTGCTCGGCCTCGCCGACACCTATGCCCAGGCCGGGGACGGCGCGCTCTACGAGGCGGTCGCGCCCAAGGGCTCGACCTTCGTGCGCTTCTACAACGCCGGCAACCAGGAAGCCAGCGCCAGCGTCGGCAGCGTCTCGCTGGAGGACGTCTCGCCGCAGGCCAGCAGCGCCTTCGAATACCTGCCAGCCGGCCAGTACAGCGCCCGCATCGGCGCCCAGAGCCTGCCGGTGAACCTCGCGGCCGAGCACTACTACACCCTGGTGACCCAGGCCGGCGGCGCCCCGCTGCTGGTCGAGGAGCCGGCCTTCAAGAGCAAGCAGAAGGCCCTGCTGCGGGTGCAGAACCTCTCGGACAAGCCGCTGACCCTGAAGACCGCCGACGGCAAGACCGAAGTGGTCAAGAGCGTAGAGCCCAAGGGCCGCGGCGACCGCGAGATCAACCCGGTGAAAGCCAACCTGGCGCTGTTCGACGGCGAGCGCAAGGTCGCCGACCTCAAGCCGATCAGCCTCGCCCGCGGCGAAACCGTTTGCCTGTATGTGACGGGTTCGGCGAACCAGATCAACCCTGTCTGGGTCAAACCCCCGGTGAAAGAGTGAGCGGTCTGTCGCCCACTACCTGCAAGACCAGTGCGGAATACCTGCAGGGAAACAGCAAGAACGGCAACACCCCATCTTCGAAGGAGAGCAAAGTATGATTCCGGTGATCTTGTCAGGCGGTAGCGGCTCGCGTCTCTGGCCCCTTTCCCGCAAGCAGTACCCCAAGCAGTTCCTCGCCCTGACCAGCGAGCGGACCCTCTTCCAGCAGACCCTGCAGCGCCTGGCCTTCGAAGGCATGCAAACCCCCATCGTGGTGTGCAACCAGGAGCACCGCTTCATCGTCAAGGAGCAGCTCGAGGCCGTCGGCCTGCACGTCCAGGGGCTGGTGCTCGAGCCCTTCGGCCGCAACACCGCGCCGGCCGTCGCCCTGACCGCCATGAAGCTGCTCGCCGAGGGCCGCGACGAACTGCTGCTGGTGCTCCCGGCCGACCATGTGCTGGCCGACCAGCCGGCCTTCGAGCAGGCCATCAAGGTCGCCGCCCAGGCCGCGGAAATGGGTGAGCTGGTGCTGTTCGGCATCCCCGCCCACCGCCCGGAAACCGGCTACGGCTACATCAAGTGCGACCTCGCCGTGCAGGGCGTCCTGCCCGAGGGCGTCAGCCGCGTCCTGCAGTTCGTCGAGAAGCCGGACCTCGCCCGCGCCCAGGCATTCGTCGAGTCCGGCAACTACTTCTGGAACAGCGGGGTCTTCCTGTTCCGCGCCAGCCGCTTCCTCGAGGAACTCAAGGAGCACGATCCGGACATCTACGACAACTGCCTGCTGACCCTGGAGCGCAGCGAGCGGCACGACGAGGAGCTGAAGGTCGATCCGGCCAGCTTCGCCTGCTGCCCGGACAACTCCATCGACTACGCGGTGATGGAGAAGACCCGCCAGGCCGCCGCCGTACCGCTGAGCGCCGGCTGGAGCGACGTCGGCTGCTGGGCCTCGATCTGGGAAGTGCACGACAAGGACGAGAACGGCAACGTCACCAAGGGCGACGTGATCCTCCACGACACCCACAACAGCCTGGTACACGGCAACGGCAAGCTGGTCACCGTGATCGGCCTGGACAACGTGGTGGTGGTGGAGACCAAGGACGCCACCATGGTGGTCCACAAGGACCGCGTGCAGGACGTCAAGAAGCTGGTCAAGACCCTCGACGAGCAGGAGCGCCCGGAAACCCAGAACCATTGCCTGGTCTATCGCCCCTGGGGTGCCTACGACTCGGTGGACATGGGCAGCCGCTTCCAGGTCAAGCGCATCACCGTCAAGCCCGGCGCCAGCCTCTCGCTGCAGAAGCACCACCACCGCGCCGAACACTGGATCGTGGTGTCCGGCACCGCCCAGGTGACCTGCGACGAGAAGACCTTCGTGCTCACCGAGAACCAGTCCACCTACATCCCGGTCGCCGCCGTGCACCGCCTGGCCAACCCCGGCAAGATCCCGCTGGAGATCATCGAGGTGCAGTCCGGCAGCTACCTGGGCGAGGACGACATCGAGCGCCTCGAGGACGTCTACGGCCGCACCGAGACCGTGCAGAACCGTTCCGTCGCCGGCTGACCGCCGCCTCGTCCGAACGGCCTCCCGGCCGTCCGGACCGCCCCCCTCCGCCGGGCAACCCGGCGGGAGGCAGGGCTCCGGCAAAGGCCTTCCCCGCCGTGGCCGGGCGGGCGGATTCCCCCGTAGAATGCCCGCAGCATCCCGCTCCGAGGCCGCCCATGTCTCCTCTTCGCGTCGCGCGCCCATGCTGATCGGCGCCCTACTCTTCCTCACCTGGCTGGTCCTGCTGCTGCGCTACCCCGGCAAAGCCCTGCCGGTTTCCCTGGCCGCCGTGCTCGGCGTCGCGCTGATCGCCACCGCGGTGTTCTGGCAGGAGCACGACACGGAATGGCACCTCGCCCGGCTGGAACTCCGGCTGCACCACGCCCCCGCCGACTGTCCCGCCGACCGGCCGCTGGCGGCGCAGCTGCACAACGGCAGCGACCGGCCCCTGCTGGAACTGCGCTGGCGGGTCGCCGCCTACGCCCCCGGGGACAGCGTCGACCTGGCCGAGGACCGCTACGACCGACCGCACTACGTCGCCCCCGGCGCACTTCCGCCGGGCGGCGACTGGCACGCCTGCCTGCCGCTGCCGCCGCTGCGCCACGGCTACCGGGCGCAGACCGTGGAATTCCGCGCCGAAGGTCTGGACGGCCGCTTCGCCGAGTGAGGCGCCGGCCCGCTCTGGCCACGTCCGTCCGGGCACCGGCCACCGAGGCTGTCCAACGCGCCCTGCTGTGAGAGAATCGGCGGTTTCCATCCATTTGCCGACGCCCATGCCTACTAATTTCCCTCCCTTTCAGCATCCGCCGCGGCGGAATCGCTGATGCAGCCCGACCTCCTTCGGCTGCGCCCGGAAGACTGGCGGGACCAGTTCGATATCGGCACCCTGCAGCGCGGCCAGGACTATGCCTCGCAGGGACGCTGCACCCTGCTGCAGACCACCCCGGACGAAGTCGACGCCACCTGCCTGGGCTCGGCGATCCGCCGCTACCGGCAGAGCATCCAGCTGCGCCCGCACGCCGGCAGCTGGCGCATCGAGGGCCGCTGCAGTTGCCCGGTGGGGCACAACTGCAAGCATGTGGTAGCAGCCCTGCTCATCCTCCAGCGGCAGTCGCCCCCCCTCGCCGAGCCCAGGGCACCGCTGCCCGAGCGACGGATCGACGACCTCGAGCCCGTCCCCCAGCTGATCCTCGGCAGCCACGTGCGCCTGCACTACGACGCCCGCAAGGGGCGCATGGTGGAACAGACCCAGCACCGCGCCGCGCTGGCCTTCCGCTACGGCGAACACCTCGCCTTCGGCAAGCCGGCGAAGGACCTGCTGGTGCCCGGCGCCACGGAAATCCTGCGCATCCGCCGCCATCCCGAGAGCGAGGCGCGCCATCGCCAGACCCTCGTCGCCCAGGGCCTGCACACCGCCCTGCGCAAGAGCGAGGCGCTGCCGGAAAGCGCCGGCGAACTCCTCGAACTGGCCGACGACGATGCCTGGCTGCACTGGGTGCGCCACGCGCTGCCGCGCCTGCGCGCGCTGGGCTGGCGCATCGAGATGCGCCCGGACTTCCACTACAACCTGCTGGACATCGACGACTGGTACCTGCAGCTGGAAGCCGCTCCCGAACAGGACTGGTTCGACCTTGAAATGGGCATCGAGGTGCAGGGCCAGCGCCTCAGCCTGCTGCCGATCCTCCTCCACGCGATCCGCCACAGCCCCTGGCTGCTGACCCCGGAAGCCCTGGCGCGACGCGCCGACGACGAACTGCTGCTGGTCCCGCTGCCCCGCGGCCAGAGCGCCAGCCAGCGCATCGCCCTGCCCTTCGGCCGCCTCCGGCCGCTGCTGGCCAATCTCGGCGAGCTGTTCTTCCATGCCTCCGGCGAGACCCCGCAGCGCCTGCGCCTGGCGCGACCCGACGCCGCCCGGCTGGCCGCCCTGGAGGAGCAAGTGCCGCTGCACTGGCAGGGCGGCGAGACGCTGCGCGACTTCGCCCGCCGCCTGCGCGACCTGCCGCAACAGGAGGTGCGCCCGCCCGCCGGACTCCAGGCCGAGCTGCGCCCCTACCAGCTGCAGGGGCTGGCCTGGCTGCAGACGCTCCGCGAGCTGGGGGTCGGCGGGGTGCTGGCCGACGACATGGGCCTGGGCAAGACCCTGCAAACCCTGGCGCACCTTCTCCTGGAGAAGGAAGCCGGGCGCCTGACCGCACCGGCGCTGATCGTCATGCCCACCAGCCTGATCCCCAACTGGCAGGACGAGGCCGCGCGCTTCGCTCCCGGGCTGCGCGTGCTGGCCCTGCACGGCTCCCAGCGCAGCGCCCTGTTCGAGGAGATGGGCCGCGCCGACCTGCTGCTGACCAGCTACGCCCTGCTCTCCCGCGACCTCAAGGCCCTGGCTCGCCAGCCCTTCCACCTGCTGATCCTCGACGAGGCGCAGAACATCAAGAACCCGCGCAGCAAGGCCGCCCAGGCCGCGCGGGAACTGAACGCCCGGCACCGCCTGTGCCTGACCGGAACCCCGATGGAAAACCACCTGGGCGAACTCTGGTCGCTGTTCCACCTGCTGATGCCCGGCTGGCTGGGCGACCAGCAGGCCTTCAAGCAGGAATACCGCATCCCCATCGAGAAGCACGGCGATCTCGCCCGCCTGGCCCATCTCAAGGCGCGGGTGCGGCCCTTCCTGCTGCGCCGGACCAAGGAGCAGGTGGCCCCCGAACTGCCGCCCAAGAGCGAGATCACCCAGTACCTGGAACTGACCGAGGCGCAGCGCGACCGCTACGAGGCCCTGCGCCTGGCGATGGACCGCAAGATCCGCGCGGAGATCCAGCGCCAGGGCCTGGCGCGCAGCCAGCTGCTGATCCTCGAGGCCCTGCTGCGGCTGCGCCAGGTGTGCTGCGACCTGCGCCTGCTCGACGACGAGGCGGCGGCCACCGGCAAAGCCGCCGACTCCGCCAAGCTCAACGCGCTGCTGCCGATGCTCGAGGAACTCTTCGCCGAAGGCCGGCGCGTGCTGCTGTTCTCCCAGTTCACCGGCATGCTCGAGCTGATCGCCGCGGAGCTTCGCGCCCGCAAGATTCCCTACGCCCAGCTGACCGGCAGCACCCGCGACCGGCGCACGCCGGTCGAGGAGTTCCAGTCCGGCCGACTGCCGGTGTTCCTGATCAGCCTGAAGGCCGGCGGCGCCGGGCTGAACCTGACCGCCGCCGACACCGTGATCCACTTCGACCCCTGGTGGAACCCGGCCGCCGAGGCCCAGGCCAGCGACCGCGCCTACCGCATCGGCCAGGACAAGCCGGTGTTCGTCTACCGGCTGATCGCCCGCGGCAGCGTCGAGGAGAAGATCCAGCAGTTGCAGAAGGCCAAGGCCGAGCTGGCCCGCGGCCTGCTGGAGGGCGCCGTCGTGGGCGACTGGCGGATGGACGAGGAGGATATCGCCGCGCTGTTCGCGCCGCTGGCGTGAAGGGCTACGGCGCAGCCGGGCCCTGAGGGTTCGTGCATCCCTGCACGGCCGCCCCCGCCGCGCGGACGGGAGCGCCCCGGTCAGGCATTCTCGCCCTGGGGCTTCTCCGACACCTGGATGCGCCGCCGCGCCGGGCCGTCCGCCTGCTCGGCCGGGAAGCGCGAGGACGCGTAACGCACCACCAGGTTCGCCACGGCCAGCAGCAGGATCGCTCCGGAGACGATGAGCTCCCCCCAGCCGGGGGTGTGGCTGTGGGAAATGTCGCCGATCATCAGCCGGGTCAGCGCGGTGATCGCCACATAGATCAGGAAGCGGATCGGCATGTGGTTGGTCTTGAAGTAGATCCCCACCATGGCGCCGAGTTCGAGGTAGATGAACAGCAGGAGAATGTCGTCGACGGTGACATGGCCCTTGTCCAGCATGCCGGCGAACGCCTGGAGCGCCGCCCAGCTCGTCGCTCCGCCGATCGCGAACAGCGCCAGGTAGTGGAACGCCTCCACCAGCAGATTGCCCAGCGACTCGGCCTGCCCGTGCATGCGCTGGCGCAGGCTTTCTGCCCACTCGGTCTTCAATAGATAGTCCAGCCTTTTAGTCCAATCGGTCTTCAATTCACAGCCCTCGCGTGAGCGTCCGCCGGTGCTGGCCCGGTGGACGATCTGGAATTTAATGCAGAAAAAGACCGGACATCCGGGGATGTCCGCCGGGCCATTATCAACGGCCCGGAAGCGAAACGCACCCGGCACATGTTTCACCTGACGTCGCACCGCTCCCCGCCCGAAGCTGGGATAGAACGGCCGGGCGCGCTTGCCGGGACAACGCCGGTCCCTTCGTCCATCGATCCAGCGCACGGGAAGTACGATCCATGGACAGCCCCTTCCAGACCCTCAGCGAAGTGTTCCGCGCGGAATACACGGTGAACTTCAGCGTGGAGCGGCCCGGCGGCGGCATTCTGATGACCCTCGCCAACGACGCGGGGATCGCTCTCCGCCAGTTCATCGCCGCCGAGCAGTGGCGGGGACCCGGTCATGCCCAGAACATTTATCCAGAGCCGCTGATAAAGCGGTAGCAGAACGGAGACAGTGATCAGTAGATGGTTGAACTGTCGCCGTCGAGCGACATGCCTTCGAGCCTCATGGGGCCGAGGCCGGCCCCCCCCACGCGCTGATCTACGCTTATCCACGGACGCACGCTCAATGAATGGTGTCCCACCCTTGGTCAACACTCAACGGGAATGGATGATAAATATTCACTCGGCATCAATAATTCATTGATATCCGGAGACAACTCATGTTCGTCTCGCTCCGTCGATTCAGTACCTTGACTACAGCTGCCATCACCGCAGCCGCACTCGCAACATCAGCCTTTGCGCTGGACACCGTCAAATTCATGGTCCCCGGCCCAACCGGTGGCGGTTATGACCAGACCGCACGCATATTGGGCAAAGCCTTGATCGAGGCCACGGTGGCAAAAGCAGTCACATTTGAGAACAAGGGAGGCGCAGGAGGAACGCTCGGGTTGGCGCAATTTGCCAACAGCACCAAGGGCGACCCGAATGCCCTGCTCATCGTCGGCGCTGTCATGGTCGGTGCCGTGGTACAGAACAAGCCGCAAATCACCTTGGAGAAGGTGACGCCGATCGCACGACTTTTCAGCGAATACAACGTGATTGCCGTACGCAACGCGTCTACCCACAAAACGCTGGACGACTTGCTGGTCGAGTTCAAAGCCAATCCGTCCAACGTCAAATGGGGCGGTGGATCCAAGGGTTCGGTAGATCACATCGGAGTCGCCGAGTTGGCGGGCAAGCTGAATATTCCAATCGACAAGGTGAACTACATCGCCTTCGGCGGAGGGGGCGAAGCGGTCGCGGCGACCTTGGGAGGCCACATCACGGCGATCACCGGCGACTATGCCGAGCTTTCGAAATACATCGAATCCGGTCAGTTCCGTGTACTCGCCGTCGGCTCGCCCACCCGCATTGCCGGTGTCGATGCACCAACACTCAAAGAGCAGGGATTGGACATGACCATTGGCAATTGGCGCGGCGTCTATGGCGCAGCCAACCTCACGCCTGCGCAACGTCAGGAAGTAACCGACGCTGTCCTGGCTGCCACCAACACACAAGTGTGGAAAGAAAATCTTCAAGCCAATGCATGGTCACCCAGCTTTATTAGTGGGGATGACTTTGCCAAATTTGTTGACGATGAGCACTCTCGACTGCGCGATATGCTGGTCAAGGTTGGTCTGCTCTGATATGAGCCATCCTCGAAAAGTATTGCCGGCACAGTTGGCTGTAGGCGCAAGCCTCATCTTCATAAGTGCCCTATTGGCGTTCGGAGCATCCCGTTTTCCTGCGGAGAAGGGGTTCGCCATCTTGGGTGCTCACGTCTATCCCTACGCCGTAGCAGTGTTCCTGGGGATCGTAGGTGTGTTGATAAGCCTTCAGGCCGTCGCCGGTGGCCCCCGAAATCCTGCATACGACAGCGACAAAATGACCAAGGCTCTGCCCGGCGGCAAGACTGGAGCGTCCTGGGTTACCGCAGGTCTTGTGATCGCCGCCTTGCTCATTACTCATATCGGATTCGTATTGGCTGCAGCGCTGCTGTTTGCCTGCTCGGCACATGGGTTCGGTAGTCGCCGTCCGGCACGAGACCTTGCTATCGGCATCGCTCTGGCATTACCGGTCTACTGGCTTTTTACCACCGGGCTTGGAGTTTCCCTTCCGCCTCTTGTCAACGCCTGGATTTGACCCGGGCCCAAGGAGGTAAGCATGTTGGAAATTTTCTCAAGCTTGACAACAGGCTTTGCCGCCGCGCTTGCGCCGATCAATTTGATATGTGGGTTCATCGGATGCCTGCTTGGCACCGCGATCGGTGTCTTGCCGGGTATTGGACCGGCGCTGACAATTGCCTTACTGCTGCCAATTACGGCCAAGGTCGATCCCACAAGCGCCCTGATCATGTTCGCCGGCATCTATTACGGCGCTCAGTTTGGAGGCTCCACAACCTCCATCCTGCTCAATACCCCAGGGGAGTCGTCCTCCATGGTCACAGCCTTGGAAGGCAACTCAATGGCACGCAACGGACGGGCAGGCCCCGCCTTGGCAACGGCAGCCATTGGTTCATTCGTTGCCGGAACGATCGCTACGGTCTTGCTGACCTTTTTCGCCCCCATTGTTGCCAACGTAGCCCTGAAATTCGGCCCCGCGGAGTATTTCGCAGTTCTGGTGCTTGCCTTCACGACAGTGTCTGCGGTAATCGGATCTTCCATGCTGCGGGGCCTCGCCTCACTGGGTCTTGGACTGACCATCGGCTTGATCGGCCTAGACTCCCTCTCGGGCGTTGCTCGATACACATTGGGGATACCCGAGTTGATTGATGGCATCGAGGTCGTACTCGTTGCCGTCGGGTTATTTGCAGTCGGTGAAGCCTTGCACGGCGTGCTCTACCAAAGGGAAGAAACGGGCAGTCACTATCGTTTGTCTTCTTTATGGATGACGCGTTCCGACTGGAAGCGATCGATTCCAGCCTGGCTACGGGGAACGCTCATCGGCTTTCCGTTCGGATCGATTCCGGCAGGTGGCGCTGAAATTCCGACCTTCTTGTCCTATTCGGTCGAACGCAAACTCAGCAAGTATCCGAAAGAATTCGCGGCTAACAAAGGCGAGGGTGCCATCGAGGGCGTTGCCGGTCCCGAGGCAGCCAACAACGCGAGCGCAACGGGCTCCCTGGTTCCGCTGCTGACACTGGGCATACCAACCTCCGCTACCGCAGCAATTCTGTTGGCCGTGTTCCAGAACTACAACCTACAGCCGGGTCCGCTGCTCTTCCAAACTTCGGGAGAGCTGGTCTGGGCTCTGGTTGCATCTCTGTACATTGGCAACACAATCCTTCTCATCCTGAACCTTCCCCTGGTGGGCCTCTGGGTCAAGCTTCTCCGGATTCCCCGCCCCTACCTGAATGCCGGAATTCTGGTGTTCGCCACCATCGGCGTGTACTGCATGCGCCAGTCTTCCTTCGACCTCCTGCTCATGCTGGCGATCGGCTGGCTCGGGGTATTGATGCGCCGCCTCGATTTCCCCATCGCCCCCGTGATCGTGGGCATGCTGCTGGGTCCCATGGCCGAGAAGCAGCTGCGCAACGCCCTGTCCATCAGCCAGGGAGACTGGCTCGTGTTCGTGACGCAGCCAATTTCTGCCGTGCTCCTCGCGCTGACGCTGCTGATCCTGATCGTCCCTCCCCTACTCCATGCCCGCGGTATCCGCCTGCAGGAGCAGGACTGATCGCCATCGCCGGGCAGAGCGGCATCAAGCCGAAGTCACGGCTGCTCCAGCGCCGCGACCAGCGCCTTGAGGAAGCGCGCCGCCTCGCCGCCGGTGACCGCGCGGTGGTCGAAGGTCAAGGACAGCGGCAGCACCGGATGCACCACCACCTCGCCGCGCACCGCCACCGGCTCGTCGCGGATCGCGCCGGCGCCGACGATGGCCACCTGCGGAGGCACCACCACGGGACTGGCATAGCGGCCGAACAGGGTGCCGTAGTTGGACAGGGTGAGGGTCGCGCCCATCATCTCCTGGGGCGGGATGGAGCGCGCCTGGACGTCGGCGCGCAGCCGCGCCATGCCCTCCTTCAGGTCCTCGGCGCTGCGCGCGCCGACGTTGCGCAGCACCGGCACGAAGAGGCCGTCCGGGGTATCCACGGCGATGCCCAGATCGAGCTGGGCGTGCTGGCGCAGCGACAGGCCCTTGCCGTCGAACCAGGCATTGAGCACCGGCTCCGCGGCGCAGGCGGCGGCGATCGCCATGGCCAGGCGCACCAGCGGGTCGCGGGCCTGCGCCCAGCGGTGCAGGTCGGCGTCGGCGAACAGGCTCACCGGCACCACCTCGGCATGGGCGCGGGCCATGTTGAGCGCCATGCTGCGCCGCACGCCGCGCAGCTTCTCGCCGCCGAAACGCTCGCGCGCCCCTTCCGCGGCGGCCTCGACGTCGGCGCGGGTGACCAGCCCGTCCGGGCCGGAGCCGCTCAGGCCGGCCAGCTCGACGCCCAGCTTCTGCGCCAGTTGGCGCACCGCCGGGGTCGCCCGCGGCGCCAGGTGTTCGCGGGTCGAGGGCGCGGCGCCGACGCAGAAGCTGTCCGCCTGGCCCTCGGCGCCGCCCTCCAGGCGGCCGACCACGGTGCCGGCATCGCCCTCCCCTTCGTAGCCGACCAAGGGCTCGCCGACGTGCAGCAGATCGCCCACCTGGCCGAAGATCTTCGCCACCACGCCGTCATGGGGCGCCGGGAGATCGACGATGGCCTTGGCGGTCTCCACCGAGACCAGCAGCTGATCGGCCTTCACGCTGTCGCCGGCCTTGACGTGCCACTCGACGATCTCGGCTTCCTGCAGGCCTTCGCCGAGATCGGGCAGTTTGAAATATTTCATGATCGTTCTCCTCTGGCCTCAGGCGTAGTCCAGCACCGTCTCGCAGGCGGCGAGGATGTCCTCGACGCCCGGCAGGTAGAGCTGCTCCAGACGGTACAGCGGCGGCGGGATGTCCGGGGCGGTGACCCGCTGGATCGGCGCCTGCAGGTCGAGCAGGACGCGCTCGTAGAGGCTGGCGGCGATCTCCGCGCCGACCGCGCAGCTCTTCGGCGCCTCGTGGACGATCACGCAGCGCCCGGTCTTGCGCACCGAGGCCGCCAGGGTGTCGAGGTCGAGCGGCTTGAGGCAGGCGACGTCGATCACCTCGGCGTCGATGCCGCGCTCGGCCAGGGCGCCCGCGGCCTGCAGGCTCTCGTGGACGCTAGCGCCCCAGCTGAGCAGGGTCAGGTCGCGGCCCTCGCGCAGGGTGAAACAGCTGTCCAGCGGCAGGCGCCGGCCGTCGTCGAGCAGGGGCTGCGGGTTCATCCGGTAGAGCCGGGTCGGTTCGAGGAAGACCACCGGGTCGGGGTCGTCGATGGCCGCCAGCAGCAGGCCGTAGGCGCGCGCCGGGGACGACGGCACCACCACGCGCAGGCCGGGAACGTGGGCGAACAACGCCTCGGTGCTCTCGCTGTGGTGCTCCGGCGCGCGAATGCCGGCGCCCATCGGCGTGCGCAGCACCATCGGGCAGCTCAGCCGACCGCGGGTGCGGTTGCGCAGGCGGCTGGCGTGGGACACCAGATGCTCCATGGCCGCATAGATGAAGCCCATGAACTGGATCTCGACCACCGGCCTGAGGCCCTGGGCGGCCATGCCCACCGCGAGGCCGGCGAGCATGGTCTCGGCCAGCGGCGTGTCGAGCACCCGCTTGAAGCCGAACGCCTCGCGCAGCCCGAGGGTGGCGCGAAACACCCCGCCGTTGACCCCCACGTCCTCGCCGAGCACCACCACGTTGTCGTCGTCGCGCATCGCCCGGTGCAGGGCCAGGTTGACCGCCTCCACCAGGGTGTATTTGCCGTTACTCATGATGTTCGCCTCCCTGGCGCCGGGCCAGCCGCTCCTCGAGCATCTCGCGCTGCTCGGCCAGGGCCGCCGGCCAGCGGGCGTAGACGTGCTCGAACACCGACCCCAGCGGCTGGACGCCGGCCGCCTCGAAGTTTTCCACGGCCCGCTGCACCTCGACCTGACAGTCGGCGAGCAGCGCCTGCTCGCGGCCCTCGTCCCACACCCCCTGGGCGACGAGGAAGGCCTGCAGGCGCTTGACCGGCTCCTCCTGCCAGGCCTGGCGGACCTCCTCGGCTGAGCGGTAGCGGGTCGCGTCGTCGGCGGTGGTATGGTCGCCCAGCCGGTAGCTCAGGCACTCCAGCAGCACCGGGCCCTTGCCGTGGCGGGCGCGCTCCAGGGCGTGGCGCAGGCGGTCGTGGACGGCGAGGATGTCGTTGCCGTCGACCTGCTCGCCGTGGATGCCGGCGCCGAGCGCCTTCTGCGCCAGGGTCGGCGCGCCGCACTGGATGCGCCGCGGCACCGAGATCGCCCACTGGTTGTTGTTGACCACGAAGACCACCGGCAGCTGCCAGGCGCCGGCGACGTTCAGCGCCTCGAGGAAGTCGCCCTTGCTGGTCGCGCCGTCGCCGCAGGTGGTGACGGCGACGCGGTGCTCGCCGCGGACCTTGAACGCGGTGGCCACGCCGCAGGCATGCAGGGCCTGGGTGGCGATCGGCACGCAGATCGGGAAGTCCTGGGCGGCGAGCGGCTCGACGAAGTCGCTGCCGCGCTCGTCGCCACCCCAGTAGAGGAGGATCTCCTCCATGCGCACCCCGCGCAGCAGCTGCACGGCGGTGTCGCGGTAATAGGGCACCAGCACGTCTTCGCGCTGCATCAGGCTACCCAGGGCCACGCCGATGGCCTCCTGGCCGAGGGTCGGCGCATAGGTGCCGATCCGTCCGGTGCGCTGCAGGGCTACCGCCTTCAGGTCGAACAGGCGGGTCAGCACCATTTGCCGGTAGAGCCGGGTGAGCAGGTTGAAGTCGTCGGCCCAGCCGGGCAGCTCGGCCACCGGACGACCGTCGGGCGCCAGGTAGCGGGTATAGGGAAGATCGAGAGACATTCTGAGCTCCTCGGCGCCTTGTGGGCGCGTCCGAACCCGCCGCTCGTGACGGCGGGCAATGCACGAAATGCATGTCGAGAATCAAGGCGTCGCGGGCGCTACAGCCCTCCCCCGCCCCGCCGCGCAGAAACGGCGAGGCCTGGCGCGGCGCAAGGCGCAGCGCCCCCCAGAACTCTAGCCGTAGATCAGCCGCTCCGCCTCCTCGTCGGCGATGCGCGCCGGCGAACGCCCCTCGTCCTGGGCACGCGCGTAGATGGCGCTCAGTCGCTGGCGAATGCCGCCCAGATGCGCGCCGATGCTCGCGTCGCTCTCGCCGCGATGGCGCAGCGCCACATAGATCAGCCCGCCGGCATTGATGACGTAGTCCGGCGCGTAGAGGATGCCGCGCATCTGCAGCAGGTCGGCGACCTCCGGGCAGGCCAGCTGGTTGTTCGCCGCGCCGGCCACCGCGGCGCAGCGCAGCGTGCCGACCGTCTCGCCGTCGAGAATCCCGCCCAGCCCGCAGGGCACCAGGATGTCGCAGGGCTCGCAGAGCAGCGCGGCACTGGCCACCGGGCGCACGCCCAGCTGTTCCACCGCCTGCTGCACGCGCCCCTGCTCCAGATCGCTGACCAACAGTTCGGCGCCGGCCGCGGCAAGCCGCTCGACCAGCGCATAGCCCACGTGGCCGAGCCCCTGCACGGCGATGCGCAGGCCCTCCAGCGACTCGCAGCCAAGGCGTGCCTGGGCCGTGGCACGGATGCCGGCGAACACCCCCTCGGCGGTGTGCGGCGAGGGATCGCCCTCGTCGGTGGTACTGGTGACGTGGCGGGTCTGCCGGGCGATGCAATCCATGTCGGCGCTCGAAGTGCCGCTGTCCACCGCGGTGATGTAGCGCCCGTTGAGGTCCTCGACGACCCGCCCGAAGGCCTCGAACAGCGCGCAGCGGTCGCCGATGTACGGCGGACGGATCAGCACCGCCTTGCCGCCGCCGAGTTCCAGCCCGGCCAGCGCGGCCTTGTAGCTCATCCCCTGGGCCAGGCGCATGGCATCGCGGACGGCGCTTTCGGTGTCGGGGTAGTCGAGGAAGCGGCAGCCGCCGAGCGCGGGGCCGAGGCGGGTGTTGTGGATGGCGACGATGGCTTCGAGGCCGGTGACGGGGTCCCGCGCCAGATGCAACGCCTCGAGCCGGGCGGCCTTCATCAGGGCGAACATGGCGATACTCCCTTGCTGATGTTCATCCTGAGTATAGGCGCGGCCCCCGGAATACCGCGGCCGGCGCGCTCTGGACGGATTGCTTCGCAGCGGCTAAAAACAGGACAACACTGGAGTGTGCCCATGAACTCGCGCCAAGCCTGCTTTGCCTGTCTGCAACGCGATCCGCCAGCCACCTTCGAGGCCGCCCTGTGGATCGCCACCGAGCACGATCCCGCCCTGCGCCCCGAGCTCGTCCTGCGCGAGGTCGGCGGACTGGCGCAGCAGGTCGCCGCCGCCCTGCCCGGCCTGCCGCTGCAGGAGCTGGGCCAGCCGCTGCTGCGCCAGCTGCACGACCTGGGTTTCCACGAAGAGGACCACCTGCCGCTGCGTCCGCCTGCGGCACTGCTCCACAAGGTGCTGCAACAGCGCCGTGGCCACCCGCTGGCGCTGGCGCTGATCGCCCTGGAAGTGGCCCGCTACCTGGAGATTCCCCTCTACGGCGTGGATTTTCCCGGACACTTCCTGCTGCGCATGGAAAGCGCCGACCACCTGCTCGATCCCGTCACCGGCCGCCGCCTGTATACCCGCGACTGTCGCGACCTGCTGGTCCGCCAGATCGGCGCACAGGTGGAACTCGAGGCCCGCCACCTGCAGCCCTGCGCCCCGCACAGCCTGCTGCAGCAGCTGTCGCGCCAGCTGCGCCAAACCCACCTGCAGGACGACGACCATCTGGCCGCCCTGAAGGACGCCGAACGGGTCCTGCTGCTCGGCCCGCCCAGCGTCGCCGACCATCTCGTCCGCGCCGACCTCTACCAGCGGCTCGAATGTCCCTTGGGCGAACGCTTCGACCTGCAGCGCGCCCTGCTGCTCTGCGACGACCCGGCCCAGCGCCTGCAACTGAGCCAGCGGCTGCGCCAGGTGGAAGTGGTGGCGGCGCTGCACTGAGCGGACGGGGGCCGGCCGTTTCCGGCCGCCGGGCTCGGGGACGACCGGAAGCCTCTGGGCGCGGACCGCCCCGGCCGTCCCCGTGCCCCAAATTACAGACGGGCTCCCACCGTGCGGCCGTTGAGCGGCTGCAGCGGACGGGCATTCATCGGATAGAGCTGCTTGAACGCCGCGATCTGCTCCGCCGAAACCTCCACGGGCTGCTTAAGCACATGCCAGCGGACCCCCTCGGTACAGGGCGGCGTGGTCAGCGAGCCGATGTAGTGGTAGTAATCCTGGTCCTCCGGCAGCAGATGGGCCGGATGGAAGTCCTCCGCCAGCTCGACCTTGCCGTGGATCTTTGCCGGCATGGCGGCGAACACCCGCTCGAGCGCCTCGTGTTTCTCGCCCTCCTTGAACAATACGGCCACCACTGCCAGCTCGCCGGCATCGCTGCGATGGACCATGTGGGCGACCAGCGGATAGTGCTCGCCGTTCAGCCGTTCCTCGCTGGGCGTATGGAAGTGGAACTGGTGCAACGTATAATTATCGTCGCCCAACTTGATATGCCCGGCGGAGTCGAAGTCGATCTGTACCGTGTGACCGTTGTTGGCCACCCTGGCGGGGCTTTCGGCATATTTGAAAGCGATGGCAGGCAACTCGCCACCGGCAACGGCGGTGTGCTGGATGTCGATGGGCGATTGGGCCTGGCCGCGCCTGCAGGTGGCGTAATCGGCGTGCAGGTTGCCCCAGTGTTCGGCGCCGGTATGCCCCTCGTACGTCCAGTCAGGCTTGTCCTGATGGCTTTCGGAGGCGACGGCGTTCGAGATGGCCAGTGCGAGCAGAACCGGCACGGCAATGACTTTCTTCATAGATGACCTTGTTGTTTTTTCGTAGTGATCTTGAGTGTTTGCAGCTTGTCGGGAACCGTCTCGAAGGCCGAAATACGCGCAGCCGAATACCGCCGCAATTTCTTGCGAAGTACCGACTCCGGCAACTTTCGTCGACAACTTTACGTAGTAAAACTACATAAGAAGATACCTGTCCCGACACGACCGGTAATAAAAGGAAATCTCTTCCACAAGCCGGCCTTGTTATAGTGGCACGATTATAGCATTGACTCTTTCAAAGGAAACATTTGAACAAACCTTGTAACATCTTGATATACCTACGCCTTTATCATCCATATATCCGCAAAACCCCCGTCGCAGACACACTCCTCAATTCCCCCGGCAATAAAACCCCATGAAAAAATTCGCACTGCCCCTGCTGCTCTGTCTCCTGACCGGCGCCACCTGGGCCAGCCAGCCCGCCTCCGGCACCTTCGTCGCCAGCCAACGCTGCGAGGCCTATCTGTCGTTTCGCAAGCAGACCAACCCCGGCCCGACGAAGGCCGAACCTGGCCGCGAATACCGGATTCGCGAGATCGACGAGCGGGATTACCATTGGCTGCGCATCGAGATGCCCGGCGTCGCCGAGCCGCTGCGCTGGGTGCCGGGAGACTGCGGTAGCGCCCGGGACATGGACCTGACCAAACCGGCCGCCCGCGAGACCCGGCAGTCATCCGCCGGGGTCTGCCAGACCCCGGGGCTGCAGGACAGCTACGTACTGGCCGTCACCTGGCAGCCGGGCTTCTGCGAATACAAGCTGGATAAAAGCAAGAGCAAGCAGAAGCCCGAATGCCGGGCCATGGACAGCGGCGAACTGAATATCGCCCACTTCACCCTGCACGGACTTTGGCCGAACAAGAAAGAGTGCGGAAAGAATTACGGCAATTGCGCCAAGTCCGATATTCAACTCAGCGAGGAAACGCTTTCCCTCGTCAAACCCTGGATGCCGAACTTCCAGTTCGAGAACAACTTCGGCAACTACGAATGGCAGAAACACGGTACCTGCCAGACCGAGATGGACGACGACGCCTATTTCCGCAAGGCGGTGACGGCGGTGCGGACCTTCAACGATTCGGAGGTCGGCCAGTACATCCGGGCGAACATCGGCAAGAGCGTCGAGCGCCGGGAACTGCTGGAAATCCTCAAGCGGACCCACCCGGATGCGCCCAACAGCTTCAGTTTCCTCTGCACCGACAACCGCCTCCACGAGATCCAGATCCGCCTGCCGGCGAACTTCCGGGAAGGCCCCAGCCTGGCCGGGCTGATCGGGCCGCAGCCGCCCAAGACGCACAGCGCCGCACCGGGCGAATGCAGCCAGGAGCGAATTCTCATCGAGAAGAGCGGACGCTGAACGGACGAAAAAATGCCCGTCAGGCGCCCGCGACCGATTTTCGCAGCAACAAGCTGGGCGGCTTTGCGCATAATTCAGTCTGTTTCCTGTCTCGGAGTAAAGTCATGGACATCCTGCAAGCCATGCGCGCCTTCGTGCGGGTAGTCGACAGCGGCAGCTTCACCGCCGCAGCGACCTCCCTGCAGCTTTCCAACGCCCAGGTATCGCGGCTGGTGTCCGATCTGGAGGCCAGCCTGCAGGCGCGCCTGCTGCACCGCACCACCCGCCGCCTGGCGGTGACCGAGGCCGGCGAGCGCTACCTGCAGCGCTGCCGGACGATCCTCGCCGAAGTGCACGACGCCGCCGTGGAGGCCAGCGGTGCGCACCTGACACCCCGCGGCCACCTGCGCGTGCACTCGATCACCAGCCTCGGCACCCTCCAGCTCGCGCCGCTGGTGGCCCGCTATACCGCGCGCTATCC
This sequence comes from Azotobacter beijerinckii, assembly GCF_900110885.1. GTDB lineage: Bacteria > Pseudomonadota > Gammaproteobacteria > Pseudomonadales > Pseudomonadaceae > Azotobacter > Azotobacter beijerinckii. The sequence continues at coordinate 88,508 of NZ_FOFJ01000004.1, read as the reverse complement.
CGAGGTCACCCTGGAGCTGACCCTCTCGCAGCGGGTGCCGGACCTGCTCGAGGAAGGCCACGACGTGGTCATCACCCTGTCCCGCGACCTGCCCGACTCGGAGCTGGTCGCGCAGCGCCTGGGCGACCTGTACAGCGTGGTCTGCGCCGCACCGGAGTACCTCGAACGGCACGGCATCCCGAAACTGCCCCAGGATCTGCACGCACATCGCTGCCTGCGCTCGGTCGACCCGCTGTTCTCCGACCGCTGGGTGTTCCAGGATGGCGACACGGAATTGATCGTGCGTCCCGGCGACCACTTCCAGGTCAACGTCGCCGAAGCCATGGCCCAGGCCGCGGCGGCCGGCATGGGCATCTGCCTGCTGCCCAGCTTCGTCGCCGCCAAGGCCCTGCGCCAGGGCATCCTGAAGCGCCTGCTGCCACAGTTCCGGCTGCACCAGCGCAGCATCTACGCGCTCTATCCCTCGCGCAGCTTCCTCGACGCCAAGACCCGCACGTGGATCGAACTGCTCAAGGAGGAACTGCCCAAGGCCTTCGCCCAGGACCAGGAAATCCTCGACGATGCGACCTACTGGGCCTAGAGCAATGAAATGGACTCCCTCTTCTTACCGCGTCAGCGCGCCAGACTGAAGTTGCAAAAAACAGCAGTCATCGAATTAGGCATCGCTTTGGCGAAGCAGGTATTTCAGCCTCATGGCGTCGACAGCCACGAGTAGGTGGTCTGCCGCAAACAGCTCAAGCGTTCGCAAGTGCTGGGCTTCTTTCGTCGACTCAAGCCCTGCACGGTGGCGATGGAGGCATGTGGCAGTGCCCATTACTGGCTGGACTTGGTTCCTCGCCAGCACTCCAGCTGGCGGCAAGGAGTGCTTGGGATCGATCACAAGCGAGGCGATATCTACCTGCGCACCCTACTGATCCATGGTGCTCCAGCATTGCCGGGACAAGGCAGATAGGCGCAGTCAGTGTTATCAACCGGGATGATCGGCAGGCCAGGACGCCTGGATGATGTTGAGCAGTAGATCTACCACGATTGCACAGTGACAGGTAGTGAAGACGAACCGGGGGAGCCGGGGGAGCCCATATACGCTGAGTTTCATGATGACTCCTCCTCCGATGGTTGCTGTTTTTTCGCAACTTCAGCCTGGCACATTGACGCCATAAGGAGGGGGAGTCCATTTCATTGCTCTAATTCTCGCTACATCCTGCAGTTTCCGGATACAGATAGCGAATGGTATTGAGTTCCCCCATGGAGTCCTCATATGTCATCTGTGCCGGAATTACTCCGCAAAAATGCGGCTCGGGGGGGAAATACTCCATGGCCACCACCTCAGCGATATCCAGGCGCATCCCATAAGCATAATCCTGAACCTCAGGCATCTGCGAATAAACGACCGTACTTTCCAGTACTATTGGAGCAGGAGCACTGGGAGCAGCGGCGGGACTGCCGCCACTTTCAGCCATGGACAGGGAAGCTGGCAAAAGCACTGCCATTGCAAAAAGCAGCTTCACGGGTTTTACACTGAAGACCGTCATAGGACACCCTCTCACACGAGAAGAAACACGAGAATCTTGCGACGGAGAGTGCCGGCTCGGCAGCTCTCTCAGGCAGCGGTAAAAGACGGAACAGGCCAACGAAGAGGACCGGCTTGGCTACCCTTTCCGGATGATGAAGAGCATAGCTATAGCTAAAGACGCGCCCCAATCCCCTGGCGAAACAGGGCAACCGCCGTTACTCATCCCTGGTCAGCACCTGCATCCCGACACGAATGAACGGACTACGGCCTCATCGTTTGAGTGAAAGTACATGACTGTCCTCCTCCTCGATGAAAACGAATGCCCTGCCGCATTCGCCCAGCCATGCACTGATCGACACTCCCGGAAGCCCTGCCCTTCCCAGCCCCCAGGAAAGCCTGCGATAAAACGCGACTACTACAAGGAAAGATCCTGACGACCTCAAGGTCAAGCCAGCGCTTATTAGATAGCGTTATTTCCAAACAGATCGAAAGAATTAAATATCCAGCGCCCACAAAAACCGAGTGTACCCCCCGGATTTTCCGATCACGTCGCGACGTCTTATCCCCCCTTCAAGGCCTTTCCTGATTAGTAATGAGAATTAGCCTCAACCATCCCGAATCACCCGCAGGGGTGTGGCGTGCAACGCGCGACCGCCACGAGGAGTCGCGCAGGCAGCGTGCGTAGTTCGAATCGGCGGTTGAAGCGGTAGGCGAATGCGCCCAGGTGTCGGGCCGCCTACTTGCGGAAGCTGAAGGCAGGGTAACGCCCGGCCGAGCGGGTCTCGAGATTGCCCAGGGACTTGACCCACTGGAACTCGGTCAAGTCCCTGGGCTTGTGTCCAGCGATCACGGTTCGTTGATGTGGACATCCAGCCGCGGTGATCGCAGTGAAGCAAGCCAGTCCGCCGCAGGGCACGGCTTAGCCTGGGACCCGGCAGGACCTGGCCCACTGTTCGACGGCCTTGAAACTGAAGCCCGGCACGGGCATAAGCTGGGTGCTCAGGGAGCGGCCATCATTGCTGAGCGAGACGGCGGCGACGAACGGAACCTTGTTTTCCGTCCCCGACCGTACCCCGCTGAACTCGCCGCCGAGATAGGCATCGTCGACCTGAACCTGGCTTCGAGGGCATGACACGCCTCACGCCTGTCGGGCCTCTGGCTGAGCATCATTGCCAATCAGGTTTCCTCTTTACCCTCCTCGGCTGCCGAAGCACACGGGAAACCTTCGGGCGTCGCTCGCACTCATCGATTGAACACGGATCCGTCACAGCGATGCGGAAAACAGATTGAAACCGGCCAATGCAGCAAGACATGTCCACATGCGACGAACTGCCGCCGGGAACACAGCAATCTACCGGTAAATCTCATTCATCAACCGCCACGGAAGCTGGCGGCAACAGAACACCAAAGCATCACGAATCAGCACAAAAATCCATTATTTTCAGCGAAAATCATTACAAAATATCGACAAGAAATTCCCCTACAAAAACCTTCCTCGCCAGGGCTTGGCTTTTTCCGCGGACTTGGCGTACAGTATCTAAACTGTGTTTGCGTGGGTCGCTGTTGAATCTTGACTTGGTGGCAGTAGGTCCTACAGGTCCGCTACATCCCGCTCGACTTCTCTTACTCTCTGCAACCAGTTCCAGCTCTCTGTTGTCACAGAGACTGCCATCAACTCCAGTTTCAAGGAAATAAGACATGTCGAATCGTCAAACCGGCACCGTCAAGTGGTTCAACGACGAGAAAGGCTTTGGTTTCATCACTCCCGAAAGCGGCCCGGACCTGTTCGTCCACTTCCGCGCAATCGAAGGTACCGGCTTCAAGAGCCTGAAAGAAGGCCAGAAAGTCACCTTCGAAGCGGTACAAGGCCAGAAAGGCATGCAGGCTGACAAAGTTCAGATCCTGGGCTGATCCTCGGTTTGTAAGAAAGCCCCTGATGGCGACATCAGGGGCTTTTTTGTGCCCGGCATTTCGTAGAATGATGGCCTTTGCCTTACCGCGAGTCCATCCATGCCCAAACCTGTCCTGAAACCCCAAGGCGACTTTCCTGCCGCGGGGCTGCCCCGCCGCCTGGCAGCGGTGTTCTACGACTTTCTACTCTGTATCGCCCTGCTGATCGTCGTTACCTTCATCTACAAGCTGATTCAGATGGGCATCATCGGGAGCGACCGACTCAGGCAGTTGTCCGATGCCGGTGCGCTGGATGGCGACCCGCTGCTTTCCACCCTGCTGTTCTTCTGCCTGTTTGGCTTCTTCGCGAAATTCTGGACGCACAACGGCCAGACGCTCGGCATGCAGGTCTGGGGATTGCGCATCCAGAACGCCGACGGCACCGCCATCGACCTGTGGCAGGCCTTGCTGCGCTTCCTGATCGCCATCGCCTCAGGGCTATGCCTCGGCCTAGGCTACCTCTGGATGCTCTGGGATAAACAGGGGCGCACCTGGCAGGACATGTACTCCAGCAGCCAGGTGGTCCGACTGCCGAAGAGCCTCCACAAGAAGTAGCCGCCGACAGCCCCCGTTCATTCGGCCGCGGGCGGCGGGGTACAGCTCCGCTACCCGGCCCGACGCAGCAGGTGGAGCCCCAGCAGCGCACAGAGCCCGGCCGGCAGAGCCACCGCCAGCAGGGGCGAGAAGCCGAACACCTGGCTCGAAGGGCCGAGCAGATCCTGGATGATGCGGAAAACGAAGCCGACCAGCACCCCGGTAAAGAGCCGCTGGCCAAGGGTAACCGAGCGCAACGGGCCGAAGATGAAGGAAATCGCCATCAGCACCAGCGCCGCAGTCACCAAGGGCTGCAGCACCTTGGCCCAGAAGGCCAGCCAGTAGCGCGCATTGTTCAGCCCCTGCTCGGCCAGATAATGGATGTAGCGCCATAGCCCGGTCATCGACAGGGCCTCCGGATCCATCACCACGGTCCCCAGCAACTGCGGACTCAGCGCAACATCCCACTGCTCGCTGGCAACCTTGACGACCTCCGTGCTGCGCTCGAGGAAGCGGGTACTCGTCACCTCCTCCAACTGCCAGCGTCCGTCCTGGTACCGCGCCTTCCTGGCAAAGCTGGAGGACAGCATATGGCGCTGCTCGTCGAAACGATAGCGCGTCACCCCATAGAGCACACCACCGGGCTGCACCGCGTTGATGTGCACGAACTCATCGCCTTGACGATGCCAGAGGCCGTGCCTGCCGGTCTGCGCCTCGCCGCCGCCCTGGGCCAGGGAGCGGTAGGCCTCGGCCTTGTTTTCCGCCCAGGGCGCCAGGTATTCGCCGAGCAGCCCGCCAAGCAGCATCAGCACCAGCATGGGCTTCATCACCGCCCAGACAATGCGCCCGAGCGATACCCCGGCGGCACGCATGACCGTCAGCTCGCTGCTGCTGGCCAGATTGCCGAGACCGATCAGGCAGCCGATCAGCGCGGCCATCGGCAGCATTTCATAGATCCGCTGCGGCACGGTCAGGAAGACGTACCAGGCGGCCGCAGCCAGATCGTAGTTGCCCCGGACATCGCCCAACTCGTCGATGAAAGCGAACAGCAGGGCCAGCCCGACGATCACCCCGAGCACCGCCAAGATGGCGAGAAACACGCTGACGCCGATGTATCTGTCCAGCTTACCCATGACTCGGACCCCGCGCGGCACGCCGGCTTGCCAGTCGCAGACTCAAGGGCTCCCAGAACAGCAGCCCCAGACCGATCAGCAGGAAGATCCCGTGAACCCACCAGAGGCCGATCAGCATCGGGATCCGGCCCTTCTCCAGCGCACCGCGAACGGAGATCAACGTGGCCAGATAGGCCATGTAGAGAAGGATCGCCGGCAGCAGCTTGAGAAAACGGCCCTGGCGGGGGTTAACCCTTGCCAGCGGCACCGCCAGCACGGTGACCACGAACACCAGCAAAGGCAGGGAAAGGCGCCATTGCAGTTCGGCCTGGTGGCGCGGCAGCTCGCTGCCGATCAGCTCGCCGGTGGGGATCGCCTCGCGCTCGTTGATCTCGCTGCTCACCGCCGGTTTGGCCAGCAGCACGCCATAGGTGTCGTAGCGAATCACCCGGTAGTCGGCCTGCCCGGGGTTGCCATCATAGCGATAGCCGTTTTGCAGAATCAGGTAGCGACTGCCGTCCTCCCGCACCTCCTGGCGACCGCCCTCCGCCACCAGCACGGTGATACCGCGCTCCTTATCACCATCGTGGGACATCCGCTTCTCGCTGATGAACACGCTGGAAAGCTCGGTGCGGTCGTCGGTCAAATCCTCGACATAGGTCACCCGCGAGCCGTCCTTCATGGTCTGAAAACGCCCCGGCACCAGGGTATCGAACTCGGTCAGGGCCTCCTGCTCGTTGAGCAGCTGCTCCATCATCCGTATCCCCTGGGGCGCCAGCCCCAGGCTCATCCAGGCGACCAGCGCGGCGACCGGAATGACCGGCACCAGGGTATAGGCGGCCAGGCGCTGCGGACTCATCCCGGCCGCCGCCAGCACGGTCATCTCGCTGTCGAGATAGAGTCGGCCGTAGGCCAGCAGGATACCGAGGAACAGCCCCAGCGGCAGAATCAACTCCAGGAAGCTGGGTATCCGGTAGAACATGATCTGCAGCAACACACCCGGATCAAGCTGCCCCTGGGCCGCCTGCGCCAGGTACTTGATGAAGCGGCCGCTCATGATGATCACCAGCAGCACGGCACTGACCGCGCTCAGCGTCATGAGCAGCTCACGGGAAAGATAACGAGGGATGATCAAACCAGACACTCCAGGGTTGTCAGGCTCAAGCCGCTGCGCTCACACTAGCTGCCTGAGCCGACCCGCTGCCTCCCAGGCCGTCGCACAGGCGGCAAGCGAAGGCCGGACCGGGCAGCGAAGCGCCGTTTCCCCGACATGGAAGGACTCCGAACCCGACGCCAACGCCGATAGCCGAACGCAGCAGTTTCAACAGCCTGCGACACACCACGAAAAAGACCGGCATTATCCTGCAAACCAGACCCTTTGTCTTGGGGACATCACGCCATGCAACTCGTTGTCAAAAGTGCCAGCCCGGAAACCCTGAAAACCGCCACGCTGGTGATCGCCGTCGGCGAAGGCCGCAAGCTCGGCGCCACCGCCAAAGTCATCGATCAGGCCTGCGACGGCGCCCTGACCGCCGCCCTCAAGCGCGGCGATCTGGCCGGCAAGGCCGGACAGACCTTGCTGCTGCACAACCTGCCGAACCTCAAGGCCGAGCGCGTGCTGCTGGTCGGCGCGGGCAAGGAGAACGAACTGAGCGACCGCCAGTTCCGCAAGATCGTCGCCGCCGCCCAGGGTGTACTCAAAGGCCTGGGCGGCAGCGACGCCGCGCTGACCCTGGGCGAGCTCCACGTCAAGGGGCGCGATGCCTACGGCAAGGCCCGCCTGCTGGCCGAGACGCTGCTCGACGCCACCTACGTGTTCGACCGCTTCAAGAGCGAGAAGGCCACCGCCCCGGCCCTGAAGAAGATCGTCCTGGTCTGCGACAAGGCCAGCCAGGCCGAGGTGACCCGCGCCGCCAGCCACGCCCAGGCGATCACCAGCGGCATGGCCCTGACCCGCGACCTCGGCAACCTGCCGCCGAACCTCTGCCACCCGAGCCGCCTGGCCGACGAGGCCAAGGCGCTGGCCAAGGCGCACGACGCGCTGAAGGTCGAGGTCCTCGACGAGAAGAAGCTCAAGGAGCTCGGCATGGGCGCCTTCCTCGCCGTAGCCCAGGGCAGCGACCAGCCGCCGCGGCTGGTCGTACTCAACTACCAGGGCGGCAAGAAGGACGAGCAGCCCTTCGTGCTGGTCGGCAAGGGCATCACCTTCGACACCGGCGGCATCAGCCTCAAACCCGGCCTCGGCATGGACGAGATGAAGTACGACATGTGCGGCGCCGCCAGCGTGCTCGGCACCTTCCGCGCATTGCTCGAACTGGCGTTGCCGATCAACGTGGTGGGCCTTCTGGCCTGCGCCGAGAACATGCCCAGCGGCGGCGCCACCCGCCCCGGCGACATCGTCACCAGCATGAGCGGGCAGACCGTGGAGATCCTCAACACCGACGCCGAGGGCCGCCTGGTGCTGTGCGACACCCTCACCTACGCCGAACGCTTCAAGCCGCAGGCGGTGATCGACGTCGCCACCCTCACCGGCGCCTGCATCACCGCCCTGGGCACCCAGGCTTCGGGCCTGATGGGCAACCACGACACCCTGATCCGCCAGATCCTCAAGGCCGGCGAACATGCTGCCGACCGTGCCTGGCAGCTGCCGCTGTTCGAGGAGTACCAGGAACAGCTCGACAGCCCGTTCGCCGACATCGCCAACATCGGCGGCCCCAAGGCCGGCACCATCACCGCCGCCTGCTTCCTATCGCGCTTCGCCAAGAACTACCACTGGGCGCACCTGGACATCGCCGGTACCGCTTGGATCAGCGGCGGCAAGGAGAAGGGCGCCACCGGCCGCCCAGTCCCGCTACTCACCCAGTTCCTGCTGGATCGCAGTGCCCCGTGAGGGACGCGGGAGCGGCCTGCCCGCTCCCGCAACCGAGGACTCCATGCCCCAGGTCGACTTCTACATCCTGCCCTCCGCAGACCCGGCGACGCGCCTCGCCTTCGCCTGCAAGCTGACGGAAAAGGCCTGGCGCCTGGGGCACCGCATCTATCTGCACTGCCAGGACGCGGCCCAGCGCGATGCGCTGAACGAGCAGCTGTGGAGCTTCAAGGACGAAGCCTTCCTGCCCCACGGCGCGACCGAGGAGGATGCCGACGCGCCGATCACCCTCGGCCTGGGCGACGATCCCGGCAGCCACCACGACCTGTTGATCAACCTGGCCCTCGTCGTGCCGCCCTTCTGCGAGCGCTTCGAGCGGATCGCCGAGCTGGTGGTGAGCGAGCCGGCCATCCGTCAGGCCTCGCGCACCAACTACCGCGTCTACCGCGAGCGCGGCTATCCTTTGCAGGATCACCGCCTGCCGCGCATCTGACGACCTATGGACAGCCTGAAACCCAAGCCGGACACCGCCCACCTGCTGGACGACCTGCAATCGATCCGCGATCTGCTGGACGAAGACCTGTTGCCGCCGCTGCTCACCGAAACCCTCGGTGCCGACGAGATCCCGCTGCTTTCGGAGATCGTCACCCTCGAAGAGGATGGGGAAGAACCCCGCCCCACCCCGTCTCCGCCCAGCCTGGAGCAGACCCTGCGCACCGAGAGCCAGCTGGTCCTGCAGGAAGTCATCGACGACTTCCTGCCGCAGATCGAGGCCGAACTGAAGCGCCGCCTCGAGATTCGCCTAGAGCGCCTGCTCGCCTCGCGCCACTCCTAGAGTGTCGCCGCCGACGGCGAAATCCGACCATCGGGATCGCCCGCCTGGACGTGCAGGGATACAGCCCACAGGCACGGGTTTGCCTTTATACTCCCCGGTTCCCCCAGATCAGCCGTCTTATAAGGGTTTCCTCCGCATGGACAAGACCTACCAGCCGCACGCCATTGAATCCCGTTGGTACACCGAATGGGAGTCGAAGAACTACTTCGCCCCGCAGGGCAGCGGCGAGCCCTACACCATCATGATCCCGCCGCCGAACGTCACCGGCAGCCTGCACATGGGCCATGGCTTCAACAACGCGATCATGGACGCGCTGATCCGCTTCCGCCGCATGCAGGGCCGCAACACCCTGTGGCAGCCGGGCACCGACCACGCCGGCATCGCCACCCAGATGGTGGTGGAGCGCCAGCTGGCCGCCCAGGGCGTCAGCCGCCACGACCTCGGCCGCGAGAAGTTCCTCGACAAGGTCTGGGAGTGGAAGGAGGAGTCCGGCGGCACCATCACCCGGCAGATCCGCCGCCTGGGCAGCTCGGTGGACTGGTCGCGGGAGCGCTTCACCATGGACGAGGGCCTCTCCGAAGCGGTCAAGGAAGCCTTCGTGCGCCTCCATGAGGATGGCCTGATCTACCGCGGCAAGCGCCTGGTCAACTGGGACACCAAGCTGCACACCGCGATCTCCGACCTGGAAGTGGAAAACCACGACGAGAAGGGCCACCTCTGGCAGCTGCGCTACCCGCTGGCCGACGGCGCCCGCACCGCCGAGGGCAAGACCTACCTGGTGGTCGCCACCACCCGTCCGGAAACCATGCTGGGCGACGCCGCCGTCGCCGTGCATCCGGAGGACGAGCGCTACCAGGACCTGATCGGCCGCCACGTGCTGCTGCCACTGGTCAACCGCCTGATCCCGATCGTCGCCGACGACTACGTCGACCGCGAGTTCGGCACCGGCTGCGTGAAGATCACCCCGGCTCACGACTTCAACGATTACGAGGTCGGCAAGCGCCACCACCTGCCGCTGATCAACATCTTCGACAAGAACGCCGGCGTCCTGGCCCAGGCTCAGGTGTTCGACATCGACGGCACGCCGAACGCGCGTATCGATCCGACCCTGCCGGATAGCTATGCCGGCATGGACCGCTTCGACGCGCGCAAGGCCATCGTCGCCGACTTCGACGGCATGGGCCTTCTGGAGAAGATCGACGACCATGCGCTGAAGGTGCCGCGCGGCGACCGCTCCGGGAGCATCATCGAACCCTGGCTGACCGACCAGTGGTACGTCTCCACCAAGCCGCTAGCCGAGAAGGCCATCAAGGCCGTGGAAGACGGCGCCATCCAGTTCGTGCCCAGGCAGTACGAGAACATGTACTTCTCCTGGATGCGCGACATCCAAGACTGGTGCATCAGCCGCCAACTCTGGTGGGGCCACCGCATCCCGGCCTGGTACGACGAGGCCGGCAACGCCTACGTCGGCCGCGACGAGGCGGAGGTGCGCAGCAAGTACGCGATCCGCAACGACGAGCCGCTGCGCCAGGACGAGGACGTGCTGGACACCTGGTTCAGCTCCGGCCTGTGGACCTTCTCCACCCTCGGCTGGCCTGCGCAGACCGACTTCCTCAAGACCTTCCACCCCACCGACGTGCTGGTCACCGGCTTCGACATCATCTTCTTCTGGGTCGCCCGGATGATCATGATGTCCCTGCACCTGACCGGGCAGATCCCCTTCAAGACCGTCTACGTCCACGGCCTGGTGCGCGATGCCCAGGGCCAGAAGATGTCCAAGTCCAAGGGCAACGTCCTCGACCCGCTGGACATCGTCGACGGCATCGGCCTCGACACCCTGCTGACCAAGCGCACCAGCGGCATGATGCAGCCCAAGCTCGCCGAGAAGATCGCCAAACAGACCCGCGCCGAATTCCCCGAAGGCATCGCCAGCTACGGCACCGACGCGCTGCGCTTCACCTTCTGCTCGCTGGCCTCCACCGGCCGCGACATCAAGTTCGACATGGGCCGGGTCGAGGGCTACCGCAACTTCTGCAACAAGGTCTGGAACGCCGCCAACTTCGTCTTCGAGAACACCGAGGGCAAGGATTGCGGCGCCGCCGGCGAGCCGGTCGAGCTGTCCCCGGTGGACCGCTGGATCGTCTCCCAGCTGCAGCGCACCGAGCAGGAGGTGACCCGCCAGCTCGACGCCTTCCGCTTCGACCTCGCCGCCCAGGCGCTCTACGAGTTCGTCTGGGACCAGTACTGCGCCTGGTACCTGGAACTGGTCAAGCCGGTGCTCTGGGACGAGAACGCCCCGGCCTCCCGCCAGCGCGGCACCCGCCGCACCCTGGTGCGGGTACTGGAAACCGCGCTGCGCCTGGCGCACCCCTTCATGCCCTTCATCACCGAGGAAATCTGGCAGCGCCTCGCACCGCTGGCCGGCAAGTCCGGCCCGACCCTGATGCTGCAGCCCTGGCCGGTGGCCGACGAGGCGCGCCTCGACGAGGCCGCCGAGGACGACATCGAGTGGATCAAGGCGCTGATGCTCGGCGTGCGGCAGATCCGCGGCGAGATGAACATCTCGATGGCCAAGCGCATCGACGTGGTGCTCAACAACGCCTCGGCCGGCGACCGTCGCCGCCTCGCCGAGAACGAGCCGCTGCTGGCCAAGCTGGCCAAGCTGGAGTCGATCCGCGTACTGGCCGAGGGCGAGGAAGCGCCGCTGGCCGCCACCGCGCTGGTCGGCGAGATGCAGGTGCTGGTGCCGATGGCCGGGCTGATCGACAAAGACGCCGAACTGGCCCGCCTGGACAAGGAAATCCAGCGCCTGGACGGCGAGGTCAAGCGCGTCGGCGGCAAGTTGGGCAACGCCAGCTTCGTCGACAAGGCCCCCGCCGAGGTGATCGCCAAGGAGCGCGCCAAGCTGAGCGAGGCCGAGCAGGCCCTGGCCAAACTGGGCGAGCAGCGCGCCCGCATCGCCACGCTCTGATAGCGACCGGCCAGCGGCGCCCGCCGCTGGCCTTCCTCGGCTACCCCCCGGTGCCCGCCGAATAGCGGCACCGGGCGGCGCAGCGGCCCGAGTTGTGGGACAATCCGTCACCCAACCCACCGCTAGCCTCCCGCAATGCCCAGCCAGCCCCGTCCCCCGTCGCCCCCCGCGCAGCCGCCGGAACGCCCGAGTTCGCTGCACCCGCGCAACCGTCACCAAGGCCGCTACGACTTCCCCGCGCTGATCCGCCGCCACCCGGCGCTCGCCGCCTTCGTCATCCTCAACCCCTACGGCAAGCAGAGCATCGACTTCGCCAATCCGGACGCGGTCAAGACCCTCAACCGTGCCCTGCTCGCCGACCACTACGGCATCCGCCACTGGGATATCCCGCCCGGCTACCTGTGCCCGCCGATTCCCGGCCGCGCCGACTACCTGCACGGCCTCGCCGACCTGCTGGCCGCCGACCACGGCGGGGCGATCCCGCACGGCGCGGCGCTGCAGGTGCTGGACATCGGCGTCGGCGCCAACTGCATCTACCCGCTGATCGGCCATCGCGAGTACGGCTGGCGCTTTCTCGGCACCGACATCGACCCGACCGCCCTCGCCTCGGCAGAGGTCATCGTCCGCGCCAACGCGCTGGAAGGGGCCATCCGGCTGCGCCGCCAGGCCGATCCCGCGCACCTCTTCCAGGGCCTGCTGCAGGCCGACGAACGCTTCGACCTGAGCCTCTGCAACCCGCCCTTCCACGCCACGGCGGAGGAAGCCACCCGCGGCAGCCGGCGCAAATGGCGCAACCTCGGCAAGCTCGACCCCAAGCGCAAGCTGCCGCTGCTGAACTTCGGCGGCCAGGGCGCCGAACTGCACTGTCCCGGCGGCGAGGCCGCCTTCGTCGGGCGGATGATCGCGGAAAGCGCGCAGTTCGCCGGGCAGGTCTACTGGTTCAGCAGCCTGCTCTCCAAGGCCGCCAACCTGCCCGCCGCCCAGGCCGCGCTGAACAAGGCCGGGGCCACCGAGGTGCGCGTCGTGCCCATGGCCCAGGGGCAGAAGCAGAGCCGCTTCATCGCCTGGACCTTCCTCGACCTTGAGGCCCGGCGCCGCTGGCGGGAAGAACGCTGGCAGGCCTGCCGCTAAGAAACGGTTACGCTTGCGCGCTTAGCGACGCCGCATCGATGCCGTAGGATGCACGTTCCTCCCTATTGATCGGTCGCACATGGACAACGCCTGTCGTCAGCCGCCTCGCCTTCCCGCGGGGCGGCGCTCCTCCCCGGGTCGGCCCGGTCTTTCCCCCACGAACGAATGCGTTCGCCCGCTGGCCTCCCGCCCCCGCCGGAAGGCCGCAGGCGCCCTCCTCCTCTCTCTCGCAAGCAAGGTAACCGCCCATGGAATGGCTGGCTGACCCCACGGCCTGGCTAGGCCTGCTGACCCTGATCGTGCTGGAGATCGTGCTCGGCATCGACAACCTGGTGTTCATCGCCATCCTCGCCGACAAGCTGCCGCCCGAGCGGCGCGACCGCGCGCGAATCATCGGCCTGTCCCTGGCGCTGGTCATGCGCCTGGGCCTGCTGGCCAGCATCTCCTGGCTGGTGACCCTGACCGAGCCGCTGCTCTCGATCCTGGGCAAGAGCTTCTCCGGGCGCGACCTGATCATGCTGCTGGGCGGCGTGTTCCTGCTCTTCAAGGCCACCATGGAGTTGCACGAACGCCTCGAGGGCCACACCCACGCGCAGTCCGGCAGCCGGGCCTACGCCCGCTTCTGGCCGGTGGTGGCGCAGATCGTCGTGCTCGATGCGGTGTTCTCCCTGGACGCGGTGATCACCGCCGTCGGCATGGTCGAGCAGCTCGAGATCATGATGCTCGCCGTGGTGATCTCCATCGGCCTGATGATCGCCGCCAGCAAGCCGCTGACCGCCTTCGTCAACGCCCACCCCACGGTGATCATGCTGTGCCTGGGCTTTCTGATGATGATCGGCTTCAGCCTCACCGCGGAGGGCTTCGGCTTCCACATTCCCAAGGGCTACCTGTACGCGGCGATCGGCTTCTCGATCCTCATCGAAGTGTTCAACCAGCTGGCCCGCTGGCGCCGCAAGAAACAGCTGCAGGGCCGGCGCACGCGGCGCGAGCGCACCGCCCACGCGGTGCTGCGCCTGCTCGGCGGGCACCAACTGGAGGCCGAAGAGGTCGGCGAGGAGATCGCCGACCTGCTCAAGGGCAACGAAGCCGACCGCGCGCCGTTCGGCCGCCGCGAGCGGGTGATGATCAGCGGCGTGCTGCACCTGGCCGAACGGCCCATCGCCACCGCGATGACCGACCGCATGCAGGTCGACCACATCGCCCTCGACGCCGACGAGGCGCAGATCCGCCAGCAACTGCTCGATTCGCCCCATTCGCGGCTGGTGGTGGCACGCACCGCGGCCATCGACGAACCCCTCGGCTACGTGCACAAGAAGGAGCTGCTGCGCGCCCTGCTGCAGGGCGCGCATCCGGACATCGAGCAACTGGTGCGCCAGCCGCTCAACCTGCCGGACGGCTGCTCGGTGCTCAATGCCCTCGAACAGATGCGCCAGGCCTCCACCCACGTGGCCTTCGTAGTCAACGAGTTCGGCCACTTCGAGGGCCTGCTGACCCTCACCGACATTCTCGAGGCGATCGCCGGCGAACTGCCGGATGCCAGCGAGATGGAAGGGCCGGACGTGATCGAGCGCGACGGCGTCTACGAGGTCAGCGGTGCCATCGGCCTGGCGCTGCTCGGCCGGCGCCTGGGCTTCCAGGCCCAGGCCACCGACGACTACCAGACCCTGGCGGGGCTGGCCATGAGCCTGCTCGACCGCCTGCCGGCGACCGGCGACGCGCTGAGCTACCGCGGCTGGCGGCTGAGGGTCAGCGAAGTGAAGGAGCGGCGGATCACCCGCATGCTGCTGGAGCCGCCGCGCCCGGTCTAGCGGCCTGTGCGGTTGGTTGATTAACTCAGGTTCGGATGACCGGGCTTTCGAGACAAGGCGCCGCGACGAGTCATAGCCGAGCTATGGCGAGGAGCGGCCACGCAGTATCGAGGCCTCGGGCGCCGAAATTGACTAATCGAACCGACCAAACAGGCCACCAAGCTCAGCGGTGGCCGCCGCGCCGCCGGCGCTCGGGCCAGCTGTCGGCGGCGAGGACCCACAGCCGGCGATCCTTCAGATCGGCGGTGCGGATATAGCGCGGCGCACCGCCGACCTCCTCCAGCTCGGTCATTCCCGCCAATTCGTCGACCACGCGATAGCGCTTGCCGCCTCGCTGGTCCTCGAGAGGATAGAGTTGGGCGATCTGTTGGGCGAGTTCGGTCAGGGTGGACATACCACGGGCTCCGCGTTGCGATGGCAGCTGTTTACAGAAGATTGGTTACGGTTGCGCGACAGGGCGACCGTTGCCCGCTGCTGGTGCGGCGAACCGGCCGGCTCCGCGAATTCGCCGTGCCGACCAGCCTCAAGCATATTTCACGCCATCCTTGCAGACCCTGACTCAGGACACGGCGAAGCGCCGCTCCAGGCTGCTGTAGCCCAGACCCACGCCCTTGCTCACCCGGAGCTGCACCGGGATGCGCTCCTTGAGCGCCTCGACATGGCTGATCACCCCGATGGTCTTGCCGCTGGCGTTGAGACTGTCCAGGGCATCCAGGGCGACCTCCAGGGTTTCCCCGTCGAGGGTGCCGAAGCCCTCGTCGAGAAACAGCGAGTCGATGCTAGTCGTGTGGCTGACCAGGTCGGACAGCGCCAGGGCCAGCGCCAGGCTGACCAGAAAGCTCTCGCCGCCGGAGAGGGTGCGGGTGTCGCGGGCGACATCGGCCTGCCAGGTATCGACCACCTCCAGCTCCAGCTCGCCATCGGCCTTGCGCGCCAACTGGTAGCGACCGTGCAGTCTGGCCAACTGGCGGTTGGCCAGCCAGACCAGGTGGTCGAGGGTCAGGCCCTGGGCGAACTTGCGGTACTTGGCGCCGTCGGCCGAGCCGATCAGCCCGTTGAGACGTTGCCAAAGGTCGTATTCGCCCTGGCGCGCGGCGATCGCGGCGAACAGCGCCTGCTGGCCCAGACGGCGCTCGTCGTCGGCGGCCAGCGTGGCGCGGAGCTCGCCCTGGCGCTGGGCCAGGGCCTTGAGCTGCTCGGCCAGCACCTGCAACTGGGCCGCCAGCTCGCTGGCAGAGACCTCGGTAGCCGGCTCGCCGCGCAGCTCGGCCACGGCCTGCTCGGCAACAGCGCGCAACGCCAGGGCCTCGGTCTGCCCCCGCTCCAGGCGCGTCCTCAATGCCTGCAGCGCACCGCGCTCGGCCTCCTCGAGCCGTGCGGCGAGAAAGGCCGCCTCGTCGACGAAGGGGCTCTGCGCCAGCTGCGCCCGCCAGTCGTCGGAGCAGGCCTCGAACTGCCGATGCTGTCCCTGCAGCGCCTCGTCCAGCGACTGCAGCCGGCCGCCGAGTTCGTCGGCCAGCCGCCGAGCGACCTGCAGAGCGGCTTCTGCCCGGTCCAGCGCCGCCTGCGGGTCGTCGAGCACCAGCACCGGCCGCCCCGCCTCCCCCAGTTCCTGCCAGCGCCGCTGCCAGAGCGCGGCCTGGTCCCCGGCGATCTCGACCGCGCGGCACTGGAGCGACAGATCGCGCCCCAGCTGCTGCAGCCGCTCCTGATCCCCCTGCCAGGCCTGCCACTCGGCCTCGCGTGCAGCGAGCCAGGCGTCCTCGTCGGCCGGCAGCGCATGCCCGAAGAGCGCCAGCGCCTCGGCCAGCACCGCCTCGTCCTGCTGCAGCTGCGCCTCGCACCGGCACAGCCGCTCGGCCAGGCTCTGCAACCCGGTTTCTCCGCCCTGCCGGCGCTCCTCCAGCCGGGCCAGCTCGCGCTCCCCGTCGGCACACTGCCGCTCCAACGCCAAGCGCTGGTTGCGGGCGTCTTCCAGCGCGCTCTTCAGGCCGTCCAGTTGCTGCAGACGCTGCTCGCTGGCGGCCAGGTGCTCGGCCACTTGCCGCTTCCGCTCAGCCAGCGCCGGCGGACCGGCCAGGGGGGCATCCAGTTCGCCGGCCAAGCGCTGCCAGCGCTGCAGCAGTTGCGCGCGTTCGGCCTGGCCCTGCTCCAGACGCTGCCGGGTCCGCTTCAGGTCGGCGTCGAGGGCGGCGAGTTCGGCGCTCAGGCGCTCGCTCGCCGTGCGCACGCCGTCCCGTTCGGCCTGCCTCTCCTGCAGCGCCTGCTGCGTGGCGGAGACATCCAGCGCCTGGTAGGCGGCGATCGCAGGATGCTCGCGGGAGCCGCACAGCGGGCAGGCCTCGTCAGGTTGCAGCCGGGCACGATAGGCCTCCAGTGCCTGGATGCGCGTCTCCTGCTCAAGCAGTTTCTGCTTGTCGTCGATCTGCTGCTCGAGTTCGAGAAAACGCTGGCGCAGCCCGTCGCGCTGCGCCGCCTTTTCGGTCTGCAGCAGCTGCTGCTCGGCGCGCTCCCGGTCGGAGGCGGCCAACTGGGCGTCGAGCCTGTCGAGGTCCAGAGCGATCCGCTCCAACTGCTCCAGCAGGTTGCGCTGCCCCATCAGCTGCTGCCAGTGCTGGCGCAGCACCCCTTCGCTCTGGCCGTCGAGCAGGATATCCAGCCGCTGACGGCAGTCACCCTCGGCGCTGCGGGCAACCGCCAGTTGGCCGCGCATCGCATCGAGCTGGCGAGCCCAGCTGTCCAGCCGGCCGGCCAGCTCGACCAGCGCCGCCTGCTCGACCTGCCGCCGGCCAGCGAGTTCGGCGATCTCCATGCACCGCTGGCGCCGATTGGCGAACTGCCCGCGCCAGGCGCCGAGACAGCCGCCCAGCTCGGCATGCCGCGGCTGCACGGCCAGCCGTTCCTGCAGCTCGCGCACTTGCCGCCGCAAGGCGGACTCCTTGCTCCGGGCGGCCTCGGCGATCTGCCCGGCAGCCTGGCTGGCCTGCCACAGCCGCAGGCTGACTTCCGCCAAAGCCTGCCGGCGCTCGCCGAGGATCTGCTCGCGGCTGCGCTCGCCCTGCTGCAGCTGCTGGCGGGCCTGCTGCCAGGCCAGCCAGGCGGGCTGCAAACGCAGCGCCGGCTCGCCGGCGGCCAGCCGTGCCAGCTGTGGCGCTGCCTCGCCCAGGGCCTGCTCGGCTGCCCGGCAGTTTTCGCCGGCCTGCGCCTGATGGGCTTCGGCCTGGGCCAGGCGATCCAGCCACTGGCGCTGCCTCTGCAGCTCGCCCTGGTGCGCCAGCAGCGGCTCCTCCTGTGCGGACAGGCCAGCAGCCTCGGCGGCTAGCGCGCCGCGTTGCGCCTCGTCGAGCAGCTCGACGCCGCCGGCCCGCGCCTTGAGCAGCTCGAGCGCCTCGCCGGCCTGCTTGGCGTGGGCGTAGACCCGCTGGGAAATCCGCCCGTAGATCTCGGTGCCGGTGAGCTGTTCGAGCAGCTCGGCACGGCTTTTCGCATCGGCTTCGAGAAAGGCGGCGAAACCGCCCTGGGCGAGCAGCATGGAGCGGGTGAAGCGCGCGAAGTCGAGACCGGTGAGCGCCTCGATCTGGGCGAGCTTGTCGCCAACCTTGTCGGCAAGGAGGGTCCCGTCCGCCGCGGCCAGCTCGACCTTGGGCATCTGCAGCGCGCCGTCGACCTTGTCGCGGGCACGGCGCTGGCTCCAGAAGGCCCGGTAGCCCTGCCCCTTGACCTCGAACTCCACCTCGGCCAGGCACTCGGCGGTGTGCCGGGTCATCAGCTGGTTGGACTCCTTGGACAGGCGGTCCATGCGCGGCGTGCGGTGGTAAAGGGCCAGGCAGATGGCGTCGAGGAGGGTGGTCTTGCCGGCGCCGGTCGGCCCGGTGATGGCGAACAGGCCGTTGCCCTTGAACGGCGCCTCGCGAAAATCGATCTTCCACTCGCCCTTGAGGGAGTTGAGATTCTTCAGGCGCAGGCTGAGGATCTTCATGCCTCGCCCTCCCGCAGCTCGTCGCGCACCTGACGATAGAGTTCCTGCAGCGGTTCGCGCAGCGCCTCGTCCAGCGCCTCGCCGGCCAGACGCCGGTCGAACACCTCCTCCGGGCTCAGCTCGTCGAGGGTTTCCCGGGCCACGCGCTGCAACCCGGCGGCGGTACCGGCGCGTTCGCGGCGGATGCGCAACACCTCCACCGGCAGTCCCGCGCAGAGCGCGGCGATGCGCGCCGGCAGGTCGGGCAGGTGCTCGTCGGCGGCGACCTGCACCTCCAGCCACACCGGCCGCTCGACGCTGCCCTGTCCGGCCGATTCGGCGATGGCGCCGGCCAGCTCGGCGAGGGTGCCGCGCAGCGCGACCAGCGCCTGGAAACGGGGCACCGGCAGCGGCGTCACCGCCTCGAGGCCGCCCTCGTGCAGGTCGACCAGAAGCACCTCCTTCTGCTGGCGCGCCTCGTCGAAGGACAGCGGGATCGGCGAGCCGCTGTAGCGGATGTGCTCCCGTCCGCCGACCTTCTGCGGGCGGTGGATGTGGCCGAGGGCGATGTAGGCCGCCGGCGGGAAGGCGCTGGTCGGAAAGGCTTCCAGGCTGCCGACGTAGATCTCCCGCACCGATTCGCTGGCGCTGGCGCCCACGGTGGTCAGGTGCCCGCTGGCGACGATCGGCAGCCTGCCGCCCAGCTCCGCACGGCGCGCCTCGGCGAGGGCGAACAACGCCCGGTAATGGTCGCGGATCGCCGCCTGCAGCGCCTGCTGCTTGTCCTCGGCACTCTGCCCGGCCTCGCTCTTCAGCACATCGCGCGGGCGGACGAAGGGGATGGCGCAGAGCAGCGCCCCCGGCGAGCCGTCGCGCTTGGGCAGCACCAGCAGTTGCTCGGCCGGGTCCGCCGCCACCCCCGGGATCACCCAGGTGTCCAGGCAGGCCAGCAGGCCGCGCGACTCGCCGAGCATGGCCACCGAATCGTGGTTGCCGCCGAGCACCACCAGCCGCGCGCCGGTCTCGCGCAGTTCGACGATGAAGCGGTTGTACTGCTCGCGGGCGTAGCTGGGCGGCGCACCGCTGTCGAACACGTCGCCGGCGACGATCAGCGCGTCGACCGCGTGCTCGCGTACCTGCTCGATCAGCCAGGCGCAGAAAGCCTGGTGCTCGACCTGGCGGGTCTTGCCCATGAAATGCTGGCCGAGATGCCAGTCGGAGGTATGCAGCAGGCGCATGGCGGTCCGTCGTCCGGAAAAAGGCGGGGAACCTTGGCACTTCCCCGCCCCGGCTGGCAAGCCCGCAGGGCCGGTGACCGGCATCGGGACCACGCAGACATACGGCAGATAATGGCCGCCCTTGACCCGTAGCGCTGCCGATGTCTGCTTGCTGGATACTTCCTACTCTTTCCCACTATCGAACATGCCCCCCTGGTTCGCCGTCGCCCCAAACGAAGTCCAGCGTTTCGTCGCCGGCCATGCGCTGCAGGTGCTCGGCGACCACCTGCTGGAGACGCTGGACTTGCTCGGCGTCGCTCGCCTGCAGATGGACCTGCAACTGCCCGTCGCCCGCCTGCAACAGGCAACGCCCCAGGGGCAGCTGGATCTCGCCCTGCCGCTCGTCGAAGCTGACGGGAAACTTGTGCGCCCAGTGCTTGCACAGGCGCCGGATCAGGCGGGGCGGGTCCTGGGTAGCGATGCGGGCGGACGAAGCGGACATGTCGGTACTCCTCGACAGGCTGGCCGGGCACGCCGGCCAGCGGTGAATATCAGGCGATGCTCTCGACGATCCCGCCCTCCACCCGCAGCGCCGCGCCAGTGGTGGCGCTGGCCTGCGGCGAGGCGGCGTAGACGCAGAGGTGGGCGACCTCCGCCGGCTCGGCGAAGCGACGCAGCAGGCTCGACGGCCGATGGCGCTGGATGAACAGCCGCTCCATTTCCTCCGGGGTGACGCCCTCCTGGCGGGCCATCTCGGCGATGAAGGCGATCACCCCCTCGGTGCGGGTCGGCCCCGGCAGGATGCTGTTGACGGTCACCCCGCTGCCGGCCAGCACCTTGGCCAGGCCGCGCGAGACGCCTTGCAGCGCCGTCTTGCTGACCCCGTAGTGGACCATTTCGCTCGGGATGTTCAGCGCCGACTCGCTGGAGATGAACTGGATGCGCCCCCAGCCGCGGGCCTGCATGCCCCGGGCGTAATGGCGCGACAGGCGGATGCCGCTCATCACGTTGACCTGGAAGATCTCCTCCCACTCCTCGTCGCCGATCTCGAAGAAGTCACGGGCACCGTAGATGCCGAGGTTGTTGACCAGGATGTCGGCTTCCGGCTCGGCGGCGATCAGCGCCTGGCAGCCGGCGGCCGTGCCCAGGTCGCCGGCCACGCCGCGGGCCGAGGCGCCGCCCTTCGTATCGCGCAACTGCGCCAGCGCCGCGTCGACGCTGCTCTGTTCGCGGCCGTTGACGACGACGGTGGCACCGGCCTCGGCCAGCCCCCGGGCGATGGCCAGGCCGATGCCGCCGGTGGAGCCGGTGACGAGGGCGGTCTTGCCGGACAGATCGATGATCATGCGAATCTCCTTGTGCGAATTATTCAGTCGAAACGGAAAGCCGACAGGGTGGTTTCCAACACCCGGTCGGAGAACACTCGCCGGCCGCGCCCCTCGGCCGCTGCGCCGGCGACCACCATCAGCGGCATCAGATGCTCCTCGGCGCGCGGCGGATGGCAGAGCCGTGCCGCCGGCGCCGCCTCCCAGTGCGCCAGCAGCGCCGTGCGCTGTGCCGGCGAGGCCTCCACCGTGGCGGTCAGCCACTGGTCGAACTGGTCGGACACCGGCCCGAAGCGCGGGTCGCCATAGCCACGCATGTTGTGGAAGCTCATGCCGCTGCCGACGATCAGCACGCCCTCCTCGCGCAGCGGTGCCAGCGCACGGCCGACGTCGAGGTGCGTCTGCGGGTCGAGGTCCCCGCGCAGCGACAGCTGCACCACCGGGATGTCGGCGGCGGGGAACATCAGCTTCAGCGGGATGAACATGCCGTGGTCGAAGCCGCGCTGCGCATCCACCCCGCAAGGCAGACCGACCGCGCCGAGCAGTCCGGCGACCTCGTCCGCCAGCGCCGGATCGCCGGGCGCGGGATAGCGCAGCTCGTAGGTGTGCGGCGGAAAGCCGTAGTAGTCGTAGATCAGCCCCGGTTGACGAGCGCCGCCGACGGCGAACTCCGCCTCCAGCCAGTGCGCCGAAACCATTAGGATCGCCCGCGGCGGCTGCGGCAGCGTGCCAGCCACTCCCTTGAGGAAAGCGGCCATGGCGTTCCAGGCCTCCGGCGGATTCCAGTCCATGAAAAAACAGGGACCGGCCCCGTGGGGCACGAACAGGGTCGGCTGAATGGCTTCGCGGGCGGACATGGACAGGCTCCTAAGCGGTAAGTGGCAAGGAGTATGGACCTGCGCCTGCCAACGGATAATCTTCCAATCCGCAGCATCAATTCTCACCAAGAGTAGGAAATAACCATGCTCGACCGCATCACCGGCATGCGCGTCTTCGTCCGCGCCGCCAGCGCCGGCAGCCTGTCCGCCGCCGCCCGCCAGCTGGAAATCTCGCCGGCCATGGCGACCAAGCACGTGGACGCTTTGGAGCAGCGCCTCGGCCTCAAGCTGTTCCAGCGTAGCACCCGGCGCCTGGTTCTCACCGACGCCGGCAGCCAGTACCTGGAGACCTGCCAGCGCCTTCTCGGCGAACTCGACGAGGCCGAGGCGGCGCTGCTCTCGCAGCGGGTCGAGGCCAGCGGCCTACTGCGCATGAACGTGCCGCTGAGCTTCGGCAACCGCTTCATCGCCCCGCTGCTGCCGGCCTTCGCCCGCCGCCATCCGGCGGTGCAGGTCGAACTGGGTCTGACCGACAGCCAGGTCGACCTCATCGAGGACCGCTGGGACCTGGCCGTGCGCATCGGCCGGCTCGCCGACAGCCCGCTGCAGGCACGCCGGCTCGGCGACTGCCCGATGCTGGTCTGCGCCGCACCGGACTATCTCGACCGGCGCGGCCTGCCGCGGCGGGTCGCCGATCTCGGCCAGCACAACTGCCTGGGCTACACCCTGTCGTCCTGGGGTGGGCGCCGGGAATGGGCCTTCGGCCGCGACGGCAGCGTGCGCGTGGTCGTTTCCGGCAATTTGACGGCAAACAACGGCGACGCTCTGCTGGCTGCCGCGCTCGGCGGCCAGGGGCTCATCTACCAGCCGCTGTTCATCGTTGCCGCCGCCCTGCAGCGCGGCGCGCTGGTGCCCCTGGAACTCGACCATCCGCCGCATCCCCTGGGCGGCATCCACGCGCTCTACCCGCCCGAGCGCCGCCCGCCGGCCAAGGTCCGGGCGATGCTCGACTACCTGGTCGAGGCCTTCGCCGCCCGCCCGCCATGGGCATCCTGATGCCTTGCACATCGCTCCACTACAAGGTTTAGATGCCTCTTCACACAACAACGATCCGACCCGAAGAGGCCTTGCCCATGAACCGAACCAGCCATATCGACCTGCTGATCTGCGATTGCGACGGCGTGCTGATCGACAGCGAAATCATCACCGGCCGCGTGATCCGCGAGGCGCTCGCCGCGCTGGTGCCGGAACATGAGCTGGACGTGCAACTGGCCGGCACCTTCGGCCTGCAGAGCCGCGACATCATCGCCCGGGTCGCCGCGCATTTCGGCCTCGACCTGCCGACCGACTTCCATCCCAACGTGCGCCGCCGCGCCGAGGAAATCATCCGCGCCGAAGTGCAGGCCATTGCCGGCGTGCGCGAGGCGCTCCATGCCATCGACCTGCCGCTGGCGATCGCCTCCAACAGCCAGCACGCGGCGGTGCGCCACGCGTTGCAGCGTACCGGACTGACCGAGCGAGTCGACGTGGGCGTGTTCAGCGCCGACCTGGTCGAGCGTCCCAAGCCGGCGCCGGACGTCTACCTGCTGGCAGCCAGCACGGCCGGCGTGGACCCGCAGCGTTGCCTGGTCGTCGAAGACAGCGCTACCGGCGCGACCGCCGCCCTGACCGCCGGCATGCAGGTGATCGGCTTCCTCGGCGCCAGCCACATTCCACCGGAACAGGGCGAGATCCTCCGCGAGCTGGGCGTCGAACACCTGCTGCACAACATGCACGAATTGCCGGCGCTGGTGGAAAGATTGCGCTATCTCAACTGCACCACAACCTCCGCCTGAACATCGACCCAGCGCCCCTATGGAGAGAGGGGAAAACCGCCCAGGCCACGGCAGAGGCCCATGGTTCCGGCTATCCTCCCTCCACCACCCCGCCAGGAGGAGTCCGTCATGCGCCTCGCCCTGCCCTGCCTGCTGACCATCGGCCTCGTCTGGCTGGCCGGTTGCGCGCACAGCGGCCCCTCCAGCGTCGTCGCCCTAGAGGACGAGGACGACTGCCCGCTGCAGCTGGAAAGCCGCCAGCAACTGGTGCTGACGCTGCCCAGCAACCCCTCCACCGGCTACCGCTGGCAGGTGCGCGAATCCGCCTCCAAGGTTTTGCGCAGCCTCGGCCCGGAGGTCTACAGCTCGCCGAAAGACTCCGAGGTGGTCGGCAGCGCCGGACAGTCGACCTGGCGCTTCCAGGCCGTGCAGGCCGGTCAGGACACCCTGCTGCTGGTCTACCGGCGGCCCTGGGAAGTCGGTGTGGAGCCGGCGAAGGCCTTCGACTGCGCCATCACCGTCGAATGACCGCCCGGCGCACGCCGTCGACGCCGCTGTATGGACGGGGCGCTCTTGGCTAAAATGCCGCGCCCTGCCATCCGACGCGGAAGTCACGTGAAACACTCTCCCGACCGCCTCTTCGCCCGCCCCCTCGCCGAAGTGCCGGACTTCACCTTCAACGAGGACGTGGCTCGGGTGTTCCCGGACATGATCAAGCGCTCGGTGCCTGGCTACCCGACCATCGTCGAGAACATCGGCGTGCTCGCCGCGCAGTTCGCCCAGCCCGGCACCCGCCTCTACGACCTCGGCTGCTCCCTCGGCGCGGTCAGCCAGGCGCTGCGCCGCCACGTGAAGAGCGAAGGCTGCCGGGTGATCGCGGTGGACAACTCGCCGGCCATGCTCGAGCGCTGCCGCGAATACCTGCACGCTCAGGACGCCATGTTCCAGGAGCTGTTGCCGGTGGAAACCGTCGAGGCGGACATTCTCGCTCTGGAGCTCGCGCCGGCGTCTCTGGTGGCGATGAACTTCACCCTGCAGTTCATCCCGCCCGAGCGGCGCCAGGAACTGCTCGGGCGCATCCGCCAAGCCCTGCTGCCGGGCGGTGCGCTGATTCTCTCGGAGAAGCTGCGCTTTACCGATACCGAGGAGCAGGCCCTGCTCGGCGACCTGCACGTCGCCTTCAAGCGCGCCAACGGCTACAGCGAGCTGGAGATCGCCCAGAAGCGCAGCGCCATCGAGAAGGTGATGCTGCCGGACAGCCTTGAGGAACACCGCGAGCGCCTGCAGGCCGCCGGCTTTCGCAAAGTGGTACCCTGGTTCCAGTGTCTCAACTTCGCCTCGCTGATCGCCCTGCCATGATCGACCTGCAGCCCCTCGCCCGCCGCCTTGCCGGCACTCCTCTGGCCGCCTGGGCCGACACCCTCCCGACGCAGCTGGACGAGCGCCTGACCCGCAGCCATGGCGACCTGCAGCGCTGGCAGGCAGCCCTCCAGGCCCTGCCCGCACTGACTGCCGAGCGCATCGAGCTGGGCGAGCAGGTACAGCTTGCCGGCGCCTGCGACGACGCCACCCGAGCCGCCCTGCGCCAAGCCCTGCTTGGGCTGTCGCCCTGGCGCAAAGGCCCCTTCGATGTGTTCGGCGTGCATGTCGACACCGAGTGGCGCTCGGACTGGAAGTGGCAGCGGGTCGCTCCGCATCTGGACTTGACCGGCCGGCGCATCCTCGATGTCGGCTGCGGCAACGGTTACTACATGTGGCGCATGCTCGGCGCCGGCGCCGACTGCGTGGTCGGCATCGACCCCAACTGGCTGTTCTTCTGCCAGTTCCTCGCGCTCCGCCGCTACCTGCCGGAGCTGCCCGCCTGGCACCTTCCCCTCGCCCTGGAAGATCTCCCGGAGAAGCTCGAGGGCTTCGACACGGTGTTCTCCATGGGCGTGCTCTACCACCGCCGCTCGCCCATCGATCACCTGCTGGCGCTCAAGGACTGCCTGCGTCGGGGCGGCGAACTGCTGCTGGAAACCCTGGTGGTGGAAGGGGATGCCAGTACCGTGCTGGTACCGGAAGACCGCTATGCGCAGATGCGCAACGTCTGGTTCCTGCCTTCAGTGGCGGCCCTGGAGTTGTGGCTGCGCCGTGCCGGCTTCGTCGAGGTGCGCTGCGTGGATGTCGCCGTCACCTCCGTCGAGGAGCAGCGCGCCACCGAATGGATGAAGTTCCAGTCGCTGCCGGACTTCCTCGACCCTGCTGACCACGGCAAGACCGTCGAAGGCCTGCCCGCGCCGACCCGCGCCACACTGCTGGCACGCAAGCCCTGAGGCCCAGGCAGCCCGTCTGCCCCGGCCCTGACGGAGATGATCGGGTGGCCCGCGGGCTGATGATCCTCGGCGCGGCCCTGCCGCTGCTCGGCCTCGCGCTGCGCCATGCGCCCTGGCTGTTCGGCTGGTTCGGCCGGCTGCCGGGCGACCTCCATATCGAAACGGCGCGCGGCAGGCCGTTCGTCCCCATCACCTCGATGCTACTGGTCAGCCTGGTGGCAAGCCTGCTGCTCAACCTGCTCCGCCGTTAGCGGCGTGCCGCAGCGCCCCGCATCAGCGCCTTCATCTCCCGCACCGCCTCCTTGAAGCCGACGAACAGGGCATGGGCGACGATGGCGTGGCCGATGTTCAACTCGTGCACTCCGGGAATCGCCGCCATCGGCTCGACGTTGTGGTAGTGCAGGCCGTGTCCGGCATTGACGATCAGCCCGTGGCTCAGCCCGCAGTCCACACCGTCGCGGATGCGTGCCAGCTCGCAGGCCGTTTCCGCCGGGGTGTGGGCGTCGGCATAGCGGCCGGTGTGCAGTTCGATGGCCGGCGCACCGACGCGCGCAGCGGCCTCGATCTGCCGCGGGTCGGCATCGATGAACAGCGACACCTCGCAGCCGATGGCCGCCAGCCGTTCCACCGCCGCGCGGATCCGCGCCTCCTGCCCGGCGACATCCAGACCGCCCTCGGTGGTCAGCTCCTGACGAGTCTCCGGCACCAAACAGGCATGCGCCGGACGGATTTGCTCGGCGAAGGCGAGCATCTCCTCGGTGACCCCCATCTCGAAGTTCATCCGCGTCTGCAGCACGTCCTTGAGTACCCGCACATCGCGGTCCTGGATATGCCGGCGGTCCTCGCGCAGATGCACGGTGATGCCGTCGGCGCCGGCCTCCTCGGCATCCAATGCGGCCTTGACCGGGTCCGGATAGCGGGTGCCGCGAGCCTGGCGCAGGGTCGCCACATGGTCGATGTTCACGCCGAGCAGAATGCGGTTGGCTTCAGTCACGGGAGGATTCCTTGAGAGTCGTGAAGAGTTCGCGGCTGACCAGCGGCCGACCGCCGAGATGGGGTGCCAGAGCCTGACGCATCAGGCGCTTGGCCGCGGCCAGGGCGCCGGGGAACTGCCAGTCGGCCTTGCCCATGGCGAGCAACTCACGGCCCCGGAACAAACCTGGCTGCAGCTGCTCGACCGACTCCAGGCCGGCATCGGGCAGCAGCCGATAGAGGCTGCCGGCGCGCACCGGCCGGCCGTGTCGATCACGATCCAGGGAAAAACCATAGCCCAGCTCCGCCAGCAGGC
The DNA here is from genome assembly GCF_900110885.1 of Azotobacter beijerinckii. Classification (GTDB taxonomy): domain Bacteria; phylum Pseudomonadota; class Gammaproteobacteria; order Pseudomonadales; family Pseudomonadaceae; genus Azotobacter; species Azotobacter beijerinckii. The sequence continues at coordinate 61,050 of NZ_FOFJ01000004.1, read as the reverse complement.
GCCATTCGAAGGCGCGCAGCAGCGGCTCCAGCGGGCGTCCGCCGGCCAGGGCATCGAGAGTCAGGGCGTAATGCTCGAACAGCGGCGGGTGAGGATCCTCGGCGGGCAGCAGGCGGATCAGCAACTCGTTCAGGTAGAGCGCCGCGAACAGGCTCGCGCCGGTCAGCCAGTAGGGAATGCCGCTGCTTTCCAGACGGGCGACGGTCTTCAACTCGCCGCGCCCGCGCAGCTCCAGCTCCAGCGGCACGAAGGGCCGCGCCGGGCTGCCGGCCCTGCCGCGCGCCGCCCGCAACACGGCGCGCAGCCGGCCCTGCGGAGTGAGGAAGTCCGCCAGCGCGCTGCTTTCCTTGTAGGGGCGGCTATGCAGGATGAAGGCGGGTTGGCAGGTCATGGCATACACGCGGCCGGCGGCCAGCACGGGATGGACGACCCGTCAGAGGCCGATGCTCAGCTCTCCCGGTAGCCCAGCGAATGCAGCGCCCGCTCGTCGTCGGACCAACCGCCCTTCACCTTGACCCACAGGTTGAGCATGATCTTGGAGTCGAACAGCACCTCCATGTCCTGGCGGGCATCCTGGCCGATGCGTTTGATCCGCTCGCCCTTCTCGCCGATGATGATCTTCTTCTGCCCCTCGCGCTCGACCAGGATCAACGCGTGGATGTGCAGGATACGCCCCTCCTGCTTAAAGTCCTCGATCTCCACCGTGACTTGGTAGGGCAGTTCGGCGCCCAACTGGCGCATGATCTTCTCCCGCACCAGTTCGGCGGCGAGGAAGCGGCTGGAACGATCGGTGATCTGGTCTTCCGGGAAGAAATGCTCGCCTTCCGGCAGGCGCTCGGCGACCAGCCGCTCCAGGGTATCCAGGTTCTGTCCGTGCAGCGCGGAGATGGGCACGACCTCGGCGTTGGGCAGCTGCTGCGCCAGCCATTCCAGATGCGGCAGCAGTTCGCTCTTGTCCTCGAGGCGATCGGCCTTGTTCACCGCGATCAGCACCGGCCCCTGCACATACTGGACGCGCTCGAGCACCAACTGGTCCTCTTCGGTCCAGCGCGTGCGGTCGACCACGAAGACCACTACGTCGACATCCTTCAAGGCTGCCGAGGCGGTCTTGTTCATGTAGCGGTTGAGTGCCTTGTCGTTCTGCTTGTGCAGACCGGGGGTGTCGACGTAGATCGCCTGCACGTTGCCCTCGGTCTTGATCCCCAGCATGTTGTGCCGGGTAGTCTGCGGCTTGCGCGAGGTGATCGCCAGCTTCTGCCCGAGGAGATGGTTGAGCAGCGTGGACTTGCCGACGTTGGGACGGCCGACGATGGCCACGTATCCGCAGCGCGGCGAACTTGCTTCAGTCATTGCCATTCTCCACCCCCAGGGCCACCAGAGCCGCTGCCGCCGCTACCTGTTCGGCGATGCGGCGACTGGCACCTTGGCCGTAGGTCTTGTCGTTCAGGAGGGCAACCTGGCACTCGACGAAAAACGTCCGGCAGTGCGGCTCACCCTGGATATCCGCCACTTCGTAGCGGGGCAGCTCGCAGGCCCGGGACTGGAGGAACTCCTGCAGGCGGGTCTTGGGGTCCTTGTTGGTGTCGACCAGGGTCAGGCTATCCAGCTCGCCGGCCAGCCAATCCAGCACACGCTCGCGCACCGTTTCCAGACCGGCATCCAGGTAGATGGCACCGATCAGCGCCTCGAGGGCGTCGGCGAGGATGGATTCACGACGGAAACCGCCGCTCTTCAGCTCACCGGAGCCGAGTCGCAGGTAATCGCCGAGGTCGAAGCCGCGGGCCAGCAGGGCCAGGGTCTCGCCCTTGACCAGCCGTGCCCGCAGGCGCGACAACTGCCCCTCCCGCGCCTGGGGAAAGCGCTCGAAGAGCACCTCGCCGGCGACGAAGTTGAGAATGGCATCGCCGAGAAACTCCAGTCGCTCGTTGTTGCGACTGGCGAAACTGCGATGGGTCAGCGCCAGGAGCATCAGGTCCTGGTTCTGGAAGGTATGACCGAGCTTGCGCTCCAAACGATTCAGGGATGAGCTCACGGCATGGGTACACGGAATTCTTTGTCGAAATTCACCACCAGATCGAGGTTCTCGATCAGCGGCTCGCGCTTTTCGTATTTTAGATGGGCGCGAAACTCGTTGTTTTCGAGGGTCACTTTCAGCACCTCTTGCAGATTCAGGTCCCGGAGGTTGTTGACCTGCATACCCTTGCTGACATGGGCATAGAAGTCTCCGACGCTGCGGATATCCGCGGCCCGCTCCGTTTCGATGGAGATGATGATCTTCTCCATGGACATATAGTCGAAATAATGGGGCATCACCTTGAACGCCGTACTGGCGAAGAATGCCACCACGGCCAGCACAACCAGCCAACTCAGTATCGACAGGCCTTTCTGTGAGTGCGGGAATTTCATGCTCGATCTCTTTCAACAGCCATTGACGGCGGACACAGCCTATAGAGAGGCTGCCCCACCGTGCTGGCGAGTACCGCACATTTGTCGAGGGCTCAGCGGATCAGGCCGACGCGGGTGAAGTTCGGCAGATTCTGCCACTTGGGCTCCGGCCAGCTCATCCAGACGGCGAAGGCCTTGCCGACGATGTTCTCGTCCGGAACCATACCCTGCATCTCGCCAGCGATCTGCGGGTCGTTCCAGTAACGACTGTCGTTGGAGTTGTCGCGGTTGTCGCCCATCATGAAATAGTGGCCTTCCGGCACCACCCATTCGTGAGAGGGCTCGGCGGGGCGCCTCGTTTCCTTGCGGATCAGGTGGTCGACATCGCCGATTTGCTCCTTGTAAAGCACCGCACTGCCCAGAATCCCCGGTGCCTTGCCCAGCAGTTGCTCGGCAACCGGCACCCCATTGACGAACAGGCGCTTGTCGCTGTCATAGCGGATATGGTCGCCCGGCAAGCCGACCACTCGCTTGATGTAGTTGATGTTCGGATCGCTCGGGTAGCGGAAGACCATGACGTCGCCACGCTGCGGCTCGCCCACTTCGATTACCTTGGTGTCCAACACCGGCAGTCGGATACCATAGGCGAACTTGTTCACCAGAATGAAGTCGCCCACTTCCAGGGTGGGCTTCATCGAGCCCGAAGGAATCTGGAAAGGCTCTACCAAGAAGGAGCGCAGCACCAGCACGATGGCCAAGACCGGGAAGAACGACTTGCCGTACTCGACCAGCAGCGGCTCCTTGCTCAGGCGCTCCACCACGTTCTGATCGGGCTTGTCGACACTGCCCTCGTATGCGGTGATCGCCGCCCGTCGACGTGGCGCCAACAAGACCAGATCCAGCAGAGCCAATGCACCGCTGACCAGCACCGCCAGCACCAGCAACAGGGGGAAATTGATCGACATAGGGCTAACTATCTACCTTGAGCACCGCGAGGAAGGCTTCCTGTGGAATCTCCACACTGCCAACCTGCTTCATCCGCTTCTTGCCGGCCTTCTGCTTCTCCAGCAACTTGCGCTTGCGGCTCACGTCGCCACCATAGCACTTTGCCAGCACGTTTTTTCTCAGCGCCTTGACCGTGGTTCGCGCCACGACCTGCCCACCGATAGCGGCCTGAATGGCCACATCGAACATCTGCCGAGGGATCAGTTCCTTCATCTTCTCGGTGAGTGCCCGCCCCTTCTGATGGGACTTGTCGCGGTGCACGATGAGCGCCAGAGCATCCACCTTGTCGCCATTGATCAGCACGTCCAACCTGACCAGATTGGCAGGCTGGAAGCGATCGAAGCTGTAATCCAGCGAGGCATAACCGCGACTGACCGACTTCAGCCGGTCGAAGAAATCCAGCACCACCTCGTTCATCGGCAGGTCATAGCTGATCTGCACCTGGCTGCTGAGGAACTGCATGTCGCGCTGGACGCCACGCTTCTCGATGCACAGGTTAATGACGTTGCCCAGATGCTCCTGCGGCACCAGGATATTGGCTCGCACGATCGGCTCGCGCATTTCGGCTATCGACGACAGATCCGGCAACTTCGACGGGTTGTCGACATAAACCGTGTCGCCGTTCTTCAGCAGGACCTCGTAGACCACGGTCGGCGCCGTGGTGATCAGATCCAGGTCGTATTCGCGCTCCAGGCGCTCCTGGATGATCTCCATGTGCAGCATGCCGAGGAAGCCGATGCGGAACCCGAAACCGAGCGCATCCGAGCTTTCCGGCTCGTACTGCAGCGCGGCGTCGTTCAGCGTCAGCTTCTGCAGCGCCTCGCGGAAATCCTCGAAATCGTCCGAGCTGACCGGAAACAGGCCGGCATATACCTGCGGCTTGATCCGCTGGAAGCCCGGCAGCATGTCCACGTCAGGAGTACTGGAGAGGGTCAGGGTATCGCCTACCGGCGCACCATGGATGTCCTTGATGCCGGCGATGATGAAACCCACCTCGCCCGCCTTGAGGTCTGGCATCTCGGCGTGCTTCGGGGTGAAAACCCCAACGCTGTCCACTTGATGGAGCTTGCCGGTGGACTTCACCAGAATCTTGTCGCCCTTCTTCACCCGGCCGTGCTTGACCCGTACCAGCGAGACCACGCCCAGGTAGTTGTCGAACCAGGAGTCGATGATCAACGCCTGCAACGGCGCCTCGATCTCGCCCTCCGGGGGCGGGATGACCTGGACCAGACGCTCCAGCACGTCAAGCACACCCATCCCACTCTTGGCGCTGCACGGGACTGCATCACCGGCATCGATGCCGATGATGTGTTCGATCTCGTCCTTGACCCGCTCCGGCTCGGCCTGGGGCAGATCCATCTTGTTCAGCACGGGCATCACTTCCAGCCCCTGCTCGATGGCGGTGTAGCAGTTGGCGACCGATTGCGCCTCCACGCCCTGACCGGCATCCACGACCAGCAAAGCCCCCTCGCAGGCGGCCAGGGAACGGCTGACTTCGTAGGTGAAGTCGACATGGCCGGGAGTGTCGATGAAGTTCAACTGGTAGGTTTTGCCGTCCTGCGCCTTGTAGTGCAGGGTCACGCTATGGGCCTTGATGGTGATGCCGCGTTCGCGCTCGAGGTCCATGGAGTCCAGAACTTGGGCCTCCATCTCGCGCTCCGAAAGACCGCCGCAGATCTGGATGAATCGGTCTGCCAGTGTCGACTTGCCGTGATCGATATGGGCGATGATGGAGAAATTGCGGATATGACTGAGGTCACTCACAGTTCAGCACTCGAAAAGGCGCAGGCGGGCTAGCCGTCGAAAATAGCCGGAGAGTTTAACTGATCGATATTACCAACGTCACGCACTACCCTCTCTTGACAAACACGAAAAAGGGCGGTGAGACCGCCCTTTTTCGTGCCCTGAAAGGTTTACTCGGCCAATTTGAACGTAATGAAACTGGCCCGCCCCTGACGCAGCACCCGCATGGACACCGAACGGTCTTTCGGCAGTGCACCGGCCACTTCGGCAAAGGTCTTTGCCGAGTCGATCGCTTGGTTGTTCAGATGGGTGATCACATCACCAGGCCGCAAGCCAATCAGGGCCGCCGGACCGTTCAGCACTTCACTAATGACCACGCCACCCTTGAGGTCGAGGGACTTCTTCTGCTCGGGAGTCAGCTCGGTGACTGTCACGCCCAGACGATTGCTGCTTCGCTCCACGCCAGCAACGCTCGGCTTAACCTCGTCACCTTCCGCCGGCAAGGCCCCCACCGTGACGGCGATGTTTTGCCGTTTCCCCTCACGCACGACCTCAAGATTGGCTCTGGCTCCGGGCTTCAGCCCGCCAACCAAGTGCGGTAGATCGGCCGACATCACGATCGGATGACCGTCCATTCCGAGAATGACATCCCCGACCTGCAAGCCCCCCTTGTCCGCTGGACTGCCTTCCAAGACCTGAGCGATGAGCGCCCCGGCCGGCTTGTCCAGACCGAAGGACTCGGCCAGATCCTTGCTGACCTCCTGAATGACCACGCCCAGCCAGCCGCGGGCAACCTTGCCGGTCGCTTTCAATTGATCGGCCACCCCCATGGCAACCTCGATGGGAATGGCGAAGGACAATCCCATGAAACCGCCCGAGCGGGTAAAAATCTGCGAATTGATCCCGATCACGCGCCCCTCCAGATCGAAGAGCGGCCCCCCGGAATTGCCGGGATTGATTGCCACATCGGTCTGGATGAAAGGCACGTAACTCTCGTTCGGCAGGCTCCGCCCCGTGGCACTGATGATGCCGGCCGTCACGGAATGATCGAAACCGAAAGGCGAACCGATGGCTAGAACCCACTCCCCGACCTTCAACTCATCGGAGCGGCCAAGCTTGACGGTGGGGAGGTTCGAGCCCTTGACCTTCAGCAGAGCCACGTCGGTAAGCGGATCGGCACCGACCAGTTCGGCCTCGAGCTCGCTGCGATCGGACAGTCGAACGATGATTTCATCAGCATCGGCAACCACATGGTTGTTGGTCAGCACATAACCATCCGCGGAAATGATGAAGCCCGACCCCAAGGAATGCGCCTCGCGCTGACGGCCATTGCTGTTCGGCGCACGAGGGGTCTGAGGAATACTGCGCTCCAGGAACTCCCTGAAGAGCGGCGGGAGACCTTCGAGATCGGGCATTCCCTCCGCCATGGCACTATCGGGAAGCTTCTGTCGGGTACTGATATTGACCACCGCCGGAGAGGCCGACTCCACCAGCTCGGTAAAGTCAGGCAACTGCGCCTGCGCGAGCAGCGACTGCCCAAGCAACAAGGCGCCTGCCAGGACGGAGGCGAAGGACTTAAAACCTAATTTCAACATACCGCTCCTCCACTCAAAAAGCCGCACGCCCGGCATGCCCTTCTAGAGTGCCAGGCAAGGCACGCAACACTACCGGCTGCCATGCAGGGTCGTCCATCACACGCCGGCTTGTCCTACGCATCAAGATCCAAGCAGAGGCAAACCCCAGGAAGCCGGCGAGAATCACCAGTGGCTCCCCGAAACCGATCTGCTGAACAGGAATGGCGAAGACAAACAAGCCCAGTAACGGTAACAGGTAGACTGCAAGGGCGCTGCGCAACAGGAAATCTTCCCGCATGCCGACAACGACAGAATCGCCAACTCGAAGCGGCATGATCGACAAGGCACGCATGCGCTTGCGCCCCCCGCCCGCCCCCAATCGCTCCAGCAGGCCCTGCCCACAGCCAGCACTCGTCGCACAACCTGGGCAGCCACTTTTGCGCTGGACCTCAACCCACACAGCCCCACTTTCGACCGCCACGACCAGGCACTGCTCTTCAATCATCAATCAGCCTTTTCCCCAGCCGCACGCATCGATAGCGCGATACGCTCGGCCGTTCCCAAAGGGATCTCGCCGATGACAGTGATCATCATATCGCCATCTGCCGTCGCCATGCGTTTGGATACCGCAACGGTCGGCCCCACCTGACTGCGCGCGTCTTCGACGGGAACGCCACGCAACGGCTCGATGAACACCGAAAAGCGCGCCAAGCCATCACCGTACATCAAATAGGTAAGGGTTTCACCCGAGATGGGACTGGGCTGGGCATGCACACTGCGCAGAGTAAATCCCGGCGGCAGCCATTCGGAACGCCAGGAATCCTGCTCCGCCCCCTCGGCGCTCAGAACTTTGACCGGGCGACAGGCCGGCCCCGGCTCCAGCCTCTCCTTGGCGAGGGTAGTGGACGTATCCAACTGAGTGAACTGGAAACGCTCAAGCAGTTGGCCTTTCTCGTTCAGCAGGAGGGATTTGAGTGGAAGGGCGGTCTCACGATCAAGATGCAACTCGAAACCATAGCGATACTGATCACGCGGCAGGATAGCCAGCACGACCGCAGTACGGCCGGCAACCCGGGACTCGCCGACCATTCGCAACTCATACCAGTTGGTCAGTTCCTGCGGATCCAGCGGCCGCGGTGGCCAAGCCCCTTCCTCGATCAATTGATCGGCCGAAGTGCTGCTTACGCACCGAAGGCGCCCGTCGACGCGCAGCATCTCCGCGGGCGAACCATCCAGCTTCAGAAGACGTTCTCGCATGCCCCCATTCTGGCCGATCAGGTGCCAGATGGCATGAGTGGAAAAACTGCCATTGCGCTCGTAGACGAAGACACCCTGGAAGCTTTGCTGCCTCTCCGCCTTCAACAGGCGACTCAGCCAGTTTTGCGCATCCGCAGCATGTGCTGGCATCACCAAACTGCCGCCGAGCAAAAGCAGAGAAAAAAAACGCATGCTCCTCCTCAGCGATTTTCCAGACTGCTCGAGCGGGCATAGGGCAAGGTACTCTCGGTCCCATTCACAGTCGACTGCTGTGCGTGCTGGCGAATATAGGCTGGAAGCCTTTTTTCATGCCAGTTCGCGTCTTGCTCCGCCTCGCTGGGTGAGGATGCCTGAGGCTGCTCGGCGCCCTCGGTATAACCGGCCAAAACCGGCGTCCCATGCGCCTGCGGTATCGGCAGGGAAGGCTGAGTTGACTGCTGGGCCATTTCGGCCCCTGCCCTCTCGCTCTGGTTGTAGAGACGAACGCCAGCCAGCACCGCGACCGTCACCGAGGCGGCCACAGCTATACGCCCAATCATCCCCCAGGAAAAGCGCCGGGCCTTGGGAGTGTTCTCTATCTTGACCTTGGGTGTGTCCTCCATGGACAAGGCCGCAGAAACCGACGCAGCGATATCCAGGCGCGGCTCCAGCAACTCCTTGTGCATGGCGGCCCGCGCCAGCTGATAACGCGCCCAGGTGGCCCGAAACTCGGCATCGTCCCGGCCGGCAGCGAGCACACGATGCAACTCCAACTCGTCCGCCTCGTCATCCATCACCGCGGACAGCGATTCATACAGGGCTTCACGACTCATGACGATACCTCTCTCGGCTGACGGCCGCTGTCTCAGGTTTCCTGCAGTAATGGCTGCAGCGCTTTATCGATCGCCTCACGCGCCCGAAAGATGCGTGAGCGCACAGTTCCAACCGGACATTGCATGGCACTGGCAATATCCTCATAACTCAGACCGTCGAACTCGCGCAGCGTCAGTGCCGTCCGCAGATCTTCCGGCAGTTGCTGGATGGTGCGATGTACGGTGGCTTCGATTTCATCCCGCAGCAGAGAACGCTCCGGCGACTCGATATCCTTCAGCGCGTGGTCGCCCTCGTAGAACTCGGCATCGCCAGCACTCACATCGCTGTCCGGGGGACGCCGCCCACGGGCTACCAGATGATTCTTCGCGGTATTGATGGCAATGCGATACAGCCAGGTATAGAAAGCGCTATCGCCACGAAAATTGCCGAGCGCGCGATAGGCCTTGATGAAGGCTTCCTGAGCGACATCCTGAGCCTCATGGGCATCGTGCACGAAACGCACGATCAAACCGAGAATCTTGTGCTGGTACTTCAGCACCAGTACATCGAAGGCTCGCCTGTCGCCACGCTGCACCCGCTCGACCAATTGCTGATCCTGCTCCTGGCTTAACATGAATACTCCTCGTTAAACCCGAGGACACATAGCATCAGGTACTGGATCATCTTGTTTGTATTGACGCAGGCATTAAGCAAAAGTTCCTCTCCCAAGCGAGGCCTCCCGTAGAAAGCGAACAACTCCGAACGGATCAAGCAACCTGAACTACCCGCCATGGGAATAGTCACTCACAGGGCTAACCATGCTCTTCTCTGAGCTTTCACTGTCGCCAACCGGTGTGCCATCCTGTTACAGCCGATTATTGATTCCCAAAAGAGGGCAGAGTTCCTCTGACCCCTGCAGCCGAGTCGGCGATTGTGCCAAGCCCGGCTTCTCTCTACTAGTGCTTGCTTTTCCCGGATTTTTTCGACATGAGCCAACATTTTCAGCATGATGTCCTGATCATTGGCAGCGGAGCGGCCGGCCTTACCCTGGCACTCACCCTGCCGCACCACCTACGCATCGCGGTTCTGAGCAAGGGAGAACTCTCCAACGGCTCGACCTTCAGGGCTCAAGGCGGCGTCGCCGCCGTGCTGGACGATACCGATACCGTCGAGTCCCATGTCGAAGACACGCTGATCGCCGGCGCCGGACTCTGCAGAGCAGAAGCGGTACGCTTCACCGTGGAGCATAGCCGCGAAGCCATCCAGTGGCTGATCGAACAAGGCGTTCCCTTCACCCGCGAAGACCCCACGGCGCGCGATGACGGTGGCTTCGCATTCCACCTGACCCGCGAAGGCGGTCACAGCCACCGGCGCATCATCCATGCCGCAGACGCCACCGGCGCAGCCATCTTCAAGACCCTGCTGGCCCAGGCCCGGGAGCGGCCGAACATCGAGCTGCTCGAACAACACGTCGCCATCGATCTGATCACCGAAAGCAAGCTCGGCCTGCCCGGCAAGCGCTGTCTGGGGGCCTACGTACTCAACCGCCAGAGCGGCGAGGTCGACACCTACAGCGCGCGCTTCACCACACTTGCCTGCGGCGGGGCAGCCAAGGTCTACCTCTACACCAGCAACCCCGACAGCGCCTGCGGCGACGGCATCGCCATGGCCTGGCGCGCCGGCTGCCGGGTGGGCAACCTGGAATTCAACCAGTTCCACCCCACTTGCCTGTACCATCCGCAGGCCAAGAGTTTCCTGATCACCGAAGCCCTGCGCGGCGAAGGCGGACTGCTCAAGCTGCCCAACGGCGAGCGCTTCATGCCACGCTTCGACTCCCGAGCCGAACTGGCCCCACGGGACATCGTCGCCCGCGCCATCGACCACGAAATGAAGCGCCTCGGGATCGACTGCGTGTATCTGGACATCAGCCACAAGCCGGCGGACTTCATCCGGACACACTTCCCGACCGTCTATGAACGCTGCCTGGATTTCGGCATCGACATCACCCGCGAGCCGATCCCGGTGGTCCCCGCCGCTCACTACACCTGCGGCGGCGTCGTCGTCGACAGCCACGGACGGACCGACATCCCCGGCCTCTACGCCATCGGCGAAACCAGCTTCACCGGTCTGCACGGTGCCAACCGCATGGCCAGCAACTCCCTGCTGGAGTGCTTCGTCTATGCCCGCTCCGCGGCGCTCGACATCCTCAGGCAAATGGCGGACGCCGGCCTGCCGAACGACCTGCCGAGCTGGGACGCCAGCCAGGTCACCGACTCCGACGAGGATGTGATCATCGCGCACAACTGGGACGAGCTGCGGCGCTTCATGTGGGACTACGTCGGCATCGTGCGCACCAGCAAGCGCCTGCAGCGCGCCCAACACCGGGTCAGGCTGTTGCTCGGCGAAATCGACGAGTTCTACAGCAACTACAAGGTCAGCCGTGACTTGATCGAGCTGCGTAACCTGGCCCAGGTCGCCGACCTGATGATCCGCTCGGCCATGCAGCGCCACGAAAGCCGCGGCCTGCACTACACCCTCGACTACCCGGACATGCTGCCCGAAGCACGCGACACTATTCTGGTGCCGCCCACCTACGCCGGCTGAACTTCAGCCGCACCCGCAATCGCCGATGGACATCCCGCGCCAGCGCATCGCGCGGGATGCACACGCCCCTCACCCACCGCCCATCCGCCAGGCGAAAGCGCAGGACGATCGCCCGCGGCAAAGCCAGGCTGTCCGGCCGCAACTGCACCGACTGCCAGCCGTTGCGAGCACTCCACAGCTGCCAACCTTCGGCGGTGCGGCGCACGCCCCGGAAAGCTGCGGGATGGGAAAGCAGGATCTGTCTGGGCAGACACCAGGCCGCCTGCGCCAGACACAGCAAGACACCGAGCAGGCGGCTCCAGGAAGGAATATCGGCCAGTGCAAGAGAACTCAGGGCCAGCGTCTGAGCGATCAGGTAGGCCGCCAGCAACTGCCGCGAAGGCCGCCAGCGGCACTCGAAGACATCACTTGGGTTGGACACGGTCCAGGATCATGTTCACCATGCGCTGCAAATCGGGATCTGTCGGCTCTTCCCGGCGCATGAACCAGCCGAACATATCCTGATCCTCGCATTCCAGCAACTTGCGAAAGCGCGCCTGATCCTCAGCATCCAGAGCGGAATAGGCCTCCTTCACGAAAGGCACCAGCAGCACGTCCAGCTCCAGCATGCCACGCCGGCTGTGCCAGAAAAGTCGGTTGAGTTCGAGATCGTCGGCCATGGGATGGGTTCCTTGAAAGAAGGCTCGGATTATACCGGCGTCGCGACACTCCGGCACCCGCTGACAAGCTCGAGACCGACCTCTATGATGGCGGCCACTCCTTATCAACTGCAGCGACGCTCATGGCCGATTCCGCTTATTTCTGTCCGCTGGTCCACGAAGGCGTGCTGGCCGTTCGCGGTCCGGATGCCGACAAATTCCTCCAGGGGCAACTGACCTGCAATCTCAACTACCTGAAGGGCGGCAGTTCCAGCCTTGGTGCCCGCTGCACACCGAAGGGGCGAATGGTGTCGAGCTTTCGCCTCCTTCCCGACCGCGACGGCTTCCTCCTGGCCATGGCCGGCGAACTGATCGAGCCGCAGCAGACCGAGCTGAAGAAGTTCGCGGCCTTCTCCAAATCCCAGCTGTTCGATGAAAGCGGCATCTGGAGCCGCTTCGGCCTGATCGGCGGCGATGCTGCCCTGATCGGCCTGGGCCTGGATCTGCCCCCGGAGGCCGGTCAGGTCGTGCGCAACGGTGAACTCATCGCCCTCCGCCTGGAGGGCGGGCGCTCCGAACTCTGGGCTCCAGCCGAACAGGCCGAGGCGCTGCAGTCACAGCTGGCCGGCCAGTTGCCCGAGGCTCCGCTGGAGCGCTGGCTGCTGGCGCAGATCCGCGCCGGGATCGGCCAGGTCTTCGGTGCGACCCGCGAACTATTCATTCCGCAGATGATCAATCTGCAGGCGGTCGGCGGGGTAAGCTTCAAGAAGGGCTGCTACAGCGGTCAGGAAATCGTCGCGCGCATGCAGTACCTGGGCAAGCTCAAGCGCCGCCTGTACCGCCTGGCACTGGACGGCGACGAAGTACCGGCACCCGCTACCGAACTGTTCTCTCCCGTACACCGCACCAGCGTCGGCGAAGTGGTCCTGGCCGCCCCGGCGGAAAGCGGCATCGAACTGCTCGCGGTGCTGCAGGAAGATGCCGCCGAGGATGGCCGGGTCAACCTGGGCACGCTCGAAGGACCCGCCCTGCGCCTGCTCGATCTTCCCTACGCGCTGAACCACGAGCTGGAAACCCAGCGCTAGGCCGCTCCGCTCTCAGGGCATTTCCGGCAGGCGCCAGTCGATCGGTGCCTGGCCGTGCTGCTCGAGAAACTGATTGGCACGGCTGAAATGGCCATTGCCGATGAAGCCGCGATGGGCCGACAGCGGCGAGGGGTGCGCGGAGCAGAGGATCAGGTGCCTGCTCGGATCGATCAGGCGCCGCTTGCTCTGCGCATGAGCCCCCCAGAGCATGAACACCAGATGCTCGCGCCGATGGCTGACCACCTCGATCACCCGATCGGTGAACTGCTGCCAGCCCATGCCGGCGTGCGATCCGGCGTTGCCCCGCTCCACCGTCAGCGAGGTGTTGAGCAGCAGCACGCCCTGCTCGGCCCAGTGCTGCAGACAGCCATGCGTCGGCATGTCGATGTTCAGATCGCGCTTGAGCTCCTTGAAGATGTTCAGCAGCGACGGCGGCGCCGGTACGCCCGGTTGCACCGAGAAACACAGGCCGTGGGCCTGGCCGGGTCCGTGGTAGGGATCCTGGCCGATGATCACCACCTTGACCCGCTCCAGCGGCGTCGAATTCAGCGCGTTGAAGATCAGTGCTCCCGGCGGATAGATCTCCTTGCCGGCCGCCTTTTCCCGCCGCAGGAAATCGCCCAGATCCCGCATGTAGGGCTTGTCGAACTCGTCATGAAGCGCTTCCTTCCAGGAAGCCTCCAGTTTGATGCGCTCTTCGGCACTGCCCATAGCTTTTTCCCCTTGCGAATGACCGCGGCACGCTAGAGAAGCCCTGCCGCCAAGTCAAGGCACGGGCTTGCGGTGAAAACTCGCCACAACGCCGCTATAACAACATAAGAAGGCCCATCCCTTTCGGCCAGCACGCGGCCGACCGCCAAGAGAGCCGGCGCCCGACACGCCAATCGCGGCGCAGGATAACGCCAAACGGGAATACCGCCCATGGACTTCGAACTCACCGGGGAACAACGCCTGCCGATCGACAGCGCCCACACCTTCGCCCGCCGCGAACTGGCGCCGCATGCCGCCGACTCCAGTTCCCCCTGACGGCAATCCGCCAGGCCGCCGAGCAGGACTACTTGGGCCTGTACATCGACGAGGCGGACGGCGGCCGCATCAACATCGCCAGTTGCTCCCCCGGTGCGGCCCGGGCCGCCCTGGATCAGTCGCTGGGCTATGTCGGGGGGCGCCGGCAATTCGGCAAGCCGCTGGCCGGGTTCCAGGCCCTGCAGTTCAAGCTCGCCGACATGCTCACCCAGCTCACCGCCAGCCGGCAGATGGTGTTGCTGGCCGCAGACCGGCTGGACCGCGGCCATCCACAAGCTAGCCTTTACTGCGCGATGGCCACATGCTTCGCCACCGACCAGAGCTTCGAGATCTGCAACGAAGCCCTGCAACTCCACGGCGGCGACGGCTATCTGAACGACTATCCACTGGAGCGCTGGGTACGCGACAGCCGCGTGCACCAGATCCTTGAGGGCACCAACGAAATCATGCGAGTAATCATCGCCCGCCACCTGCTGGAAAAGGGCGGCACGCTGGAACAGCTGCTGTAATCGGCCTGCCAACCAAGGAAAATGCCATGAGCCATGCCGTAGAAACCTACCATCCCGGCCTGTTCGATCTGACCCACAAGCTGACGGTGGAAAAGCACGGGCATACCGCGCTGATCACCATCAACCACCCGCCGGCCAACACCTGGGATCGCGACTCGCTGATCGGTCTGCGCCTGCTGGTCGAACACCTCAACCGCGACGACGACATCTACGCCCTGGTGGTGACCGGCCAGGGCGAAAAATTCTTCAGTGCCGGCGCCGACCTCAAGCTGTTCGCCGACGGAGACAGGGGCCGCGCCCGCGAGATGGCCCGGCGCTTCGGCGAAGCCTTCGAGGCCCTGCGCGATTTCCGCGGCGTATCCATCGCCGCGATCAACGGCTACGCCATGGGCGGCGGGCTGGAGTGCGCGCTGGCCTGCGACATCCGCATCGCCGAGCGTCAGGCCCTATTGGCCCTGCCGGAGGCCGCGGTGGGCCTGTTGCCCTGCGCTGGCGGCACCCAGCTACTGCCTTGGCTGGTCGGCGAAGGCTGGGCCAAGCGCATGATCCTCTGCGGCGAACGGGTGGATGCCGAAACCGCCCGGCGCATCGGCCTGGTAGAGGAAGTCGTCGAATCCGGCGAGTCACGCGGTCAGGCCCTGCTGCTGGCAGCCAAGGTGGCACAGCAGAGTCCGGTCGCAGTGCGCACCATAAAGCCACTGATCCAAGGCGCCCGCGAGCGTGGACCCAACGGCTGGCTGGTGGAGGAGCGCGAACGCTTCGTCGATCTCTTCGAAGCCGAAGACACCCGCGAAGGCGTCAACGCCTTTCTCGAGAAACGCACCCCGCAGTGGCGCAACAGGTAGAGCGACGTACCAAACCGCTACAGCGCCAGGATACCGATGCCGGCGGGACAATCTTCCCGACCATCCCGCCCGGCACGCCCACTCGGATACCGGCAAGGACCCAGAGGGTCAATCACGCCAATCGTCCCAGCTATCCCGCCCATGCGAATGATCGCGATCCGAGGCGCGATAGGAGCGGCGCCACTCCTGCTCGGAGTGCCGATCCCGCCAGCCCTCGTCCGTTCGAGAGTGGCTGCCGCGACGCTCACCCTGGCGAGTCGGCTCCCTGCGCCACTCCTCGTGCCGCTCATGGCGCTCCTCCCTGCGCTCGTTGTAGCGCGGAACTTCCTTGCGCTCCGAGCGCCAGTCTTGGCGATTGGGGGAGGCAGCACGGTAACTCTGATCCGGGCGATGCCGGTGATCGTTGTCGTATGAATAGTACCGATGGGCATCGTCGTAATCGCGATAGCGGTATCCATCATCATGACGGGCATAATGGCGGTGATCGTCGTGGTCATCGCCATTGTCGTAGTCGTATACGGCGCATCCGTTCAGGAACAGGCCCAGCAGGGCAACCAGCAGAGATCGGCACAGCATGATGGATGTTCCCCCAATACAACGAAGACCAGCCTTGACCGACCCTCGCTAGATGACATCCTTTCGACATCGAACAGGTACGGCCGTTCAACAATTGGCCTTCTTGTCCTGCCCTGGCGGGCAGAACTGTCCGCCATACCCTCCGTGCCCCCCCTTACCCAAGTCGAGATGGGTACCCCCCCCAAGCCCCGTACGAGCACCCGGCGCACCAATACTGCAACCACCCAACAGCAAAAATGCACTCAAAAGACACACAGAAAAGCCACGCATCGGACGCCCCCGCATTTTCGAAAAATATAAAAACAACCAAAAACAATCACATACAGCGAAATAGACAACAAAATCGCAAACTTTATATGGTCATTCTAAACTTGAGCGATTTCCCATTACCATTACCCTTCGGCGGACTTGCGCACTGTCTCGGTGAGAAACGCCAAGTGCGCACCATACAAGTGCAATTATTTCCATGTCCTTGAACACCGATCCCAAGCTCTGCCCCCTGTGCGGCGACGGCAACGCCTGCGGCCTAGCCAATCCATCTCGGAACGCCGAATGCTGGTGCTTTTCCAAGCCCGCCAATCCCGACGCGCTGAAGTGCCTGCCAGCGGATCTGTGCAACCAGGCCTGCCTGTGCCCCCGCTGCCTGCAGCGGCTACACGACGAGACAATGCCCGATGCGCCTTGACCGCTTTCTCGGCAATCAGCCCCACCTCAACCGCCGGGACGCCCGCCTGCTTCTGGCCGGCGGACGGATTCGCGTCGACGGCCAGGTGGCTCGCGACGGGCGCGTTGAAATCCGTGAATTCAGCCGGATCGAACTGGATGACAGTGTTCTGCAGGCCGGCAGGCCGGCGCGCTATTTCATGCTGCACAAGCCTGCTGGGGTGGTCAGCGCCACCCGCCATGAGCAACACCGAACCGTGCTCGACCTGCTGGAGGAGCCGGACCGGCAGGATCTGCATTTGGCCGGGCGCCTCGACCTCACAACCACCGGCCTGCTGCTGATCACCAACGATGGACTCTGGTCACGCCGCATCACTCATCCGCAGCACAAGCTGGCCAAGGTGTATTACGTGGAAACCGCCGAGCCGATCGACGCGGAATACATCGAAGTGTTTGCCCGCGGCCTCTACTTCGCCTACGAGGATCTCGTCACCCAGCCGGCCGGGCTAGAGACTCTCGGCAGCCACAGCGCCCGACTGACGCTGTTCGAGGGGCGCTACCATCAGGTCAAGCGGATGTTCGGGCACTTCCGCAACCGCGTGCTGCGTCTGCACCGAGAAAGCATGGGGCCCTTGCGGCTGGAACCGGGGTTGATGCCCGGCCAGTACCGCCCACTGACGCCGGAGGAGATCCAACTGATCTGAAGGGAAAGGCCAACCGCGGAAAAACGAGGGATGGGAAACGACAGGCAAACGGAGCCCAGCCCAAAGTCGGGGGACACCTGAAAAGCAAACGCCCCGAACAAGTCGGGGCGTCTGGGAAGCCGTTCACCCTGCCAGGCAGAGCTTCAGGCCGGGAGCGGAACGGCTCGCCTGTCGGGTAAGGGGCGACCATTGCTGGCCACCCCTCCCCTAAGAACTGTACGTGCGAGTTTCCCCGCATACAGCTCAAGCCTTTGTAAGCCCTTTCTCAATCGAAAGAGCCGGTGCCGCACTGTGTAGCTGTCGATGACAGTTGGGATGCAACAGCACCAGATTGTCCAGCTCGTCGCCTCCGCCCATGTGCCGCTCGATGATGTGGTGGATGTTCCACCCCGTCTCGAACGTGATCAACTGCTTGCACATCGGGCAGCGCTTGTTCTGGCCAAGCCACAGCCTCAGCGTTCTCCGTTTCCCCTCGTCCGATCTCCGCCAGGCGTATTCCAGCCTTTCCTCGAAGTACATCTCGTCTTTCGGGTCGTACGGATTGGCCTCCGCTCTGGTTTTCTTGTGCCGCTGTATGGTCGTGTCGTCGGCGTACAGCAATGTGGCCAGTTTGCCGCTGGGATACTGCCCGGAGAATACCCAACTGCGCGTACCGATGCGCTTGAAGTATTTCTCCTTGATCCAGCGTTTGCAGCGATTTCCATGTCGCCGCCTGCACCACCGCCACAACAACTTCCATATCCGGTAATCCACGTAATTGAAGGTCTTCTTGGCGACTATCGGCCGATGATAGTTGGCCCAGCCCCGGATGACCGGGTTGAGCTTGTCTATCAACAGACTGGCCGGAGCCGTCTTGTTTCCCTCGATCAACGCCTTGACCTTGGCCAGGAATGCCTTGACGTTCCGGTGGGCTGGCTTGATCAGCAGCTTGTCACCGTACTTGCGGACATTCTGCCCGAGGAAATCGAACCCCTCCGACACATGCGTGAACAGCGTCTTTTCCGCCGCGAGGCTCAACCCGCGCTCCGCCATGAAGGCGGCGACGACGGGCTTCACCTCATTCACCAGCAGCTCTTTCGAGATGCCGGTGATGACGAAATCGTCCGCATACCGCACATAGTTGACCTTGGTCTTGTAGCTGGCTTTGGTGTTGCGTTGCCCGAATCGCGATTCGAGCGCCTTTTCCAGACCATCAAGCGCCAGGTTGGCCAGCACCGGCGAGATGATGCCTCCTTGCGGAGTTCCCGCCCCGGTGGGGTTCAATTGGCCGGATTCCAGGTATCCCGCCTTCAGCCATTTCCGTAAGACCGCCTTGTCCAGCGGGACGTTGGCGATCAGCCAGTCGTGACTGATGTTGTCGAAACAGCCTTTGATATCCCCTTCCATGACCCACTGCGCAGAGTGCTTGCGACCGAGGTTGACGAACAATTGCTCGATTGCATCCGCCGTGGAACGGTGAGGACGAAAGCCATAGGAATTCCGGTCCGCCGTGGTCTCGGACACCGGTTCGAGCGCCAGCAGGTATAACGCCTGCATGGCCCGATCCAGCATCGTCGGTATTCCCAGCGGTCGGCGCTGGCCGTTGGCTTTGGGGATGTACACCCGCCGCAACGGCCTGGGCCGGTAGCCCGTGCGCTGTAACCGAAAAATAGCCTTCCATTTGCTTTCAGGCGTGCTCCAGGTTTCCCCGTCGACGCCCGGAGTCCTGCGACCCCGGTTTTCAGTGACCCGTTTGACCGCCAATGCCTTGGCGGCGAACGAGCGGACCAGCATGCGCTGCAAGGTTTTCACCTGCCGCCATTGCCGATTCTTGGCTGCCTTCGCGATCCGTACCTGTAGCCCTCTCACCCGCCGATGACTGGTTGCCCAGTCGATCGTGTGCCAACTGCTGGCCGGGAGGGAGGACGCAGGTACTTCCTTTTCAGACGCACTCATCTTGCTTTCCTCCAAAGAAGATTTCCCCGGAGGAGCAGCGGACGCACGTCGCCCTTGCGGGGAGTGAGTTCACTACCCCGCGAGGGATTTCTGTTCAGACGCCGCCGGTCGGACCGAACGACGCCAGCTTTTATGGCTTTACAAGCCTTTTCGCGATCAAAGACCAGTCGGAAGTGGGCACCCTTTCGGGTCGGGGCAACGGCCCCTATCCAGCCCCGTTACAGGGCGGCATTCGCTTTTTCCGACCTCCTTTACCCGCACTTTCAACAGCCTTCCTTGCGGTCGACCTGCCCCCGCTCTACCAGCCAGTGGCGAAAATACGGGCTTACCGAGTTCCATAACCATCACAAGAGTGGGTTAGGCCCTGCCTGTTCACCGGTGACTCGATGTCAGCGTGTCCCCAGATGTAAGAGGGACAACCAGTCACGCACCCTTTTGGTCGAAGCCTGTCAGCAACTTTGGCTCCATGCGGTTGACGGTGTTTATCAGCAGTTCACTTACGTTGGCCGTACCACCCAGCCTAGCGCCTCGCCCGCGTGTTGCTCGCAGGGTCTGCATGGCGCCTCGCGGCGACCACACACCACAGACATCATGGGGCTACATTGTCAGGACGCTTCGCACCCCGCCGTTACCGGCGACGCACTGTCCCTAGGCTACTTTCTGGCTGAACAGAAGGTCTCGTATCCCGGCTACCTTGCGGTTTTCGGGTGAGACAATGACAGCTATGGCTTGCGCCCTACGGATAGGAGCAGCCAGCTTTTGGACACGATCTCCCATACCTCCCCTGTACTCAAAACGCGAAATACAGGCTCAGTACGAATATCGTTTTATGGTCCCCACGGTGGAAGACCGGATATTTAGGCAACGAATTGCCGAATCCTTAGCGCCTTGACGGCACCCTGAATCCGGGCTTTTGTCGCCCGGATCTCGGGTTTTTAGAGCTGTTTTGCGGGAAAAGCGGCCACCAACCATGTGGTGACCGCCTAGGATGTAGCCCGCTAGGTACTCCTACCTATAGCGACTCTCGTTGCACTACATCATGCCGCCCATGCCGCCCATGCCGCCCATGTCCGGCATGGCCGGAGCCGGCTTGTCTTCGACGATGTCGGCGACCATGGCTTCGGTAGTGATCATCAGGCTGCCGATGGAGGAAGCGGCCTGCAGTGCGGAACGGGTGACCTTAGCCGGGTCGAGGATACCCATTTCGATCATGTCGCCATAGGTATCGGTCGCGGCGTTGAAGCCGAAGTTGCCGGAGCCCTGCTTGACCTTGTCGACCACCACGCTCGGCTCACCGCCAGCGTTGGCGACGATCTGGCGCAGCGGCGCTTCGACGGCACGACGCAGCAGAGCGATACCGACGTTCTGGTCTTCGTTGTCGCCCTTCAGGCCTTCGATGGCCTGCAGGGCGCGCACCAGAGCCACGCCGCCGCCGGGGACCACACCCTCTTCCACTGCCGCACGGGTCGCGTGCAGGGCGTCTTCGACGCGGGCCTTCTTCTCTTTCATCTCGACTTCGGTGGCAGCGCCAACCTTGATCACGGCAACGCCACCGGCCAGCTTGGCCAGACGCTCCTGCAGCTTCTCGCGATCGTAGTCGGAGGAAGTGTCCTCGACCTGCTTGCGGATCTGCGCAACGCGGGCCTCGATGTCAGCCTGAGCACCGGCCCCGTCGATGATGGTGGTGTTTTCCTTGTTCAGCACGACGCGCTTGGCGTTGCCCAGATGCTCCAGGGTGGCGCTTTCCAGGCTCAGGCCGACTTCCTCGGAAATCACGGTGGCGCCGGTCAGGATGGCGATGTCCTGCAGCATGGCCTTGCGGCGGTCGCCGAAGCCCGGAGCCTTCACTGCGGCGACCTTGACGATACCGCGCATGTTGTTGACCACCAGGGTGGCCAGGGCTTCGCCTTCGACGTCTTCGGCGACGATCAGCAGAGGGCGGCCGGATTTGGCCACAGCCTCCAGCACCGGCAGCAGTTCGCGGATGTTGGAGATCTTCTTGTCGACCAGCAGCAGCAGCGGGTTGTCCAGCTCGGCAACCATGGTGTCGGGCTTGTTGATGAAGTACGGCGACAGGTAGCCGCGATCGAACTGCATGCCCTCGACGACGGACAGGTCATCTTCCAGACCCGAACCTTCCTCGACGGTGATCACGCCTTCCTTGCCGACCTTTTCCATGGCTTCGGCAATGCGCTGACCGATGGACTCGTCGGAGTTGGCGGAGATGGTGCCCACCTGGGCGATCGCCTTGGAGTCGGTGCACGGCTTGGCCAGCGACTTCAGCTCGGCGACGATGGCGTGGGTGGCCTTGTCGATACCGCGCTTCAGGTCCATCGGGTTCATGCCGGCGGCAACGGCCTTCAGGCCTTCGTTGACGATCGCCTGGGCCAGCACGGTGGCGGTGGTGGTGCCGTCGCCCGCCTCGTCGTTGGCCTTGGAAGCCACGTCTTTCACCAGTTGGGCGCCCATGTTCTCGAACTTGTCTTTGAGTTCGATTTCCTTGGCTACGGACACGCCGTCCTTGGTGATGGTCGGTGCGCCGAAGCTCTTGTCCAGGACCACGTTGCGGCCTTTCGGGCCGAGGGTGGCCTTGACGGCATCGGCCAGGACGTTCACGCCTACCAGCATCTTCTTGCGGGCGGAATCACCGAACTTGACTTCTTTTGCAGCCATTTTGATCGTTCCTCAATCTTGGATTTTCTACGGAGACTCGCGGGAATCAGGCTTCGACGACGGCGAGGATTTCGTTCTCGCCCATCACCAGCAGATCTTCGCCATCGACCTTGATGGTGTTGTTGCCGGAATAGGGGCCGAACACCACCTTGTCACCGACCTTCACGGCCAGCGGACGGACTTCGCCGTTGTCCAGCACGCGACCGGTGCCGACAGCGACGACTTCGCCACGGTTCGGTTTCTCGGCAGCGGAACCCGGCAGCACGATGCCACCTGCGGTCTTGGTTTCTTCTTCGCTGCGACGAATCACGACGCGGTCATGCAGAGGACGAAGCTTCATTGTCGATCTCTCCTAGTTTTCTATCGTTTCAGCAACCGATGCCTTCATCGGCCCGTTGGTAAAAGCCGGCATCGCCGGTTGCGGCCCGCAGCGCGGGACCGCAGAAGACAGCCTGTCGTCCGACAGGAACCTTGCGGTGACCGCTAGATGTGGGCGCTCAAGGGCATTTCAAGGGTACCGGAGAAAAATTTTCACTCTGCCGGGTGCAGCGTGGAGGAAAAGCAAGGCGTGCGAAACCAGCCGAACCGGCACCGCGGAGAAGGAGCCCGATCCTTGGGCAAAGGCCCCAGGATCGGGCTGAGGAAAGGAGCGACTCAGTCGTCCCGGCGCTCGTACTCGCCTTCGATAACGTTGGGCCGGGAGGCATCCGGGCGGGACTGCCCGGAGCGGGCGGCCAGATCGTCGAAGAAGGCCCGCTGGCGCAACGCCTGCTCTTCGGCGCGCCGCCGCAGGCGAGCCAGCAACAGGCGACGGGTGAAGGGCAGCAGGCAGGGCACAGCCAGCAGATCACTGACGAAACCTGGCAGCAGCAGCAGGCCGCCACCGATGGCGATCAGCAACCCTTCGAGCACTTCCTGCTCCGGCAGTTCGCCGCGGGCCAGCCGCTCGCGGGCGCGCCAAGCGGTCGCCACACCAGCAACACGCAACACCAGCCCCCCCACCAGCACGCCGAGCACGATCAGCAGCAACGTCGGCAGGACGCCGATCGCCGAGCCGACCTTGATCATCACGGCCAGTTCGAGCAGGGGGAACAGCAGAAACAGCAGTAGAAAAGCACGCATCAATGGTTTTCCCGGGCGGAAGGACGCCTTCCGGTTCCTACACTAAATGAGTCCATCCCGCAGCCAATTCAAGCGTCGCCCAGCCCAGCGACCGGCCAGACCTCGGCGTGGGCCAGCTGTACCAAAGCCTGGCGCACCATGGCGGGATTGTTACAGGGTGTTGGCAAGGGTAACCAATACAGCGCCTGGCCGATGCGCAGATGGAAACCTTCGCTGTCGATGCCGACCATCTCCGCCGGCTCGTCGACGGGCAGTCCGGCCAGCTCGACATAGTGGGCGAGAGCCTCGGCATGGTCGCGGTTCATGTGCGCGATCATACCGGCTTCGACCTCACCGGCGAAGGGGTTGGCCAGTTCCACCCCCTCCAACCAGTGGATCGAACCGAAACCACCGATGAAACGCCAGCGCACCGGCTCCATCACCCAGAAATCGAAGTCGTGGGCACGATGATAGTTGCGCGCGGCCGGGAAATAGCGGTAGTAGCGGGCGGCGGCAGCTTCGATCTGCGCTTCGTCCAGCAACTGCCGGGCTTCGGCCACGAGCGTCAGGCGTCCGGTGGCCTGCACGTCGAGTGCCCCTCGCTCGCCGACCAGCAGCGAGCACCTGCCGTCGGCCTGGAGATTGCGGGTGTGCTGGGCGATCCGGCTGATCAGGATCAGCGGGCGGCCCGTCGCATCCAGGCAGTAGGGCACCGCCGATCCGAAAGGAAAGCCAGGGAGGCTCTGGGACAGGGTTGCTAGCGCTCCGCGGTACTCTTTGAGTAATAATTGCCGGGCATCCTTTAGGTCCTTCACCTTCACGCTCACCTTAATGACTCCTCGCCGAAGATCCGCCGTAGTGGACAGGTGCCCAGCATAACGACTAATGGCACCGGCAAGGCAACAGTGAATCCATCCCAAATGAGGGATAGCAGATGCAACTGAACGACAAGACCATCATCATCACCGGGGGTTGTCAGGGGTTGGGACGGGCCATGGCCGAATATCTGGCGGCGAAGGGCGCAAGGCTGGCACTGGTCGATCTCAGCCCGGAAAAACTCGACGCCGCCGTGGCGGCCTGTCGGGCAGCCGGCGGCGAGGCACGGGCCTATCTGTGCAATATCGCCAACGAGGAACAGGTCATGCAGATGGTCGACCAGGTGGCGAAGGATTTCGGGGCGATCAACGGCCTGGTGAACAACGCCGGCATCCTTCGCGACGGCCTGACCGTCAAGGTCAAGGATGGCGAACTAAGTACGCTGAGCCTGGCCCAGTGGCAGGCGGTGATCGACGTCAACCTGACCGGCGTATTCCTCTGCACACGGGAAGTGGCAGCGAAGATGATCGAACTGGGCAACCGTGGCGCAATCGTCAACATCTCATCCATTTCCCGAGCCGGCAACATGGGCCAAGCCAACTACTCGGCAGCCAAGGCCGGGGTGGCAGCCGACACCGTGGTCTGGGCCAAGGAACTGGCCCGCTATGGCATCCGCGTCGCAGCCATCGCCCCTGGCTTCATCGAAACCGAGATGACCGCCAGCATGCGCCCCGAGGCGCTGGACAAGATGACCGCCGGCATTCCGCTCAAACGCATGGGCAAGCCTGCGGAAATCGCCCATGCCGCGACCTTCATCTTCGAGAACGACTATTTCACCGGCCGCATTCTCGAACTGGATGGCGGACTGCGCCTGTAGAATGGCAGGCTCCTGGCAAAGCCCCGGAGCCGTTCCCCCGATGCCTCCCACCAACGTACCCAGTCACCCCTTCGAATCCGCCCCGGAGCACGCCGCCGACCGCCGGCAGGCCCTGTACCAGACCCTGGCCCAGGTGCCGGCCGGCCAGGTGGTGGGCTACGGACAACTGGCCGAACTGGCCGGACTCGGCCGGGCCGCCCGCTGGGTCGGCCGCATCCTCGCGCAATTGCCGGCAGACACCGGCCTGCCCTGGCACCGCGTGGTCGCCGCCGAGGGCCGCCTCAGTCTGCCGGCGGGCAGCCCCGCCGGTGACGAGCAGCGCGCCCGCCTGCGCGCGGAGGGGCTGACCGTTCGCGACAATCGCGTGGATATTGGCCGGCACGGCTGGCGTCCGAATGGCGCTGCGGTTAGAGTGCGCCCTTTGCACGACACCGCGAAGCCCCATGTCCCATAAACCTTGGCGCGATGCCCTCGCCGCCTATGCCAGCCCCGCCACCCTGGCCCTGTTGCTGCTTGGCTTTGCCGCCGGCCTGCCGTACATGCTGGTGTTCTCCACCCTGTCGGTCTGGCTGCGCGAAGCCGGCGTCGCCCGTCAAACCATCGGCTACGCCAGCCTGATCGGCCTGGCCTACGCCTTCAAATGGATATGGGCGCCCCTGCTCGACCAGTGGCGCCTGCCGCTGCTCGGCCGTCTCGGCCGGCGGCGCTCCTGGCTGCTGCTGTCACAGGCACTGGTCACCGTGGGACTGGCCGGGATGGCCCTGTGCGATCCGCAGCAGAGCCTGCCCTGGCTGATCGCCCTGGCCGTGCTGGTCGCTTTCGCCTCGGCCACCCAGGACATCGCGGTAGACGCCTACCGTCTGGAAATCGCCGAAGGCAGCCGCCAGGCCGCCCTGGCCGCCAGCTACATGGCCGGCTACCGGGTATCCGCCCTGCTGGCCACCGCCGGCGCCCTGTATTTCGCCGACTGGTTCGGCTCCACCAGCGAGTTCTACAAGCCCGCCGCCTGGACCTCCACCTATCTGCTGTTCGCCCTGCTGATGCTGCCCGGCATGAGCACCACCCTGCTGATGCGCGAGCCGTCGGTACCGCTGCAGACCCAGCAAGAGGCGGCGCGCTACAGCTTCAACCACCAGATGCTGTCGATCCTGGTGCTGATCGTGCTGATGGTCTCGGTACCGGCGACCTTCACCCAGCTCTACAACAGCGACATCCTGCTGGTGCTGCAGGGCCGCATGGGCGTGGTCGAGCTGATCGGCGAGGACCGCGCCTTCCTGCGCTTCCTGCTCTACCTCATCCTCACCACCCTGTGCCTGTCGACCATGGGCCGGCGCAGCCTGGCGCCGGTGCTGACTCCGATCAGCGACTTCATCCATCGCTATCGCTGGCAGGCCTTGCTGCTGCTCGGCCTGATCGCCACCTATCGGCTGTCGGATACGGTGCTCGGCGTGATGGCCAACGTGTTCTACATCGACCAAGGCTTCAGCAAGGACCAGATCGCCAGCGTCAGCAAGCTGTTCGGCCTGATCATGACCCTGCTCGGCGCCGGCTTCGGCGGCCTGCTGATCGTCCGCTTCGGCATCCTGCCGATCCTCTTCATCGGTGGCGCAGCCTCTGCCGCCACCAACCTGTTGTTCCTCATGCTGACCAGCATGGGGGCCAATCTCGAAATGCTGATAGTGACCATCTCCTGCGACAACTTCAGCTCCGGCCTGGCCACTTCGGCCTTCGTCGCCTACCTGTCGAGCCTGACCAGCCTGAAGTTCTCCGCCACCCAGTACGCCCTGCTCAGCTCGATCATGCTGCTGCTGCCACGGCTGATCGGCGGCTATTCCGGCGTACTGGTGGAAAAGCACGGCTACGGCCAGTTCTTCCTGTTCACCGCCTTGCTCGGCGTACCGACCCTGCTGCTGATTCTCTGGCAGTCGCGGCAGCAGCCGCTCGGCCCCGAGCCCCTGGAAGACGGCGATGCCGTGACCGAGCGCTCCTGACCCGCGGTCCGATCGCCAATGCAATCGCCCCGGCCTGAGCGGAGCGGTTGCACAGGCCACGGCGTCCCGAGGCCCTGAGCGGGTCAGTCGCGGAAGTTGTCGAACTGCAGCGGCATGCCCAGCTCCTGGGTACGCAGCAGCGCGATGGCCTCCTGCAGGTCGTCGCGCTTCTTGCCGGTAACGCGCACCTGCTCACCCTGGATCGCCGCCTGCACCTTGAGCTTGGCGTCCTTGATCAGCGCGACGATCTTCTTCGCCAGCTCCTTGTCGATACCTTCGCGCAGGTCCACTTCCTGCTTGACCACCTTGCCCGAGGCGTAGGGATCCTTGTACTCCAGGCACTGGATATCGATCTTGCGCTTGATCAGGGCCAGCTTGAGGATCTCGATCATCTGCTCGAGCATGAAGTCGGCCTCGGCGGTCAGGGTGACCGTCTTCTCCTTGAACTCAAAGCTACCTTTGCCGCGCAGGTCGTAGCGACGGTCCAGCTCTTTGATCGCATTGTCGATGGCATTGGTGACTTCGTGCTTGTCCAGTTCGGACACCACGTCGAACGAGGGCATGGAATTCCTCCAGTTTAGGGCGCGGCCGGCATCGCGGCGGGCGCCTGGCTTGACGGTTGAAATGGCCGCTTATTATAACGGTTCGATCGTGGCGCATCGCAGGGCCGCGCCACCGCGCGCCCCTGCCTTTGCCCACCCCAACCAACGAGTCCTGCCATGCCCCTCTCCCCGCTCGATGTTCCCCCGTTCCCGGTCGGCGAGACGACCTGGCATGTGCTCGGTGCCGGCAGCCTGGGCAGTCTCTGGGCCGTGCGCCTGGCCCGCGCCGGCCTGCCGGTGCGGCTGATCCTGCGCGACCCGCAGCGATTGGCCGCCTACCGGGCCACCGGCGGCCTGCGGCTGGTGGAGGACGGTACGGAACGGCTGTATCCGATCCCGGCCGAAAGCCTCGACGCCACGACGCCAATCCACCGCCTGCTCCTGACCTGCAAAGCCTATGACGCAGCACCGGCGGCCGAGCGCCTGGCGCCACGCCTGGGAGCAGACGCCGAACTCGTCCTGCTGCAGAACGGACTCGGCAGCCAGGACGCGGTGGCCGCCCGCTTACCGGGACGCCGCTGCCTACTCGCCTCGACCACCGAGGGCGCCTTCCGCGACGGTGACTTCCGGGTGGTGTTCGCCGGCCGCGGACATACCTGGCTCGGCGATGCGGGCCGTCCGCCGGACTGGCTGGACGAGCTGGCCGCGGCCGCTATCCCTCATGCCTGGAGCGAGGAGATCCACAGTCGGCTGTGGCGCAAACTCGCCCTCAACTGCGCGATCAACCCGCTCAGCGTTCTGCACGACTGCCGCAATGGCGGCCTGCGGGAGCATGCCCGGGAAGTCGCCGCGCTCTGTACCGAGCTGGCCGAACTGCTGCGCGGCTGCGGGCAGCCAGCTGCCGCCGAGGGACTGCTGGAAGAGGTCGAACGTGTGATCCAGGCCACCGCGGCGAACTATTCGTCGATGCACCAGGACGTGGCCCGCGGTCGACGCAGCGAGATCGCCTACCTGCTCGGCCATGCCTGCCGCGAGGCCAGCCGACGGCAGCTGCGCCTGCCCCGCCTGGAGGCGCTGCAGCAGCGTCTGCAGCGGCATCTGGCCGAGCGTGGATTGCCGGTCGACTGAAGCCCGCGCTAACCTGCCCGCTCACTCCCCTGCCGCGTGGTGCCCATGGGTCTGCGTCAGCGCCTCGAAAACCTGCCGGTCGGCCGCAAGCTCCTGGCGGCCCTGATAGTCCTGCTCGCCACCGTGCTGCTGCTGGCCAACCTGGCCTTCATCAGCGCCGCCTACTGGATCTCCCAGCAGAGCATGACGCCTCAGGCACTGGGCGCCCTCGGCCAGTTGATCGCCAGCCCGCCACTCGCCCGCCAGGCCCTCGCCTCTCCGGAAGCGGCCTGGGAGGTGTTGCAGCGCCTGGAGCCCTACGCTCCGCTGCGCAGCGCTGCCCTCTATGGCAGCGACGGACGGCTGCTCGCCCAACTGCAGAGGCACGACGCCCTGGACCTGCCGAAACACGCCGATAAGCTGCCCGCCTGGCGGCTGCTCGAATTCCGGGCCACCCAACTCATCGAGCTACCGCAGCCGGGGCAGCCCCCCGGCCATCTGCTGCTGGTCGCTTCCAGCGAGCTGCCGGTGGCCTTCTACACCGGCACCCTCAGCGCTAGCCTGCTGATCCTTGCGTTCAGCGTGCTGCTCTGGATGTTGGTCGCCCGGCAGATTCGCCGGCTGATCACCCGGCCGATCCGCAAGCTGGAGGAGCTTTCGCGCCGAGTCACCCTTGAGGAGAACTACTCGCTGCGTGCTCAGCGCGGCAACCAGGACGAGATCGGCAGTCTGGCCGATGCCTTCAACACCATGCTGTCGCGCATCGAGGCCCGCGAGCAGCAGCTCAAGCGCGCCCGCGACGACGCCCAGAGCGCCTTCGACCAGGCGCAGACCCTGACCGAGGAAACCCGCCGCTTCAATCGCAAGCTGGAGCTGGAAGTCCAGGTACGCAGCAAGATCGAGAAGAAGCTCACCGGCTTCCAGAACTATCTCAACAGCATCATCGACTCCATGCCCTCGGCGCTGATCGCCCTCGACGAGCAGCTCTACGTCACCCAGTGGAACCAGGAGGCCAGCAGCCTGTCCGGCACCTCCCTGCACGAAGCCCTGAACCAGCCGATCTTTCTCGCCTTCCCGCCGCTGCAGCCGTTCCTCGACCAGCTCAGGCACACTGCCGAACAGCACCGGGTGGAGAAGATCGAGCGCGTCACCTGGCCGCGCAACGACGAGCCCCGCCACTACGCGCTAACCTTCTATCCGCTGATGGGCGGCGGCGGGCGCGGCGTGGTGATCCGCATCGACGACATCACCCAGCGCCTGTCCATGGAGGAGCTGATGGTGCAGTCGGAGAAGATGCTCTCGGTAGGCGGCCTCGCCGCCGGCATGGCCCATGAGATCAACAACCCCCTGGGAGCCATCCTGCACAACGTGCAGAACATTCGTCGGCGCCTCTCGCCGGAGCTGCCGAAGAACCTCGAACAGGCCGAGGAATGCGGCATCGCCCTGGCGACGGTGAACGACTACCTGTCCCGGCGCGAGGTACCGCAGCTGCTCGACGGCATCCAGCAAGCCGGCACCCGCGCGGCGAAGATCGTCAGCCACATGCTCAGCTTCAGCCGGCGCAGCGACCGGCAACTGGCCCCCAGCCTGCTGCCGCCGCTGATCGACCAGGCGCTGGAAATCGCCGGCAACGACTTCGCCGCAGCAGAAGGCTTCGACTTCCGGAACATCCGCATCCAGCGCGACTTCGATCCGAACCTCGGCCCGGCACTGGTCATCGCCAACGAACTGGAGCAGGTGCTGCTCAACCTGCTGAAGAACGCCGCCCAATCCATCCACCAGCGCCAGAACGGCCTGCCCGGGCGCATCATCCTGCGCACCCGTCCCAATCCGCCCTGGGCGGAGATCATCGTCGAGGACAATGGGGTCGGCATTCCCGAAAACGTGCGCAAGCGCATCTTCGAGCCCTTCTTCACCACCAAGGAAGTCGGCCAGGGCACCGGCCTCGGCCTGTCGGTGTCCTATTTCATCATCACCAACAACCACAAGGGACGGATGGAGGTGCATTCGCGGCCGGGCCAGGGCAGCAGCTTCACCCTGCGCCTGCAGCTGGCCGAAACCCCGGAAGGCGCCGAGCTCTGACCCATTTTCTGCAAGGTACGGACAGTCATGGGCAACCGACTCTCGAAGATCTACACGCGCACCGGCGATGCCGGCGAAACCGGCCTGGCCGACGGCCGCCGGGTAGCCAAGGACCATCCCCGGGTGGAAGCCATAGGCGAGGTGGACAGTCTGAACAGCCAGCTCGGCCTGCTGCTCGCCGAGCTGGACGAGCACCAAGAGCGCTGGCCCGGACTCACCGAACTGAGCGAAATCCTGGCACCCTGCCAGCACCGCCTGTTCGATCTCGGCGGCGAACTGGCAATGCCCGCCTACCAGGCTCTCGAAGCGGGCGAGATCGCCCGCCTCGAGGCGGCCATCGACCGCTGGAACGCGGAACTGGGGCCCCTGCGGGACTTCATCCTGCCCGGCGGCTCGCGGTTGATCGCCCTGGCCCATGTCTGCCGTAGTCAGGCACGTAGCGCCGAGCGGCGCTGCCAGCAGTTGAACGCCCTCGAAGCGCTGCGCCCGGAACTCCTCGCCTACCTCAACCGGCTCTCCGACCTGCTGTTCGTCGCCGCACGGCTGATCGCCCGCCGCCAAGGCCGGGCGGAAATCATCTGGCAGACCGCCAGCCCGACAGGCTGATCAGTCTGGCCAGAACCCGCGGATGCCGGCGATACCCTGGGCGCCGGCCCGCCAGGCGCGTGCCAGATCCTGGCTGGCGAGCCCGCCGAGCAGGAATGCCGGGCGATCGAAACCCTGCAGCAGCTCGGTGGCCTGTTCCCACCCCAGGGGGCTGGCCTCGGGATGGCTGCGGGTGGCCTCGACCGGCGACAGGGTGACGAAATCCACCCCCATCTGCGCGGCCAGGGCCAGCTCCTCGGCATCGTGGCAGGAGGCCGCCAGCCAGCGCTCGGCCGGGAAGGGCCGGCCCTTGGCAGCGTATTCGCGCAGCTGGCGGGCGGTCAGGTGCCAGCCGGCGGCTGGGAAATCGCCGAGCCACTCCAGCGGCCCCTTGAGCATCAGTTGTGCCCGTCCGGCACAGAGTCCCTGCACGTCGACCGCCAGGTCGCGGTATTCGGGATCGTACATGTTCGGCGCGCGTAGCTGGACCAGACGGATACCGCCGTCCAAGGCAGCCCGCAGGCCCTGCAGCAGCGCCTGCGAAGAGAGATTGTCCGGCGTGATCAGATAGCGCTCGGGCAGCCGGGCAGCGGCGACGATCGGATAATTGGCGGCGGGAAACTCATACTCCGACAACTGCCGCGGAGCGACCCAGGCCAGCGCCTGACCTTCGGCGCCATGGGGCTCGCCGGCGAAGGCGCCAACCTCCCAGACATCCAGCAGCACGCACTGGTCGGGATAGTCGTGGCGTATCTGGATCAGCGGCCTGGCAGCAGTCACGCGGATGCCCAATTCCTCCTCCAGCTCGCGGGCCAGGGCGGCCTCGACCGCCTCGCCCGCCTCGACCTTGCCGCCGGGGAACTCCCAGAGGCCGCCCTGATGCTTGTCCTCGGGTCGCCTGGCGATCAGCACCCGACCATCGGCGCCGCGGATCACCGCCGCCGCGACATGCACACGCTTCATTCGATCGTCTCCGATTCCTGCAGGGCCGCCTGGTACCAACGCTGGAAGGCCGGCCACTGGTAGAGGGTTTCAACATAGGCCGCCGCCGGCTCCGGCAGGGCCACGGCATAGCCACGCAGACGTGCCGCCACCGGCGCGTAGAAGGCATCGGCGATGCCGGCATGGCCGAACAGGAAGGCACCGTCCGCACCGAAGCGCTGCCGGCAATCGGCCCAGAGCGCGCAGATGCGGCCGATATCCTCCTGCACGGCCGCCGGCAGCGCCTGTGCCAGCGGTTTCGGCTGACGCCGGAGGTCCATCGGCAGGTGGCTGCGCAGCGCGGCAAAGCCGCTGTGCATCTCGGCACACACCGAGCGTGCCACGGCTCGCGCGTATTCGCCGCGCGGCCAGAGATGACACTCACCGTAGGTTTCGGCCAGATACTCGGCGATTGCCAGAGAGTCCCAGATCGGCCCCTCCTCGGTCAGCAGCACCGGCACCTTGCCGGTCGGCGAATGACTCAGCAGGCGGGCGCGACTCGCCTGCTGATACAGGGGAATCCGCACTTCCGTATAGGGCTCCTCGGTCAGCTCCAGCACCAGGGCGGCGCGCATCGACCAGGAGGAGTAGTTCTTGTTACCGATGATCAGGGTCAGGGACATGGCAGTCTCCTTGGCTGCGGGCCGCTCGCGGTGCGAGTGCCGCCGGAAGCCCGCAGCCGGTGGCGCGAGGCGGCGCTTACGTCCGGTACTCGGCGTTGATCTTCACGTACTCGTGGGACAGGTCGGTGGTCCAGATGGTTTCGCTGCAGTCGCCCCGGCCCAGCTCGATGCGGATGCCGATCTCCGCCTCGGCCATCACCGCGGCGCCCTGCTCCTCGGTGTAGGTCGGTGCACGGCCGCCCTGCCTGGCGATGCAAACCTTGCCGAGGAAGACGTCGATCCGGCTCACGTCGAGCTGCGGCACGCCGGCGCGGCCGACGGCGGCGAGGATGCGCCCCCAGTTCGGGTCGGAGGCGAACAGCGCAGTCTTGATCAGCGGCGAGTGGGCCACGGCGTAGCCGACGTCCAGACACTCCTGATAGGTGGCGCCGCCGTTGACCTGCACGGTGACGAACTTGGTCGCGCCTTCGCCGTCGCGGACGATGGCCTGGGCCACTTCCATGCTCACCTCGAACACCGCCTGCTTCAGCTTGGCGAACAGCTCGCCCTTCGCTTCGCGAATTTCCGGCAGCGCCGCCTGGCCGGTGGCGACCAGCATGCAGCAATCGTTGGTGGAGGTATCGCCGTCGATGGTGATGCGGTTGAAGGACTTGTTCGCCGCATCGCGCAACAGGTCCTGCAGCACCGGCTGGACGACCCTGGCGTCGGTGGCGATGTAGCCGAGCATGGTGGCCATGTTCGGACGGATCATCCCGGCACCCTTGGAGATGCCGGTGACGGTGACGGTCACCCCGTCATGCACGAACTGCCGGCTGGCGCCCTTGGGCAGGGTGTCGGTGGTCATGATGCCTTCGGCGGCGATCGCCCAGTTGTCGGCCTTGAGATCGGCCAGGGCGGCCGGCAGCGCGGCCTCGATCTTCTCCACCGGCAGGGGTTCGCCGATCACCCCGGTGGAGAACGGCAGCACCGCCGCCTCCGCCACGCCAGCCAGCTCGGCCAGCCGCAGACAGGTGCGCGCGGCCGCCTGAAGGCCCGGCTCGCCGGTGCCGGCATTGGCGTTGCCGGTATTGGTCAGCAGGTAGCGCACGGGGCCCTGCACGCGCTGCTTGGCGAGGATCACCGGTGCCGCGCAGAAGGCATTGAGGGTGAACACCCCGGCAACCGTGGAGCCTTCGGCGCAGCGCATCACCACCACATCCTTGCGCCCGGGGCGCTTGATGCCGGCGGAGGCAATGCCGAGTTCGAAACCGGGGACCGGGTGCAGGGTGGGCAGAGGGCCAAGACCGACAGCCATGAAGGGCTCCTTCGTAGAGGTTCTGTTGAATGAGCGTACCAGGGGTACGAAAAACGGCTGGAAAAACGCCGCGACCGGTTCGACCGGTCGCGGCGTTGCGGATGCAGCTTTGCGCATACCGAACCTGCTGCGCCGAAACGCAGCCGGGCAACATTAGTTGAGCTGCCCGTGGCAGTGCTTGTACTTCTTGCCGGAACCGCAGGGGCAGGGCTCGTTGCGCCCGATCTTCGGCTCGGGGCGCACCGGCACGGACTCCTCGACAACCTCGAGATCGCCGTCCTCCGTCTGCGGCGCCAAGGCCGAAGCCGCAGCATGCTGGAACTGCATGCGCCGGGCCAGGGCCTCGGCCTCGCGGCGCAGGCGCTCCTCCTCCTCGGCCGGATCCTCGCGGCGAACCTGCACGTGGGAGAGCACGCGGATGGCATCGCGCTTGATCGACTCGAGCAGGGTCTGGAACAGCTCGAAGGACTCGCGCTTGTATTCCTGCTTGGGATTCTTCTGCGCGTAGCCGCGCAGGTGGATGCCGTGGCGCAGGTGATCCATGGTCGACAGGTGATCCTTCCACAGGTCGTCCAGCACACGCAGCAGGATCTGCTTCTCGAAGGTGCGCAGGGCTTCGGCACCGGCAATCTCCTCCTTCTCCCGGTAAGCCGCCAGCAGCGCCTCGAGGAGGCGCTCGCGCAGCGTCTCCTCGTGGAGCCTGTCATCCTCGTCGAGCCACTGCCGCAGCGGCAGCTGCACACCGAAGTCGCCCTGCAGGGTAGCCTCCAGGCCGGCGATGTCCCATTGCTCGGGCAGCGACTGCGGCGGGATGTGCTGGTCGATGGCGGCACCCAGCACTTCCTGGCGGAATTCGGCGATGGTTTCGCCGAGATCCTCGGCCACCAGCAGGCTGTTGCGCATGTGGTAGATCACCTTGCGCTGCTCGTTGGCCACGTCGTCGAATTCGAGCAGTTGCTTGCGCATGTCGAAGTTGCGGCCCTCGACCTTGCGCTGGGCCTTCTCGATGGCATTGGTCACCATGCGGTGCTCGATGGCCTCGCCGGCCTGCATGCCGAGCGCCTTCATGAAATTCTTCACCCGGTCGGAGGCGAAGATCCGCATCAGATTGTCTTCCAGAGACAGGTAGAAGCGGCTCGAGCCTGGATCGCCCTGACGGCCGGCGCGGCCGCGCAGCTGGTTGTCGATGCGCCGGGACTCGTGACGCTCGGAGGCGATCACATGCAGGCCACCGGCCTCGATCACCTGCTGGTGGCGCTTCTGCCAGTCGGCCTTGATCTGCGCGACCTGCTCTTCGGTCGGGTTGTCGAGCGTGGCGACCTCGACCTCCCAGTTGCCGCCGAGGAGGATGTCGGTACCCCGGCCGGCCATGTTGGTGGCGATGGTCACCGCCCCTGGACGACCGGCCTGGGCGATGATCTCGGCTTCCTTCTCGTGATACTTGGCGTTGAGCACCTGGTGCGCAATACCTTCCTTATTCAGCAACAAGGAAACGTATTCGGAACTCTCGATCGAAGCGGTCCCCACCAGGATCGGCCGGCCCTGGGCCTGGCACTCCTTGATGTCGGCGATGATCGCCACGTACTTCTCTTCCTGGGTCAGGTAGACCAAGTCGTTGAAGTCCTTGCGGGCGATCGGCCGATGGGTCGGGATCACCACCACGTCGAGACCGTAGATCTGACGGAACTCGAAAGCCTCGGTGTCGGCGGTGCCGGTCATGCCGGCGAGCTTGTGGTAGAGACGGAAGTAGTTCTGGAAGGTGGTCGAGGCCAGCGTCTGGCTTTCCGCCTGGATCGGCAACCCCTCTTTGGCCTCGATAGCCTGGTGCAGGCCCTCGGAAAGGCGGCGGCCCGGCATGGTCCGGCCGGTGTGCTCGTCGATCAGCAGCACCTGGTTGCCCTGCACGATGTATTCGACGTTGCGATGGAACAGGACGTGCGCACGCAGACCGGCATAGACGTGAGTCAGCAACGGCAGGTTGTGGGCGGAGTAGAGATTGTCGCCCTCGGGCAGCAGGCCTGCACGAGCCAGCAGCTCCTCGATGAACTGGTGGCCCTGCTCGTTCAGCTCGATCTGCCGGGTCTTCTCGTCGACGCTGTAGTGCCCATCCTGGGTGACCACGCCCTCTTCTTCCTCGATATGACGCTTCAGCTGCGGAATCAGGGCGTTGATCTGCAGGTACAGCTGGGAGCTGTCCTCGGCCTGACCGGAGATGATCAGCGGCGTGCGCGCCTCGTCGATCAGGATGGAGTCGACCTCGTCGATCACCGCATAGTTGAGTTCGCGCTGGAACTTGTCCTCCAGGCTGAAGGCCATGTTGTCGCGCAGGTAGTCGAAACCGAATTCGTTATTGGTGCCGTAGGTGATGTCGGCAGCGTAGGCAGCGCGCTTTTCTTCCGGCGGCTGGAACGGGGTGACCACGCCGACGGAAAGCCCGAGGAACTCGTACAGCGGACGCATCCAGTTGGCGTCACGGCGGGCCAGGTAGTCGTTCACCGTCACCACATGCACGCCCTTGCCGGCCAGGGCATTGAGGTAGACGGCCAGGGTTGCCACCAAGGTCTTGCCTTCACCGGTGCGCATCTCGGCGATCTTGCCTTCGTGCAGGACCATGGCACCGATCAGCTGCACATCGAAGTGGCGCATGCCCATCACCCGCTTGCCCGCTTCGCGGGCAACGGCGAAGGCCTCCGGCAACAGCTGGTCGAGGGTTTCGCCCTTGCCGAGACGCTCCCTGAACTCCTCGGTTCTGGTGCGCAGCTGCTCGTCCGTCAGCGCCACCATCTGCTCTTCGAGGGCATTGATCGCCCGCACGGCTCGACGCATGCGCTTGACTTCACGATCGTTCTTGCTTCCAAAGAGCACTCTCAACAAAGGCGCAAACATATCGACAGGTTCTTCCTCACATATGAATGGAGGGCGGGCACGAAGCCGACCCGGCAGCCAAAAACGGCCGCGATGGGAAAAGGGCATTCTACCCGCAAATCCGCTTGGCAAGAAAAGCGGCATCATGCACCAGGAGCTGCTAACGTACCGAAAATACCAAGGGTCGCCTGCTTGTAAACACCATTGCCCTCCCGAGGGCAGCCCCAAGGGGAGTATGGCTTCTGCTACCATGCGTGCCCGCACTCCCAGGCCAACCGCCATGACCTTTCGTCCCCTGCCGGCCCGAGCCCCTGCCGCGCTGTTGCGCGAGGCCAAGCCACTCAAGTCGCTATTCAGTCAGGCACAACAACTGGCCCAGCTGCAGAGCCTGCTGGAGAGCCAGTTGCAACCCGCCGCGCGCGAACATTGCCATGTGGCCTCATGGCGCGAGGGCTGCCTGCTGCTGATCATCACCGACGGCCAGTGGGCCACCCGACTGCGCTACCAGCAACGCCGCCTGCAACGTCAACTGCAAGCCCTGGACGCCTTCACGGGGCTGACCAGGATCCTTTTCAAGGTGCAGCCCCCAATGCCGACAGGCGGCTTGCCCAGCCGCACCGCCACGCTGTCCCCAGCAGCTGCCGACAGCATCCAGACCGCGGCCCTGGGCATTGACGACCCCAAGCTCCGCGAAGCGCTGGAGCGATTGGCCCGACATACCCAGCCCAAGTAGCAAAAAAAGAAAGGCCACCTGCAGGTGGCCTTAAGAAAAAGGGAAAGAAAAGGAAAAAACCTTGCTCAGACAGCAGCCACAGGCCTCATGTAGGAGATGGGGGCAGCCGAGGGGTCCTCGAAGGTGACCAACTCCCAGGCATCCGTCTGTTCAAGCAGGGTGCGCAGCAAACGGTTGTTCAGCGCGTGCCCCGACTTGTAGCCCCGGAACTCGCCGATCAAGCTATTGCCCAGCAGGTAGAGATCGCCGATGGCATCGAGGATCTTGTGCTTGACGAACTCGTCCTCGTAGCGCAGGCCGTCCTCGTTCAGCACACGGCTCTCGTCGACCACAATGGCGTTATCCACGCTGCCACCGAGCGCCAGATTGTTCGAACGCAGATATTCGATATCACGCATGAACCCGAAGGTCCGCGCGCGACTGACTTCCTTGACGAACGAAGTGCTGGAGAAGTCGACGCTCGCCGTCTGGGTGCGACCGCGGAATACCGGATGGTCGAAGTCGATCTCGAAACTCACCTTGAAACCGTCGAACGGCAGGAAAACAGCACGCTTGTCGTCCTCCTCCACCGCTACCTCGCGCTTGATGCGAATGAACCTCTTGCGAACCTCCTGCTCCTGCAGGCCCGCCGACTGGATCAGGAAGACAAAGGGGCCGGCACTACCGTCCATGATCGGCACTTCGGACGCCGAGAGTTCGACGTAGGCATTGTCGATCCCCAGACCGGCCATGGCCGACAGCAGATGCTCCACTGTGTCCACCTTGACCTCACCCTTGACCAGCGTGGTGGACATGGTGGTTTCACCGACGTTTTCGGCCCTGGCAGGGATCTCCACCACCGGATCGAGATCGATGCGCCGGAACACGATCCCGGTGTCGACGGGGGCTGGCTTCAGGGTCAGGTAAACCTTTTCCCCCGAGTGCAAACCCACTCCCGTGGCACGGATAATGTTCTTCAGGGTTCGTTGTTTGATCATGGCTTGGCCGCTAGCAGTTGCGAATATTTTTCAACAAACAGCAAAAATGATAGCAGAACCGATCTTTGCTTAACACCAATCAAAACAATACCCCTGATAAACATATTCAATCAGCCTGACGGCGCAGGAAGGCAGGAATGTCCAGATAGTCCAAGTCGTCCTGAGGATTGAGCTTGGCAGCCGTAGCGCTGGCGGCATTGCTCTGGCGCTGTACGGTGGGACGCTCGTAGTCCTTGTAGTTCACCGCCTGATCGCCACGCGGTACGCCGGGGGTCGCAGCAGCGGCCGACTGCAGGGTGTTGTCCACCACTTTCATCGGCTTGTCGGTGCGCGCACCCAATCCGGTGGCGACCACGGTCACATGCAACTCGTCGCGCATATCCGGATCGATCACGGTACCCACCTTCACCATCGCCTGGTCGGAAGCGAACTGCTCGATGATGTTGCCCACATCGGAGTACTCGCCCAAGGAGAGATCGGGACCGGCAGTGATGTTCACCAGAATGCCGCGAGCCCCCTGCAGGTGCACATCCTCCAGCAGCGGATTGCGAATCGCTGCCTCTGTGGCCTCGCGAGCACGGTTCGGGCCGCTGGCACAGCCGGTGCCCATCATGGCCATGCCCATCTCGCTCATCACGGTCTTCACGTCGGCGAAGTCGACGTTGATCATGCCAGGACGTTTGATGATATCGGAGATGCCCCGGACCGCGCCGGCCAGCACATCGTCGGCCTTGGCGAAGGCGGACAGCAAGCTGGCATCCTTGCCGAGGATGGTCAGCAACTTCTCGTTGGGAATGGTAATCAGCGAATCGACATGCTCAGCCAACAGGC
Source organism: Azotobacter beijerinckii (assembly GCF_900110885.1). Taxonomy (GTDB): domain Bacteria; phylum Pseudomonadota; class Gammaproteobacteria; order Pseudomonadales; family Pseudomonadaceae; genus Azotobacter; species Azotobacter beijerinckii. The sequence continues at coordinate 21,631 of NZ_FOFJ01000004.1, read as the reverse complement.
GGATACCCTCTTCGGCAACCTGCATGCGCTTGCGCCCTTCGAACGGGAAGGGTCGGGTCACCACGGCCACAGTGAGGATGCCCATCCCCTTCGCCACCTCGGCGATGACCGGTGCCGCACCGGTACCGGTCCCCCCCCCCATGCCGGTGGTGATGAACACCATGTCGGTCCCCTGCAACACCTCGGCGATACGCTCGCGGTCCTCCATGGCGGCCTCGCGGCCGACTTCGGGGTTGGCGCCGGCACCCAGGCCCTTGGTCACCCCGGAGCCCAGTTGCAGCACAGTTCGTGCAGTGATGTTCTTCAGTGCCTGCGCATCCGTATTGGCACAGATGAACTCGACGCCCTCAATGCTGGTGGCTGCCATATGGTTCACGGCGTTGCCGCCGCCCCCACCGACACCGATAACCTTGATCACTGCACTTTGCGGAACATTGTCTACGAGCTCGAACATATTCCCTCTCCTTTCCTTTTCTTTTTACTGCCTGCCGCCGTTGTCAGAAATTGCCCTGGAACCAGCGCTTGAGTCGCTCCAGGACGGGTATCTTGGTTTCTTCGCTGTGCCCACCGGAACCGGACGGGGATACGCCATCGGCCTGCTTCCGCAACCCATAGAGCAACAACCCCACCCCGGTGGAATAGATCGGATTGCTGATCACATCGTCCATTCCCTTGACGCTATGCGGCACGCCCAAGCGCACCGGCATGTGGAAGATCTCCTCGGCCAGTTCCACAGCCCCCTCCATTTTCGCCGAACCCCCGGTGAGAACGACTCCGGCAGGGATCAGATCCTCGTAGCCGCTACGCTGCAGTTCAGCATGGATCAGGCTGAACAGCTCGTCGTAGCGCGGCTCGACCACCTCCGCCAAGGCTTGACGGGAAAGCTCCCGCGAGGGTCGCTCGCCGACGCTGGGAACATTGATGGTTTCGCCGGCTCCGGCCAGCTTGGCCAGGGCGCAGGCATAGCGGATCTTGATTTCCTCGGCGTACTGGGTCGGCGTGCGCAACGCCATAGCGATGTCGTTGGTGACCTGGTCGCCAGCGATCGGAATCACCGCAGTATGGCGGATCGCTCCTTCGGTAAAGATAGCGATGTCGGTGGTACCGCCACCGATGTCCACCAGGCATACGCCCAGCTCCTTCTCGTCCTCGGTAAGCACCGCATGGGCCGAAGCCAGCTGCTCAAGGATGATGTCATCCACCTCCAGATCGCAGCGACGAACGCATTTCTCGACGTTCTGCGCCGCATTCACCGCGCAAGTCACCACGTGCACCTTGGCCTCCAGACGCACGCCGGACATACCCAGCGGCTCTCGCACGCCCTCTTGGTTGTCGATCACGTAGTCCTGCGGCAGGGTGTGCAACACCCGCTGGTCCGAGGGAATCGCCACCGCCTGGGCCGCATCCAACACACGATCCAGATCGGCCTGGCTGACCTCACGATCGCGGATGGCGACAATTCCGTGGGAGTTCAGGCTGCGGATATGGTTCCCGGCCAAGCCGACGAAGGCCGAGTGAATCTGGCAGCCAGCCATCAGTTGGGCCTCCTCCACCGCCCGCTGGATGGACTGCACGGTGGACTCGATATTCACCACCACGCCCTTTTTCAATCCTCGCGAGGGATGGGAGCCGATCCCAACGATTTCCAGTTGGCCATCAGCTGCCACCTCGCCTACCAGGGCCACCACCTTGGAGGTGCCGATGTCGAGACCGACGATCATCTTGCCGCTCTGCGCGCTTGCCATATTTTCTGCCTGCTCCTCAACTCACTGCACGGCGGCGGGTTTGACCGCCGTGGGCGCGACCGGCTCGCGCCACGCCACGGCCAAGCCGTTGGCATAGCGCAGATCGATGCGCGCGATATTCGCACTTTGCTCTTTCAAGGCCTTCTCGTAGATGGAGCTGAAACGACGCATCTTGGCGAGAAGACGATCACGCCCGAGCAACAGCTCAATGCCTTGGACAGTGGTGACGAACCAGCTGCCACGCTCGCGCAGCTCCAGGCGGGCAATGGAAAAGCCCAGGGGCCTGAGCATCTGGTTGAGCACATGGTACTGCTGCATCACCTTCTCCTGCGCCCTCTGGGGGCCGACCAGTTGCGGCAGGTGCTCGTAGTGGGACACCTCGCTCGGTGCGAAGGCCTCGCCCTGATTGTTCAGCAACGCCTCGTCGCCCCAGCGCGCCACCGGCAGCTGCTCCTCCAGATGGACCACCAGTTGATCCGGCCACACACGACGTACCTCAGCCTTGGCGATCCAGGACATGCTCTCCAGCTCGTTGCGGATGCCGGCCAGATCGACACTGAAGAAACTGGCCTGACGGAAGGGCGCAATGCGATCCAGGATTGCCTGGTTGCTGACGTAGGTCAGGTGCCCCTCGAGCTTGACGTCGGCGATCGGCTGATCTGCATAGGGCAACAGGCGCTGCGCCAGGAAGTAGCTGCCCACCCCGAGGGCTGCCAGCAGCAGCAATCCGCCCAGCGTCTTCAACAGGCTCACGCCCAGCTTCGACAGACGTGCCGACACGGGCGGCCTGGCCACCATGCGGCTGGCCCCCCGACGCGCCGGAACACGCCCCGCCCCTGGTTGCCGATGACGAAGCATGGCGCCGTACATGGCTTACCCCCTTGCCTCGACGCTGTCGGCCAGGATTGCCAGCACCAGTTGCTGGAAATCCAGTCCGGCGGCGCGTGCGGCCATCGGCACGAGACTATGGTCGGTCATACCCGGCACCGTGTTGACTTCCAAAAGCCAGAAGCGGCCTTCGGCATCCTGCATCACGTCGACCCGGCCCCAGCCCTGCACGCCCACGGCCTCGCAGGCACGCGCGCACAGGCTCTTCAGTTCCGCCTCCCTGACGGGATCGAGCCCGCAGGGAATCCGGTACTGGGTGTCCGACGCCAAGTACTTGGCGTCGTAGTCGTAGAAACTGTGCGGCGTACCCAGGCCGATCGGCGGCAGCACTAGGCCACGCAGCAGGGCGACGGTGAACTCAGGCCCCTGAATCCACTGCTCGACCAGCACCTGGGGATCGTAAGAACGGGCGGCCCGCCAGGCGGCGACCAACTCGTCGATACCGTTCACCTTGGCCATGCCGATGCTGGAACCTTCATGGGCCGGCTTGACGATCAGTGGGAAGCCGAGGGCCTGCGCGGCTGCCTGGCAATCGGCCTCGCTGGCCAGCACGGCATGGCGCGGCGTCGGCAGACCCAGGCTCTGCCAGACCTGCTTGGTGCGCAGCTTGTCCATCGCCAGAGCCGAAGCCAGAACACCGCTGCCAGTGTAGGGAATGCCGGCGCACTCAAGCAGGCCCTGCATGCTGCCATCCTCGCCACCGCGGCCGTGCAGGACGATGAATGCGCGATCGATCCGCTCGCGGCTCAGCCGCCCGAGCAGATCGTCGCCAACATCGATGCCGAAGGCGTCCACCCCCGCGCTCTGCAGCGCTTCCAGTACGGCCTGGCCGGACTTCAGGGAAACTGCGCGCTCGGCGCTCTTGCCTCCGAACAGCACGGCGACACGACCGAAAGCCTGCGGGGCAAGCGTGGATTGCAGGGCGTGAATCATGACATTTCCCTCTTGGCGGCCACCTCGGGCCAACCGCCGAACAACGGACTCTGGAGCAGTTGTGGAGCCAGTCCACCGACATCACCGGCCCCCTGGCAGAGGAGGATGTCGCCGGGGCGCAGCAACGGCTTGAGCAGCGGCGCGATATCCGCCCCACGCTCTACGTAGATAGGATCCAACTGGCCGCGCTGCCGGATGCTGCGGCACAAGTTGCGGCTGTCGGCACCGGGAATCGGCTCCTCGCCGGCCGGGTAGACCTCCATCAGCAGCAGCACGTTGGCATCGGCCAATACCTGAACGAAATCTTCGTAGAGGTCGCGCGTCCGGGTGAAACGATGCGGCTGGTAGACCATCACCAGCCGGCGCTCCGGCCAACCGCCGCGAACAGCCCGAATCACTGCGGCAACCTCGCGCGGATGGTGACCGTAGTCGTCGACCAACATCACGCTGCCACCTTCGACCTGCAGCTCGCCGTACACCTGGAAACGCCGGCCGACGCCTTCGAAGCCCGACAGCCCCTGGACGATGGCCGCATCCTCGATGCCTTCATCGGAGGCGATGGCAATGGTGGCCAAGGCGTTCAGCACGTTATGCACCCCCGGCATGTTGACCGACACCGCGAGCGGAACACGGCCCTGGCGCAACACGGTGAAGTAGGTGCGCATTCCCTCCTGGCGAATGTCGATGGCACGTACGTCGGCATCCTCACCAAAACCGTAGGTGATCGTCGGGCGGGCGACCTGGGGCAGAATCTCGCGGACCACCGGGTCGTCGACGCAAAGCACTGCCAGACCGTAGAACGGCAGGTTGTGCAGGAAATCCACAAAGGTCTTCTTCAGCCGGCTGAAGTCGCCTGCATAGGTGTCCATGTGGTCGGCGTCGATGTTGGTGACCACCGCCACCAGGGGCTGCAGATGCAGGAAGCTGGCATCGCTCTCGTCGGCCTCGGCGATCAGGTAGCGGCTGCTGCCGAGCTGGGCATTGGTGCCAGCCGCATTCAGCCGGCCGCCGATGACAAAGGTAGGGTCCAGTCCACCGGCGGCGAACACCGAGGCGATCAGGCTGGTGGTGGTGGTCTTGCCGTGGGTACCAGCCACGGCGATGCCATGCCGGTAGCGCATCAGCTCGGCAAGCATTTCCGCCCGCGGCACCACGGGAATGCGCCGCTCCAGAGCGGTCGCCACTTCCGGGTTGGAACTGCTCACCGCACTGGAAACTACCAGCACATCGGCACTGGCGGCGTTCTCGGCGCGATGGCCGACGTAGATCTTCGCACCGAAGCTTTCCAGGCGCGCAGTCACCGGTGAAGCCTTGAGGTCGGAGCCGGAGACTTCGTAACCGAGGTTCAGCAGCACCTCGGCAATCCCGCACATGCCAACCCCGCCAATACCGACGAAGTGGATCCGACCGATGCGACGCATGCGGCGTATTTCGGACTGGATCGCATCCTTGGACTTAACCACGCGCCACCTCCAGGCAGATATCCACGACCGTCCGGGTCGCATCGGGTTTGGCCAAGCGGCGAGCGCTGGCAGCCATGCTTGCGAGTCGCTCGGGATGCATCGACACCTCGCTCAGGCGGGCAGCCAGATCGCCGGCAGCCGTGCTCGCCTGCGGCAGCAGGAAGGCCGCGCCCTCCTGCGCCAGATAGTCGGCATTGCGGGTCTGGTGATCGTCGATGGCCTGGGGCAGCGGTACCAGCAGCGCTGGCAGCCCGGCGGCTGCCAGCTCGCTGACGGTCAGGGCACCGGCACGGCAGACCACCAGGTCGGCCCAGGCATAGGCCTGGGCCATGTCGTCGATGAAAGGCGCGACCTCAGCCTCGACGCCGGCCCCACGGTAACGCTCGGCGGTGATCTCATGGTGCTGCCTGCCGGCCTGATGGAAGATCTCTGGCCGCTGCTCGACGGGGATCAATGCCAACGCCGTGGGTAGCAGCTTGTTCAGGGGCTCGGCACCCAGGCTGCCGCCCAGGACCAGCAGCCGCAACCTGCGCCCTTTCAGGGGCTGGCGCGGCGTCTCCAGAAACAGCTCGGGCCGCACCGGATTGCCAGTGGTACATCGCTTGTCGGTGACGCCGAAGGTATTTGGAAAAGCCTCGCAAACCCGGCTAGCGATCGGCGCCAGCGCCCGATTGGCAGTACCGGCCACGGCATTCTGCTCGTGGATGATCAGGGGCACACCGGCCAGCTTCGCCGCCAGGCCACCGGGGCCGGTGACGAAGCCTCCCATGCCCAGCACACACACCGGACGCAGTTCGCGCATGACCCGGCGGGCCTGGAACAGCGACCTGAGTAGCTGGAAAGGCGCCTTGAGCAGAGTTGCCAGCCCCTTGCCACGCAGCCCGCCGATCTGGATCTGATACAGCGGCAGCCCAGCTCGGGGCACCAGTTCGTTCTCGATGCCTCGCGGAGTTCCCAGCCAGTGCACAGCATAGCCGCGGGCCTGGAACTCGCGGGCACAGGCCAGCGCCGGGAACACGTGCCCTCCGGTACCGCCGGCCATGATCAGTACGTTAGCGCTCATCGGCTTGCTCCTCGCGATCCTCGGCGAAATCATCCTTGCCGAACTGTGCACTCTCGTTGTCCAGCTGGGTACGACGCTCCCAGTCCAGACGCAGCAGCAGGCCCAAGCTGACGCAACAGATCACCAACGAGCTGCCGCCGTAGCTGAGAAAAGGCAAAGTTAGCCCCTTGGTCGGCAGAAGGCCGATGTTCACCCCGATATTGATGAGGAACTGGCCGATCCACAGGAAGGCCAGTCCATAGGCCACATAGGCCGAGAAGTAGTGCCGGGCCTTCTCCGCCCACAGACCGAGATAGAGGGCCCGCACACAGACGAAGGTGAACAGCCCGAGGGTGGCCAGCGCACCGAACATGCCCAGCTCTTCGGCCAGCACGGAGAATACGAAGTCAGTGTGCGCCTCCGGCAGGTAGAACTGTTTTTGCACGCTGTTGCCGAGTCCGACCCCCAGCCATTCGCCGCGCCCGAAGGCGATCAGCGCCTGGGTCAACTGATAGCCGGAACCGAATTGGTCGGCCCAAGGATCCGTGAAGGTGATCAGCCGCTGCAGGCGGTACTCCTGGGTCTGCACCAGAACAAATACCGCGCCGATGGCGGCGACGGCCAGCAGGGTAAAACGGAACAAACCGACCCCACCGAGGAACAGCATGGCGGCGGCGGAACCCAGCATCACCACGGTGGCACCGAAGTCCGGCTCCAGCAGCAGCAGCCCGGCCAGCGGAATCAGCACGATGATCGGCTTGATGAAACCGATCCAGCGCTGGCGCACCTCGTCCTCGCGGCGCACCAGATAGCCGGCGAGGTAGATCACCACGAACAGCTTGGCGATCTCCGAGGGCTGGATGTTGAAGGCGCCGAAACCGATCCAGCGCATCGAACCATTCACCTCGCGGCCGATGCCCGGAACCAGCACCAGAATCAGCACGCCAAAAGCAGCCAGCAACAGCTTGCCGCCCATGCTCTGCCAGGTTTCCAGCGGTACCAGCATCACCACGCCACCGGCAACGAGGCCGATCACCAGATATACCAAATGACGGACCATGTAGTAGAACGTGTTGCCGGCCTGCACCGCTGCCACTTCGGAGGACGCCGAGGTGATCATCACCAGTCCCAAGCCAAGCAGTGCCAGGCAACCGGCCAGCATCGGGAAGTCAACATCGAAGCCGCGCCGGTTGAACAGCGGCGACGGGTAGAGACGCAACAGGGCCAGCATCAGGAAAGCGCCTCCACCGCCTGGGCGAACAAGCGTCCGCGCTCCTCGAAGCTCCGGAACATGTCCAGGCTGGCGCATGCCGGCGACAGCAGCACCGCGTCGCCCGCCTCAGCCAACACGGCGGCACGCTCGACCGCCTCCTCCAGCGTTTTCACCCGAATCAGCGGCACGGCGCCCTCCAGTACCGTGGCGATGCGCTCGGCGTCGCGGCCGAGCAAAACCACGGCGCGACAGTATTCGGCAACCGGCTGACGCAGGCTGGAGAAATCCGCTCCCTTGCCATCGCCGCCGGCGATCAGCACCAGCTTGCCGGCGATGTCCGCCCCCAGACCGCCGATCGCCGCCAGCGCGGCGCCCACGTTGGTGGCCTTAGAGTCGTCGTAGTAGCCGACCCCACGCAACTCGCGCAGCCACTGGCAGCGGTGCGGCAGTCCGGCGAAGGACTTCAGGGTGGCCAGCATCGGCGCGAGCGGCAAGCCGACCGCACGGCCCAGTGCCAGTGCCGCCAGGGCGTTGGCCTGATTATGGGCGCCGCGGATCCTCAGCTCGCGAACCGGCATCAGCGCCTCGAACTGAAAAGCCAGACGCTTCTCGCCGCCCTCTTCCAGGAGGCCGAAGCCCTTGAGGTCCGGCTTGCCGAGACCGAAGGTCCAGCACGGCAGCTGGTCGGCGACCAGCGGGCGAGACAGCGGGTCGTCGCGGTTCACCACCACCTGCGCCGCCCCGCGGAAGATACGGTGCTTGGCCAGGTGGTAGGCCTGCAGATCGACATAGCGATCCATGTGGTCCTCGCTGACGTTGAGGCAGGTAGCCACTTCGGCATTCAGCCGCTCGGTGGTTTCCAGCTGAAAGCTGGAAAGCTCCAGGACATAGAGTTCAATGCTGTCATCCAACAGGTCCAGCGCCGGGGTGCCGAGGTTACCGCCCACCGCCACACGCTTGCCGGCCGCACGGGCCATCTCGCCAAGCAGGGTGGTCACCGTGCTTTTGGCGTTGGAGCCGGTAATCGCGACAATCGGCGCCTTGGCATGCCGGGCGAACAGTTCGATGTCGCCGGACAGCTTCACTCCGCGCGCCGCCGCGGCCTGCAGCGCTGGAGTGGCCAGCGCCAATCCCGGACTGACATAGAGCTTGCTGGCACGGCAGAGGAAGTCCACGTCCAGCGCGCCGCAATGCACCTCTACCTGCGGGTAGTCGCGCTGCAGTGCGACCAGCTCAGGCGGATTCGCGCGAGTGTCGACAACGGCAAAGTGCGCGCCCTGGCGGCCCAGAAAGCGCACCAGAGACATGCCGCTCTTGCCGAGACCGACGACAATGCGAAACTGGTCGGAAGCAATCAGAGTCATTCCCTGTCCTCAGCGCAGCTTCAGGGTTGCCAGACCGATCAGCACCAGTACCACGGTGATGATCCAGAAACGCACGATCACCCGCGGCTCCGGCCACCCTTTCAGCTCGAAATGGTGATGGATCGGTGCCATGCGAAACACACGCTTGCCGGTGAGCTTGAAGGATGCAACCTGGATCATCACCGACAGGGTTTCCATGACGAACACCCCGCCCATGATGAACAGCACCACTTCCTGCCGGACGATCACCGCGATGGTGCCAAGCGCGGCCCCCAGCGCCAGGGCCCCGACATCGCCCATGAAGACCTGCGCCGGGTAGGTGTTGAACCAGAGGAAGCCAAGGCCGGCGCCAATCAGCGCGCCGCAGAACACGATCAGCTCGCCAGCCCCCGCCACGTTGGGAATCAACAGGTATTCAGCGAACCTCACGTTGCCGGACAGATAACAGAAGATGCCCAAGGCGCCGCCAACCATCACCGTCGGCATGATCGCCAGGCCGTCGAGGCCGTCGGTCAGGTTCACCGCGTTGCTCGAGCCCACGATGACGAAATAGGTCAGCACGATGAAGCCGGCGCCGAGCGGAATCTCGATGGTCTTGATCAACGGCAGGATCAGGGTGGTTTCGACCGGGGTCTTCGCTGTCATATAAAGGAAGAGTGCGGCACCGAGACCGAACACCGATTGCCAGAAATACTTCCAGCGGCTCGGCAAGCCGCGAGAGTTCTTCTCGATCACCTTGCGGTAGTCGTCGACCCAGCCAATGGCGCCGAACAACAGGGTCACGGCCAGCACGACCCAGACGTAACGGTTGGACAGGTCTGCCCAGAGCAGGGTGCTGACGGCGATGGCGGACAGGATCAGCGCCCCCCCCATGGTCGGCGTGCCCTTCTTCGACAGGTGCGACTGCGGACCATCGTCGCGCACGGCCTGACCGATCTGACGGATCTGCAGTGTCCGGATCATCCAGGGTCCCAGGCACAGGGCCAGGATCAAGGCGGTCAGCACCCCAAGAATCCCGCGCAGGGTCAGGTACTGGATGACCGCGAAACCGGTGTGGAACTGTTGCAGATACTCTGCCAGCAGCAGCAGCATTTAGTGAGTCTCCTCGCTGGAACCGCAGAGAGCCGAAACGATCTTGTCCATCGCCGCACTTCGCGAACCCTTGATCAAAATGGTGGTATCGGGATGCTGCTCGCGGCGCAGGGCCTCGAGCAGACTGGCCTGATCGGCGAAGTGCCGACCCTTGTCTCCGAACGCCGCGACCGCATGGGCCATCAACGGCCCCACGGCATACAGGGTATCGACCTTGCCGGCGGCATAAGCGCCGACCTGGCTGTGGCCCTCCTCCGCCCAGGCGCCCAGTTCACCCATGTCGCCGAGGACAAGGACGGTGTGTCCGGAAAAGCCGGCGAGTATATCGATAGCCGCACACATTGACGCGGGGTTTGCGTTGTAGCTGTCGTCGATCACCCGTACGCCGTTCGGCGCAAGCTGCGCCACGGCGCGCCCCTTGACCGGTTGCAAGCTCTCCAGTCCAGACTGGATGCCAACCAACGGCATGCCCAAGGCATGAGCCGCCGCCGCCGCGGCCAGGGCATTGGCCACGTTGTGCCGGCCAAGCAAGTTAAGCTGGATACGCGCCTCGCCGGCGGGCCCCTGCAGGGTGAAGGCCGGGCAACCGCGGGCGTCGGGCTGGATATCCCGGGCCCGAAAGTCGGCGGACAGATCGCCCAAGGCGAAACTCAGCACGCGCCGTCCCGCAGCACGCTGCTGCCAGGTGGCGAAGGCCTGGTCGTCGCGGTTGAGTACGGCAATGCCGTCGGTGGGCAAGCCCTCGAGGATCTCGCCCTTGGCCTCGACAATCCTCTCCGGACCGCCGAACTCGCCGACGTGTGCCGTGCCGGCATTGGTGATGATCGCCACCTGCGGCCGGGCCAGGCCGGCGGTGTAAGCGATCTCGCCGATCCGCGAGGCCCCCAGCTCGATCACCGCACCGACATGCTCGGGCGCCAGTTCGAGCAGGGTCAGCGGTACACCCAGCTCGTTGTTCAGGTTACCGCGGGTGGCCAGTACTGGACCCCAGGTACGCAGGATGCTGGCGAGCATTTCCTTGACCGTGGTCTTGCCGCTGGAGCCGGTCACCGCCGCCAAAGGGCCGCTGTAGGCCTGCCGGTTGAAGCCCCCCAACAGGCCAAGAGCCAAGCGGTTATCGGCCACCTGCAGCTGTGGCAGCCCCACGTCCGGCACCAGGCGCTGGACCAGGGCGGCCGCAGCCCCCTTGGCGGCAACCTCGGCGAGGAAAGCGTGACCATCGAAACGCGGCCCGACCAGGGCGACGAATAGCTGCCCGGGGCGAATCGCCCGGCTGTCGGTGCCGACCGAATCGAAGGCCACATCGGTCCCTGCCAGACTCCCCTGCAGCAGACCGGCGATTTCGTTCAGGTGCAGAGCCTCAAGCATGTGCCGCCTCCCAGGCGCGCAGGGCCTTGGCGGCCTCCTCGATGTCGGAGAAAGGCTGGCGCACGCCCTCGATCTCTTGGTAGTCCTCGTGTCCCTTGCCGGCCAGCAGCAGCACATCGGCCACATCGGCATCGGCAATCAGCCGGGCGATTGCCTGGCCCCGTCCGTGCAAGCAGGCAACCTTTTCCGGCGCGGCAATGCCGCTGCTGATATCGGCAAAAATCTGCTCCGGAGACTCGCTGCGCGGATTGTCGTCGGTGACCAGCACTTCGTCGGCCAACCGCTCGGCAACCGCCGCCATCAGCGGACGCTTGCCGCGATCGCGGTCGCCGCCGCAGCCGAACAGGCACAGCAGGCGTCCGCGGACGTGCGGCCGCAGCGCTTCCAGCACCTTCTCCAGGGCATCCGGGGTATGGGCGTAATCCACCACGATCAGCGGCCGGGTACCGCCGCCCAAGCGCTGCATACGTCCGGCCGGGGCCTGAAGCTGAGGCATGACGCGAAGGATCTCGTCCAGTGCATAATCCAGGCCCAGCAGCGCACCGACCACAGCCAGCAGGTTGCTCAGGTTGAAGCAGCCCAGCAGCGGGCTGTGCAGCAACCCCTCACCTTGCAGGGTCGCCACCTCGGCACGCACGCCCCGCTCGTCGAAATGCACCCGACGGCAGTACAGCTGGGCGGAACGATCCTCCAGGCTGTAGCCGATCAGCCGGGAAGCCCGCGCCTCTCCCGCCAGCTGGCGACCGAAGGCATCGTCCAGGTTGAGCACCCGGCAACGCAGACCGGGCCAAGCGAACAGGCGGGCCTTGGCCGCGGCATAGGCATCCATGGTGCCGTGATAGTCCAGATGGTCACGCGACAGGTTGGTGAAGACCGCCACATCGAAATCCAGCGCCGCCACCCGACCTTGCTCGAGGCCGTGGGAGGACACCTCCATGGACACGGCGCGAGCGCCAGCCTGCTTCAAGCCGGCCAGAGTCGCCTGCACGCCGAGCGGGTCGGGAGTGGTATGCCGACCACTCTGCAGCGCGCCGTGGAAACCACTGCCCAGGGTACCGACAATGCCGCAACGCTCACCGAGCAGGTCCAAAGCCTGGGCGAGCAACTGGCTGACACTGGTCTTGCCGTTGGTGCCAGTCACGCCGATCAGGCGCAGGGCTCGGCTCGGCTCGCCATAAAAGCGCCCGGCAATCGCCGACAGCTGTCCGGCCAGTCCCTTGATCGGCACCAGCGGCACACCATTGCCGGCGAGCACTGGTGCACCCTCGGCCTGATAGGCCACGGCAGCAGCGCCACGGGCGAGGGCATCGCCGATATGACTGCGGCCATCTTGCTGGCCTCCGGGAATCGCGAGAAACAGATCGCCCGGGCGCACCTGGCGGCTGTCCAAGGTCAGTTCGCGGATCAGCACCGCGCTCTCGGCCTGGGGTAACAGTTGATTGAGGGGCATAGGCATCAGATACGGCCTCCTTTGCCGGGTACTGGCACTTCCCTGTCGGCAGTCTTCGTCTCGGCAGGCGGCGACAGGTTGTCCGGCGCCACATTCATCAGACGCAGCGCACCGGCCATGACCCTGCCGAACACCGGCGCAGAAATCAGACCACCGAAATAGGTGCCGTTGCTCGGCTCATCGATCACCACGGCCATAGCGATGCGCGGGTTGCTGGTCGGCGCGAAGCCGGCGAACAGCGAGCGATACGACTTTTCCTTGTACCCCTTCGCACCCACGCTGTTCTTGCGCGCGGTACCGCTCTTGCCGGCGACGTGGTAACCCGGCACCTTGGCACGGAACACACCGCCCGGCGCCTCGACGACTTGCTGCAGCATGCCCTGCATGGTCTTGGCGACTTTAGGGGAAATGACCTGGACGCCCTCCTGCGGACGATCCTGCCGGGCCAGCGCCAGCGGCACCGCGCGCCCATCGTTGGCCAGGGTGGCGTAGGCATGGGCCAGTTGCACGGCCGTCACGGAGAGACCGTAGCCATAGGACAGGGTGGCAGTCTCCGCCTTGCGCCACTCACGATAACTGGGCAGGTTGCCCACCTGCTCGCCGGGGAAGCCCAGACCGGTATCCTGACCGAAGCCGACTCGCTGCATCAGCGAGTGGATGGACTCGCCGCCGATGTCGAAGGCGACCTTACTCATGCCGACGTTGCTCGACTTGATCAGAATACCGGTCAGGTCGAGCACGCCGCCTTCGGCGTGGGAGACGTCACGGATGGTATAGCGCCCGATCTGCAGCCTACCCGGTGCCACCTCCACCTTGTCTTCCGGCTTCCAGCGCCCGGATTCCAGTGCGGCACTCATGGACAGCGGTTTCATCGTCGAGCCTGGTTCAAACACATCGACCAGCGCACGGTTGCGCATGGCTGCCAGGTTGAGATTGCGCTTGTTGTTCGGGTTGTAGGTCGGCTGGTTGACCATCGCCAGCACCTCACCGGTCTTCACATCGAGCATCACCAGGGTGCCGGCCTTGGCACCAACCTCGGTGATAGCGTTACGCAACTCGCGATGCGCCAGATATTGCAGGCGCAGATCGATGGACAGCTCCAGCGTTCTGCCGGCCTTGGCATTCTGCACCACCTGCACATCCCGGATCAGTCGGCCGCGGCGATCCTTGAGCACCTGGCGCTTGCCGGGCACGCCGGCCAGCCATTCGTCGAAGGCCAGCTCCATGCCCTCGCGACCATGATCGTCGATATCGGTAAAACCAAGCACATGGGCAGTGACCTCACCCGCCGGGTAGAATCGCCGAAACTCCTCCAAGGCGTAAACGCCTGGGATCTTCAGGTCGAGCACGGCCTGCCCCTGCTCAGGAGTAAGCCCTCGCACCAGATAGGTGAACTCACGCCCGGCCAACTGATCCAGACGCTCTGCCAGGGCTTTTGCATCCTGCCCCAAGGCCTTGGCCAGAGCCGCCCACTGGTCGCGCGCACCGACCAACTCCTTCGGATTGCCCCACAGGGTGGTGACCGGGGTGCTGACCGCCAACGGCTCGCCGTTGCGATCGGTGATCAGTCCGCGATGCGCCGGGATCGGGATGTGCCGCATGCTGCGCGCATCGCCCTGCCCCTTGAGAAAGTCATGATCGAATATGTGCAGATCGACGATACGCCAGGCGATGGCAGCCACCATCAGTGCCAAGAGAGCCAGCACCAGACGGAAACGCCAAGGATAGAGTGCACCTTCGAGTTTCATCATGGTGCCACCAGCCGTATTTCCGCCGCATCGGGAATGCGCATCTTCAGGGTTTCGCTGGCCAGACTCTCGACTCGACTGTGCGCGGTCCAGGTGCTTTGCTCCAGAATCAGCCGCCCCCACTCGGCCTGCATCTTGTCGCGCTCGGTCAGCTCGCCATACAGCGCATTGAGCAACTGGCGATTCCAGTAGGCGCTGTAGGAGACCGCGACGGCGGAGAACAGCGCGGCAACGAAAAGTACCAACATCAGCAGACTACCGGTCGGCATGGCCTTATTCGGTATGCGACTCATCGCAGCTTCTCCGCCACGCGCATGACCGCACTGCGGGCACGCGGATTGGCCTTGAGTTCGGCTTCGGAAGCGTATTGAGGCTTGCCGATCAGCCTCAGACGCGGCTCGAAAGCAGCCAGACGGATCGGCAAGTCGCGCGGCAGCTTGTCCGCCTCGCCCTTGGCCTGGCGCCGCATGAACTGCTTGACGATACGATCCTCCAGCGAATGGAAGCTGATCACCACCAAGCGGCCACCGACTTCAAGCGATTCAAGCACTGCTTCAAGCCCCCGCTCGAGATCACCCAGCTCGTTGTTGATATGAATGCGCAATCCCTGGAAGGCGCGCGTTGCCGGATTCTTGCCCTTCTCCCAGGCTGGATTGGCGACGGCCAGCACCTGCGCCAGATCGGCAGTGCGCTCGAATGGCCTTTCTTGGCGGCGCTGCACCACAGCCTGGGCCATACGCCTGGCAAAGCGCTCCTCGCCATACTCCTTGAAAACGCGGGCAATTTCCTCAGCAGTAGCACTGGCCAGCCATTCGGCTGCGCTCACGCCTCGCGTCGGGTCCATACGCATATCCAGCGGGCCGTCGTTAAGAAAGCTGAAACCACGCTCGGGATCGTCCAGTTGCGGCGAGGACACCCCCAAATCGAACAGCGCGCCACCGACCTTGCCGATCAGTCCACGTGCCGCCAGCTCATCCGCCAACTCGGCAAAACTGCGCTGCACGATGACAAAGCGGCCATCCTCGGCGGCCAGGGCTTGCCCGGTGGCGATCGCTTGGGGATCCTTGTCGAACCCCAGCAAGCCCCCCTCCGGCCCAAGACGCCCAAGGATCAACCGGCTATGCCCCCCCCGCCCGAAGGTGCCATCCAGGTAACAACCGTCCGCTCGTACGGACAGAGCATCGACCGCTTCCTCGAGTAGTACGGTGATATGGCTGAAGCCGCTATTCATAGTCACAGGATCAAGTCACGCAGTTCGCCCGGCAGAGCACCGGGTTGTTGTTTGATAGCCGCCAGGTCTGCATCCGCAATCGCGGTCCAGGCATCCTCATTCCACAGCTGAAATTTGTTCAGTTGGCCGACCAGCATTGCGTGCTTGTCCAGATTCGCATGCTTGCGCAAGCGCGGCGGAATCAGGAAACGTCCACTGCCATCCAGTTCGAGATCCACGGCATTACCGATCAAGAGACGCTGCAAGCGGCGAGTTTCCTCATGCAACGAGGGAAGCTCGCGCAATTTGGCCTCGATGAGTTCCCACTCCGGCAGGGGATATATGCATAAGCAGGGGTCCATCGCGTCGATGGTGATGATGAGCTGACCCGCCGAACGCGAAACGAACTCCTCGCGATACCTGGCAGGCATCGAGACTCGCCCCTTGGCGTCGAGACTGACGGCGCTGGCTCCGCGAAACACGGTGACGCTTCCCCTGATCTCAAGCTTCCCTGCCCACTGAAACCCACTTTATGCCACTTCGTACCACCTGCGCACACTATAGGAACGCCCCAACCCACCGTCAAGGCAGGGAAAAATGAAAAAATCCTTATAGGACGGCGCTTTAGCTGAATATGAGAGAGAGAAATCACACGTAATGAGAAACAAGCCCAGCAAAATCAATGAGCTGAATTTATCTCTTAAAGTGGATTGTTATGTGGGGGATTTTTAGCCGCTTGCAAAGGAGCTTTTTGAAGGGCAAGAGAGGAAGAAGGGAGGGGAGAGTCGATCTGTAAGCCGGGTTCTGTCGAGGACAGTCATTCCTCTACGACGACCATCGCTGGCCGCCTCTAGCAACCTACCCGGATCCAGCGCGGGCCACGCCGACGGATCCCTATTTGGTCTTGCTCCGAGTGGGGTTTACCTAGCCACGGACTGTTGCCAGCCGTGCGGTGCGCTCTTACCGCACCTTTTCACCCTTACCGGCACTTGCGCGCTTAGGCGGTTGTTTTCTGTGGCACTTTCCGTAGGCTCGCGCCTCCCAGGCGTTACCTGGCACTCTGCCCTATGGAGCCCGGACTTTCCTCTCTCCCATATTGGGGAACAATATGGAACAGCGACTGTCTGATCGACTCTCCGCCGATAAGAATAATCGGTCACAAAGGTCATCCGCAAGCACTCCCTCTGGTGCTGCGTCCAGGCCAGCCTCACCCCTGGCGTTCCAAAGCAGCTTGATAGAGTAGATTCTTGCGCACCCCGGTGATTTCGGCCGCCAATGCCGCAGCCCGCTTCAACGGCACCTCCTTGAGCAAAAGATCAAGAACACGGAGCGCCGCAGCCGACACCGCCTCCTCAGGCGGAGGCTGCCAGCCGGCCACCAGCAGCACGCACTCGCCACGCTGCTGGTTGCTATCCTCAGCGACCCAAGCGCGTAGCTCACCGAGAGGCAAGCTTCTGAAGGTTTCGAAGGTTTTGGTCAACTCCCGCGCCAGAACCGCCAAACGATCAACTCCCATGGTTCGCTCGAGATCCCCCAGGCACTCCAACAATCGATGCGGCGCCTCGTAGAAGATCAGCGTTCGAGGTTCCTCCTTCAACTGCTCCAAGCGCGCCAGACGCCCAGCCGCCTTGGCCGGCAGAAAACCTTCGAAGACGAACCGATCGGAAGGCAGCCCCGCAGCGGACAAGGCGGCAATTAACGCACAGGGGCCGGGTACAGGAACCACCCTTATGCCTGCCGCTCGCGCCTGGCGCACCAGATGAAAACCCGGATCGGAAATCAGCGGCGTACCGGCATCGGAAATCAGCGCCACATCCTCGCCTGCCTGCAGGCGCGCCAGAAAGCGCCCGCCATGATCGCGCTCATTGTGCTCATGACAGGCCGCCAAGGGCGTCGCGATACCGAAATGTTGCAACAGACGCGCCGAGTGGCGCGTATCTTCGGCGGCAATCAAGGCAACATCGCGCAATACCCTGAGGGCTCGCGCAGTGATGTCGTCGAGATTGCCGATCGGGGTAGCGACGACATAAAGCGTGCCCGGCATTGGATTCAAAGCAGCAGACACAGTCACGGCGAACCCCTCAAGCAGTCGAAACGCGCATTGTAGCCGGGTTTCCAGTGCACGACATCGCACCCAGGACGAGGCTTGGGTACAATTCTTCAATTGTCTTGAGCATCAGGAACGCCTCAATGATCGCCTGCCTGCGTCCCCTTCCCACCCTTTTCCTTGCCAGCTTTCTGGTCGCCTGCGCGAGCTCGCCATCATCCCAACTGGGCGAGCTGCCACCCCCCACACAATCCAGCGTCGAACAACTGCTGCAGCAGGCCGACCAAAGCAAGCCGGAAAAGGCCGCACTCCTCCGCCTGAGCGCCGCCGACCAAGCCTACCGGCAGAAGGATCTCGGCCAGGCCGTACGCATTCTCGACCAGACCCCACTGGACAGCCTCAAGCCCGCTCAGCAGATCTTTGCCAGCACCCTCGGCGCAGAGATTGCCTTGGCCCGCAACAACGCCAAGGCGGCGCTCAAGAGCCTGAACCACCCGAGCATGCAGCACTTGGGCGAACTGCCCGTCCAGCAGCAGACCCGCACCCAACTGGCCCGCGCCCGCGCCCTGGAGGCAGATGGGCAGCGCCTGAATGCCGCCCGCGAGCGGGTGTTCATCGCGCCCCTGCTGAGCGAGTCGGCTGCCAGCGAGAACCACGAAAGCATCTGGCGCCTGATTCAAGCTCTGCCACAGGATGCCCTGAGCGTCCCCGGAGAAGAGAACACCGAACTGGGCCGCTGGCTGGCCTTGGCCCGCGCGACGAAAAGCGCCGGTACCTTGGAGTTGCAACAAGCGGCCATCGACCAATGGCGCGCGGCAAACCCACAGCACCCGGCAGCCCTGCAATTGCCGGCACCGCTGCGCAAGTTGCGGGAACTGGCCAGCCAACCCCTCAACAAGATCGCCCTGCTGCTCCCCGAGGAGGGCCAACTCGCCTCAGTGTCCCGCGCCCTACGCAACGGCTTCATGGCAGCCCATTACCAGGCGCAGCAAAGCGGCCAGCGACCACCCAGCATCGAAGTCTACGACAGCAGCCGGCTGACCTCCCTCGACGACTTCTATCGCCAGGCCCAAGCCGCTGGAGTGCAATTGGTCATCGGCCCCCTGGAAAAGCCCTTGGTCAAGCAACTCGGCGATCGCGAACAACTGCCAATCACCACCTTGGCGCTGAACTATGGCAATACCGGCCAGGAAAGCCCGCCGCAACTCTTCCAGTTCGGCCTGGCAGCCGAAGACGAGGCCCGCGAAGCTGCCCGCCGCGCCTGGGCCGACGGCATGCGCCGGGGCGTCGTCATGGTGCCCTCCGGCGAATGGGGCGATCGCGTTCTCCAAGCCTTCCAGAAGAACTGGCAGGCCGCCGGCGGCAGCCTGATCGCCGTCGTGCGCATCGATCAGTCTGCCCGCCTGGCCCAACAGATCGCCGAGCTGTTCCAGTTGCGCCAAAGCGAGGCGCGCGGCAAACGCCTGCAGAGCGTGCTTGGCGGCGAAGTGACCGCACAACCTTCGCGACGCCGAGACATCGACTTCATTTTCCTCGCCGCCACACCGCAGCAGGCCCAGCAGATCAAGCCGACCCTCGCCTTCCAGTACGCTGGCGACGTACCGGTGTATGCCACCTCGCACCTCTACAACCCGAAGGAAGAGCAGAACCAGTACCTCGACCTGGAAGGCATCCAGTTCTGCGAAACTCCTTGGCTGCTGAATGCCAGCCCGATCGACAACCTGCCACAACTGGTCGGCAGCCAATGGCCCCAGGCCAGTGGCAGCCTGGGGCGCCTCTACGCCATGGGCGCCGATGCCTATCGACTCGCCCCGCGTCTGGCGCAGCTCAAGACCATGCCCGACACACGCATCGACGGCCTCTCCGGCAGCCTGAGCCTAAGCCCCGATCAGCGCATCCAGCGCCAGCTGCCTTGGGCCACCTTCCACGATGGCCAGGTTCAACGCCTGCCAGCCAACAGTTACTGATATGGATAGGCAGCGCAGCGGACGCGACGCCGAAGCTCTCGCCCACCGCCATCTCGTAGCGCAAGGACTGCACCTCCTGGCGCAGAACTGGCGCTGCCGGTGCGGCGAGCTCGATCTGGTCATGCTCGACGGCGATACAGTAGTATTCGTCGAAGTGCGCTATCGGCGACACCTTGCCTGGGGAGGCGCACTGGAGAGCGTCGATGCGCGCAAGCGCATGAAACTCGTCCGCACCGCCCAGTATTTCCTGCAGAAGGAGCCACGCTGGGCCAGGCATCCCTGCCGCTTCGACATCGTCGCCATCACTAATGCCGACGAGGGCACGTTCAGCCACCTGAATTGGGTCCGAAACGCCTTTGACGCCTGACCTGCAACAGCGCCTAGCGAGCCCCGGACACCCTGCAGCAGCCCTGCCGCACCATGAGCCAGAAAGCTACCCTGGCCGCAGCGGACACCCGACTTTGAAGGTTATCGCCGATGGACATGCAATCCCGCATCCGCCAACTCTTCCAGGCCAGCATCGAAACCAAGCAGCAGGCCATGGAGACCATCCCTCCCCACATCGCCCAGGCCAGCGAGCTCATGGTTCAGGCCCTACTCAACGAGGGCAAGATCCTCTCCTGCGGCAACGGCGGCTCGGCCGGAGATGCGCAGCATTTTTCCTCGGAGTTGCTCAATCGCTTCGAACGCGAGCGCCCCAGCCTGCCGGCCCTCGCGCTGACCACCGACAGCTCGACCCTAACCTCGATTGCCAACGACTACAGCTACAACGAAGTGTTCTCCAAGCAGATCCGCGCTCTGGGCCAACCCGGAGACGTTCTGCTGGCCATTTCCACCAGCGGCAACTCCGCCAACGTGATCCAGGCTATCCAGGCGGCCCACGACCGAGAAATGCTGGTGGTCGCCCTGACCGGCCGCGACGGCGGCGGCATGGCCTCGCTGCTGCTTCCCGAAGACGTCGAGATCCGGGTGCCTGCCAAGGTCACGGCACGCATCCAGGAAGTGCACCTGCTGGTCATCCATTGCCTGTGCGATCTGATCGACAACCAACTGTTCGGAAGCGAAGAATGAAGCGCTCACTCCTGATCACCACCGTCCTGGCGGCAAGCCTTATTTTGAGTGGCTGCAGCAGTCGCAGCATCGGTAACTCGATCGACGATAAACTCATCGAACCCCAGGTCGCCGAAAAGATCCGCCAGGCCCATGCCGACCTGGGCAGCAGCAGCTCGCACATTGTGGTCACCACCTACAACAGCGTTACCCTGCTCGCTGGCCAGACCCCCCGCGCCGAACTCAAACAGCTCGCCGAGCAAGCAGCCCGCTCGGTCCCCGGAGTGAGCAAAGTACACAACGAAATACAAATTCTCCTGCCCACCTCACTCCTGGCCCGCAGCAACGACGCCCTGCTGACCACCAAGATCAAAACTCAGATGCTTGCCGACAACACGGTACCCGGCTCGAAGATCAAGGTGGTTACCGAGAACGGCATCGTTTACTTGCTGGGCCTGATCACCCGCCAGGAAGCAAATCGGGCCACCAATCTGGTCCAGAGCGTTTCCGGCGTGCAGAAGGTCGTCAAGCTGTTCCAGTACACAGACTGAAGGGCAACAGCGCCAATAAAAAGGCGATCCTATGATCGCCTTTTTATTGTTTATTGTTCGCCTAATCTTACTGTGTCATAAACATGGATGTCCCAAACCTCCGTACAGGTCCCGGCAATACTCAAGCATCAGATAGACACCGAGTTGATGACGCAGCGTCGTGATCGAGTCCGCCACATGCCGCTGCGCGCGCTGGCCGACCGCGGGGGCGGTAATCCGCGGGAAGCGCAGGTACCGTGCAGGCCATGAGGTTTTTTTTTCCTTGGCCATCCGGTCCGAACAGGGCCTCACGGCGCAGGCGCTGCCCGAGCAGAAAACCGTAGGCGGCGATGCTCAAGCTGGCATGGTGGTGGAATCCCCGCCAACCACGCCCCTCGTAATGTCCCAGCCCCAGGTCCTGCTTGAGATCCTGATAGTCGCGCTCGATACGCCAACGCAGGTGGGCGATGCGCACCAGTTCCGATAGCGGCGTGTCCTCCTCGAGGGTGGACAACCAGTAA
>NZ_FOFJ01000008.1 GCF_900110885.1 Azotobacter beijerinckii | reverse complement strand
GTCCGATGACGTCGCTGAGGGTGTCGTGCGAGGGAATACCGTTGGGCAGCGGCAGGAACTCGCGCAGCCAGGCTTCGTTCTCGTGGGCGAAGTCCTCGATGTCGACCCAGTCGTCATAACCGCACAGAGTAGCGCAGAGCGTGATCATGACGATGTCCTGCAGGGCGTGCAGCTTGTTGCGGGTTTCGCGCCGTGGGTCGACGAGCTTGGCGAAGTAGGGCTGGGGATTGGGCAGCATGATGGGGCTCGGAAAAGTCTTGTCCGTTACCGCTAATCCTCGTCCAACGCAAGAGCGATGTAGCGCGATTGCCCTGCCTCTCGGCCCGGTGCGCTTGCATCGCGGCAGTGCTCTGGTATCATCCGCCGCCTGTTTCCGTACGGTGCCTGACATAGGGTCGGGTGGCGGTACGCCAGAGTCGAGGACTTTTCCATGAAAGCCGATATCCATCCGAATTACGTCGAGATCGAAGCGACCTGCAGCTGCGGGAACGTGATCAAGACCCGCTCCACCCTTGGCAAGAACCTCAGCATCGACGTGTGCTCCGAGTGCCACCCGTTCTATACCGGCAAGCAGAAGGTGCTCGACACCGGCGGCCGTATCGACCGCTTCAAGCAGCGTTTCGGTGTGTTCGGCGCCAAGTAAGCGCCAATGGCCAGGATGGCCTGATGGACCGATTCGAGCTGCTGAGAAAGGCGCCCCAAGTGGGCGCCTTTTTCGTTTCCGTCGTCTGGGGAGTTCCCGCCCAAGCGTTCCGCCCGGCGCGGAGCGAGCGATCGAGCGTGCTGGGTGGCGATACCCGGCACCTTGTCGACGGTCGCCGCGTGCGGCTGAGTATGAAGTGCAGGGGCGCAGCGGCTTACCGAGGGGCTAGGCTATCAGATGGCGATGGCGCCACGTGGCGCTGGCCGGCTGTCTGCAGGAAGCCGAGCGTCGTGCGCGGGGCTGCGCCCGCCCTGTCGCGCCTGCCGGGATAGCGTATCGAGGTGCGCGTCGAGTGCTCGACCGCTCCCGTCGCGAGCGCGTGGACAGGGCGCCGGATGCGCCGTTGCCCCATCCGCTCATGCTCGAGGTGCCGCCATGAAGCCATGCTTGGTCCTGCTGCTGCTGGGGTTGCTGGCGGGCTGCGCGACCAATCCGGTCAGCGGGCACAGCGATTTCGTCATGATGAGCGAGCGCCAGGAGCTGGAGCTCGGCCATCGCCTCCACCAGCAGATCCTCGAGCAATATCCGCGCTATGCCGACGAGCGGCTGCAGGCCTATGTGCAGCAGGTCGGCGAACGGGTCGCCCGCTACAGTCACCGCAGTGCTCTGGATTACCACTTCACCGTGCTCGACTCGCCGGAGCTGAACGCCTTCGCCCTGCCCGGCGGCTACGTCTACATCCACCGCGGCCTGCTGGCCTACCTCAATTCGGAGGCCGAGCTGGCGGCAGTGCTCGGCCACGAGGTCGGGCATGTCACGGCGCGCCACGGGGTGCGCCAGCAGAGCCAGGCGAGTGCCTGGAACATCGTCAGTCAGATCATCGCCATCGGTACCGGGGTGGGCGCGGCGGGCGATCTGACCAGCGTGCTCGGGAGTGTCCTGGTGCGCGGCTACGGGCGGGATATGGAACTGGAGGCCGATGGGCTCGGCGCGCAGTATCTGGCGCGGGCCGGCTACGATCCCGAGGCGATGATCGCGGTGGTCCGGCTCTTGAAGAACCAGGAGGACTTTGCCCGCCAGGAGGCCGCCCAGCGCGGCGAGCCACCGCCGGAGTCGGGTTATCACGGGCTCTTCGATAGCCATCCGGACAGCGATCGACGCCTGCACGAGGTGGTCGGCGCTGCGCATGCGCTGGTCGCGGTACGCCGGGAGGTGAATCGGGAGGGCTTTCTCGAGCAGATCGAGGGCTTGCCCTTCGGCGATTCGGAGGCTTCCGGGATGATCCGCGGACAGGCCTTCTATCACGGTCCGCTGGACTTCACCCTGCGCTTTCCCGAGGGCTGGGAGCTGGTCAATCGGCCGGATGCACTGGTCGGGCTGGCGCCGGATCGCCAGGCGCTGATCGCTATGACCATGGAGCCCGTCGATCCGCAGCTGGCGCCGGAGGCATTCCTGCAGCAGCGCACCGGCGATAGCCCTCTGCTCGAGGGTCGCCCCCTGAACCCGCAGGGGCTGCAGGGGTATACCGGCGTCATGGCCGGTACCCCGGCCCGGCGGGTCGCGGTCCTGTACCGGGAGCGCCAGGCTTTCCTGTTCGTGGCGGCACTCAAGGGCAAGTCCAGCCTGGGGGCGGCGGATGCGGACTTCCTGCAGGTGATCGGCAGTTTCCGCCCGCTCCGGGACGCCGAACGGAAGCTGGCCCAGCCGTTGCGGTTGCACCGGGTGCGGGTTGGCGAGGGGCAGCGGCTGGCCGAACTCAGTCAGGCCAGCGGGGTGGCGGAGGCGTCCGTGATGCGCTTACGGCTGTTGAACAACCTCTATCCGGACCTCGAACCGCGTCCGGGAGACTGGCTGAAAGTCTTATATTAGAGGCCTTGACATGCGTCGTTGAGTGCTATTGTTGGTACTCGTCGTCTTGCCGTATGCTCGCCGTGCAAGTCGCAACATAATAAAAGTGGAAATTATAAATATGTCCGATCTCAAAACCGCCGCCCTCGAATACCACGCTCATCCGCGCCCCGGAAAGCTGAGCGTGGAGTTGACCAAACCCACCCAAACCGCCCGCGACCTGTCGCTGGCCTATAGCCCCGGCGTCGCCGAGCCGGTGCGGGAAATTGCCCGCGATCCCGAACTGGCCTACACCTACACCGGCAAGGGCAATCTGGTCGCCGTCATTTCCGACGGTACCGCGATCCTCGGCCTGGGCAATCTCGGTCCGCTGGCCTCCAAGCCGGTCATGGAAGGCAAGGGCGTGCTGTTCAAGCGCTTCGCCGGGGTCGATGTGTTCGACATCGAAGTCGACGCGGAGAGCCCGCAGGCCTTCATCGATACCGTCAAGCGCATTTCTATCACCTTCGGTGGCATCAACCTGGAGGACATCAAGGCGCCCGAGTGCTTCGAGATCGAGCGTGCCCTGATCGAGCAGTGCGACATCCCGGTGTTCCACGACGACCAGCACGGTACCGCCATCGTCACCGCGGCCGGCATGCTCAATGCACTGGAGATCGCCGGCAAGACCCTGGCGACTGCCAAAATCGTCTGTCTTGGCGCCGGTGCCGCGGCCATCTCCTGCATGCGTCTGCTGGTCAGCCTGGGTGCCAAGGTGGAGAACATCCACATGCTCGACCGCCAGGGGGTCATCCATGCCGGGCGTGACGACCTGAATCAGTACAAGGCGGTGTTCGCCCACGAGACCGACAAGCGCACCCTGGCCGATGCCCTCGACGGCGCCGACGTTTTCGTCGGTTTGTCCGGCGCCAACCTGCTGAGTGCGGAAAACCTGCTGCGCATGGCGCCGAATCCGATCGTCTTCGCCTGTTCCAACCCGGACCCGGAGATCAGGCCGGAGCTGGCCCATGCCACGCGCAGCGACGTGATCATGGCCACCGGGCGCTCCGACTATCCGAACCAGGTGAACAACGTGCTGGGCTTCCCCTTCATCTTCCGTGGCGCCCTGGATGTCCGCGCCACCCGCATCAACGAGGAGATGAAGATCGCTGCGGCCCACGCCCTGCGCGAACTGGCCAAGCTGCCGGTGCCGAAGGAGGTCTGCGAAGCCTACGGGGTGTCGGGGCTGGAGTTCGGTCGCGAGTACATCATTCCCAAACCGATGGACCCGCGGCTGATCACCGTGGTGTCCGACGCCGTGGCCCGGGCCGCCATCGAAAGCGGCGTGGCTTCCCTGCCCTACCCGAAGCACTATCCCCTGCAGTCGGTGGAGGCGGTGTTCGGCGGCTGACCGGTCAGTCGCCGATATGAAACTCCGCCTCGACAGACGGTGTGAGAACCTGGCAGTCGGTGGGGGTGGGGCCGATGAGAACAATGCCCGTATCGCAAGATACGGGCATTGTCATTTCATGGCTTACATCTGCGGTTAACTCCCCGGTCAGAGCAGTCTGTTCCTCCATCGGCCTCAATGAACATTCCCGACGATCATCTGGTGCGCGTCGTCGCCAGGGGGCGTACTGCGGCTGGCCTGCAGCTGTCAGAGCGCCGTCGATGTCGAGCGTTGTCTGGTCGCGCATCACGAGGTGACCCGGGAGGGTAACGACAGTCGCCCGTTGGAGCCGATGGCCATTCCGGCGGCGAGCAGTTCCTGGCCGGCGAGGAGGCCGGTATCACGGCGTATGTCCCCTCTCAAGCAGGCCATCGGCGTGCCGGGAGCCCGGTGCTTGATGGCGCTACTGGCCTGAGCGGACTTTTGTCCGCTCTCGGGAGGCGGGCAACGGCCCGGCGACAAACGCTCCGAGCAGGTCGGGGCGTTTGTTCAAGCCGCTGCAGCGTGTTTTCACGCCGTCTGATCGAACGGGGTTTCTTTCTGAAAGGTTCAGAACAGGTCGATCGGGGGTGCGGACTCTTTCGCCAGGCTGCCCGGGCTGGTGGAGTCCTCCTCGCGGGCCACGGGCGGCGGATCTTCGTTCTTGAACAGCTCGAAGAAGGCGCCGGGGGTACCGGGCGAGGCGATGCGTCCGCTGCTGGGGTTGATCCGCAGGGTCAGCAGCCCTTCGGGTTCGGCCTGCAGATGGGGTGGTTTGTCCTTCAGGGCGGTGCCCATGAAGCTCATCCAGATCGGCAGGGCCACGGTGTTGCCGTATTCGTGGCTACCCAGACTGTCCGGCTGGTCGAAGCCGGCCCAGACGGTGGTGACGTAGTCGGCGTTGTAGCCGGAGAACCAGCTGTCCTTGGATTCGTTGGTGGTTCCGGTCTTGCCGGCCAAGTCGCTGCGTCCCATCTCCAGGGCGCGGCGAGCGGTGCCGCGCTTGATCACATCCTGCAGCATGCTGGTCATGATGTAGGTGGTGCGGGCATCGACGATGCGCTCGGCGGCTATCGGCGCGGTCGCCTCCGGGGATGGGTTGGCTGGCGCCGGCTGGGCGGCGCCCTGGATAGCGCTGCCGGCGGCGCCTGGCGCCGAGTCGCCGGTGGTGGCCTGTCCACCGGTCGCGGCAACGGGCGTCGGCTGTTCCTCGGGGGCGCGGGGCGGGTTGGCCTGGTAGAGGAGTTTTCCGGTGCGGTCTTCGATGCGTTCGATCAGGTAGGGCTGGATGCGATAGCCGCCGTTGGCGAAGGTGCTCCAGCCACCGGCGATTTCCAGGGGGGTCAGGTTGGCCGTGCCCAGTGCCAGGGACAGGTTGCGCGGCAGGTCCTGCCTGTCGAACCCAAAGCGCCCAATGTAATTCAGCGTGTAGTCGATGCCGGCACTCTGTAGCAGTCGGATCGACACCATGTTGCGCGATTTGTACAGGGCTTCGCGCATGCGGATCGGGCCGAGGAAGGTGTTGGTGTCGTTCTTGGGGCGCCAGACCGTATCCAGGTACGGGTCGACGAAGACGATGGGGGCGTCGTTGATCAGGCTGGCGGCGGTGAAGCCGCGATCCAGGGCCGCGCTGTAGATGAAGGGCTTGAAGCTCGAACCGGGCTGTCGTTTGGCTTGGGCGGCGCGATTGTAGTTGCTCTGCTCGAAGGCAAAGCCGCCCACCAGGGCGCGGATCGCCCCGCTCCGCGGATCGAGGGAAACCAGGGCGCTCTGTGCCGCGGGGACCTGGCTGAAGACGAGACGGCCGTCCTCCTGGCGCAGGACGCGAATCAGGTCGCCGGTCTTGACCACCTGGCCCGGATGCTGCGGTTTGGGTCCCTGGCTGTCGGAATTGATGAAGGGGCGGGCCCAGCTCATGCTCTCCCAGCTCACCCTTTCTTCGTCGCCGCCGCGCGTCAGGACCTGGATACCGCTGCCCTCGACCCGGGTGACGACGGCGGGCTCGAGGCCGCCGATGGTTCGCCGCTTGTTCAGTTCGTCCAGCCAGACGCTCCTGTTCGAGCCCGACAGATGGGTCTCGGGGCCGCGATAGCCATGGCGCCGGTCGTAGTCGAGCAGGCCCTGGCGCACGGCGGCGCTGGCCGCTTCCTGCAGGTCGCTGGGAATCGTGGTAGTGACCCGGAAGCCTTCGGTATAGGCGTCGCTGCCGTAGCGGCCGACCAGCTCGGCGCGGGCCATTTCGGCGATGTAGGGCGCGTTCAGCTCCGGGGTTGGTACGTGGTAGCTGGCATCTGCGGGCTCTGCCAGGGCTTGCTGGTAGCGCGCCTCGTCGATGTATCCCAGCTTGTACATGCGCCCGAGAATCCAGTCGCGCCGCTCCTTGCTGCGTGCCGGGTTGGCCAGCGGATTGAAGCGCGACGGGGCTTTCGGCAGGCCGGCGATCATGGCCATCTGGGCCAGGCTCAGCTCGCGGATGGGCTTGCCGTAATAAACCTGGGCTGCTGCCTCGATGCCGTAGGCACGGTTGCCGAGGTAGATCTTGTTGACGTAGAGCTCGAGGATTTCCTCCTTGCTGAGCTCCTGCTCGATCTGCAGGGCGAGAAGGATCTCGTTGGCCTTGCGCGAGAAACTCCGCTCGCTGGTGAGGAAGAAATTCTTCGCCACCTGCATGGTGATGGTGCTGCCTCCGGTCTGAATATGTCCGCTGCTCAATAATTGCGTGGCAGCGCGCATCAGGCTGACAAGGTCGACGCCATAATGGTTGGCAAAATTATCGTCCTCCGCGGTGAGCAGGGCATGGATGAAGTCCGGCGGAATGTCGGCATAGCGGATGGGTGTGCGGCGCATTTCGCCGAACTCCGCAATCAGCTTGTCGTCGCTGCTGTATATCCGCAGGGGGATTTGCAGCTGGATGGTGCGCAGCGATTCGGCCGACGGGAGGCTGGGGCTCAGGTAGAGGAAAGCTCCGCTCAGGCCGAGCAGCAGGCTGCTGAAAATGGCGACGAAGGTCCAGCCGAAGAATCTAAGCAAACGCATCAAGGCCGCGGGGTTTCCAGATGAAAGAGAGACGGAATTTCAGGCGAGGCGAAAAGCGAAAAGCCGGTCACATTATATGCGGTTTTCTTGCCGGATAGCCATTTACGCTTCTGTCAAGCCTGTTATCTAATGCGGCATTACATAAATTGTCCGTAAGTTGCGGATACAGCAAGGAAATTGGTTGTGCTAGGGCTCTTCAACAAGAAAGCGGGTTCGTTACTGGGGATCGATATTAGTTCGACCACGGTCAAGCTTATCGAATTGAGTCGTTCGGGTAATCGCTACCGGGTGGAGGCCTACGCCGTCGAACCGCTCCCTGCCAATGCCGTCCTCGAGAAGAGCATCGTCGATCTCGACGGTGTCGGCCAGACCTTGGTCAAGGTGCTGGCCAAGGCCAAGACCGGAACCAAGGCTGCGGCGGTGGCCGTGGCGGGTTCCGTGGTGATTACCAAAACCATCGAGATGGATGCCGGACTTTCCGAGGACGAAATGGAAACCCAGTTGAAGCTCGAGGCCGACCAGTACATTCCTTATCCCCTCGATGAGGTGGCGATCGACTTCGAGATTCTGGGGCCGCTGCCGCGCAGCCCCGGTCGCGTCGAGGTGCTGCTCGCCGCCTGCCGCAAGGAGAACGTCGAGGCTCGCGAAGCGGTGCTGGCGCTGGCCGGGCTGACAGCCAAGGTCGTCGATGTCGAGGCCTATGCGATGGAGCGCGCCTGCGGACTGCTGATCGATCAGTTGGGCGGCGATCCGGCGGGACTGACCGTGGCTGTCGTCGATATCGGCGCGACCATGATGACGCTCAGCGTATTGCATGACGGCCGTACCCTCTATACCCGCGAGCAGCTGTTCGGCGGCAAGCAGCTCACCGACGAGATCCAGCGCCGCTATGGCCTGTCCATGGCCGAAGCCGGTATGGCCAAGAAAAAGGGCGGACTTCCGGATGGCTATGACAGCGAGGTTTTACAGCCGTTCAAAGAAGCCGTCGTGCAGCAGGTTTCCCGTTCTCTGCAGTTTTTTTTCGCGGCAGGCCAGTACAACCAGGTCGACTACATCCTGCTGGCGGGTGGGACCTCCTCGCTGCCGGGGCTGGACCAGCTGGTCCAGCAGAAGACCGGGACCCGGACGCTGGTCGCCAACCCGTTTGCCGAGATGGCGCTGAGTCCCAAGGTGAATGCCTCGGCACTGGTCAGCGATGCCCCGGCGATGATGGTTGCCTGCGGTCTGGCGATGAGGAGTTTCGATTAGATGGCGCGGATCAACCTTCTACCCTGGCGCGAGCAGCTTCGCGAGGAACGCCGGCAGCGTTTTCTGGTCGCGCTGGGGGCGGTGTTGCTGGTTGCCGGTGGCCTGGTTTTCCTTGGTGATCAATACCTGAACGCGAGCATCGACGCGCAGCGTGCGCGCAATGATTTCCTTCGCAAGGAGATCGCTGTGCTCGATGCCCGGATCAAGGAGATCAGCGAACTCAAAACCCGTCGCCAGCAGTTGCTGGAGCGGATGAAGATCATTCAGGACCTGCAGGGCAATCGGCCGATCATCGGGCGTGTGTTCGATCAGTTGGTCCGTACCTTGCCTGATGGCGTGTATTTCACCTCCCTGAAGATGACCGGCAAGAATATCGCCATCGAAGGTGCCGCCGAATCCAATAACCGTGTCTCGAGCCTGATGCGTAATCTGGACGGCTCGGAATGGCTCGAGGCGCCCAACCTGACGGCCGTGAAGGCGGTAACGGCCGGTGCTTTGGATCAGGCCAACGTATTCCAGCTGACCGTGCAGCAGGTGCAGCCGGGCGAGGACGGGGACAAGGGCGAGGGAGCGAAGAAAGAGGGCGCGAAGAAAGAGGGGGGGGCAGGATTGCCTGTTGCTGGCGGAGCGACGCAGTCCGTTCGGGATGATGCGCAAAAGAAAGGAGGAAAGCGGAAATGAATTTGTCCGAGTCCTTGGAAAGTTTGCGCAAGATCGATCTGGCCGACCTGGATCTGAACAACCTGGGGTCGTGGCCGGCCCCGGTGAAAGCCATCACCGGCCTGCTGCTGCTGATTGCGGTCCTGGCGCTGGGCTACAACTTCCACCTCAAGGATCTGCAGGAGCAACTCGAGCGGGAGCGTGGCGAAGAGGGTACCCTGAAGCAGCAGTTTGCCACCAAGGCCTCCCAGGCGGCGAACCTGGAGGCCTACCGGCAGCAGATGGCGGAGATGGAAACCTCCTTCGGTGTCTTGTTGCGGCAGTTGCCGAGCGATACCGAAGTGCCGGGGCTGCTCGAGGATATCACCCGTACCGGACTGGGCAGCGGGCTGGAGTTCGAGGAAATCAAACTTCTCGCGGAAGTTATCCAGCAGTTTTATATCGAATTGCCGATCCAGATATCCGTGGTGGGCAACTATCACGATCTGGCCACGTTCGCCAGTGGCGTCGCCAGTCTTCCGCGAATAGTCACACTGCATGATTTCGAAATAAAACCCGCGGCAGCGGGAAACAATACGAAGTTGCGCATGAAAGTTCTGGCCAAGACTTACCGCTATAACGACAAGGGACTGCATAAATGAGGGGTTCCCGTCTGGTTTGCATTGTGGCCCTTGTCGGACTTTCCGGCTGCGATGTCGGCAATGAGTTTCAGGATTTGCAGGCTTATATGGACGAAGTTCGTGCGCGGCCCAAGGGTGCGATCGAGCCGCTGCCGACGTTTCAGCCCTACGAGGCCTTTACTTACAGTGCGGCGGCCATGCGCAGTCCGTTCCAGCCGCCGGTGAAAATCGATTTGGCCATTCAGCAGAGGGGCTCGAAGGACATCCGGCCGGATGAGGGACGGGTCAAGCAGTATCTCGAGGGGTTCAACATCGAAGTCTTCGAGATGGTCGGCACGCTCTCCAACGGGGCGGGTATGCAGGCTCTGGTGCGCGGGGCGGGCGGCGTTCATCGGGTGAAGGTGGGCGACTATCTGGGGCGCAACCATGGCCGCATCGTCAGGATCAATGAGGCCGCCGTCGATGTCGTGGAGATCGTTCCCGATGGCGAGGGCGGCTGGCTGGAGCGCCCGCGCAGCCTCACGTTGAAGGAGCGCTCGTGATGGGCGGATCCAGCATGAAGAAAAATTCCCGGTCGGCATTACGGAACCAGTCAATGAACAGCACCCTTTCGCGTCTTGGTATTTCAGTCCTGGCTGCTCTGCTGTCGCCGGAGTTATCGGCAGCCGATCTCAAGGCCCTGGACGTGGCCGCCCTGCCTGGCGATCGGGTCGAACTCAAGTTGTCGTTCGACGAGCCCGTACCGGCGCCGCGTGGCTACACCATCGAGCAACCGGCGCGCATCGCTCTGGACCTGCCCGGCGTGGCCAACAAGCTGGGGACCAAGCATCGCGAACTGGGGGTCGGCAACGCCCGCAGCGTCACTCTGGTGGAGGCGAACGGCCGTACCCGGATGATCGTCAATCTGGCCGCCCTGTCGCCCTACAGTACGCGTGCCGAGGGCAACCACCTCTATATCGTGCTTGGCGAGTCGGCCGCCGCGCCCCAGCAGGCCCGCACTGCGCCGCCGCCTGTCGTTGCGGCGACACCGGCCCCGCTGGTCAAGTCCTACGCGCCGGCAGGCAAGGCCATCCAGGGAATCGACTTCCAGCGCGGCGCGCAGGGCGAGGGCAACGTGGTCATCGACCTGTCGAGCCCGGGCATGAACCCCGATGTCCAGGAGCAGGGCGGCAAGATCCGCCTGGATTTCCCGGGTACGCAGTTGCCGGAGTCCCTGCGAGCGCGCTTGGACGTCAAGGATTTCGCTACGCCTGTGCAGTTCGTGAGTGCCTCGAGTCAGGGAGGCAAGGCCAGCATCCTCATCGAGCCGTCCGGCCTGTTCGACTATCTGGTCTACCAGGCCGACAATCGCCTGACCGTCAGTGTCAAGCCGCTGACCCAGGAAAATGTCGCCAAGCGCAATGCCGATCGTTTCGCCTACAGCGGCGAGAAGCTGTCGCTGAACTTCCAGGATATCGATGTCCGCTCGGTGCTGCAGCTGATCGCCGACTTCACCAACCTCAACCTGGTGGCTAGCGACACCGTGCAGGGCAATATCACGCTGCGTCTGCAGAATGTGCCTTGGGACCAGGCGCTCGACCTGGTGCTCAAGACCAAGGGGTTGGACAAGCGCAAGGTCGGCAATGTCTTGCTGGTGGCGCCGGCCGACGAGATCGCGGCGCGCGAGCGTCAGGAGCTGGAGGCGCAACAGCAGATCGCCGAGCTGGCGCCCCTGCGCCGCGAGCTGGTCCAGGTGAACTACGCCAAGGCGGCGGACATCGCCAAGCTGTTCCAGTCGGTCACCAGCGCCGAGGAAGCCGAGGATCAGCGCGGTTCCATCACGGTCGACGAGCGGACCAACAACATCATCGCCTACCAGACCCAAGAGCGTCTGGACGAGCTGCGGCGAATCGTCGCCCAGCTGGACATCCCGGTGCGCCAGGTGATGATCGAGGCGCGCATCGTCGAGGCTGTCGTCGGCTATGACAAGAGCCTGGGCGTGCGCTGGGGCGGAACTGTTACCAGTGGCAATGCGGCGCTCTATGGCCTGGACGACAACGGCGACGAGGCCGGTAATACTGGCAGCGATCTGTCGTCGAATACCCCTTTCGTCGATCTGGGGGCCACGGATGCGACGTCCGGCTTCGGTCTCGCTGTGGTGACGGACAATCTGCTGCTGGATCTGGAGTTGTCGGCGATGGAGAAGACCGGCAATGGCGAGGTCATCTCGCAACCCAAGGTGCTGACCTCGGACAAGGAAACGGCAAAGATCTTGACGGGGACCGAGATCCCCTACCAAAGCCAGACCTCCAGCGGGGCAACCGACGTCTCCTGGAAGGATGCGGCCCTGTCCTTGGAGGTCACGCCGCAGATCACGCCCGACAATCGGATCATCATGGCCGTCAAGGTGAACAAGGATGAGCCCGACTATACCAATGCGGTGAACGGTGAACCGCCGATCAAGAAGAACTCGGTCAATGCCAAGGTGCTGATCGGCGACGGCGAAACCATCGTGATCGGCGGGGTCTTCTCCAATAGCCAGAGCAAGTCCGTGGAGAAGGTGCCTTTCCTCGGCGACCTGCCGTTCATCGGTCGCTTTTTCCGCAGCGATACGGTCACCGACAGCAAATCCGAGCTGCTTGTTTTCCTGACTCCGCGTATCCTTAACAGCCAGGCTATTGCGGTGAGTCGTTGAGTCAGTGCGAAATGTGATCCTCGTGGGCCCGATGGGCTCGGGCAAGAGCACCATCGGGCGTTTGCTTGCCAAAGAATTGCGGTTGACGTTCAAGGATTCCGACAAGGAAATCGAGCAGCGTACCGGCGCCGACATTCCCTGGATCTTCGATGTGGAAGGGGAGGCGGGGTTTCGCGAGCGCGAGCAGGCGATGATTGGGGAACTTTGCACGGACGACGGCATCGTACTCGCCACGGGTGGCGGTGCCGTGCTGCGGCTCGAGAATCGCACCGCCTTGCGCTCGGGGGGGCGGGTCGTCTATCTGCATGCCTCGGTTGCCCAGCAGCTGGAGCGCACGTCCCGCGACCGCAATCGCCCGCTGCTGCGTGCTGCCGATCCGGGGCAGGTACTCAGCGACCTGATGGTCATTCGGGACCCGCTGTACCGGGAGGTCGCCGATCTGGTGGTGGAAACCGACGAGCGTCCGCCGCGCATGGTCGTGGAAGAAATTCTCGATCGCCTGCACATGCTGCCGCCTCGTTAAAGCCGGACGCAACTGCGCTATCCTAGCGCCCTTTCCAATCCGGGGGCTTTCATGCAGACGTTACAGGTTGATCTCGGCGAGCGCAGTTATCCCATTTATATCGGGGCCGACCTGCTGGGCAGGACGGAGTGCATCGCTCCGCATCTGGCCGGTCGCCAGGTGGCGGTGGTCACCAACGAGACTGTGGCTCCTCTCTATCTGGAAAAGCTGACCCGGACGCTGTCCGGCTGCGAGTTGACCACCATCGTGCTGCCGGATGGCGAGTCCTTCAAGAACTGGGAAACCCTGCAGAGGATTTTCGACGGCCTGCTCGCGGCGCGGCACGACCGGCGTACCACGCTCATTGCCCTGGGCGGCGGCGTGATCGGCGACATGGCCGGGTTTGCCGCTGCCTGTTATCAGCGTGGGGTCGACTTCATCCAGGTACCGACGACCTTGCTGTCCCAGGTGGATTCCTCGGTGGGGGGCAAGACCGGGATCAACCACCCGCTGGGCAAGAACATGATCGGCGCCTTCTATCAACCGAAGGCCGTGGTGATCGACACCTCCACCCTGGCGACCCTGCCGGCGCGGGAACTGTCCGCCGGCCTGGCCGAGGTGATCAAGTACGGCCTGATCTGCGACGAGCCCTTCCTGGGCTGGCTGGAGGCGCACATGGAGGCGCTGCGTGCCCTGGATACGGCGCTCCTGACCGAGGCGATCGCCCGCTCCTGCGCAGCCAAGGCGCGGGTGGTCGGTGCCGACGAGCGCGAGTCGGGGGTTCGTGCCACCTTGAACCTGGGGCACACCTTCGGTCATGCCATCGAAACCCACATGGGCTACGGTTCCTGGTTGCATGGCGAGGCTGTGGCCGCGGGCACCGTCATGGCCCTGGAAATGTCCCGGCGCCTGGGGTGGATCGATGAGGCGGGGCGTGATCGTGGTATCCGCCTGCTGCTGCGGGCGGGGCTGCCCGTGGTGCCGCCGGTGGAAATGAGTACGGACGATTTCCTCCGGCACATGGCCGTCGACAAGAAGGTGCTGGGCGGCCAGCTGCGGCTGGTGCTGCTCCGGCGCCTGGGCGAGGCGGTGGTGACCGGGGACTTCCCGCGCGAGGCCTTGCAGGCCACCCTGGATACCGACTACCGGATGCTGATGGAACAGACCAGTCACTGAGAAAGCCATGACCAGTTTGCACGCAGATGAAGCGCTCCTGACCTACTACCAATTCAGCCACGACCCCTTTGCGCCGCGGACGCCGGGCTTCAAGTTCTTCCCGGCACAGCGCAAGCAGGTGCTGGGTCAGTTGCATCACCTTGCCCGCTACAGTCGGTTGCTACTGGTGGTCAGTGGGCCGCTGGGCAGTGGCAAGACGCTCCTGCGACAGGCCTTGGTGGCCAGTAGCAACAAGCAGGCGGTGCTGTGCGTTGTGGTTTCCGCGCGGGCTTCGGCGCGGGTCGATGGCTTGCTGCGGCAGATCGCCCTTGGGCTCGGTTTGGAGCATGCGGACGAGCGATCGATCCTGGCGCGGGTGGAGCAACTGGTCGCCGCGGGCCAGGAGGTTTACCTGCTGGTGGACGATGCGGAGTTGCTGGAAACGGTTGCCCTCGATGCACTGCTGGCCCTGGCGGCGGGGACGGTGGTGGCGCGGCCGCGCGTGTTCCTGTTCGGCGAGCCGGAGCTGGTGACGCGTCTGCAGTCCCTGGCCGGCGGCGAGGAGCGCTTCCATGTGCTGCGCCTGAATCCCTATACGCTGGACGACACGCGCGAATACCTGGCTCAGCGCCTGGAGGGGGCGGGGAGCGATATCGGGTTGCTCAGCGACGAGCAGGTCGAGGCGATTCACCGCGACTCCGGCGGTTGGCCAGGGGAAATCAACCGGTTTGCCCGTGAGTTGCTGCACGAAGAGATGCAGTTCGGGCACGAAGAGGGCGGTGAAGATACGCCTGGCTGGGTCTTGCCGAAGAAGCATCTGCTGGCCTTGGCTGCGGTTGCCCTGGCCGTTGTGGCGGCCTGGTTCATCCGCGGCGGATCGGAAGGCGAGCCCCCGGCGGTCGCATTGCAGCCGCCATCAGAAGGGCCGAGCGCTCCGGTCGCCGAGCCGGCGGGCGAGAGCCGGCCGGTGCTGCGCGAGCCCTTGGCCCAGGCGGCGAGCGAGGCGGACGTCGAGGATATCGGGGTGGCCGGCTCGGCGGCGGTTTTGGCCGCCACTTCCTCCGCGGCTGCATTGGCACCAGCCAATCCGACGCCGGCACCGGTCAAGCTGGCAGCGCATGCGCCGAGGGTGGACTCCCGGGCGCCTGTGACGGTACAGCCGGCTCCGCCGCCTCCTCAGTCCAGGTCCGTCACTCTCCCGCCGCCGGTCGCTGCAAGGTCGGTCGAGATACCTGTGCCAGCTCCGGCGCCGCGGGTGGCCGCCAAGCCCGTGCCGGCCCCGGCGATTGCCGCCCCTGCCACGCAGACGGTTGCGAAGCTGGCACCGGCGGCATCGGTCCCTCAGGCGGCTCCGAAACCGGCACCTCAGTCGGCACCTGCCCCCCAGTCGGCTCCGAAACCGGCACCTCAGCCGGCACCTGCCCCCCGGGCGGCCCCGAAACCGGCACCTCAGCCGGCACCTGCCCCCCAGGCGGCCCCGAAACCGGTACCTCAGCCGGCGCCTGTCTCCCAGGCGGCGCCGAAACCAGCGCCTCAATCGGCGCCGGTCCCTCAGTCGGCTGCTTCGCGCTATACCCTGCAGGTGCTCGGTACGCGTTCGGAGAGCAGTGCGCAATCCTTCGTGCGCACCCAGGGGGCAGGCTACCGTTACTTCCGGAAGCTGCATCAGGGGCAGCCGCTGTTCGTGGTCACCTACGGCAGTTTCGCCAGCCGCGACGAGGCGCAGGCGGCGATCAAGAACCTGCCGGCATCGGTGCAGGCCAGCAAGCCCTGGCCGCGTACTTTGGCCAGCGTTCAGCAGGAGGCCGGGGCGCGTTGATATCGCTCTAACACGACAGGTTCGATTTATCTTTCAAGATCGCGACACCCTGCTACGAGAAAACGACTCGGGCGTTTGTGGTGTGGGGGCGGGTATGCGACAATACCTGCCCTTTTTGCCTGTTCGATGCTGGGAGCGATCCCGGTTGCGTGGGCAAGCACGTTTGAAAGCAAAGAATCTGCCCGGTGAGAGTGTCTATGAAAGCAGGTCTGTACCATCCTGAAGAATTCAAGGATAACTGCGGCTTCGGTCTGATTGCCCACATGCATGGCGAGGCGAGTCATCACCTGCTGCAAACCGCCATTGAAGCGCTGACCTGCATGACCCACCGCGGCGGCATCAACGCCGACGGCAAGACCGGCGACGGTTGCGGCCTGCTGATGCAGAAGCCGGACGCCTTCCTGCGCGCCAAGGCGCAGGAGCACTTCGGCGCCGAGCTGCCCGGGCAGTACGCGGTCGGCATGATCTTCCTCGGCCAGGATGCCGGCAAGGCCGATGCGGCCCGTGCCCGGCTGAGCGACGAGATCGTCGCGCAGGGCCTGACCCTGGTGGGCTGGCGCCAGGTGCCGGTGGATACCTCGGTGCTTGGCCGCCTGGCCTTGGAGCGCCTGCCGCGCATCGAACAGGTGTTCGTCGCCGGCGACGGCCTTTCCGACCAGGACTTCGCCATCAAGCTGTTCTTTGCCCGCCGCCGCGCCGAAGTAGCGCTCGCCGCCGACCCGGACTTCTACGTCTGCAGCCTGTCGCACAAGGACATCGTCTACAAGGGCCTGATGATGCCCGCCGACCTGGCGCGCTTCTATCCGGATCTGGGCGACGAGCGTCTGGCTACGGCGATCTGCGTGTTCCACCAGCGCTTCTCCACCAATACCCTGCCGAAATGGCCGCTGGCCCAGCCGTTCCGCTTCCTCGCCCACAACGGCGAGATCAACACCATCACCGGCAACCGCAACTGGGCCCAGGCGCGCCGCCTGAAGTTCGCCAACGAACTGCTGCCCGACCTGGAAAGCCTGGCACCGCTGGTCAATCGTACCGGCTCCGACTCCTCGAGCATGGACAACATGCTCGAACTGCTGGTCGCCGGTGGCATGGACCTGTTCCGCGGCGTGCGGATGATCATTCCGCCGGCCTGGCAGAACGTCGAGACCATGGACGCCGACCTGCGCGCCTTCTACGAATACAACTCCATGCACATGGAGCCCTGGGACGGTCCGGCCGGCGTGGTGCTGACCGATGGCCGCTACGCGGTCTGCCTGCTCGACCGCAACGGCTTGCGCCCGGCGCGCTGGGTCACCACCAAGAACGGCTACATCACCCTGGCCTCGGAAATCGGCGTCTGGGACTACACGCCGGAGGACGTCATCGCCAAGGGCCGGGTCGGCCCGGGACAGATCCTCGCCGTGGACACCGAGACTGGCGAGATCCTGCATACCGACGACATCGACAACCGCCTGAAGTCGCGTCACCCCTACAAGAAGTGGCTGCGCCAGAACGCCCTGCGTATCCAGGCCCACCTGGACGAGAGCGAGGGCACCTCGTCCTACGACGCCGACCAGCTCAAGCAGTACATGAAGATGTTCCAGGTCACCTTCGAGGAGC
Source organism: Azotobacter beijerinckii (assembly GCF_900110885.1). Classification (GTDB taxonomy): domain Bacteria; phylum Pseudomonadota; class Gammaproteobacteria; order Pseudomonadales; family Pseudomonadaceae; genus Azotobacter; species Azotobacter beijerinckii. The sequence continues at coordinate 118,349 of NZ_FOFJ01000008.1, read as the reverse complement.
GCGACCAGGTGCTGCGTCCGCTCGCCGAGCAGGGCCAGGAGGCGGTCGGCTCGATGGGCGACGACACCCCGATGGCGGTGCTGTCCAAGCGCGTGCGCTCGACCTACGACTACTTCCGCCAGCAGTTCGCCCAGGTCACCAACCCGCCGATCGACCCGCTGCGCGAATCCATCGTCATGTCCCTGGAGACCTGCCTGGGTGCCGAGCGCAATGTCTTCGAGGAAACCGCCGAACACGCCAACCGGGCGATCCTGACCACGCCGGTGATCTCCCCGGCCAAGTGGCACAGCCTCATGAGCCTCGAGCGTGCCGGCTTCGAGCGGCATTTCATCGACCTCAACTACGAGGAGTCGTTCGGCCTCGAGGCGGCGGTGCGCAATATCGCCGACCAGGCCGAGGAAGCGGTGCGTGCCGGCAAGGTGCTGCTGGTGCTCTCCGACCGCCACATCGCCCCCGGCAAGCTGCCGGCGCATGCCTCCCTGGCCGTCGGTGCGGTGCACCATCGCCTGGTCGAGAAGGGGCTGCGCTGCGACTGCAACATCCTGGTGGAAACCGCCACCGCCCGCGATCCGCACCACTTCGCCGTGCTGCTGGGCTTCGGCGCCACCGCGATCTTCCCGTTCCTCGCCTACGAGGTGCTGGCCGACCTGATCCGTACCGGCGAAGTGCTGGGCGATCTGGACGACGTGTTCAAGTACTACCGCAAGGGGATCTCCAAGGGCCTCCTGAAGATCCTCTCGAAGATGGGTATTTCCACCGTGGCCTCCTACCGCGGCGCCCAGCTGTTCGAAGCGGTCGGCTTGGCCGACGAGGTGGTCGGCCTGAGCTTTTGCGGCGTCGCCTCGCGGATCAAGGGCGCGCGCTTCGTCGATCTCGAGGCCGAGCAGAAGCTGCTGGCCGCCGAGGCCTGGAGCAAGCGCAAGGCGATCCAGCAGGGCGGCCTGCTCAAGTTCGTCTACGGCGGCGAATACCATGCCTACAACCCGGACGTGGTGAGCACCCTGCAGGCCGCCGTGCAACAGGGCGACTACGCCAAGTTCAAGGAATACAGTGCGCTGGTCGACCAGCGTCCGGTGTCGATGCTGCGCGACCTCCTGAAAGTCAAGGAAGCCGCCCAGCCGCTGGCGCTGGATGACGTCGAGCCGCTGGAGGCGGTCCTCAAGCGCTTCGATTCCGCCGGCATCTCCCTCGGCGCGCTGTCGCCGGAGGCCCACGAGGCGCTGGCCGAGGCGATGAACCGTCTGGGCGCGCGCTCCAACTCCGGCGAGGGCGGCGAGGACCCGGCGCGCTACGGCACCAATCGCAGCTCGAAGATCAAGCAGGTCGCCACCGGCCGCTTCGGCGTGACCCCGGAGTACCTGGTCAACGCCGAGGTGCTGCAGATCAAGGTGGCCCAGGGCGCCAAGCCCGGCGAGGGCGGCCAACTGCCGGGCGGCAAGGTCAACGGCCTGATCGCCCGCCTGCGCTACGCGGTGCCCGGCGTGACCCTGATCTCGCCGCCGCCGCACCACGACATCTATTCCATCGAGGACCTGGCGCAGCTGATCTACGACCTCAAGCAGGTCAACCCGCAGGCGCTGGTGTCGGTGAAGCTAGTCGCCGAGCCGGGCGTCGGCACCATCGCCGCCGGCGTGGCCAAGGCCTATGCCGACCTGATCACCATCTCCGGCTATGACGGCGGCACCGGCGCATCGCCCTTGACCTCGATCCGCTATGCCGGTAGCCCCTGGGAGCTGGGCCTGGCCGAGGCGCACCAGACCCTGCGCGGCAACGACCTGCGCGGCAAGGTGCGGGTGCAGACCGACGGCGGCCTGAAGACCGGTCTCGACGTGATCAAGGCGGCGATCCTCGGCGCCGAGAGCTTCGGCTTCGGCACCGCGCCGATGATCGCCCTGGGTTGCAAGTACCTGCGCATCTGCCACCTGAACAACTGCGCCACCGGCGTGGCCACCCAGAACGACAAACTGCGCCAGGAGCACTTCATCGGCACCGTGGACATGGTGGTGAACTTCTTCACCTATGTCGCCCTGGAAACCCGCGAGTGGCTGGCCCGCCTCGGCGTGCGCAGCCTCGGCGAACTGATCGGCCGCACTGACCTGCTCGAGGTGCTGCCGGGCGAGACCGCCAAGCAGGCCCACCTGGACCTGACCCCGCTGCTCGGCAGCGATCACGTCCCGGCCGACAAGCCGCAGTTCTGCGAGGTGGAGAAGAACCCGCCGTTCGACCCCGGCCTGCTGGCCGAGAAGATGGTCGAGCTGGCCCTGCCGGCGATCGAGGCCAAGAGCGGCGGCGAGTTCGCGCTGGAGATCTGCAATTGCGACCGCTCGATCGGCGCCCGGGTCTCCGGCGAGATCGCCAAGGCCCACGGCAACCAGGGCATGGTCGCGGCGCCCGTGACCTTCCGCTTCAAGGGCACCGCGGGGCAGAGCTTCGGCGTGTGGAACGCCGGCGGCCTGAACCTGTACCTGGAAGGCGACGCCAACGACTACGTGGGCAAGGGCATGACCGGCGGCAAGCTGGTGGTCACTCCGCCCAAGGGGAGTACCTTCAAGAGCCAGGAGTCGGCGATCCTCGGCAACACCTGCCTGTACGGCGCCACCGGCGGCAAGCTGTTTGCCGCCGGCACCGCCGGCGAGCGCTTCGGGGTGCGCAACTCCGGCGCCCACACCGTGGTGGAGGGCACCGGCGACCACTGCTGCGAATACATGACCGGCGGCTTCGTCTGCGTGCTGGGCAAGACCGGCTACAACTTCGGGTCCGGCATGACCGGCGGCTTCGCCTATGTGCTCGACCTGGACAACGGCTTCGTCGACCGGGTGAACCACGAGCTGGTGGAAATGCAGCGCATCAGCGGGGAGTCCATGGAGGCCCATCGCAGCCACCTGCAGGAAGTGCTGGCCGAGTACGTGGCCGAGACCGGCAGCCAGTGGGGCGCCCACCTGCTGGAGAACCTGGACGACTACCTGCGCATGTTCTGGCTGGTCAAGCCGAAGGCGGCAAGCCTGAAATCGCTGCTCTCCAGCACCCGGGCCAATCCGCAGTAAGCAGCTTCGGCCGCAGCCTCGCGCCGAGCGCGAGGCTTGCCGGCTCATCCTGATGTGTCTTGCAGCTGCAGCTTGAGGCTCGCCGCTGCTGTATAGAGGTTTTGAAATGACTGAACGTCTGAACAACGATTTCCAGTTCATCGAAGTCGGGCGCAAGGATCCGAAGAAGAAGCTGCTGCGTCAGCGCAAGAAGGAATTCGTCGAGATCTACGACCTGTTCAAGCCGCAGCAGGCCCAGGAACAGGCGCATCGCTGCCTCGGCTGCGGCAACCCCTACTGCGAGTGGAAGTGCCCGGTGCACAACTTCGTTCCGAACTGGCTGAAGCTGGTGTCCGAAGGCAACATCCTCGCCGCCGCCGAACTGTCGCACCAGACCAACACCCTGCCGGAGGTCTGCGGCCGGGTCTGCCCGCAGGACCGCCTCTGCGAGGGCGCCTGCACCCTGAACGACGGCTTCGGCGCGGTGACCATCGGCTCGGTGGAGAAGTACATCACCGACACCGCCTTCGCCATGGGCTGGCGCCCCGACATGTCCAAGGTCACCCCGACCGGCAAGCGCGTCGCGGTGATCGGCGCCGGTCCCGCCGGCCTCGGCTGTGCCGACGTGCTGGTGCGCAACGGGGTGACCCCGGTGGTGTTCGACCGCAACCCGGAAATCGGCGGCCTGCTGACCTTCGGCATCCCCGAGTTCAAGCTGGAGAAAAGCGTGCTGAGCCGCCGCCGCGAGGTGTTCGCCGGCATGGGCGTCGAGTTCCGTCTGAACACCGAGGTGGGCAAGGACGTGACCTTGCAGCAGCTGCTCGACGAGTTCGACGCCGTGTTCATGGGCATGGGCACCTACACCTACATGAAGGGCGGCTTCCCCGGCGAGGATCTGCCGGGCGTCCACGACGCGCTGGATTTCCTGATCGCCAGCGTCAACCGCAACCTCGGTTTCGAGAAGTCCGCCGAGGACTTCGTCGACATGAAGGGCAAGAAGGTGGTGGTGCTGGGCGGCGGCGACACCGCCATGGACTGCAACCGCACCTCGATCCGCCAGGGCGCTAAGAGCGTCACCTGCGCCTACCGCCGCGACGAGGAAAACATGCCGGGCTCGCGCAAGGAGGTGAAGAACGCCAAGGAAGAGGGGGTCAAGTTCCTCTACAACCGCCAGCCCATCGCCATCGTCGGCGAGGACAAGGTGGAAGGCGTCAAGGTGGTCGAGACCCGTCTCGGCGAGCCCGACGCCCGCGGCCGCCGCAGCCCCGAGCCGATCCCCGGCTCCGAGGAGATCCTCCCGGCCGATGCCGTGGTGATCGCCTTCGGTTTCCGCCCGAGCCCGGCGCCCTGGTTCGCGGACTTCCGGATCGAGACCGACAGCCAGGGCCGGGTGGTCGCTCCGGCGCAGGGCCGCTTCAGGCACCAGACCAGCAACCCGAAGGTCTTCGCCGGCGGCGACATGGTGCGCGGTTCCGACCTGGTAGTGACGGCGATCTACGAGGGGCGCCAGGCGGCCGAGGGCATCCTCGACTACCTGGGGCTCTGAGTCCTGCCGGCACCCGCCGGCGTCGGATCGCAAGAAGGCACGGCACCCGCCGTGCCTTTTGCTTTGCGCTTTGCGAAAATGCCCGGCACTTTCTCGCCGGAACCTTGCCATGACTGCCCTGAAGAACGACCGCTTCCTCCGCGCCCTGCTCAAGCAGCCCGTCGACGTCACCCCGGTGTGGATGATGCGCCAGGCCGGCCGCTACCTGCCGGAATACCGGGCGACCCGGGCCAAGGCGGGCGACTTCATGAGCCTGTGCATGAACCCCACGCTGGCCTGCGAGGTGACCCTGCAGCCGCTGGACCGCTATCCGCAGCTGGATGCGGCGATTCTCTTCTCCGACATCCTCACCGTCCCCGACGCCATGGGCCAGGGCCTGTACTTCGAGAGCGGCGAGGGGCCGCGCTTTCGCAAGGTGGTTTCCAGCCTGGCGGACGTCGAGGCCCTGCCGGTGCCCGATCCCGAGCAGGATCTGGGCTATGTGATGGAGGCGGTGCGCACCATCCGCCGCGAGCTGAACGGCCGGGTGCCGCTGATCGGTTTCTCCGGCAGCCCCTGGACCCTGGCCACCTACATGGTCGAAGGCGGCTCGTCCAAGGATTTTCGCAAGTCCAAGGCGATGCTCTACGACAACCCTCAGGCCATGCACCTCCTGCTCGACAAGCTGGCGCAGGCGGTCACCAGCTATCTCAACGGACAGATCCGCGCCGGCGCCCAGGCCGTGCAGATCTTCGACTCTTGGGGCGGCAGCCTGTCGTCGGCGGCCTACCTGGAATTCTCCCTGGCCTATATGCGGAAGATCGTCGACGGCCTGATCCGCGAGCACGAAGGGCGGCGCGTGCCGGTGATCCTCTTCACCAAGGGCGGCGGCCTGTGGCTGGAGGCCATGGCCGAGAGCGGCGCCGAGGCGCTGGGCCTGGACTGGACCTGCGACATCGGCAGCGCCCGGGCCCGGGTCGGCGACCGGGTCGCCCTGCAGGGCAACATGGACCCGAGCGTGCTGTATGCCAATCCGGCAGCGATCCGCACCGAGGTGGCGCGCATTCTCGCCCGCTACGGCGAGGGCACGGGGCACGTGTTCAACCTCGGCCACGGCATCACCCCCGAGGTCGACCCGGCCCATGCCGGCGCCTTCTTCGAGGCGGTGCACGAGTTGTCGGCGCAGTATCACCGCTGAGCCATCTTTCCGTCGGCTGGGAAACGGCCGCAGGCCTTTCCCACCCATCGGTACCCTCAGGTGGAAAAGCGCTGCGCGCGTTTTCCACCCTACTCGGGCCGGCCCGGCTGTGCGCTGCCGGGCAGGGCCTCTTTCAGGCGACCGGCTGCTTCGGCGGCAGCCGCGAGAGGTGCAGGGCCACCCCCAGGGCGAGGGCGAGCAGGGCGGCGATGAACAGGCCGACGCCGTTCCAGCCGCCGTGCTGCCAGAAGAAACCGCCCGCCGTGCCGGCCACGCTGGAACCGACGTAGTAGCTGAACAGATACAGCGACGAGGCCTGGCCGCGGGCCTGCAGGGCGCGGCGGCCGACCCAGCTGCTGGCCAGCGAGTGGGCGGCGAAGAAGCCGAAGGCGAATAGCAGCATGCCCGCGAGAATCAGCCCCAGCGCGCTGAACAGGGTCAGCAGCAGCCCTGCCAGCATCAGCAGGATTGACGGCCAGAACACCCGGTGGCGGCCCAGGCGGTCGGCCAGCGCGCCGGCCTGGGTCGAGCTGTAGGTGCCTGACAGGTAGACCACCGAGAGCGTGCCGACCAGGCTCATGCTCAGGTCGTAGGGCGGCTCGAGCAGGCGGTAGCCGATGTAGTTGAACAGGGCGACGAAGCTGCCCATCACGAGGAACGCTTCGAGAAACAGCCAGGGCAGGCCGCGGTCGGAGAGGTGCAGGCGCAGCCCGCCGGCCAGGTTGGCGAGGCTCAGCGGCGTCGGGCGAAAGTGCCGCGAGTCCGGCAACAGGCGCCAGAACACCAGCGCCGCGAGCAGCGCCAGGCCGCCGAGGACCGCCACCGCCGCCTGCCAGGAGACAAAATCCACCAGCACGCCGCTGATCAGGCGTCCCCCCATGCCGCCCAGGGAGTTGCCGGAGATGTACAGGCCCATGGCCAGGCCCAGATGGCGGGGATCGACTTCCTCGCTGAGGTAGGACATCGCCACCGCCACCAGACCGCTCAAGGCCAGCCCGATGAGCGCGCGCATCAGCAGCAGGGCGTGCCAGCTGGGCATCAGCGGGGTGAGCAGGGTACACAGCGCCGCCGCACACAGCGCCGCGACCATCACCGGCTTGCGGCCGACGGCGTCGGACAGCGGGCCGGTGAGCAGCAGGCCGACGGCCAGGGTCATGGTCGAGATCGACAGTACCAGGCTGCTCTGCGCCGCGCTCAGGGCGAAGGCGGCAGAGAACACCGGGAGCATCGGTTGCACGCAGTAGAGCAGGGCGAAGGTGGCGAAGCCGCCGGCGAACAGCGCCCAGTTGGTGCGGCGGAATTGCGCCGTGCCCCTCTCGGTCAGGGGCGCGGCTGGCGCAGGATGGGCGACAAGGGTGTTCATCTCGACCTCGGCGGGGGCGATGGCCGGTCGGTTGTCCGGCGGGATGTCGGCCAGCATAGGTGAGGCGATCTTCTGGGTTCCAATATATTATTCGACTGGTTTGATATGTATTGCGAATCAATGGACCCGCCGTGGAACTCCGTCACCTGCGTTATTTCATTGCCGTCGCCGAAGAGCTGCACTTCGGTCGTGCCGCCGAACAACTGGGCATTTCCCAGCCGCCCCTGAGCCAGCAGATCCAGGCGCTGGAGGAGGAGCTCGGTGCGCGCCTGTTCGAGCGCACCAACCGCCGGGTCGCGCTCAGTGCGGTCGGCCGGCTGTTCCTGCCCGAGGCGCGCCAGGTGCTGGCCCAGCTGGAGCAGGCGGTGGATGTCGCCCGGCGCGCCCAGTGCGGCGAGCTGGGCGAGCTGAAGGTCGGCTTCACCGCCTCGGCGCCTTTCACCTCGACCATCCCGCGGGCGATCCGGGCCTTCCGGCAGGCCTGCCCGGACGTACACCTGGATCTGCGCGAGCTGAGCAGCCGCGGCGTCGCCGAGGCAGTCCACGAGGGCCGGCTGCAGGTCGGCATGCTGCGCCCGCTGGCACCCTTGCCGGAGGAGCTGGTGGTGCTGGAGCTGTTCGCCGAGCCGTTGGTGGCGGTTCTGCCGGTCGACCATCCGCTGGCGGGTGGTCGCGAGGTGGGGGTGCGCCTGGCCGTGCTGGGCGAGGAGCCCTTCGTGTTCTTCCCGCGCACCTTCGGTACCGGGCTCTACGACCAGTTGCTCGGTCTGGCGCGGGCCGCCGGCTTCAGCCCGCGAATCGTCCAGGAGGCCAGCGAGGCCATGACCCTGATCGGGCTGGTCGCCACCGGCCTGGGCGTCACCGTGCTGCCGGCCTCGTTCAGCCGCATGCGCATCGACGGCGTGGTCTGCCGCACCCTGCTCGATCCCGGCGCCAGCACCGCGGTGTGGCTGGTGCGCCGGCGGGACGAAGCCTCGCCGCTGGTTCGGCGTTTCGCCGAGCTGATCGAGCGAGAGGCGCGGGAGGCGCAGGCGCTCCGGGAAACCACCAAGGGATAGGCGCACGGCCGTGCAGAAATGGGGTTAAATGCAGGCATACAGCGAACCGGATGAAAGGAGGCGGCGGCATGCGGCGCGTGGTGTTCAATCAGAAGGGCGGCGTCGGCAAGTCGAGCATCGCCTGCAATCTGGCCGCGGTGAGCGCCGCGCAGGGCTATCGCACCCTGCTGGTCGACCTCGACAGCCAGGCCAACTCCACCCACTACCTCAGCGGCCTCTGTGGCGAGGCCATTCCGCTGGGGATCGCCGATTTCTTCAAGCAGGTTCTCGCCGGCAGCGTGGGCAAGCGGCCGCAGGTCAAGGTGACCGCGACGCCCTTCGCCAACCTCGATCTGGTCACCGCCTCGGCCGAGCTGGCCGACCTGCAGCCCAAGCTGGAGGCTAAGCACAAGATCACCCGGCTGCGCAAACTGCTCGGCGAGCTGGCCGAGGATTACGAGCGAATCTACCTGGATACCCCGCCGGCCCTGAATTTCTATACGGTTTCGGCGCTGATCGCCGCCGACCGCGTGTTGATTCCCTTCGACTGCGACAGCTTCTCGCGCCAGGCGCTGTACGGCCTGCTCGCCGAGATCGACGAGCTGCGCGCGGACCACAACGAGGATCTGGAGGTCGAGGGCATCGTGGTCAACCAGTTCCTGCCGCACGCGGCGCTGCCGCAGCGGATGCTGGAGGAGCTGGTCGCCGAAAAGCTGCCGGTACTGCCGGTGTACCTCGGCAGTTCGGTGAGGATGCGCGAGTCGCATCAGCTCTGCATGCCGCTGATCCACCTCGACCCGCGGCACAAGCTGACCCGCCAGTTCGTCGAGCTGCACGACCTGCTGGAAGCGGCCGGCTGATCAGCGCATCACCAGCAGGTCGCAGGGCGGATTGTCCAGGTAGTGGCGGGTCAGGCTGCCGAGCAGCCGCTCGTTCAGGGCATCGCGGCTGTGCCCGCCGAGGGCGAGCAGTTGCGGGCGCCGGCTGGCCAGCGCCGCCTCCAGGCAGTCGTGGCGCTCGCCGCTCTGGAAGCCGTGGCTGAACTGCACGGCGCGCGGCGGCAGTGCGGTGAATTCGCTGCCGATGAAGCGTTCGAAGAGCGACTGCTGGAAGGCGCGCTCGTCCGGGTTGTCCTCGGCGCGAATGCCGGCGACCTCCTGGACGTGCAGGGCATGCAGCTGCGCGCCGGGCGGGAGCAGCGGCCAGGCCGCGCGCAGGGCGCGGCTGGCGCAGGGGGAGAAGTCGATGGCGACGAGGGCGCGCTCGTAGGGCGGGGCGGCCGGGTCGACCGCCACCAGCACGGGAATCGGGCAGGCCTCGAGGAGGCGCTCCTGGACGCTGCCGGCGAAGCCCGGCGACGGCTGCCGATGGTGGCTGCCGAGCACCAGCAGGTCGCAGTTGCCGAGGCTGATGTACTGCAGGATGAGTTCGGCGGGATGGGGGCCCACCTCCAGGCGCAGTTGCACATCCTGCACCGGGTGGCCCTGCAGATGGCTGGCCAGGGTCTGTTCCTCGGCGCTGCGCAGCCTGGCCAGCAGCGCCGGAGAGGGCTGGCTGGAGGCCACGTGCAGCAGCGTCAGGCGTGCCCGCAACTGGCCGGCCAACTGGATGGCGCGACGCAGGGCGATGTCGGCTTCCGGACTGAGATCGTGGGCGATCAGAATATGCTTGGCCATGGCGTTTCCTCCTGAGGGGGGCCCAGTCTGGCGGCAAGGCCGGGGAGGGGCCTTGACCTGCGACAAAACCCGCCGCAGCCGCCGGTTTGCGGTGGCGCGACCTCAGACGCCCTGCTGGCGCAGCCAGGCGAGCAGCTGCGGCAGCGGCAGGGCGCCGCTCTGGCGGGCGACTTCGCGGCCGTCTCTGAACAGGATCAGGCTGGGAATCGAGCGGATGCCCAACTGCCCGGCCAGCTGCGGCTCGGCCTCGCTGTCCAGCTTGGCCAGGCGCAATCGCCCGCCCAGCTCCCGCGCGGCCTGCTCGAAGATCGGCGCGAAGGCCTTGCACGGCCCGCACCAGTCGGCCCAGACGTCGAGCAGCAGCGGCAGGTCGCCCTTGAGCTGGGCGGCGAAGCCGGCGGCGTCGACGGCGAAGGGCCGGCCGGGCAGCACGGGGTTCTTGCAGCGCCCGCAACGCGGCGCATCGCCCAGGCGTGCGGCGGGGATGCGGTTGAGGCCGTGGCAATGTGGGCAGGGGATCAGCAGGGCGTCGGTCATGGCGGGCTCCAGGGGCATTCGTTCCCTATCTGGAGCCGTCGGCGGGGAAATCAAGGGAAGGACCGGGCCCGGTGGGCGAGGGGATGCTTCAGCCCCTGGCCGCCGCCAGCTCCTTCTCATTGAACTGGCGGCTGGTAGCGGGTACCGGTGCCGCTCGCCTTGAGGCCCGGGTGCTTCAGGCCAGGCCGATATAGATGTTGTAGGCGCTGATCAGGGTAATCAGGCAGCCAACGATGGTCAGCAGGGTTCTGGCCGACAGTTTCTTGCACAGCAGGGCGGCGAACGGGGAGGCGAACAGGCCGCCGAACACCAGGCCGGCGACCAGCATCCAGGTGTCCGGTTGCCCGGCCAGCAGGATGAACGAGGTGGCGCTGGAAATGGTCAGGAAGAACTCGGCGAAGTTGACCGAGCCGATCGTGGTGCGCGGATCGCTGCCGGAGCTGAGCAGGCTGCTGGTGACCACCGGCCCCCAGCCGCCGCCGCCGGCGGCATCGACGAAACCGCCGAACAGGGCCAGTTTGGCCACATGCTTGGGCTCCTGGCGTTGGACCATGTGGCGGTAGGCCTTGCTCAGGATGTACAGGCCCATCAGCAGCAGGTAGGTGGAAATGAACGGCTTGAGCGCCTTGCCATCGAACTGGGTGACCAGCACGGCGCCGAGTACCGCACCGATGATTCCCGGCAGCAGCAGGCGCAGGAACAGCGACTTGTTGACGTTGCCCAGCTTGACGTGGGAAATCCCCGACAGGCCGGTGGTGAACACCTCGGCGATGTGCACGCTGGCGCTGGCGGCGGCCGGCGAGGCGCCGGCACCGAGCAGGAAGGTGGTGGCGGTGATGCCGTAGGCCATGCCCAGCGCGCCATCGATCATCTGTGCGAAGAAGCCGACGGTGACGGCGCTCCAGAAGGTCGGGCTGGCCAGGGTCCGCTCGATGATCTCAAGCCCAGTGCTGCCGCCGTTGTCGCCGAAGAACAGGCGCCAGGCGAGGAACAGCAGCAGCCCGGCGAGGATCAGCACGGCCGTCCACATGGCGGCGCGCAGGACCGGGTGGTTGTCCGGGTGCGAGACGAAGTCTTCTACAGGGGGTAATCCCAGTGCCTGGTGCTCCGCGTTGAGCAGACTTGGGCTGAGATCGAGATCGCGGATTTTCATGCAGTTGCGCCTGACAGTGGGTGGTAGAACAGGCAAAAGCGAAGCCGCGGCAAAGATAAGCGGCTTTTTTTAGAGAGTCTAAGAATGTTTGAGAAGGTTTATATGCCAAAAGGGATTAAAGGCAGGCTGATTGCCTGCCTTGTCCGGCGTGCGGCATCCTAGAGTTTCGCGTCACGACTGGCAGGAGGCGTCATGAAAGCACTGGATGACGAAATCGGTCGCCAGCTGGCCCGGGCGATGGCCGCCGGCCAGCTGCGCGCCGGAGCGGGCAAGCCGACGGTGGTTGATGAGGCTTGGCTGCAGACCCCGCCGGGGTTGCGCATGGCCTTCCAGATCATGAAGAGCGCCGGGGTGCCGCCTGCGGAAGTGGAGCTGTTCCGCTGGCGTGCCAGCTTGCGCGCCAGCCTGGCGGCTGCCGAAGACGAGGCCACCCGCCTGCGCCTGCAGCGCCAGCTGGCCGAGCTGGAGCAGGACATCGCCTTCCGTCTGGAGGCACTGCGCAAGTTGGGGCAGGGCTGAGGCCCGGGCGTTCGGGCGGGTTTTCGATGTCGATGGGACACTTCGACCGTAAGGGCGCCGCTCAGGACGAACAGCTGATCTCCAGGTGCTTGCCCCATTCCGGCGGGCGTTCGGCGTAGCGCTCCATCCCCGGCTGCTCGTCGAAGGGGCGGGAGAGCACCGCGTGGAGTTCGCGGACCGGGCCGTAGTCGCCCCGTTCCGCCGCCTCGATGGCCTCTTGGGCCAGGTAGTTGCGCAGGATGTACTTCGGGTTGACCGCCTGCATGCGCGCGCGCCGCGCGGCCTCGTCCGGCTCGCCGTCGCGGGCCAGGCGCGCCAGGTGGTCCTCGGCCCAGGCGTCGAAGCCGGCCAGGTCGAGGAAGTCCTCGCGCAGGCGCTGCAGGGCGGCCGGCGCCGGGCTGTCGCCCAGTTCGCGGAAGAAGCGGCTGTAGTCCACCGCGCTGCCTTGCATTAGCTGCAGCAGGCGCTGAACCCGCTCGCGGTCCTCCGCTTCCGCGGTGACGAGACCGAGGCGACGGCGCATCAGCTCCAGCCAGCTGCCGCGAAACAGCGGCAGGAAGCGCTTGAGGCTGTCCAGCAGGCTGTCCTTGTCGACGAACGGCGTCAGCGCCTGGGCCAGCGCGGAGAGGTTCCAGTGGGCGATCGGCACCTGGTTGTCGAAGGCGTAGCGCCCGGTGTCGTCGGAGTGGTTGCAGACGAAGCCCGGGTCGAAATCGTCGAGGAAGGCGTAGGGACCGAAGTCGAAGGTGATGCCGAGGATCGACATGTTGTCGGTGTTCATCACCCCGTGGCAGAAGCCGTAGGCCTGCCAGCGGGCGAGCAGCGCGGCGGTACGCTCCAGCACCCGGTCGAAGAAGGCACGGTAGGGGTCGGGCTGGGCGAGGCAGTCGGCGAAGTGCTCGGCGATGACGTGGTCCAGCAGCTGACGCAGCGCCTCGGGCTGGCGGCTGTAGTAGAAGAACTCGAAATGGCCGAAGCGCACGTGGCTGGGGGCCAGGCGCAGCAAGGTCGCGGCGCGCTCCTCGGTTTCCCGCCAGACCGGGGTGTCCGAGGAGATCACGCAGAGCGCCCGCGAGCTGGGGACGCCGAGGGCGTGCAGGTGTTCGCTGGCGAGGAATTCGCGGATCGAGCTGCGCAGCACCGCGCGGCCGTCGCCCATCCGCGAGTAGGGGGTCTTGCCGGCGCCCTTCAGATGCAGCTCCCAGCGCTCGCCGGCGGCGTTGACCGCCTCGCCGAGCAAGAGGCCGCGGCCGTCGCCGAGCTGGGGGTTGTAGAAGCCGAACTGGTGGCCGGAATAGACCATGGCGCGCGGCTCGGCGCCGGGCCATGGCTGCTGTCCGGCGCAGAACGCGACGAGTTGCGGGTCGTCGGCGGCGGCCGGCTCGAGGTCGAGCAGCGCCAGCGCCGCGGGGCTTGCCACCACCAGCCGCGGCGCCGCGATGGGCAGCGGCGCCACGGCGGTGGAGAAGGTGTCGCCGAGGCGGGCGAAGCGGTTGTCGAGGGTGAGTTCGCTCAGGCGTTTCACGCTGTTCTTCCGGGGCTACCTGGGAGAACCCACCATAACATGCCCGCCTGCCGTCGGCGTCAGGCCTTCTTGCCCGCCTCCGGCGGAGTGCCGGGCTTGACGGCCACGGCGCCGAGGGCGGCCTGGACCTCGTCGTTCTCGAGCAGTTGCTCCTGGCCCTTGGCGTTCTTGACGAACACCTCGACCTGGCGGAAGGCGATGTCGATGTGGTTCTCGCGGAACAGCTCGTCGATGCGCCGGTTGATCTCGTCGGTAGCGCGGCCGCGGTCGGCCAGTTCGCGCACGTGGAGGATCAGGTCGTGGTCCAGGGTGCTCTCGCCGAAGGTCTGGAACAGCACCAGCGGCGGCGGTTCGCGCAGGACCCGCGGGTTCTCGTTGGCGGCCTGGTAGAGCAGTTCGCGCACCCGATCCAGGTTCGAGCCGTAGCCGACGCCGACCTTGAGCACCAGGCGGGTGACGGTGTCGGCCAGGGTCCAGTTGGTCAGCTGGCTGGTGATGAAGGTCTTGTTCGGGACGATCACCACCTTGCGGTCGGCGTCGATGATGTGGGTGGCGCGGATGCGGATCTTGCTCACCGAGCCGCTGACGCCGCCGACGGTGACCTGGTCGCCGATGCGCACCGGGCGCTCGAAGAGGATGATCAGGCCGGAGATGAAGTTGGCGATGATCTCCTGCATGCCGAAGCCGATGCCCACCGAGAGGGCGGCGACCAGCCACTGCAGCTTGTCCCAGCTGACCCCGAGGGTGGACAGGGCGCTGACGATGCCGAAGCCGAAGATTACGTAGTTGAGCAGGGTGGTGGTGGCGTAGGCGCTGCCCTGGCCGAGGTTCAGCCGCGACAGGATGAGCATTTCCAGCAGGCCCGGCAGGTTGCGCGCGAGGACCACGGTGAGGGCGGCGATCAGCAGGGCGGCGAGCAGATCGCGCAGGCTGATCGGCACCAGGCTGGCGGTCGCGCCGCTTCCGCTGGTGAATTCGTAGAGGGTGACGTTGTCCAGGTAGTCGACCACCGTGATCAGGTCGGCCCAGACCCAGTACAGGGCGCCGAGCAGCAGGCCGAACAGGGTCAGGCGGATCAGCCGCAGCGATTGCTGGTTGACCTGCTCGATGTCGAGGTTCGGCTCTTCCACCACCTCGCCGTTCTCGCCGCCGTCCGCCGCGGCGCTCTGCCGCTTGGCCAGGGCGCGCTGGTAGGCCAGGCGGCGTGCCGCCACCGACAGGCCGCGGACCAGGGTGGCTTCCGCGACGACCCAGACCAGCAGGGCGTAGAGGCTTTCGATCAGGCGATCGCCGAGGCGCAGGGCGGTGTAGTAGTAGCCGAGCGCCAGGCCGACGATCAGGCCGATCGGCAACAGGGTGAAGAGGATGCCGACCAGCAGGTTGAGCGGCGAGGCATTCTCCTGGGTCGGGTGGCGCAGCAGGAGCTTGCCGAGCAGCCAGGCCAGCAGCGCGTAGCCGGAGAGCAGCACGAGGACGCCGAGCACGTCGTTGTCCAGGGCGCCCGGCTGGTTGCGGGCGAAGCCGATCACCCCGACCAGGGCCAGCACGACCAGGGTGAAGTGGCGGATCTGCCGGCGCAGGAAGGCGACCTGCGGGCGTGGCCAGCCGAAGTGCAGCTCGGCGACGCCGCCCTCGGCGAGCAGCTTGTAGGTGCCGTAGAGCACCAGCCAGGCCAGCGCCATGTCGTTCAGCGCGGCGCCCAGATAGGGGTTCTGGCCGCGGGCGTCCATCTGCAGGGTGTAGCCGCCGAGGGCGAGGAACAGGGTGCCGGGCAGGGCCAGCAGCAGGTTGAGGAGCAGGGCCTTGGGAGTATGCCGCTGGCTGTCGCGGCGGTAGTGGCCGATGTCCGCATGCAGCGCGTCGAGCTTGTGGCTGATCGCGCCGCGCTGCCAGACCAGTACGCCGATCAGCAGCAGCAGGGGCAGGAAGATCAGCGGTCGCTGGATCAGTCCGGCGCCCAGGTCCTTGACCAGGGGCCCCCAGGAAATGCTGGCGATCTGCTCCTGGAGGCGCTGCGGCGCGGCCTTCAGCCACTCCAGCCCGAGCGGCTTGTTGCTGGGAATCCAGAACAGCTGCTCTTCGAGGGTGGCGCCGACCTTCCCGGCGGTGTCGAGCAACTGCTTCTGGTTCAGCTGCAGGGTGATCGCTTCGTTGAGCAGGGCGTTGAGTTCGCGGTCGAGGCGTTCGATCAGCCCGCTGCGGCTGTTTGCCAGCTCCAGCAGGCTGCTGCGCAACGCCGGGTCGACCGGGGTTTCCTCCTCCTCGGCCTGCTTGGCCAGCAGACGCTCGACGTAGGCGTCCGGGTCGCTGATCGCGCTGCGCTGCTGGCCGAGTTCGAACTGGTAGAGACGGATGTCGCCGATCTCGTCGGTCAGGCGCTTGTCGATCTGCACGTGGGGCAGGGCGAGCTTCTGCTGGAAGAGGATCTTGGCCAGCAGCAGGCTGCCGCGCAGGACCTCGATCTGCTCCTCCAGGGCCTGTTCGTTCTGGACGAGGTTGTCCAGGGTGTGCTTGGTGTCCAGGTTCTGCCGGGTCAGCGCGTTGAGGCGGTCGGTGGTGCGCAGCAGGGCGTCGGACAGTTTCAGGTTGGTGGCGGTTTCCTTGGCCAGCAGGCTGTCGGAGCCGGCCGCGCTGGCGTCGCGGGAGAGTTCGGCGAAGGTTTCCTCGGACATCGCCATGCGCTTTTCGTTGACCAGCGCCTGCAGGGCGGCGATTTCCTGGGCCTGGCGCTGGATGCGCTCCTGCAGCAGGTCGCGCTGGCTGGCACCCAGCTCCAGCAACTGGCTGTTGCCGGCGAGTTCCTGGCGGCGCAGCGCGGTCTTGGCTTCGAGGGCGGCCAGTTCGGCCTCCAGCAGGCCGCGGCCTTCCGCGCCAAGGGTCTTGCCGCCCTGCTTGCCGCTTTTGAGCAGGGTGTTGATCTCCAGGATGCGCGCCTGGTTCGCGGCGATTTCCGTCTGCGCCCGCTCCGGGCGGGTCTGCGAGCTGACCAGCAGGCTGTTGGCGTCGTTCAGGGCCTGCTGCCATTCGCTCAACTGGGCGTTGCGGGTGCTCAGCAGGTCCATCAGCCGCGGCAGCGGGGTATGGCCGTTCTGCGGGGCGGCGGGCTTCTGGGGCGTTTCCTTGAGGGCGGCCAGCTCGCGCTGGGCGGCCTTGGTCTGCTGCGGCGCGGCGGCCAGCTGGCGCTTGAGTTCGCTCATCGCCTGCGCGCTCTCCTGGAGGAGATCGAGCTGGGCCAGGGTCTGCTCGAGCTGCTGCTTGACGGCCGCCTGCTCGGCCTCCGGCAGCTTGCGTTCGGCCAGGCTGTCGAGGCTGGCCTGCACGGCCTTGCGGGGAGGCGGTTCGGCGGCCTGGAGGCCGGAAATCTGGAGGCAGAGCGCGAGAAGAAGAACGCTGAACAGGGAACGCGAAACAGTCATGGCGTCTGGGTCTTTCGGCTGAAAAAGGCCCCAGTGTAACAAACGGGCCCTTTTTCGCACCCCCGTCCGACGAACTTGTCTCAGAGGGACAGGCCCGGCCCCGGGCGGTTGTCGTCCTCGGGGAATTTCAGGCCGACCTTGCACACCCGGTCGCCGTCGGTGGCCGCCACGGTCCAGGTCAGGCCGTTCCACTCCGCATGGTCGCCGACCACCGGGTGGCCGCCGATCAGCCCGGCGATGAAGCGACCGAGCGACTGGTGGCCGTCGATGCCGTCGAGTTTGAGGCCGTAGAGCGCCGCCAGGGCGGCCAGTTCGGCCTCGCCCTCGAGCACGAAGTCGCCGAAGAAGCGCAGGTCCTGGCCGCGTTGCGGCGGCTGGCTGAACAGCTTGCCGAGGCTCGGCAGGTCCTCCTCGTGGCCGATCACGCAGAGCAGGTCGCCGACCTCCAGGCGGGTGCTGCCGGACGGGTGGAGCAACTGCCGGCCGCGGAACAGCGCGGCGATGCGGGTGCCGTCGGGCATCTTCAGGTCGCGCAGGGCGGCGCCGACGCACCATTTGCTGGCGCTCAGGCGGTAGATGAACAGCTCCCACTGGCTGGTGGGGTGGATCTGCAGGCCGGTCCGCGAGATCGGCGTCGGCGAGGGCGGCACCTCGACCCTGGCCTTGTGCGCCGCCCAGCCGAGGGTGGTGCCCTGCAGGAGCAGCGAGACCAGCACGATGAAGAAGGCCACGTTGAAGTAGAGGTTCGCCTGGGGCAGCCCGGCCATCAGCGGAAAGACCGCGAGGATCACCGGCACCGCGCCGCGCAGGCCGACCCAGGAGATGAACAGGCGCTCGCGCAGGTGGAAGTTGCGAAACGGCAGCAGGCCGAGGAACACCGACAGCGGGCGGGCGACGAGGATCATCCACAGCGACAGGCCCAGTGCCGGCAGGGCGATGGGCAGCAGCGCGCTGGGGGTGAGCAGCAGGCCGAGGACCAGGAACATGCCGATCTGGCTGATCCAGGCCAGGCCGTCGAACATGTGCAGGACGCCGTGGCGGTTGCGGATCGGCCGGTTGCCCATCAACAGGCCGCAGACGTAGACGGCGAGGATGCCGCTGCCGCCGATCGCTCCGGCGAGGGCGTAGATCATGATGCCGCCGCTGACCGCCAGGAGCGGATAGAGGCCGTCGGCCACGGTCAGACGGTTGATCAGTTGCAGTAGCAGCCAGCCGCCGGCGAGCCCGAGGGCGATGCCGATGCCGAACTGTTCCAGCAGGCTGAGCAGCACGCTCCAGCCGGAGCCGACCTGCCCGGAGGCGAGCATGTCGATCAGGGTGACGGTGAGGAACACCGCCATCGGGTCGTTGCTGCCCGACTCGATTTCCAGGGTGGCGCCGACCCGCTCGTTGATGCCCTTGCCGTTGAGCAGGTTGAACACCACCGCGGCATCCGTGGAGCCGACGATGGCGCCGATCAGCAGCCCTTGCAGCAGGCTGAGGTCGAACAGCCAGGCGGCGGCCAGCCCGGTCAGGCCGGAGGTGACCGCCACCCCCACGGTGGCCAGCGACATCGCCGGCCAGAGCGCCACGCGGAAGGTGGTCACGCGGGTACGCATGCCGCCGTCGAGGAGGATGATCGCCAGGGCCAGGTTGCTGACCAGGAAGGCCAGGGAATAGTCGTCGAAGACGATGCCGCCGATGCCGTCGACCCCGGCGAGCATGCCCACGGCGAGGAAGATCACCAGGATCGGGATGCCGAGCCGGGTGGACAGGGAGCTGAGCAGGATGCTGGAACCTACCAGCAGCGCGCCGATCAGGAACAGGGTGTTGATGGTTTCGGCATGCAAAACGGGGGTCTCCAAGGCGGCTGGCTGGCAGAAGGACCCATGCAATATGCATTGGACGTGCCAACGGATTAAAACCGCTGCCTTGGCCGGCTGTCAAAGACTATGTGCGGCACTTTGCCGCCCCCGGCGGGGGATAGGCTGGAAGAAGCCGGCGGCCCGTCGGTAGGGCCGGCCGGCGCGTTTTCGGGGTTATTGCGGCGGCTGGCCTTCGCCACGCCGGCGCTCGGTGACCGGGACGCCGCCGATGCCCCAGTTGTCGGTGTCCACCTCGTCGATCACCACCACGGTGGTCGCCGGGTTCTTGCCCAGCACTTCGACCAGCAGCCGGGTGGCACCTTCGATGAGCTGGCGTTTCTGTTCGGCGGTCGCGCCTTCGCGGGTGATCTTGATGTTCACGTAGGGCATTGCTGGATTTCCTTGTGCAGGGGGTGGAGGGGAATCAGCCAGGTCCAGGCGAGCGCCCAGAGCAGGGCGCCGGCGCCGAGGGCGAAGCTCTGGGTCAGGCTGCCGCCCTGACCGATCCACAGCCCGGCCAGCCAGGGGCCGGCGAGCTGGGCGCCGCCGTAGAGGGCGATCAGCGCGGCGGACAGGCGCGGCCCCTGGTGCGGCTGCAGGCTGCGCGCCAGGCGCTGGGTCAGCAGCACGCTGCCGACGAAGGTCCCGCCCACCAGCAGGGCACAGAGCAGCACGCCGTTCGCCCCCGGCCAGAGCAGCGGCGCGGCGGCGCCGAGGGCCTGCAGGGCGTAGCTGGCGAGCAGCGCGCGGCGATCGCCGAGGCGCGTGCCCAGGTGGTTCCACAGCGGGATCGACAGCAGGCAGGCGAGCGCGGTCCAGCGCCAGGCGCCTTCGAGCAGCGGATCGCCGGCCGGCAGTTGCTCGCGGGCCAGGGTCGGCAGGAAAGTCATCGGCAGGATGTAGCCGAGGCCGGCGCCGGCGTAGGCGAGAAACAGCGGCGTGCTGGCCCGGTCGAACAGCGCCGTGGCGGGCGCGGTGCCTTTTCCCGTGCCGCTCGCCGGGCGGGGCGGCAGTTGCAGGCGGGCCAGCAGCCAGACGCCGAGCAGGGCCAGCGGCACGGCCAGGGCGGCCATCGGCAGCCAGCGCTGCGCACCGGAAAGCGAGTCGGCCGGCCAGTTGGCCAGGCCGTTGGAGAGCAGCAGGCCGGCGGCGAAGCCGAGATAGACCAGACCGCTCAGCCCGGCGCGCTGCCGGCTGGCCAGCCATTCGAGGACCAGTGCCGGGGCGAGGACGAACACCACGCCGTTGCTGATGCCGTTGGCCAGGCGCAGGACCAGCAGCAGCGCGTAGTCGCCGGCGAAGCACTGCGCCAGGGTCAGCAGGGCGTTCAGCAGCAGGGCCAGGAACAGGCCCGGGCGCAGCCGCGACGGGGCGTGGAGGACCAAGGCGAGCAGGGCGCCGAGCAGGTAGCCGACGTAGTTCCAGGTCGCCAGCTGCGAGGCCTGCTGCAGATCGAGCAGGCCGTCGGCGAGAAAGTGCGGCAGCAGCGGGGTGAAGGCGAAGCGGCCGAGGGCGTGCACCACCACCAGCGCGGCGCTGCCGCCGAGCAGGGCGAGGACGATCTGACGGGGCGGTGCAGTCATGGGCAAGGCTCTCTTGTGGTTTTTCATCTACCTTAGCGATTGCCCCGGAAATACTGCCAGTGAAAAATACTGAAGCCGGTTTTCACTTTTGATGCTGTCGAGGTGCCCATGTCCTCCTGGGAACGACTCAATCCCCAGCTGCTGCGCCATTTCCTCGCGGTCAGTCGTTGCGGCTCGCTGATCGCTGCGGCCCAGGAGCTGCACTGCGTGCCGTCGAACGTTTCCGCGCGGCTGCGCCAGCTGGAGGCCCAGCTCGGCGTCGCGCTGTTCCAGCGCCAGGCGCAGCGCCTGCGCCTGACCCCGGCGGGAACCCGCCTGCTGCCCCATGCCGAGCAACTGGAGCAGCTCTGCCGGGCGGCCTGGAGCAGCGTCCAGGAAGACCTGTGGGCCGGCGAGTTGCGCCTGGGCTCGATGGAGTCCACCGCCGCGGTGCGCCTGCCGGAGGTGCTGGCCGCCCTCCACCGCGAGGCGCCGCGGCTCGACCTGAGCCTGGTGACCGGCACCAGCGGCCACCTGCTCGGCGAGGTGCTCGCCGGCCGGCTGGACGCCGCGCTGATCGGCGGTCCCCACGAGGACCCGCGGCTGCACGGCGAGGCGATCTGGCACGAGGAACTGGTGCTGGTGCTGCCGGAAGGGCTGGCTCCCGAGTCCCTGACGCAGGCGCCGGTGACCCTGCTCGGCTTTCCCAGCGGCTGCCACTACCGCGAGCGCCTGGAGCGCTGGAGCGAGCGCCACCGCCTGCAGGTCGGCGCGCGGCAGAGCTATGGCTCGATCGACGCGATCCTCGGCGCCGCCGCCGCCGGGATGGGCGTCGGCCTGCTGCCGCGCAGCCTGCTGGAGCTGCATCCCCGTGGCCGGTTGGTGCGCTGGCGGCCGATCGAGGCCGACCTGGCGGCGGCGCCGACCCTGCTGGTGCGCCGCCGCGACGCGCCCGTGCATGCCGCGCTGGAGCGCCTGCTCGAACTGCTGCGCGCCGAGCCGGTGCCGGCGACTGCGTGAGGCGGTCAGCAAGCGGGTAAACTGTGCGGCCCGAGGAGCCCCTTTGCCATGAACTACCGCCACGCCTTCCATGCCGGCAACCACGCCGACGTCCTGAAACACCTGACCCTGGCCCGCCTGATCGCCCTGCTGGCGCGCAAGGAGGCCCCCTTCGCCTACCTCGACAGCCACGCCGGCGTCGGCCTCTACGACCTGCAGGGCAATGCGGCCAGCCGCACCGGCGAGTGGCTGGAGGGCATCGCCCGCCTGTGGGACGCGGCGGACCTGCCCGCGCCGGCCGTCGACTACCTGAACGTAGTACGCGAGATGAACGCCGGCGGCAGGTTGCGCCACTATCCCGGCTCGCCCGAACTGGCGCGCCGCCTGACCCGCCCGCAGGACCGCCTGCTGCTCAACGAGAAGCACCCCGAGGACGGCCGCCTGCTCAAGGAGAACATGGCCGGCGACCGGCGCGTCGCGGTGCACTTGGGCGAGGGCTGGCATGTCCCGCGGGCCCTGCTGCCGGTGGCGGAGAAGCGCGCCCTGCTGCTGATCGACCCGCCCTTCGAGCAGGCCGACGAGCCGGAGCGTTGCGCCCTGGCGCTGCAGGAGGCCATCGGTCGGATGCGCCAGACGGTGGTGGCGATCTGGTACCCGATCAAGGACCTGCACCAGCTCCGGCGCTTCTATCAGGATCTGCAGAAAAGCGGCGCGCCCACGCTGCTGCGTGCCGAACTCTACGTGCACCCGGCCGATGAGGCGCAGCGCCTGAACGGTTCGGGCCTGGCAATCGCCAACCCGCCGTGGGGGCTCGAGGAGGAGCTGCGCCAGCTGCTGCCCTGGCTGGCCGAGCATCTGGCGCAGAGCCAGGGCGGCTGGCGGCTGGACTGGCTGGTCGAGGAGCAGCCGTTCGCCGCCAAACCGGCCACTCCGGCGGCCGGACGCAAGCGCCGCAAGCCGTAGGGCGGGTGCAACTCGCCGTGCCGTTGGTCTGCAGCTGCCGGTTTCAGGCCGGCGGCAGGCACACCCCGGTGCCGCCCAGCCCGCAGTAGCCGTCGGGGTTCTTCGCCAGGTACTGCTGGTGATAGGCCTCGGCGTAGTAGAACGGCGGGGCGTCGGCGATCTCGGTGGTGACCGGGCCGTAGCCGGCCTTCGCCAGTTCCGCCTGGAAGCGCTCCCGGCTGGCTTCGGCGGCGGCGCGCTGGGCGGCGTCGAAGCAGTAGATCGCCGAACGGTACTGGGTGCCGATGTCGCCGCCCTGGCGCATGCCCTGGGTCGGGTCGTGGATTTCCCAGAAGACCTTCAGCAGCGCCGGGTAATCGGTCTCCTGCGGATCGAACACCACCAGCACCACCTCGGTGTGCCCGGTCAGGCCGGAGCAGACTTCCTCGTAGGTCGGGTTCGGCGTGAGGCCGCCGGCATAGCCCACCGCGGTGCTCCATACCCCGGGTTGCTGCCAGAAGCGCCGTTCGGCACCCCAGAAGCAGCCGAGACCGAACAGCGCCTGCTGCAGTCCGGCCGGGAAGGGCGGTTTCAGGGGGTGGCCGTTGACGTGGTGGGCCGCCGGCACCGGCATGGCCTCGGCGCGTCCGGGCAGCGCCTGGGCGGGGTCGGGCAAGGCCAGCTTGTGGGCGAGAATCTGCGAGCGCAGCACCATGGGGGTTCTCCTGGGAGGGCGACGGGCGTCGCGGTGGTCGTGGGGGCTTTTGACGCCGGCCCAGTTTTAGCACCGGACTGGCGTCGGGAAAACATAACCTGCGCCCCAGAGGCGCCGAAGCGTCCCCTGCAACGTGCCCACGCAGGAGCGTGGGCACGATCAAAAACTCAAAAAAACAATACCGCCTAACGTCGCATTCAGCGGCTTATCCGCTGCAATGCCTTGTTAACTGGCGACACCCAGCACACTCTCTATATTGGATATTACAGCTTTAGTTAACGGGTATTTCTGACACAGCTCACCAAAAGTCAGGTTAAGACTCCCCTTTTTATGAACAACTGCGTGACGTGCCTTCATTAACGAGTCCCACGCCGCATGTTCTGGAGAATTTTCTATGTTATTTAAGAAGGAAACTTTGTAGGTCCCATCAAATCTGCTCAGTGTTTCGTTTATCTTCGATAGATCTGGGCTTCTGAATTTCTGAGACAAGGTTTTCTTTATGTAATTAGCTGCATGCTCGTCACCACAAAGATCTGCCCTTTTTGAGAAGACAGACTCTAAGTATTCTTCATACTCAGAGACTATCAGCACTACCAGCCCAGCCACCAAATATGTCTCCAATTCCTTGTCTTTTAAATTGGTAGGGTCAAGGTGGCTCACATGCTGCCTGCATGTTTCAATGGCATTGTCGATTCTTTGATAAAAGCTCATCGGATTAAGTACTGCCTTGCAAGGCTCATTCTTAGCTCAACGATCGACTCGTCTGCCGTTGCTCCGCGAACACCTTTCACAAAGGCGTCGTCTTTCTTGAGCTTGTCAAACCTGGCTTTTAGATCATCTGGGAATCCATTCTTTGCTAAAGCTGTCAAGGTAGAGTCAAACACAGCAACATTCAGGCCTGACCATATATGAAAGGGCTTTTCCCCAAGGAGCGCTACTACTTGGTCACAGGTGCTCTTGAAAAGCAATTTGAATCTCTCCTGCTTTTCTATATCCATATGCTGATTCTCTCGCATAAAATTTGACATGAAGTCTTTAATTGGCCTCTCATAGTTATCGCCATTCTCGTAGAAAGCAAAGAATCTAAGTATTAACTCGACGTCCTTCTGCCTCTTGTGCGGATAACTATTGCCAAATATCCTCCGCCAATTTTCATACTTATTTAAATCGCAGAGCAAATCGTTGAACTCTCCATGATAAACACAATTTCGTATTTCTTGGCCTACTAGCTGTGTCCCCCCTGTGTTTAACCTCTCAAAAATATGATAAACACTTGTATTGCCATTTGGGGTTATTTGCTTGACTACAAACGCACGCAGAACACTATCATTCAACTTGTTAAATGCAGCTTGATTGGAATCTTCAAGTTCAGCATACGTTTTATTATGGTATGGACTGTTTTCATTCAATCCTGTTAGCCTGAATACTTTTTTACGGCCGCCTTTGTCTGCTTCTCCAAAGTAACCATCAAAGAAATAAACAACAGACATTAGTCGTTGCTGGCCGTCAATGACGAGTTGCTCGTTATTGACCTCGTCAGTAAACAAAAATATTGCGGGAACAGGCAAACCAAGAAGGAATGATTCAATTAACCGGCTCGCTTGCTTAATGTTCCATACATAATTTCTTTGAAAGCCGGGAACTGTCATCGAACCTTTGCGATACTTAGACACCAATCCTTCTAATGTAAAGTCAGCCGGGTATGTAATTACCTCGTATGTGGCAGGTGTTGACTCCAAATCAAGCTCTTCGCTTTCAAGTTCTTCTAAACCTTCGTTGTAATCCGTTGCCATCATTTAGTCTCTTTATGCAATTTTAACTGTGGAGTTGATTAAGCCAGTTAACGATTAAGCTAACAGGCGAGCAAAAGCACAGCTTTTGCGAGTCCAGTGAGCGAAGCGAACGGTGTTGAGCGACTTGTTATGTTTCAACTGTATATTCCGTTGCCCATTTTTACATTCCCCAAATTGAGTGTGCCGGTGCCATCAGGGAATGCGTACACGACGCTGGTTGCTGCTAGCACCTCTTTGAGTGCCGCTAGCTCGTCAGGGGCTTGAGGAAGTGAGATTAGCAGGTGGCCTACAAGGCCGTATGATTCCTTGCTTACTTTTGCTAAGTATTCATATCCGGATGCTGCGGCAATTAAAGCGTCGTAGCCCCCTACAAACTTACCTGGGTGATTTGCTAGCTCGGCCTTGAATGTCATTGCCATGGCAAATGTTGTATAGGGAAGAGCTTGCTCATCATCGTCTTGGGCTTGCTCATATTTTACGAGATATGGCCCGTCATCAAGGAAGTCAACCTTTTGCTCAAGCGCCGTAGCTAAACGGTATGGCGAAGATATGTTTGTTTGTAATTCGGCTAGCTGGCCCGCCAAGGAGATTGATAAGACTGTCGCGCCGGCAACAGTCTTAAGCCATGCAATTAACTCATTTCTTTTTAGTTGCAGCTCCATGATTCCTCCTTGAAACATAACAATTAAGCTAACAGGCGAGCAAAAGCGCAGCTTTTGCGAGTCCAGTGAGCGAAGCGAACGGTGTTGAGCGCATAGTTAGGTTTCACGACAGGCTCCCAAATAAAGCGATTTTTGAAAGAATTCTTTCAAATTTTCGAAAACCTACTTCTCCCAAAAAAACGGATGGTAGCAGCAATGCGAAACCAAAAAGAGCGCCGATAAATACTCCGATTTCAGACCCGACTAGCGCCATGAACAAGCCGAAAGCAAAGAAGATGGCCCCAGCTAATGCGAAGCCTCTTCGTGAGCGAGTTTGGTCTGGGTAACGGTTTAGCATGTGATACCTAACGATTAAGCTAAGGGGCGGGCTTTAGCCCGTCCCAGCGAACGAAGTGAGCGATTTGAGCGCATTGTTATACGAACTAACCTCAATTAGAGAGCTCAAGGCCTTCGCCCCATTGTATGATTTCGTTTGTCCATGCGAGAACAAGGCAGAGACCGAGATTTTTAACGCCCCATTTACGACCCTCATCTCCGGCATAGCCGCCATAAATTTGATTGATTCGCTCTTCATAGAATTTTTCAAAATTGCCATAAGCAGTACTATCTAGGTGAATGCTTAGATCTATATCCGAGACGCATCTTTTTTGATGAAGCGCAGGAGCCCTTGAGATTCAATGGCTTCATGTACTTCAGAAATAGTGATGTCGTTATATTTTCCTGAATCAATCAGGCTGTTGATTTGCAGAATTAGAAGCGTCAGTGCTGTGACTTTCATGTGATCACCTTGCTTAGCATGTCTGTATAACTACTATTAGACACCAACTGGTGCATAACTCCCCGAACGGGCGTGGCGTATAACATTCCTGCCATGCCCGCTCTCCCTGTCTAGTTCGCGGCTTTCGCGGTCAAGATGACCGTTTCGGGACGTTATACACCATGCCTCCCGTACCTGCATCGGCTGGGTTGCGCCGCGCACTTCCTAGCTACGGCAAGACCTGCCTGCAGGTAGGTGGCGCAGGCTTTCCGGTAGGACCGGGCGGGTATCGTCCGGGGCATGCCTGTGGCCTTCGAAAAGGACGCATAAAAAAGCCCCGCCACAAGGGCGGGGCCGAAGATTAAAGAGCGTGACGGGCGCGCTCTTTAAGGGAAGCTCACAGCAGCATCGAGCGGATATCCGCCAGCACGTCGCTGAGGCGCTTGGTGAAACGCGCCGCGGCGGCGCCGTTGATCACCCGGTGGTCGTAGGACAGCGACAGCGGCAGCATCAGGCGCGGCTGGAAGGCCTTGCCGTCCCACACCGGCTGCATCGTGGCCTTGGACACGCCGAGGATCGCCACTTCCGGCGCATTGACGATCGGCGTGAAGCCGGTGCCGCCAATGTGGCCGAGGCTGGAGATGGTGAAGCAGGCACCCTGCATGGCGTCGGCGCCGAGCTTCTTGCTGCGCGCCTTCTCCGCCAGTTCGGCGGTCTCGGCGGCCAGCTGCAGCAGGCTCTTCTGGTCGACGTTGCGGATCACCGGGACCAGCAGGCCGTCCGGGGTGTCCACGGCGAAGCCGATGTGCACGTACTTCTTGCGGATCACCGCCTGGCCGCCCGGGGCCAGGGAGCTGTTGAACTCCGGCAGCTCCCTGAGCAGGTAGGCGCAGGCCTTGAGCAGCAGCGGCAGCACGGTCAGCTTGACCCCGGCCTTCTCGGCGACGGCCTTCTGCGCGACGCGGAAGGCTTCCAGGTCGGTGATGTCGGCCGAGTCGAACTGGGTCACGTGCGGCACGTTCAGCCAGCTGCGGTGCAGGTTGGCGGCGCCGACCTGCATCAGGCGGGTCATCGGCAGCTCTTCCACCTCGCCGTACTTGGCGAAGTCGACCGGCGGAATCGGCGGGATGCCGGCGCCGCCGGTGGCACCGGCAGCCGGCGCCTCCTTGGCCTTCTGCATCATCGCCTTGACGTAGACCTGCACGTCCTCCTTGAGGACGCGACCGCGCGGGCCGCTGGCAGTCACCGCCGCCAGCTCGACGCCGAACTCGCGGGCCAGCTGGCGCACGGCCGGACCGGCATGCACCTTGGCACCGTTGCGGGTCGGTGCGCCGACCGGCGCCGCGGCCGGGGCAGCAGCAGCTGCCGGAGCGGCAGGTGCGACGGCCGGCTGGGCTGGGGCTGCCGCGGGGGCGGGCGCCGCTGCGGCCGGAGCCGGAGCCGCTGCACCGCCGGCGCTGCGCAGGACCAGGATCAGATCGCCGGTGCCGACTTCGTCGTTCAGCGCGATGGAGACGCTCTCCACCAGGCCGGCGGCCGGGGAGGGGATCTCCATGCTGGCCTTGTCGGACTCCAGGACGATCAGCGACTGCTCGGCCTGGACCTGATCGCCGGCCTTGACCAGCACCTCGATGATCTTCGCCTTGCCGGCCGAGCCGATGTCGGGAACCCGAATCTCCTGGCTCGTGGCGGCGGCTGCGGCCGGCGCGGGGGCCGCAGCCGCCGGGGCGGGTGCCTCGGCGACCGGTGCCGGTGCGGCGGGTGCGGCGGCCGGTGCCGGCGCGGCAGCGCCTGCAGCGAGCTCGAGTTCGATGATCGCGTCGCCTTCCTTGAGCTTGTCGCCCAGTTTGACGGTTACGCTCTTCACCACCCCGGCCTTGGGACTGGGGACTTCCATGCTGGCCTTGGCGGATTCCAGCACCACCAGGCCCTGCTCGACCGCGATGCTATCGCCGGCCTTGACCAGCACTTCGATGACTTCCCCATCGCCGCCGATATCGGGTACGCGGATGATTTCGCTCACGATAGCTCTCCTCAGCAGTCCAGGGGGTTGCGCTTGTCGGGATCGATGCCGAACTTGGCGATGGCTTCGGCCACCACCTTGGCTTCGATGTCGCCGCGATCGGCCAGCGCTTCCAGCGCGGCCAGCACCACCCAGTAGCGGTCCACCTCGAAGAAGTGGCGCAGCTTCTTGCGGCTGTCGCTACGGCCGAAGCCGTCGGTGCCGAGCACCTTGTATTCCTTGCTCGGAACCCACTGGCGGATCTGGTCGGCGAACAGCTTCATGTAGTCGCTGGAGGCCACCACCGGGCCCTTGCGGCCGGTCAGGCACTGCTCGACGTAGGTCTGCTCCGGCTTCTGTCCCGGGTGCAGGCGGTTGCGGCGCTCCACGGCCAGGCCGTCGCGGCGCAGCTCGTTGAAGCTGGTCACGCTCCACACGTCGGCGGCGATGTTGTAGTCCTCGCGGAGGATCTTCGCCGCTTCGCGCACTTCGCGCAGGATGGTGCCGCAGCCGAGCAGCTGGACGTGGTGCGCGGCGTCGCGCTTGTCCTCTTCCAGCAGGTACATGCCCTTGACGATGCCTTCCTCGACGCCTGCCGGCATGGCCGGCTGGGTGTAGGCCTCGTTCATCGCGGTGATGTAGTAGAAGACGTTCTGCTGCTCTTCGGTCATCTGGCGGATGCCGTCGCGGATGATCACCGCCATCTCGTAGGCATAGGTCGGATCGTAGGTGCGGCAGTTGGGGATGGTCGAGGCCATGATGTGGCTGTGACCGTCCTCGTGCTGCAGGCCTTCGCCGTTGAGCGTGGTGCGTCCGGCGGTACCGCCGATCAGGAAGCCGCGCGCCTGGCTGTCGCCGGCCGCCCAGGCCAGGTCGCCGATGCGCTGGAAGCCGAACATCGAGTAGAACACGTAGAACGGCAGCATCGGCTGGTTGTGGTTGCTATACGAGGTCGCCGCGGCGATCCAGCTGGACATGGCGCCGGCCTCGTTGATGCCTTCCTCGAGGATCTGGCCCTTCTTGTCCTCGCGGTAGAACATCACCTGGTCCTTGTCCACCGGCTCGTAGAGCTGGCCGACCGAGGAGTAGATGCCGAGCTGGCGGAACATGCCTTCCATGCCGAAGGTACGCGCTTCGTCGGGGATGATCGGCACGATGCGCGAGCCCAGCTCCTTGTCCTTGACCAGCTGCGCGAGAATTCGCACGAAGGCCATGGTGGTGGAGATTTCGCGGTCGCCGGTGCCGTCGAGGATCGCCTTGAGGGTGTCCAGCGGCGGGGTCGGGATGCTGATGCTCTTGCTGCGGCGCTGCGGGACGAAGCCGCCCAGGGCCTCGCGGCGGCTGCGCAGGTACTTCATCTCCGGGCTGCTCTCGTCCGGCCGGTAGAACGGCAGGGTTTCCAGCTCCTCGTCCTTGAGCGGGATGTCGAACTTGTCGCGGAAGAGCTTGAGGCTCTCGACATCCATCTTCTTCACGTTGTGGGCGATGTTCTTCGCCTCGCCGGCTCCGGTACCGTAGCCCTTGATGGTCTTGGCGAGGATCACGCTCGGCTGGCCCTTGTGGTTGACCGCCTGGTGATAGGCGGCATAGACCTTGTAGGGGTCGTGGCCGCCGCGATTGAGTTTCCAGATGTCCTCGTCGGACATCTCCTTGACCATCTCCCGCAGCTCGGGACGAGCGCCGAAGAAGTGTTCGCGGACGAAGGCACCGTCTTTGGCTTTGTAGTTCTGGTAGTCGCCGTCGACCACCTCGTCCATGCGCTGCTGCAGCAGGCCGGCATGGTCCTTGGCGAACAGCGGGTCCCAGAAGCGGCCCCAGACCACCTTGTTGACGTTCCACTGGGCGCCGCGGAACACGCCTTCGAGTTCCTGGATGATCTTGCCGTTACCGCGCACCGGGCCGTCGAGGCGCTGCAGGTTGCAGTTGATGACGAAGATCAGGTTGTCCAGCTTCTCGCGGCCGGCCAGGGCGATGGCGCCGAGGGATTCCGGCTCGTCGCACTCGCCGTCGCCCATGAAGCACCAGACTTTCTGCTTGCCGGGGGTGATGAAGCCGCGGTCTTCCAGGTACTTCATGAAGCGCGCCTGGTAGATCGCCTGGATCGGACCCAGGCCCATGGAAACGGTGGGGAACTGCCAGAAGTCCGGCATCAGGTGCGGGTGCGGGTAGGAGGACAGGCCGTTGCCGTCGACTTCCTGCCGGTAGTTCTGCAGCTGATCTTCGCTCAGGCGGCCTTCGAGGAAGGCGCGGGCGTAGACGCCGGGGGAGGCGTGGCCCTGGAAGTAGATCAGGTCGCCGCCGTGTTCCGCGGTGGGGGCCTGGAAGAAATAGTTGAAACCGACGTCGTAGAGGGTGGCGCTGGAGGCGAAGCTGGAGATGTGGCCGCCCAGGTCCGGGTCCTTCTTGTTCGCCCGCATGACAGTGGCCAGAGCATTCCAGCGCACCAGGGAGCGGATGCGGCGTTCCATGAACAGGTCGCCAGGCATGGGCGCTTCGTGGGTCACCGGAATGGTGTTGCGGTAGGGCGTGGTGATCGCGTAGGGCAGCTGGGTGCCCGTACGGGTGGCCAGTTCGCCCATCCGGGTCAGCAGATAGTGGGCCCGGTCTTCGCCTTCGTGATCGAGGACGGACTCGAGGGCGTCCAGCCACTCCTGAGTTTCGATGGGGTCAAGGTCTTGCATGTCTGGCATGTCTTGCTCCATAGCGGAAGGCTTCCTTGAGTCGGGAGCCTGGATGCGCTGCCGGCCTTATGGGCGGTAGCGGGATTGTTTTTAGTGGGTCGGCGGGTGATCCGACTGTCTTGTAGTTTTACTACAAAACAATGGCGCTTTCAGCCCCCCTCCCAGGAATTTTGTAAAATCCACTTCTTCGCTGGGCTTGGAGCCGACACCGGACGGGTGCCGTCGAAACAGGACAGATACATGACCCTACCCCTGCTGGTCGCCCTGCCTGCCGCGCTGGAAACCCTGGCCAGCCGCGCCCTGGAGGCGTTCGAGCACGCCGTCGGCGCGCTCGGCGAAGCCCCCGCGCAAGCCTTTTCCAGCTGGCCCGAAGCGCGCCGCGCGGCCTTCGCGCGGGTCTGCGCGAACAGCGAGTTCGTCGCCGAGCAGGCGCTGCGCGATCCCTCGATGCTCCTGCGGCTGGCCGACGGCGGCACCCTGGAGCGCTCCCTGGCGCCGGACGAGCTGCGCGCGGAACTGACGGCGCTGCTCGCCGACTGCGCGGACGAGGAGGAGCTGGGCCGGCGGCTGCGGCGTTTCCGCAATCGCCAGCAGCTGCGCATCGTCTGGCGCGACATCACGCGCCAGGCGGATCTGGTCGAGACCTGCCGCGACCTCTCCGAACTCGCCGATACCTGCATCGACCAGGCCTGCCGCTGGTTGCACGAACGGCTCTGCGCGCAGTCCGGCACGCCGCTCGGGCGCCGCTCCGGCCAGCCGCAGCAACTGGTGGTGCTCGGCATGGGCAAGCTGGGCGCCGGCGAGCTGAACCTCTCCTCGGACATCGACCTGATCTTCGCCTACTCGGAGGGCGGCGAGACCGCGGGGGGCAAGCGCACCCTGGACAACCAGGAGTTCTTCGTCCGCCTCGGCCAGAAGCTGATCAAGGCGCTGGATGCCATCACCGTGGACGGCCAGGCCTTCCGTGTCGACATGCGCCTGCGTCCCTACGGCTCCAGCGGGCCGCTGGTCTACAGCTTCAGCGCCATGGAGCAGTACTACCAGGACCAGGGGCGCGACTGGGAACGCTACGCGATGATCAAGGCGCGGGTGGTCGGCGGCGACCGCGAGGCCGGAGCCCGCCTGCTGGAGCTGCTGCGGCCGTTCGTCTACCGGCGCTACCTGGACTTCTCCGCGATCGAGGCGCTGCGCGACATGAAGCAGCTGATCCGCCAGGAGGTGCGCCGCAAGGGCATGGCGGACAACGTCAAGCTGGGCGCCGGGGGCATCCGCGAGGTGGAATTCGTCGCCCAGGTGTTCCAGCTGATCCACGGCGGCCGTGACCGCAGCCTGCAGCAAAGGCCGCTGCTGACGGTGCTGACCACCCTCGAGGGGCAGGGCTACCTGCCGCCGGCGGTGGTGGCCGAGCTGCGCGAGGGCTACGAGTTCCTGCGCTACACCGAGCATGCCCTGCAGGCCATCGCCGACCGCCAGACGCAGATGCTCCCGGACAACGAACTCGACCGCGCGCGGGTCGCCTGCCTGCTCGGCTGCGCCGACTGGGAGGCGTTCCTCGAGCGGCTGGCGCACTGGCGCGAGCGGGTCGACTGGCATTTTCGCCAGGTGATCGCCGCGCCCGGCGAGGACGAGGCGCCCGACGAGCGGCCGGTCGACACCCGCTGGCTGCCCTTGTGGGAGAGCGCCGGGGACGAGGCCGCGGCCTGCCGGCAGCTCGCCGAGGCCGGCTTCGCCGATCCGCAACAGGTCTGCCAGCGCCTCGCGGCGCTGCGCGGCGGCAGCCAGGTACGTAGCATGCAGCGCCTCGGCCGCGAGCGGCTGGATGCCTTCATTCCGCAACTGCTGGCCCAGGCGGCGGAGCAGGACGACCCCGATCTGGTGCTGGAGCGGGTGCTGCCGCTGGTCGAGGCGGTGGCGCGGCGTTCCGCCTACCTGGTGCTGCTCACCGAAAATCCCGGTGCCCTGCAGCGCCTGCTCAGCCTCTGCGCCGCCAGTCCGCTGGTCGCCGGGCAGATCGCCCGCTTTCCCCAGCTGCTCGACCAGCTGCTCAACGAGGAGCGCCTGTACAGCCCGCCGCAGGAGGCGGAGCTGGCCGCTGAGCTGAACGCGCTGCTGCTGCGCATCCCCGAGGACGACCTGGAACAGCAGATGGAAGCGCTGCGCCACTTCAAGCTGGCTCACCGGTTGCGCGTCGCCGCCTCGGAAATCGCCGGCACCCTGCCCTTGATGAAGGTCAGCGACTACCTGACCTGGCTGGCCGAGGCGATCCTCGACCAGGTGCTCACGCTCGCCTGGCGGCAGATGGTCGTCCGTCACGGCAACCCCAGGCGCGGCGACGGCAGCCCCTGCGACCTGGACTTCATCATCGTCGGCTACGGCAAGGTCGGCGGCATCGAGCTGGGCCACGGCTCGGACCTGGACCTGGTGTTCATCCACGACGGCGACCCGCAGGCCGAGACCGACGGCGCCAAGCCGATCGACGGCGCGCAGTTCTTCACCCGCCTGGGCCAGCGCATCGTCCACCTGCTCACCGCGCAGACGCCGTCCGGGCAGCTCTACGAGGTGGACATGCGCCTGCGCCCGAGCGGCAACGCAGGGCTTTTGGTCAGCTCGCTCGGCGCCTTCCAGCGCTACCAGGAGCATGAAGCCTGGACCTGGGAGCACCAGGCGCTGGTGCGCGCCCGGGTGCTGGTCGGCAGCCCGCGGCTGGCCGCCGCCTTCGCCCAGGTGCGCGCCCAGGTGCTGGCCCGCCCGCGCGAGCTGGACAGCCTGCGCCGCGAGGTCGGCGAGATGCGCGCGAAGATGCGCGCCAACCTCGGCACCGCGAGCACGGCCGCCGGCACGGCGGAGAACGCCTTCGAGGCGGCGCTCCCCTTCAACCTCAAGCAGGACGCCGGCGGTATCGTCGATATCGAATTTATGGTGCAATATGCGGCCCTCGCCTGGTCGCACCAGCATCCCGAGCTGTTGCGTTACACCGACAACATCCGGATTCTGGACGGCCTCGCGCAGGCCGGCCTGCTGCCGTGCGACGAGGTTCGCCTGCTGCAGGAAGCCTACAAGGCCTATCGCGCCGCCGCCCACCGCCTGGCCCTGCAGAAGCAGCCGGGCGTGGTGGGCGGCGATCAGTTCCGGGACGAACGTCGTGCGGTGATGCGGATCTGGCGGGAACTGGGGTTGAGCTGAGCGGGGCGCCTGCGGGGGGCCTGCCGAAGGGGGTGGCGCAGCGCGCCGCCCGGTCTGGATGTGAATTACGTATCGAATTCTTGAGGAGCAGGCTAATTATGTCGATGGCCGACCGTGATGGTGTGATCTGGTACGACGGCGAACTGGTGCAGTGGCGCGACGCGACCACCCATGTGCTGACCCACAGCCTGCACTACGGGATGGGCGTGTTCGAAGGCGTGCGTGCCTACAACACCCCGCAGGGCACGGCGGTCTTCCGCCTGCAGGCGCACACCGACCGCCTGTTCGACTCGGCGCACATCATGGGCATGAAGATCCCCTACACCAAGGACGAGATCAACGAGGCGACCCGCGCCGCGGTGCGCGAGAACAAGCTGGACAGCGCCTACATCCGCCCGCTGGCCTTCTACGGCTCGGAAGGCATGGGCCTGCGCGCCAGCGGCCTGAAGGTCCACGTGATCGTCGCCGCCTGGCACTGGGGCGCCTACATGGGCGAGGACGCGCTGGAGCAGGGCATCAAGATCCGCACCAGCTCCTTCACCCGCCACCACGTGAACATCACCATGACCCGCGCCAAGTCCAGCGGCGCCTACGTCAACTCCATGCTGGCCCTGCAGGAGGCGATCTCCGGCGGCGCCGACGAGGCCCTGCTGCTCGATCCGGAAGGCTACGTGGCCGAGGGTTCGGGGGAGAACATCTTCATCGTCAAGGACGGCGTGATCTACACCCCGGAAGTCACTGCCTGCCTGAACGGCATCACCCGCAACACCGTGCTGACCCTGGCGCGCGAGATGGGCATCGAGATCGTCGAGAAGCGCATCACCCGCGACGAGGTGTACATCGCCGACGAGGCCTTCTTCACCGGCACCGCCGCCGAGGTCACGCCGATCCGCGAAGTGGACGGCCGGCAGATCGGCATCGGCCGCCGCGGCCCGGTCAGCGAGAAGCTGCAGCGCGCCTACTTCGACCTGGTCACCGGCAAGACCGACGCCCACCCCGAGTGGCGCACCCTGGTCAAGTAAGCACGATGTAGGGTGGGTTGGGCGTAGGGCGGGTTAGGCCGCAGGCCGTAACCCGCCATTCGGTCCGCAGGGCCGGCAATCGGCAGATCGACCAGCGGATGCCCGAGGCATCCATGGCGGGTTACGCTGCTACGCAGCTAACCCGCCCTACGACCAGACGAACCCCTATGAATATCCTGATCATCGGTCCCAGCTGGGTCGGCGACATGGTGATGGCGCAGACCCTGTTGGTCTGCCTGAAGCAGCGCCATCCCGATTGCGCCATCGACGTGCTGGCACCCGAGTGGAGCCGGCCGATCCTCGAGCGCATGCCCGAGGTGCGCCGCGCGCTGAGCCTTCCGCTCGGTCACGGGGTGCTCGACCTGGCCACCCGCTGGCGGGTCGCCCGGGGCCTGCGCGGCCAGTACGACCAGGCGATCCTGCTGCCCAATTCGCTGAAGTCGGCGCTGGTGCCGCTCTTCGCCGGCATCCCCAGGCGCACCGGCTGGCGCGGCGAGATGCGCTTCGGCCTGCTCAACGACATCCGTCGGCTGGACAAGAACCGCTACCCGCTGATGATCGAGCGCTTCATGGCGCTCGCCTATGCGCCCGACACCGAACTGCCGCAGCCCTATCCGCGGCCGGCCCTGCGCATCGAGCCGCAGAGCCGCGCGGCGGCGTTGCAGAAGTTCGGCCTGCGCCTCGGCCGGCCGCTGCTGGCGCTCTGTCCCGGCGCCGAGTTCGGCGAGGCCAAGCGCTGGCCGGCCGAGCACTACGCCGCGGTGGCCGAGGCCAAGCTGCGCGCCGGCTGGCAGGTCTGGCTGTTCGGCTCGAAGAACGACCATCCGGTCGGCGAGGCGATCCGCGCCGCCCTGGCTCCCGAGCTGCGCGAGGCGACCGCCAACCTGGCCGGGGAAACCAGCCTGGCCGAGGCGCTCGACCTGTTGTCCTGTGCCGACGCGGTGGTCTCCAACGATTCCGGGCTGATGCACGTGGCCGCCGCGCTGGGCCG
The DNA here is from genome assembly GCF_900110885.1 of Azotobacter beijerinckii. Lineage (GTDB taxonomy): Bacteria > Pseudomonadota > Gammaproteobacteria > Pseudomonadales > Pseudomonadaceae > Azotobacter > Azotobacter beijerinckii. The sequence continues at coordinate 82,224 of NZ_FOFJ01000008.1, read as the reverse complement.
CCCGCTGGTGGCGGTGTACGGCTCCACCTCGCCGCAGTTCACCCCGCCGCTGGCCGAGCAGGTGGAAATCGTCCGCCTGGGCCTGGACTGCAGTCCCTGTTTCGAGCGCACCTGCCGCTTCGGCCACTACGACTGCCTGCGCGCGCTGGCGCCGCCGGCGGTGCTGGACGCCCTGCAGCGTCTCGCCGGCGACCCCTTGCCCGACCCGCGGCCGCAGGAGCCCTGAGTGCGCGTACTGCTGATCAAGACCTCCTCGCTGGGCGACGTCGTCCACACCCTGCCGGCGCTGACCGACGCGGCGCGGGCGCTGCCCGGCATCCGCTTCGACTGGGTGGTGGAGGAGGGCTTCGCCGAGATTCCCGCCTGGCACCCGGCGGTGGAGCGGGTGATCCCGGTGGCCATCCGCCGCTGGCGCCGCAACCTCCGGCAGGCCGCGACCCGCGACGAGTGGCGGCGTTTCCGGCAGAGCCTGGCGGCGAGCCGCTACGACCTGGTGATCGACGCCCAGGGCCTGCTGAAAAGCGCCTGGCTGACCCGCTTCGGCGGCGCACCGGTGGCCGGGCTGGACCGCCGCTCGGCGCGCGAGCCGCTGGCCAGTCTCTTTTATGGTCGTCGCTATCCCGTGCCTTGGGGTCAGCACGCGGTGGAGCGGGTGCGCCAGCTGTTCGCCCAGGCGCTGGGCTACCCGCTGCCGGCGACGGTCGGCGACTACGGCCTGGATCGCCAGCGCCTGGCCGCGCCGGCGGGTGCGCCCTACCTGCTGTTCCTCCACGGCACCACCTGGGCCAGCAAGCACTGGCCGGAAAGCTACTGGCGCGCGCTGGCCGAACGCATGGCCGGCGAGGGCTGGGCGGTGCGCCTGCCCTGGGGCAATGCGGCGGAGCAGGCCCGCGCCGAGCGCATCGCCGCGGGGCTGGCGGCGGTCGAGGTGCTGCCCAGGACCAACCTCGCCGGCCTCGCCGGGATTCTCGCTGGGGCCGGCGCCTGCGTGGCGGTGGACACTGGCCTCGGCCACCTGGCGGCGGCGCTGGACGTGCCGACCGTTTCCCTCTACGGCCCGACCGATCCGCGCCTGACCGGCGCCTATGGCCGCGGCCAGCGCCATCTGAGCAGCGACTACCCGGCCTGCGTGCCCTGCCTGCAGGAGACCTGCGGCTACCGGCCGACCGAGGAGGATCGTCGCCGGCTGGACCTGAGCCGCGAGCAGCCGGTGTGCTTCAGCCGCCTCGACCCGCGGCGGGTGGCCGGCGAGCTGCAGGCGCTGCTCAGCGAGGCGACGGGCCGATGCTGACCGGGCCGGCCCTTTCGTCCGTCGCGTCCGTGCGACCGGCGCCGATCCCTGCTTTCGCCGACAGGATTTCCTGATGCAGCTGGCTTTCATCCTTTATAAGTACTTTCCCTTCGGCGGGCTGCAGCGCGATTTCCTGCGCATCGCCCTGGAGTGCCAGCAGCGCGGGCATGCCATCCGGGTCTACAGCCTGTCCTGGGAGGGCGAGATTCCGGCGGGCTTCGAGATCCTGATCGCCCCGGTCAAGGCGCTGTTCAACCATCGCCGCAACGAGAAGTTCACCGCCTGGGTGCAGGCCGACCTGGCGCGCCGCCCGGTGGAGCGGGTGGTCGGCTTCAACAAGATGCCCGGGCTGGACGTCTACTACGCCGCCGACCCCTGCTACGAGGACAAGGCGCAGACCCTGCGCAACCCGCTCTACCGCCTGTGGGGGCGTTACAGGCACTTTGCCGACTACGAGCGTGCGGTGTTCGCGCCGCAGTCGAAGACCCAGGTTTTGATGATTTCCGAGGTGCAGCAGCCGCTGTTCGTCAAGCACTACGGCACTCCGGCCGGGCGCTTCCACCTGCTGCCGCCGGGGATTGCCGCCGACCGCCGCGCACCGGCCAACGCCGACGAGATCCGCGCCGACTTTCGCCGCGAGTTCGGCCTGGCCGACGACGAGCTGCTGCTGGTACAGATCGGCTCCGGCTTCAAGACCAAGGGCCTGGATCGCAGCCTCAAGGCGCTCGCCGCGCTGCCCGGCGCGCTGAGGTCGCGCACCCGGCTGATCGCCATCGGCCAGGACGACCCGCGGCCCTTCCTGCTGCAGGTCAAGGCGCTCGGCCTGTCCGGGCAGGTCGAGATCTTCAAGGGGCGCAGCGACATCCCGCGCTTTCTGCTCGGCGCCGACCTCTTGATCCATCCGGCCTACAACGAGAACACCGGCACCGTGCTGCTCGAGGCGCTGGTCGCCGGGCTGCCGGTGCTGGTCACCGATGTCTGTGGCTATGCTCACTACGTCGCCGAGGCGGGCTGCGGACAGGTGGTGCCCAGCCCCTTCGAGCAGGAGCACTTCAACCGGATGCTCGCCGACCTGCTCGCCGCCGACGACCGGCGCGCCCTCTGCCGGCGCAATGGCCTGTCCTATGCCGAAACCGCCGACCTCTACTCCATGCCGCAGCGGGCGGCCGACCTGATCCTGGCGGAGCCGGTCGCGTGAGCGGTTTGCCTGGCTCCTGCAGGGATGTATATCGATGCGACTGATTCTCTCCGAGCCCTTCAAGTCCCTCTGGGCCGGGCACGACGCCTTCGCCGAGGTCGAGCGCCTGCAGGGGCAGGTCTACCGCGAGCTGGAGGCCCGGCGCACCCTGCGTACCGAGGTGGACGGGCGCGGCTATTTCGTCAAGATCCACCGCGGCATCGGTTGGGGCGAGATCCTCAAGAACCTGCTGACCGCCAAGGCGCCGGTGCTCGGCGCCGCCCAGGAGTGGACGGCGCTTGAGCGCCTCGCCGAGGCGGGGGTGCCGACCATGCGGGCGGTGGCTTTCGGCGAGCGCGGCGACAACCCGGCGCGCCAGCACTCCTTCCTGATCACCGAGGAGCTGGCGCCGACCGTCAGCCTCGAGGACTTCTGCCTCGACTGGCCGAGCCGGCCGCCGGCGCCGCGTCTGAAGCACGCGCTGATCGCCGAGGTGGCGCGGCTGACCGCCGGCATGCATGGTGCCGGGGTGAACCATCGCGACTGCTACCTCTGCCACTTCCTGCTGCACACCGATCGGCCGATCGAGCCCGACAGCCTGCGCCTGTCGCTGATCGACCTGCACCGCGCGCAGACCCGGGTGCGCACGCCGCGGCGCTGGCGCGACAAGGACCTGGCCGCGCTGTACTTCTCGGCGCTGGACATCGGCCTGACTCGCCGCGACAAGCTGCGTTTCCTGCGCGGCTATTTCCGCCAGCCGCTGCGCCGGATACTGCGCGAGGAGGCCCGGCTGATCGCCCGTCTGGAGGCCCAGGCCGGGCGCCTGCTGGCGCGCTTCCGGCGCAAGGCGGCGGAGGGCAATCCGCTATGAGCGTCTGGCGACTGGCCGTCGACCTAGAGCCCTCGGCGGCGCGGGCTTTTGCCAGCCTGGACGCGGTCTTCGCCCTGGAGGGCGAGCGGGTGTCCCGCAGTCCGCTGTCCGACGTGATCCGCGTCGAGATCGCCGGCGAGCGCTACTATGTCAAGCGCTACCGCTCGGCGGGCAAGGGGCTGCGCCGCTACCTGGGGCGGCCGCGGGTCAAGGCCGAGTGGCAGAATCTCAGGCGCTTCGCCACGTGGGGCATTGCCACTGCGCCCCTGGCGGCCTGGGGGCTGGAGCGCAGCGGCGGGGCCTTCCTGCGCGGTGCGCTGATCACCCGCGAGCTGTCCGGCACCCAGGATCTCGCCCGGCTGGCCAAGGACAACGCTCCGTGCCTGGCCGATCCGCGCTGGGTGGACGGGGTTAGCCGCCAGTTGGCCCGGGCGACCCGGCTCATGCACGACCACCACTTCGTCCACAACGACCTGAAGTGGCGCAACCTGCTGGTCGACGGGGAGGGCCGGTTGTTCTTCATCGACTGCCCGCTGGGTGGCTTCTGGTGGGGGCACTGGCTGCGCCGGCGGATCGTCAAGGACCTCGCCTGTCTGGACAAGGTGGCCAAGTACCAGCTGTCGCGCACCCAGCGGCTGCGTTTCTACCTGCAGTACCGCCGGCGCAGCAGGCTGAACGCCAGCGACAAGGTGCGCATCCGGCAGATCCTGAAGTATTTCGAGGGGCGCGAATGAGCGAGCGCATCGCCGTTGCGCCGGACACCGGGCATGGAGGGCTGTCGACGCGACAGCCCGGAAAGGAGCGTCTTTCATGAATCTGCGCCAGCTGGAAAAGGCCGGCCGCCAGCCGGAACTGCCGCTGCTCGTCGAACTGGCCGATGCCGCCGGGCCGGCCACCCTGCGTCTGGACAGCCTGCTGCGCGTGCTGCCGGGGCAGCGCTACGTCGGCCGCGGCGAGTGGCGCGGGCAGCGGGTGCTGGCCAAGCTCCTGGTCGGCGACAAGGCGGCACGGCACTTCCAGCGCGAGCTGAAGGGCGTGCACCTGCTCGCCGGCCAGCAGCAGGCCACCCCGCGGCTGCTCGCCGAGGGCCTGGTCGAGGGCGAAGGCGGCTGGCTGCTGTTCGACTATCTGGACGGCGCGCACAGCCTGGCCGACGCCTGGCAGCGCGTGGAGCACGAGCCGCTGCTCTCGGACGGCCAGCAGGCGGTGCTCGGCGAGGCCCTGGCCGCGATTGCCGGCCTGCATGCCAGGGGACTGTGGCAGGCCGACCTGCACCTGGACAACCTGTTGCGCCACGGCGGGCGGCTGCAGGTGGTCGACGGCGGCGCGGTGCAGGCGGAGACGCCCGGCCAGCCGCTGTCCCGCGAGCGGGCGCTGGAGAACCTCGGGGCCTTCTTCGCCCAGTTCCCGGCGCAGCTCGAGCCCTTCATCGAGGAGCTGCTGGTGCACTACCTGCTGGCCAACGGCGAGCACGCCCTGCCGCTGGAGGCGCTGCTTGAGGAGGTGGCCAGGGTGCGCCGCTGGCGGCTGCGCGACTTTCTCGCCAAGCTCGGCCGCGACTGCACGCTGTTCAGCGTGCAGCGCGGAGCCATGGGGCTGTGTGCGCTGCGTCGCGACAGCGAGGCCTTGTTGCGCCCGCTCCTGGCCATCCCGGATACGTTCATCGGACAGGGACATATCTACAAGACCGGTGGGGCCGCCACCGTGGCGCGGGTCGCGCTGTGCGGCCGGGCCCTGGTCGTCAAGCGCTACAACATCAAGGGGTTCGGCCACTGGCTCAGGCGCTTCTGGCGACCCAGCCGCGGCTGGCACAGCTGGGTCGCGGGCAACCGCCTGGCCTTTCTCGGCATCCCCACGCCGCGCCCGCTGGCGGTGCTCGAACAACGCTGCTGCGGGTTGCGCGGGCGCGCCTACCTGATTACCGAGTACTGCGGCGGGCAGGATATACTCGCGCGCTTCCAGCCGTACCTGGACGGCGCGCCGCCGGAGGAAGAGCTGCTGGCGCTGGATCGGCTGTTCGCCGTCCTGCTGCGCGAGCGGATCAGTCATGGCGACCTCAAGGGCAACAACCTGCTCTGGCAGGATGGCCACTGGCTGCTGATCGACCTCGATGCGCTCGAGCAGCATCGCGGCGGCGCCCGCTTCGAGCGCGCCTTCGCCGAGGACCGTGCGCGCTTCTTGCGCAACTGGCCGGCCGACTCGGCGTTGCACCGGCTGCTCGACCAACGCTTACCGCGGGCAGCGGATGCCCGCACCACTGAAGAGTAAAGAGGCTAGACCCTGTGGCACTGACGATTCTCGGCCTGTCCGGCGCCCTCAGTCACGATCCTTCCGCCGCCCTGTACATCGACGGCAAGCTGGTCGCGGCCGCCGAAGAAGAGCGCTTCGTGCGCGACAAGCACGCGAAGAACCGCATGCCCTACGAGTCGGCCAAGTTCTGCCTGGAATTCGCCGGCATCAAGCCTTCCGACGTCGACGTGGTGGCCATTCCCTTCGCGCCGATCAGCCTGTTCGACAAGGCCCGCTGGCACTACGCCAGGCGCTACTGGTACGCCCCGGACCGGGCGCTGGACGCGATCCTGACGGGCAATCGCCGCTACCAGCGCTACCGCACGCGCATCCAGTGGTGCCTGCAGCAGCTCGGCTTCGACCTGAAGAAGGTCAGGATCGAGGCGGTCGAGCACCACCTGGCCCACGCCTCCAGCGCCTACCACTGCGCGGGCTTCCAGGAAAAGACCGCGATCCTCGGCATCGACGGCAAGGGCGAGTACGCCACCACCTTCTTCGGCTGGGGCGAGAGCGGGCAGATCCACAAGATCAAGGAGTTCTACGACCCGGATTCGCTCGGCGGTCTGTACGGCGCGATCACCGAGTATCTCGGTTTCGAGATGCTCGACGGCGAGTTCAAGGTGATGGGCATGGCGCCCTACGGCGACGCCGCCCGCTACGACTTCTCGCGGCTGGCCCGCTTCGAGAACGGCGAGCTGACCATCAACACCGACTACGCCAACGTCATCGGTTTCCGTCGCTACAAGGACAAGGGCAAGGGCTACTACTTCTCGCCCAAGCTGGTCGAGTGGCTGGGACCCAGGCGCGAGGGCGACGTCGCCGACGAGCCCTACATCCACTACGCTGCCAGCATGCAGGCGCTGTTCGAGAAGCTGGCGCTGCAGATGATGGATCACTACCTCGGCGACATCATCCGCGAGACCGGGCGGATCGCCTTCTCCGGCGGCTGCGCGCTGAACGTCAAGCTCAACCAGAAGATCATCGCCCGCCCGGAGGTCAAGGAGCTGTTCGTCCAGCCGGCCTCCGGCGACGCCGGCACTGCGGTGGGCGCCGCGGCCTACGTCTCGGTCCGGCGCGGCGTGCCGGTGGAGAAGATGGAGCACGTCTACCTCGGACCGAGCTACAGCAACGAGGACGTCATCGCCGCCTGCGCCAGGCACCCGCAGAAACCCGTCTGGAAGCGGATCGACGACGTCGAGCGGCGCATCGCCCGGATCATGGTCGACGGCCATCCGGTGGCCTGGTTCCAGGGCCGCATGGAGTTCGGCCCGCGCGCCCTCGGCGGGCGCTCGATCATCGGCTGCCCGAGCGCGGCCGGCGTGGCCGACCGGATCAACGAGCAGATCAAGTTCCGCGAGCGCTGGCGGCCGTTCTGCCCGTCGATGCTCGATACCGTCGCCCCGCAGATGCTCAAGGTCGACCACCCTTCGCCGTTCATGACCTTCACCTTCGAGGTCAACGAGGAGTGGAAGGGTCGCGTGCCGGAAGTGGTCCACGAGGACGGCACTTCGCGCGCCCAGGTGCTCGAGCGTCGCCACAACCCGCGCTGGTACGACCTGATGCTGGAGCTGGAAAACCTCACCGGCAACGGCGTGTCGCTCAATACCTCGCTGAACCGTCGTGGCGAGCCGATGGTCTGCTCGCCGACCGATGCGCTGAACATGTTCTACGGCTCGGACCTGCGCTACCTGATCATGGAAGACATCCTGGTGGTCAAGGACGGGATGGACGGGTATGACCCGCTCTGACGGGCCGTGCGGGCGGGCGCTGCCGATGGTCGCCTCTTGGCGGCGGAGCGATGGGCATGTCTGAGGGCGTCCGGAGCGTTCCGCCGCCCGAGGGTGCATGGCTGCACAAGGCCCGGAGGCTGGACCGCTATCGCTGGCGACTGCTGCGCGAGCGTCATGCGTGGCCGGGGGCGGCGCTGCGCTTCTGTCGGGATGCGCTGCTGGACCTGATCTTCGGCATCCGCGCGCACCTGTATCTTCCCAAGGCCCGCCCGCCGGGCGGCGAGTCCTGCGCCTTCTTGCTGCTGCACAGCGGACCCAAGATGATCCCGCTGCAGCGCAAGAAGCCCCTGATCGAGGCCCTGTGCGGCGCCGGTCACCGCCTGGTGGAGACCGCCCTGGTGGATTCGCGGGCGGTCATCGCCGGACGCCTGCTGGCCCGGCCGCCGCAGCCGGTGCCGTTGCGCTATTTCGGCTATGCCGCCTACGCCGAATGGCTGGTCGCCCAGCACGATCCGCAGGTGCTGCTCAACGACCGGAACGGCAGCCTGTACAGCCCGTTCCTGCGCCTTTCGCTCGCTCGCCGCAGGCGTCTGCTGGTGCAGCTGGCCCACGCCACGACGCTGGAGGACTCCCGGCGCCTGAGCATGACCGACTACGACTACTATTTCCTGTTCGGCCGAAGTTCGCTGGACGCCTTGCGCGCCAGGCGGCTGCGTTTCGGCGATACCCAGGCGGTGCTGTCCGGCTCCCACCTGATCGACCGCGCCTACGATCTGCCGCCGGCCGACGGCGCCGTACGGACCCTGCTGATTCTCGGCGTCGGCCCCGACCGGGAAAAGGAGGCCGGCTACCTGCACACCTATGCGCTGCTGCGGGACTGGGCCGCGAGTCATCCGGAGTACCGGGTGCTGGTCAAGACGCACCCGCGCAGCAGGATGCCGTTCTGGCGGGAGGCGGCCGGGCGGCATGCCAACATCGAGGTGCTGCCGGCCGGCAGCAGCCTGGCCGAAGCCCTCGGCCGGGCCAGCGTGGCGGTCAACATCATGTCCAATGCGGTGATCGAGGCGGCCCTGGCGCAGCGGCCCATCGTCTACTGCAACCTCGGCAGCGAGCAGGATATCTTTAGCCAGGAGCGCTTCTTCGGCGAGGGGGTGACCAGTCAGGAAGGGCTTCGGCAGCGCTTGCTGGACATCGAGCAGGATTATGCCCGGTACGTCGAGAGGACCCGTGCCTTTATCCAGCATCATCTGGTGCATGGGGTGGAGGGCCTGGCGACGACCCGGCGCCTGCTCGAGGCGCTGCTGGCCGATGCGCAACTGCCCGAGGGGGTCGAGCAATGCCGCTTGCCGGGAACGCACTAGAAAAACCTTCTTTCAGCCGCTTTTTTCTTCAGTTCGCCTGCGCCGGCAGCCCGGCCGGGCAGGATGCGCCGGATTAACCATGAGCCATTTTCTATTCCTGGCTCTGGCCAAGCACCAGAGCATTTATTTCCAGCGCCTGCTGGAGGCGACCGACCTCCGGGGTAGGCTGGCGGTTCCGGGCGATCTTCCCTGGCCACGGCCCTGGGACCTGCCGAGGATCGCCGGTCGCATCGACTGGACGACCCTGGTCGAGGAGAAGTGCCAGGAGCGCCGCGTCAAGCGCAAGTATCAGGGGCTCCTCTATCGCCTGCTGCTGCGTCTGGAGCTGCTCTGGATGGCCTTGAGCGTCCAGGCGCTGCTGGAGCGCGAGCGGCCGACGGCCGTGGTCATGTGGAACGGTTCCCACCGCTACTGCCAGTTGCTGCAGGCCCTGCTGCCGGCGGGATGCCGCACCTTCTTCTTCGAGAACGGCCTGCTGCCCAATACCACCACCCTCGATCCGAAGGGGGTCAATTTCCGCAATTCCGTACCGCGCGATGCCGCCTTCTACCGGCGCTATGCGGCCGACCGGCCGGACGAGGCGCACAGTGCGGTCACCTTGGTGCCGCGCAAGCCGCGCCATACGGGGCTGGAGCCCGTCGTGCTGCCCGAGCGCTACGTGTTCGTCCCTTTCCAGGAGGACCGGGACTCCCAGGTGCGCCTGTTCTCGCCCTGGGTCGGCGACATGCGCCAGCTGTTCGCCCTGGGCGAGCGGCTGGTCGCCGAAACGGGCCTGACCGTGGTGTTCAAGGAGCATCCGTCCAGTCGCGACGCCTATCCCGAACTGCACCAGCGCACCCACGAACGTCTGCTGTTCGCCAACGGCAACAGCACCCAGGCGCTGATCGAGGGCAGCCAGTTCGTCGTCACCCTGAACTCGACCGTGGGCCTGGAGAGCATCCTGCTGGGCAAGCCGGTGGTCACCCTGGGCCAGGCCTTCTTCAGCATCGAAGGGGTGACCATGCAGGCGGACTCGGCCGACGAGCTGGTGCGCCTCGCCCGACAGTTCCCCGACTGGCCCCTCGACGATGCCTTGCGCAGGAGCTTCCTGCATTACCTGAAAAATGAGTACTGTGTAGCGGGACGCTGGCAGGATGCCGGTGCTGAGCACTTGCAGGAAGTTGCGCGCAGAATGCAGGCGTGAGGGCTGTTCATCTTGTCTAGAAAAATAGCGATGCCTTTCTTGGGGGCGACCCTCCCGAGCAGGCCTTCCCTGGGGCTGCGATCCTCTCGAGGCGAAGCGGCCAGAGAGGGATTGTCCGGTGCCGTCGGGAAAGACCGGGATACCCTGCATATCGCCTTTGGCGTGGACGAGAACTACGTGCACCCGATGGGCGTTACCATCACCTCGATCGTCGAGAACAATCCCGGTCTGGATCTGGTCTTCCATGTCTTCATTGCCGAGATTTCGCAGGCCAACCGCGAACGCCTCGAGCAGTTGGAAATCCATTTCAGAAGGCCCATCGATATCCATCCGATCGAGGATCTGGCCGAGATCCGCGAGCAGAATGTCAGCAAGAGCCACGCCTATATCTCGAAGGCCGCCTATACCCGCTTGCTGATTCCGGAAGCCCTGCAGGGCGTGACCGACCGCGTGCTTTATCTCGATGCGGACATTCTGTGCGTCGGCAATGTGGCCAGGCTGCTGGAGATGGATGTCGGCGACACCGCCGCGGCGGTGATCCGCGATATCAACGCGCCGGCCATGTGCTCCAGGCTCGCGGAAAAGGGGCTGGCCCTGGGGGATTATTTCAATTCCGGCGTTTTATACATCAACATTCCCCGCTGGATTGCCACCGGGGTATCCGAGCGGACGCTGGAGAAGATCGCCGACCCGGTGCTGAATCTCGGCTATTTCGACCAGGACGCGTTGAATATCGTGCTCGACGGCAGCGTGCGCTTCATCGACCGGACCTGGAACTACCAGTACGGCCTGACCGGCAGGCTGAAGAAGGTCAAGGACGCCATGGATGTCCCGTCGAATACGAAGTTCGTCCATTTCATCGGTCCGATGAAGCCCTGGCGCACCTGGAATCCCCACGAGTCCAAGTCGCTGTTCCTCAAGTATCAGAAGCGCTCGCCCTGGGCGGGAATCAACCTGGACGACGGGTTTACGCCCAGGGAGTTCTACGTTTATTCGAAATTCATGTACCGGCTCATGTTCAGGCAGCGGCGCTGGCTGCAGGGGCTTGTCTGGTACGGGAAGTTCCTGCGCAGGAAATATCTCGCGGAGTGAGGCGGCCGGCGGCCGAATTGCCGGGGGAGGGGATGTATTCTATAAGCCTCTTGCCGGGCTCTTGGGCGCTGCGCGCCGGCAAAGAGCCCGCGTTGTCCGGGGGCCGTCGAGCCATTGCCCCGAGAGTCCGCGGTTGCCGTTATGACAGGATGATGGCCTTGTAGCATCATACGCGCCCGCCCTGAGGCGGCTCTCCCGTGAGTCGAATGCCGCGGTTGGGCCGTGCGGTTGTGCAGGCCATCGAGGCATCGCGATTCGGGTGCGCTCTGCGCAGGAAAAAGATTTCGAAGGGAGTCGCCGTGATTTCTACTCAACGCTTGGCCCCGCTGTCGCGGTTTTCCAATGCCTGGCCGTATGTGCTGGGGACTGGCCTGGTCGTGCAATTGACCGGCCTGCTGTTCAACAACGACGGCAGCCGCTATGCCACCCAGACCTATCTGTCGCTGTTCGTTCCCGCGCTCCTGCTGTTGCTGTTCCGGCGCCTGTCCGCGGCAACCTGGCGCCAGCCGTCGGGAGGCATCCTGCTCGGGCTGTGCGCCTGGGTCCTGCTCTGCGGCTGGTTGAACCCGGGCTCCAGCAGCGGGCCTTCCCACTGGTCCAAGATCGTCCTCCTGGTTCTCCTGTACGTGTTCGCCGTGGCCAGCCTGGTCAGGCAGCCGCGGGTCTTCGCCGGACTGTTGGTCGCCGCCGTGACCGTGGCGGCGGTCTTTGCCTGGCTGACGCTGTATTACCAGTTCGGCGTGCTGGACAAGCCGCTGGACTATCAGGCGCTGCGTTTGACCGGACGCTTGAGCGAGCTGGGCTGGAACGGTCTGGCGGATCTGGACCATCCCATCGTCGCCGGCCTGTACTACGGGGTTTTCGCGGTGCTGGCGACCGGACTGCTGGTCGCTCTTCCGGTCCGCGCCTGGCAGGCCGCTCTGCTGGTCCTGGGCATGCTGGGGCTGCTCGCCTACATCCTGCTCACCTTCTCCCGCGGGGCTTGGTTTGCCACGGCGGCGGGCGTGGTCGTGATGCTCCTGCTGTTTCCCAATCTCAAGGCGAAGACCCTGCTGGGCAGCGGCACCCTGCTGCTGCTGGCCGCGCTGCTGATCTTCTGGCCGGAAATCCAGTACGAGCGCCAGGTGGGATTGAGCCACCGCGAGCTGATCTGGGCGAACTGGGGCGAGCGCCTGCCCACGTTCTGGCTGTGGGGAGCCGGCGCCGGAGCGGATTTCGAGTTCGTTTTCCCGCCGCCCGCCCAGTGGAGCGTCAAGCACGCCCACAGCCTCTACCTGCAGTTCTGGTTCGAGTACGGCCTGCCGGGCATTCTGCTGCTGGTCGCACTGCTGGCGAGCCTTTTGTGGAAAGGCTGGACCTGCCGGGCGGAACCCTTGGCGCGGCTGGGGCTGGCGTTGCTGGCGTTCGCCCTGGTGGCGATGGTTTCGGACATTTATGCCATCTTCCATCGCCCCAGCCCCTACTGGGTGGTGTTCTGGTTCCCGGTCGGCATCCTGCTGGGCGTGCAGCGCCCGCCTTCCGCGAGCGGGGCGGCCTGAACCCCGCCAGGGTCGGGCGGCGCCCGGGCGCTATTTCGCCTTGCCGGGTGCGGAGGCGCAGACCGGCCGGCGATAGAGCTCGCACAGCGTGTCGAGGGGGAAGTCCGTCAATTGGCGCCGCTCCAGGTAGTGGCGTAGATGGCAGAGGTTGCGCCGCACCAGCCAGGCGCTGAGTGCGCCCTGCCGGCAGCGCAGATCGAGGATGTCGATCAGGCCGAACTGGCCGTCGGGCATCCGGATGATGTTGCCCAGATGCAGAGAGCGGAAGTAGATCCCCCGTTCGTGCAGGTGGCGGATGAACTCCGCCAGGGCCGGCAGCAGGTCGGCGATCTGCTGCGGCGCCTGGCGGTACAGCTGTTCCACCGAGATGCCCGGCAGCGGGTGGTAGAGGCAGGCGCTCAGGCCCGCCGCGCGGTCCAGCCAGAAGGTCTCGACGATTTGGGGCGTGCGGATGCCGCGCTGCCCGAGCTGCCCGGCATTGCGGGAGAAGCGCTGGGCGGCGGGTTGCAGGCGGGCGAGCAGGGGATGGCGGCGGGTATGGAAGATTTTCAGAAAGCGGCCGTCGTCCAGGGCCACGACCTTGGGGCCGCGTCCGTCCTTTTCCAGGACCTGGCCGTTGCCCAGCCATTTTTCCAGCTCCTGCGCTGATACAATCCGCATCCTGTTCCTCAATCGATGTTCGAGGCCCGCCGTATGGCCAACCCTGTCCAGCAACCCAGCCTGAAAGTCTATCTGCGGTTGCTGAGGTACGTCCTGCCTTATACGAGGGCTTTCGCCTTCAGCATCGCCGGGTTCCTGCTGTTCGCCTCGAGCCAGCCGATGCTGGCGGAAATGCTCAAGTACTTCCTGGACGGCCTGGAAGGGCCGGGCAACGCCGCGCTGCTGGGCGTGCCGCTGCTCTATGGCGTGCCGCTGCTGATTGTACTCATTGCCTTCTACCAGGGCATAGGCTCGTTTCTCGGCAACTACTACCTGGCGAGGGTCGCCCGGGGCGTGGTGCACGACCTGCGCTGCGCCCTGTTCGACAACCTGCTGGCCCTGCCCAACCGCTATTTCGATACCCACAACTCGGGCCACCTGATCTCCCGGATCACCTACAACGTGACCATGGTGACGGGGGCGGCGACCGACGCGATCAAGGTGGTGATCCGCGAGGGGCTCACCGTCGCCTTTCTGTTCGTCTACCTGCTCATCAGCAACTGGCGGCTGACCCTGCTGCTGCTGGTACTGCTGCCGATCATCGCGCTGATGGTGACCGCGGCCAGCAAGCGCTTTCGAAAGCAGAGCCGGAAGATCCAGGACGCGATGGGCGACGTCACCCATGTCGCCTCGGAAACCATCCAGGGCTATCGGGTGGTGCGCAGCTTCGGCGGCGAGGCCTACGAGCGGAGGCGCTTTCACAAGGCCAGCGCGCTGAACATGAACCGCAGCCTGCGCATGACCCGCACCCAGGCGGTCTACACGCCGCTGCTGCAACTGGTCGTCTACAGCGGCATGGCCGTGCTGATGTACATGGTGCTCTACCTGCGCGGCGACGCCTCGGCGGGCGACCTGATCGCCTACATCACCGCGGCCGGCATGCTGCCCAAGCCGATCCGCCAGCTGTCCGAGGTCAGCGCCACCATCCAGAAGGGCCTGGCGGCGGCCGACAGCATCTTCGCCCAGCTCGACGAGGAGCAGGAAATCGACCGGGGCGGCATCGAGCGCGAGCGGATCGGCGGCCGTCTCGAGGTGCGCCACCTGAGCTTCCGCTATCCCGGCAGCAACCGGCCGGTGCTCGACGACATCGATTTTGCCATCGAGCCCGGGCAGATGGTCGCCCTGGTCGGGCGCTCGGGCAGCGGCAAGTCGACCCTGGCCAACCTGATTCCGCGCTTCTATTCGCACAGCGACGGGCAGATCCTGCTCGACGGCGTCGCGATCGAGGCGTACAGCCTGCGCAACCTGCGCCGGCACATCGCCCTGGTGACCCAGCAGGTGACCCTGTTCAACGACAGCGTGGCCAGCAACATCGCCTATGGCGATCTGGCCGGGGCGCCGCGCGAGGCCATCGAGCAGGCCGCCGAAGCCGCCTACGCCCGGGAGTTCGTCGACAAGCTGCCGCAGGGCTTCGACACCGAGGTGGGCGAGAACGGCGCGACCCTCTCCGGCGGCCAGCGCCAGCGCCTGGCGATCGCCCGGGCACTGCTCAAGGACGCGCCGCTGCTGATCCTCGACGAGGCCACCTCGGCGCTCGACACCGAGTCCGAGCGGCATATCCAGGCTGCCCTGGACCGCGTCATGCAAGGCCGCACCACGCTGGTCATCGCCCATCGGCTGTCGACCATCGAGAGGGCCGACCTGATCCTGGTGATGGACGAGGGACGCATCGTCGAGCGCGGCACCCATGCCGAGCTGCTCGCGCTCGGCGGCTACTACGCGCGCCTGCATGCCAAACAGTTCAAGGAAACCGATGAAATGCTTTCTGTGACAGGGGACGCCTGATGCTGCAGTGGTTGCGTGGCTGGCGCGAGCGCGGTTGGCGCGTCATCGACCGGACGGCCTATGCCGAGGCCTGGAGCCGCCATGGCGGCAGCGTGGCGACCCATCCCCACTTCGTCGAACGGCTCTCCGCGCTGGCGGAAATGCCCGTCCGCTACCTGGGCTGGGAGCGGGGCGGCGAGCTGCTGGCCGCCGTGCCCTGCTGGGGGCGCCATCTGGCGCTCTCGAAGGAGGTGCTGAAGCAGTCCGGCAAGCGCCGGCTGTTCGACCTGGGCAACGCCGAGGTGATCCTGCCGATCGCCGAGAACGCCTGCGTGCCGGTGCGCCAGCGGATGAGCTATGTCTCCGAGCTGAACCACGGGCGCATCGCGGCGCTGCGCGAGCAGCCCGATCAACTGGCCATGGCCCGCCCGCCGGAGAACTACAAGGGCCGCTACCGCTACAACCTGCGCCGCGACCTGCGCCTGCTGCAGGAGGCCGGCGGCCGGCTGCAGCTGATCGGCGCGCTGACGCCGGTCGAGCGCGCCGCGATCTACGCGGAACTGTTCGAGCGCCGCTGGCAGTTCGAGGTGCCGGGCAAGGCGCGGCTCGCCGAGGTCTTCGCACTGCTCGAGGCGTTCATGGCCGGCTCGGTGGTGTTTCTCGGCGAGCGGCCCATCGCGATCCAGATCCTCTACCGGGTCGAGTCGCCCCGGTGGGTCTCCTACGAGTACATCAACGGCGGTTTCGACCCCGACTGCGACAAGCTGGCCCCCGGCAGCGTGCTCACCTTCGTCAATACCCAGGACGCCTGGGCCGAGGCGCGGGCCAAGGACAAGCAGCTGCGCTATTCCTTCGGCCGCGCCGACCGCGAATACAAGGATCTCTGGTGCCACCGGGTGCCGGTCTATCAGGTCTGACGCCATGACCGCCCGCAAGCAGCAGTTGCTGAAACGCCATCGCCGGCACAAGCGCCTCTTCCTGCTGGTCGCCCTGGCGGCGCTGCTCCTGCTCGGCCTGCTGGTCGCCGGGTGGCTGGTGCCGCTGGCGCTGCTGCTGGGCTGGGTCGCCCACGAGGCCTGGTTCGCCGACCATCTGTTCTACCGCCCGCAGGACGATTACCGCTACGCCTTCCCGGCGGATGCCCTGGCCCTGCCGGCGCGCCTGGAAGAGGGCCGGCTGCGGGTGGAGGGCGAGATCGGCGCGGCCGAAACCCTGATCCTCGAGCTGCGCGTCACTGCCGGCTGGCTGGGACGGCTGCTCGATCCGCAGGTGTGGATCGGCGACGACCGCCAGGATTTCGAGCGCGGCGTGGACGGGCGGCGCTACCTGAACCTCTCCGGTCAGCAGGAGGCGCTGCGCACCGGGCGCCTGCGCCTTCGCGGACGCTTCTGCACCCTGGCCGGCACGGCCACCCTGCATGCGCTGGCCAACCCGGACTATGCCGAGCGGCGCCTGCTGGTCGTCGCCCCCCATGCCGACGATGCCGAACTGGCGGCCTTCGGGCTCTACAGCCGGGCGCGGGACGTCGCCATCGTCACCCTGACCCAGGGCGAGATCGAGGCCGGGCACTACCGGCGCCTCGGCCTCGATCCGGCCGCCGCGGCGCGCCTCAAGGGGCGTCTGCGCAGCTGGGACAGCCTGGCGGTGCCGCTGTGGGGCGGCGTGCCGCAGAATCGCTGTGTGCAGCTCGGCTACTACTGCCTGCAGCTGCCGGCGATGGCCGGCGAGCCGCAGCGGCCGTTCGGCTCGCGGGAGTCCGGCGAGACCGACATCCGCAGTGTGCGCCGGCTCAATCCGCTGGCGCTGCCCGGCGATGCCGACGGGGCGCCCACCTGGCACAACCTGGTCGCCGACCTGCGCGCGCTGCTCGAGCATGTCCGTCCCGAGGTGGTGGTGGTGCCGCATCCCGAGCTGGACCCACATGCCGACCATGTGGCCGCCACCCGCGCCCTGTCCGAGGCGCTTGCCGGCAGCGCCTGGCGTCCCGAAGCCCTGCTGCTCTACGCCAACCACCTGCACGACAACGACCGCTGGCCGATGGGCCCGGCCGGGGAGGGCATCGCCCTGCCGCCGGCCATCGAGCCGCTGCCGGCCGACGGCCTGTGGAGCCCGACCCTGGACGCCGGGACCCGTCTGGACAAGGCGATGGCGCTGGCTATGCAGCACGATCTGCAGGCGCCGCTGCCGCTGAAGAAGCGCCTGCGCCGGCTGATCCAGCAGGCCCTCGCCGGGCGCCGCTGGCCGGCTACCGGGGACGACGAGTTCTTCCGCAAGGCGGTACGGCGGCACGAGCTGTTCTGGGTGCGGCGCCTGTAGCGGCCGGGGCGGGATGCGCCTGGCACGGCCCCGCTCAGGCTGGCTATATTCCCCTCCATGCTATGATCGCCGCCGATTTTCACTCGCCCGTGGAGACCCCATGAAGCTGTCCATGCCCCGTTTCGATCGCTCCCCCGTGCTGGTGGTCGGCGATGTCATGCTCGACCGCTACTGGCATGGCTGCACCACGCGGATCTCCCCGGAGGCGCCGGTGCCGGTGGTCAAGGTCGAACAGATGGAGGATCGTCCGGGCGGCGCGGCCAACGTCGCGCTGAACATCGCCGCGCTGGGCGGCTCGGCCACCCTGGTCGGGGTGACCGGTGCCGACGAGGCGGCCGACAGCCTGGCCCAGAGCCTGGCGTCGGCCGGCGTGGACGTGCATTTCCAGCGCATCGCCAGCCAGCCGACCATCGTCAAGCTCAGGGTCTTGAGCCGCCATCAGCAGCTCTTGCGGATGGATTTCGAGCAGCCCTTCGCCACCGATGCCGCGGCCCTGGCCGCGGAGGTCGAGGGCCTGCTCGACGGGGTCCGGGTGCTGGTGCTCTCCGACTACGGCAAGGGCGCGCTCAAGAACCACCAGGTGCTGATCCGGGCGGCGCGCGACCGGGGCATCCCGGTGCTGGCCGATCCCAAGGGCAAGGACTTCACCATCTACCGCGGCGCCAGTGCGATCACCCCGAACCTGGCCGAATTCGAGAGCATCGTCGGCCGCTGCGCCGACGAGGCCGAGCTGGTGGCGCGGGGCGCCCGGCTGATGGCCGAACTCGAACTCGGCGCGCTGCTGGTGACCCGCGGCGAGCACGGCATGACCCTGCTGCGCCCCGGCCATCCGGCGTTGCACCTACCGGCGCGGGCCCGCGAGGTATTCGACGTCACCGGCGCCGGCGACACCGTGATCTCCACTCTGGCCGCGGCACTGGCCGCCGGCGAGGAGCTGCCGCAGGCGGTGGCGCTGGCCAACCTGGCGGCCGGTATCGTGGTCGGCAAGCTCGGCACCGCGGCGATCAGCGCTCCCGAACTGCGCCGCGCGGTGCAGCGCGAGCAGGGCTCGGAGCGCGGCGTGCTGGGCCTCGAGCAGCTGCTGCTGGCCATCGAGGACGCCCGCGCCCACGGCGAGAGGATCGTCTTCACCAACGGCTGCTTCGACATTCTCCATGCCGGCCACGTGACTTACCTGGAGCAGGCCCGCGCCCAGGGCGACCGGCTGATCGTGGCGGTCAACGACGATGCCTCGGTTACCCGCCTGAAGGGGCCGGGCCGGCCGATCAATGCGGTGGACCGGCGCATGGCGGTGCTCGCCGGGCTCGGCGCGGTGGACTGGGTGGTGAGTTTCGCCGAGGACACCCCCGAGCGGCTGCTCGAGCAGATCCGGCCGGACGTATTGGTTAAGGGCGGCGACTACGGTGTCGATCAGGTGGTCGGCGCCGACTTCGTCCGTGCCCATGGCGGCGAGGTGAGGGTGCTGGGGTTGGTGGAGAACAGCTCCACCACGGCCATCGTCGAGAAGATCCGCCGGAAATAGCGGCGGGTAGCGGATCGGGATCGGGGAGCTGCCGGGGTAGGCCATCGCGCAGGGTGGCCGATGCGCCGACGGCAACGTTTCGGCGGTCTCGTGTCCGAGACCGCCTCTGCTCTCAGCCCGCCGCCCCGCTGCACTGCGGAGCCGGTTTGGCGGCAGCCTGCTCCGGGGTATCCCACAGGGCCTGCCAGTCGCGCCAGCTGATCCGTTCGTCGCGTACCACCCAGCCGTCCTGCGGGGCGAAGCTTTCGGCCAGCCACAGGTCGCGGGTGTCGGCCGGGCGCAGGAAGCCCTGCTGCAGGGTATAGAGCTCGTCCGCCGGGCGCCGGTTCTGGTCGAAGGGCAGCAGGTAGAGATCCGGGCTGTCGTGGTCGATGCGGGCGATCAGGGTACCTTCCTCCAGGCATTCGTCGGCGTGCAGCAGGCTGAGCTGGCGCAGGTTGCCGGGCAGTTCCAGGCGCATGTCGTAGACCAGCTGCAGCGAGGCGGTGGGCAGGTGCACGTAGGCCCGCGGGCGCTCCAGCAGGGGCATGTTGCCGCAGGACACCGGGCGGGCTGCGCCGGACAGCGGGCTCAGGCGGAAGGAGGTGTTGTCGCAGTAGTGCAGGACGTTCTCGTAGGGGGTCGGCAGCCAGGTGTCGCCGAAGCGTCCGGTCATCCAGCACTGCGGGGTCTGCAGCAGGCATTCCTCGGCGACCTCCTGG
This sequence comes from Azotobacter beijerinckii, assembly GCF_900110885.1. Taxonomy (GTDB): domain Bacteria; phylum Pseudomonadota; class Gammaproteobacteria; order Pseudomonadales; family Pseudomonadaceae; genus Azotobacter; species Azotobacter beijerinckii. The sequence continues at coordinate 62,690 of NZ_FOFJ01000008.1, read as the reverse complement.
ATCGCCGTGAGCAGCGGCAGGTTCAGTTCGTGGGACGGCACGTAGCCGGAGATCGGCTTGAGCACCACGTCGCCGCGGTCCTGGCGCTGCTGGCGCACCAGCAGCCAGTAGTCGCGGCCCTGCCAGGTCAGGGTCAGGCGCACCGAGACGCCCAGGTTGGCCAGTTCCAGGGCGAAGCGCCGGCTGTCGGCGACCTCGACCGGGCGGCGCCGTTCGAGCATCTGGCTGAAGTTCAGCGGCTGGCCGAGAGACTGGTAGCTGAGTCCTTCGGGAGTGGCTTCCACGAACAGGGGAAGGGTCTTGAAGGCACGCGGATTGCGCTTGGCAATGATGGTCGACATGGCGGCTCCTTGAGTCCTGGACCGGCCGCGGGGGCGGCCCATTATTTATTGTCTTTGTTGGCGAATGACGGCTGCAGCTGCCGAGACATTATGCGACAGATGCTGCGGGTTGATGGTTCCGATGATCGCGCTGCCGACGCCCGGATGGTGGAACAGCAGCTCGAAGCTGGCACGCACCGGGTCGATGCCGCGCGCCAGGCAGACATGGCCGCTGGCCAGGGCCTTCTTGACGAGGATGCCCTTGCCGTGGGCGGTGGCGTAGTCGGCCACCGGCAGCTCGTGCTGGTCGTCGAGATTCAGGGTGATCATGGCGCAGTCGCCCTCCGCGAGGGCCAGCAGGCCGCCCTCGACGGTTTTGCCGGAGAGCCCGAAGGCGCGAATCTTGCCCTCGCGCTTGAGTTCGGCGAGGGTCGGGTAGACACCGCTGTCCCGCAGGATGGCGACATCGTTGCCGTCCGAGTGCACCAGCACCAGGTCGATGCGGTCGGTCTCCAGACGCCGGAGGCTGCGCTCGACGGAGAAGCGGGTGTGCGCCGGGGAGAAATCGAAGCGCGACTGGCCGTTTTCGAACTCTTCGCCGACCTTGCTGACGATCGTCCAGGCGTCGCGCTGGCCGCGCAGCAGGGGGCCGAGGCGCTCCTCGCTGACCCCGTAGGCCGGCGCGGTGTCGATCAGGTTGATGCCCAGCTCGCGGGCCAGGGCGAGCAGTTGACGGGCCTCGGCATCGTCCGGGATGCGAAAGCCGGTCGGGTACTTCACGCCCTGGTCGCGGCCCAGCTTGACGGTGCCCAGGCCCAGCGGCGAGACCGTCAGGCCGGTGCTGCCCAGCGGGCGATGCAGGTCGTGGAGGGTCGCGAGGCTCACGGCAGCAGTTCCTCCCAGACCGGTTGCGCCCGCGGCGGGCGGGGCAGGGCGGGCAGCGGCGGATGCGCCGCCGGGCGCACGGCGTCCCGCTCGAGGCTGGCGAAGACCCGGTCGCTCAGGTCCGGAGCCAGGGCCAGCTTGGTCGGCCAGCCGACCAGCAGGCGGCCCTGCTCGGCGAGGAAGGCGTTGTCCGGACGGGCCAGGGCCGACTGCGCCGGCTCGGCGCGGTCCACCCGCAGGGTCGCCCAGCGCGCCGGGGTCAGGTCGACCCACGGCAGCAGCTCGTTCAGCTCGCGGCGGGCCATGGCGATCTGCTGCGCCTCGTCGCGGGCCACGCCCTCGGCTTCGGCCAGGTCGCCGCCCAGGTACCAGACCCACTGGCCGTCGGCGGCCGGATGGCTGGTGACGGTCAGCCGCGGCTTGGGGCCGCCGCCCAGGCAGTGGGCGTAGAGCGGCTCGAGGGTCGGCGCCTTGAGCATGACCATGTGCAGCGGGCGCCGCTGCATGGCCGGCTGGCTCAGGCCGAGCGCTGCCAGCAGTTCGGCGTTGCCGGCGCCGGCGCAGAGGACGATGCGCTGGGCGCGGATCTCCCGGCCGTCGACGCGCAGGCCGCTCAGCTCGCCCGCCTCGCGCAGCGGGGCGATCTCCCGCGCGGCGAGCAGACCGTCGCCGGCCAGCTCGGCGAGGCGGGCGATCAGGCCGGGCACGTCCAGCACCAGTTCGTCGAGGCGATAGACGTTGCCGCGAAAGGCCGGGTGCCGCAGCGCGGCGGGCAGGGCCTCGCCCTTCACCGGCTCGACCCGCGCGCGCACCGCCTTGCTGGCGAGGAAGCTGGTCAGCTTGCCGGCCAGGGTGCCGGGCGACCACAGGTAATGGGCGTCGGACAGCCGGCGCACGCCGGAGAGGTCCAGCTCGCCGTCGCCGGCCAGCGCCGCGCGCCAGCGGCGCGGCATCTCGGCGATCGCCTCGGAGGCGCCGCTCAGTGCGCCGTGCAGGGCGTACTTGGTGCCGCCGTGGATGATCCCCTGCGACTTGACGCTCTGGCCGCCGCCGAGGCTGGCGTTCTCCGCCAGCAGGGTGGCGTAGCCGGCCTGGCGCAGACGGGCGTTCAGCCAGAGGCCGGCGATACCGCCGCCGACGATCAGGACGTCGGTGCTGAGGGCTGGAAACATGGCAGGCCTCGTTGAGTAAAAGAGTCGGATTATAACTGCTGACTCGGGACCCTGGTCCGTCGGCAACCCGCTGTACTCGGACGGGGACCATAGAAGATAAATCGGCATCGATTCATTGATCCTGGTCAGCATAAAGCATGCCATTCGTCAGTCATTTATCGACGACTCGGTCACGACCTTGGTCGTGCAGGCGGAGCGAAACCACGAAATCTTGCAGCCGGTCGGCGCTTTGTTAAGCTGCGCCGCCATGAACCGGACCCTCTACACCCTGCTGCTGCATCTCGCCCTCCCGCTGATCCTCCTGCGCCTGGCCTGGCGGGCCTGGCGCGCGCCGGCCTATGCGCGGCGCGTCGGCGAGCGTTTCGCCCTCGGCCTGCCCGCACTGCGCCCGGGCGGCATCTGGGTGCATGCGGTGTCGGTGGGTGAGAGCATCGCCGCCGCGCCGCTGATTCGCGCCCTGCAGGCGCGCCATCCGGAGCTGCCGCTCACCGTCACCTGCATGACGCCGACCGGTTCCGAGCGCATCCGCGCACTGTTCGGCGACCGCGTGCAGCACTGCTACCTGCCCTACGACCTGCCGTGGGCGGCGGCGCGCTTTCTCGACCGCCTGCAGCCACGCCTGGCGGTGATCATGGAAACCGAGCTGTGGCCCAACCATGTGCACCAGTGCGCGCGGCGCGGCATTCCGGTGGCGCTGGCCAACGGCCGGCTGTCGGCGCGTTCGGCGCGCGGCTACGGGCGCTTTGCCCGGCTCACCGGCCCGATGCTCGCCGAGATGCGCTGGCTGGCGGTGCAGAGCGAGGCCGAGGCCGAGCGTTTCCGCGCGCTGGGCGCCGGCGGCGAGGCGGTGACGGTGACCGGCTCGATCAAGTTCGACCTGGCCGTCGACCCGCAGTTGCCGGAGCGGGCGGCGGCGCTACGCGCGCAGTGGGGCGCGGCGGATCGCCCGGTATGGATCGCCGCCAGCACCCATGCCGGCGAGGACGAGATCGTCCTCGCCGCCCACCGCCGGCTGCAGGCAGATTTTCCTGAGGCGCTCTTGATCCTGGTGCCGCGCCATCCGGAGCGTTTCGACGGCGTCTTCGAGCTGTGCCGCCGCGAGGGCTTGGCCACCGTGCGGCGCTCCGCCGGCGAGGCGGTCGAGGCCGGAACCGCGGTGCTGCTCGGCGACACCATGGGCGAGCTGCTGTTCCTCTACGCCCTGGCCGACTGCGCCTTCGTCGGCGGCAGCCTGGTCCCCAGCGGCGGGCACAACCTGCTGGAGCCGGCGGCGCTGGGCAAGCCGCTGCTCAGCGGGCCGCACCTGTTCAACTTCCTCGAGATCGCCGCGCGGCTCGACGAGGCCGGCGCCCTGCGCCAGGTGAGCGATGCCGGCTCGCTGGCCGCGGCGGTCGGCGCCTTCTGGAGCGAGCCGGCGGGCGCCGCCCGGGCCGGCGCGGCCGGAATGGCGGTGCTCGAAGCCAACCAGGGCGCACTGGCGCGGCTGCTGGAAGGGCTGGAGCGGCTGCTGATTAGGCCCTGACCGCCTTTTCCGACGAGGAGGCCTTCGCCGGTTGGTGTTCTTCGCCGGGCTTGTTTAGACTCAGCCGGTACTTGTCGGGGTGCCCCAGCGGGGGCTGAGATCGGCGCAGGCCGGATCCCGTTGAACCTGATCAGGGTGAAACCTGCGTAGGGAACAAGACGTCCTCGCCGTTCGGCGGGGGCCTCTCGATGCTTCGGCATGCCCGCGTCCGCCCCGATCGACTCCGACAATCCATGCCCCGGACGAAGTGGAGTGCCTTGATGAGCGTGATAGAACAACAGAAGAACCTGAGCGAGTCAGCCCAGGTCGACCAGCAGTCCGTACAGCCCTTCCCGCGTTCGCGGAAGATCTACGTCCCCGGCTCGCGCCCGGACATCCGCGTGCCGATGCGCGAGATCAGCCTGGACGTGACCCCCACCGCCTTCGGCGGCGAGATCAACGCCCCGGTGCTGGTCTACGACACCTCCGGCCCCTACACCGACCCCGACGTGCAGATCGACGTGCGCAAGGGCCTGGCGGACGTGCGTTCGGCCTGGATCGCCGACCGCGGCGACACCGAACTGCTCGCCGGGCTCAGCTCGCGCTTCGGCCAGGAGCGCCTGGCCGACCCCGAGCTGACCAAGATGCGCTTCGCCCACGTGCGCCACCCGCGCCGCGCCAAGGCAGGCGCCAACGTCAGCCAGATGCACTACGCGAAGAAAGGCATCGTCACTCCCGAGATGGAATACGTCGCCATCCGCGAGAACATGAAGCTCGCCGAGGCGCGCGCCGCCGGCCTGCTCACGGCGCAGCATCCGGGGCAGAGCTTCGGGGCGAACATCCCCAAGGAAATCACCCCCGAGTTCGTCCGCGAGGAAATCGCCCGCGGCCGCGCGATCATCCCGGCCAACATCAACCACACCGAGCTGGAGCCGATGATCATCGGCCGCAACTTCCTGGTGAAGATCAACGGCAACATCGGCAACTCGGCGCTGGGATCGAGCATCGAGGAGGAAGTGGCCAAGCTGACCTGGGGCATCCGCTGGGGCTCGGACACCGTCATGGACCTGTCCACCGGCAAGCACATCCACGAGACCCGCGAGTGGATCATCCGCAACTCGCCGGTGCCGATCGGCACGGTGCCGATCTACCAGGCGCTGGAGAAGGTCGGCGGCATCGCCGAGGACCTGACCTGGGAGCTGTTCCGCGACACCCTGATCGAACAGGCCGAGCAGGGCGTGGACTACTTCACCATCCACGCCGGCGTCTTGCTGCGCTACGTGCCGCTGACCGCCAAGCGGGTCACCGGCATCGTCTCCCGCGGCGGCTCGATCATGGCCAAGTGGTGCCTGGCGCATCACCAGGAGAATTTCCTCTACACCCACTTCGAGGAAATCTGCGAGATCATGAAGGCCTACGACGTCGCCTTCTCGCTGGGCGACGGCCTGCGCCCGGGCTCGATCGCCGACGCCAACGACGCCGCGCAGTTCGGCGAGCTGGAAACCCTCGGCGAGCTGACCAAGATCGCCTGGAAGCACGACGTGCAGACCATGATCGAAGGCCCCGGCCATGTGCCGATGCACATGATCAAGGAGAACATGGACAAGCAGCTCGAATGCTGCGACGAGGCGCCGTTCTACACCCTCGGCCCGCTGACCACCGACATCGCCCCCGGCTACGACCACATCACCTCCGGCATCGGTGCGGCGATGATCGGCTGGTTCGGCTGCGCGATGCTCTGCTACGTGACGCCCAAGGAGCACCTCGGCCTGCCGAACAAGGACGACGTGAAGACCGGGATCATCACCTACAAGATCGCCGCGCACGCCGCCGACCTCGCCAAGGGCCATCCCGGTGCACAGATCCGCGACAATGCACTGTCCAAGGCGCGTTTCGAGTTCCGCTGGGAGGACCAGTTCAACCTCGGCCTCGATCCGGACACCGCGCGCAGCTACCACGACGAGACCCTGCCCAAGGACTCGGCCAAAGTGGCGCACTTCTGCTCGATGTGCGGGCCGAAGTTCTGCTCGATGAAGATCACCCAGGAAGTGCGCGACTACGCCGCCGAGCACGGGCTGTCCGAGGAAAGCCAGGCCGTCGAGGCCGGCTTCAAGGAGCAGGCCGAGCGCTTCAAGGAAGAAGGCTCGGTGATCTACAAGCAGGTGTGATCCCCGCCCGGCCTTCCCCCTCCGCCGGGGGAGGGCCGGGAGTTCAACCGGCAGGAACCAGCTTGCGGGCGATCCGCCGCCGCGAAAAGCATCGCCAGCAAGCTGGCGCCTACTTGCTGCGCGGGAAGAATTCCGGCCTGAGGATGCCGTTGAGCTGCGGGTAGGGCACCATCAGCAGCGGGTGGCCGCTGGTGTAGGGGGCGATGCGGTAGACGTCGTACATCAGCAGCACGCCGGCCCGCGCCAGGCCGATGTGGCGGGTCTGCTGGAACGGCCAGGTGGCGATGAACTCCGCGTCGTCGCCCACGCCCTGGCCGACCAGCCAGCGCTGGTGGGCCTGCCTGGCCTTCGCCCAGAAGGCCTCCTCCTGACCCGGCAGCAGCAGGTCGCGCAGTTCCAGGGCCTTCTGCCGGCGGCGGTCGAAGTCGATGAAGGTCCGTCCCGGCACGCCGTGGGCACCGCCGGTGAAGCGGTAGCTCGACAGCTCGACGAGGATGCGCCCGTCGTTCTGCTCGCGCACCTTGGCCTGCAGGTAGCTGCTCCAGCCGGGTTTGGCGCCGGTCAGGAAGTCCCGTTCGTAACTCTCCAGCGATGCCGGCAGCGGCATGCCGTCGGCCTCGCGGGTCAGCTCCAGCAGGCCGCGATCGATCAGCCGGTTCAGCGCGGGTTCGTCGGAAAAATTCAGGGTGTCGATGTTCACCAGCGGGCACTCGCGCCCCTGGCATCCGGATTGCAAATGCTCCCAGGCGGTACGTTGGTAGACGGCCGGCGGGCTCGAGGGCGAGAGGCTCTGGCAGGCGCCGAGGAGCAGGCCGAGCGCGGCGAGGGCGAGTGGTTTCATGGCGGAGGCGGCGTTCATCGGGGCTTTCGGGGTCGTTGAGGGGGAGGCCGCGGGGGGACCGGAGCGGTCGCCGGCGGACTGGCTAGAGTCGCAGTTCCTCGGCCACCTGCAAAGGGGCTGCGCCGGCCGAAACGGCGGGTTAGGATGGCAACCGACTTCACTTCACTAGACGAGCGTGCAGGATGAGCGAATTCTTCAAGCCGGATGCGGATGCCGTGGAAATCGTGCGGCGCGAGCCCTGTTTCAGCGGCTTCTACCGACTCGAACGCGTGCACCTGCGCCATCGCCAGTTCTCCGGCGAGATGGGGCCGGTGCTCAGCCGCGAGCTGTTCGTGCGCCACGACGCGGTCTGCGTGCTGCCCTACGATCCGCAGCGCGACTGCGTGGTGCTGAACGAGCAGTTCCGCGTCGGGGCGATGGACAAGTCGGACAATCCCTGGATGCTCGAGATGGTCGCCGGGCTGATCGACAAGGACGAAGAGCCCGAGGAGGTCGCCCACCGCGAGGCCTTCGAGGAGGCGGGGCTGACGCTCGAGGCGCTGTGGCCGGTGACCGTCTATTACCCGTCGCCCGGCGGCAGCGACGAGAAGGTCCACCTCTACGTCGGCCGTTGCGACAGCCAGGGGGCCGGCGGCGTTCACGGCCTGGCCGAGGAGGGCGAAGACATCCGGGTGCACGTGCTGCCTTTCGAGGCGGCGCTGCAGGCGGTCAGGGACGGCAAGATCAACAATGCCGCCAGCATCATTGCCCTGCAGTGGCTGGCGCTGAACCGTGTCGAGGTACGTGGATTGTGGGCGTGAGTCTGATGCGCGAGCGCTACCGGGTCGATCTGGTCGACCTGCAGGCGACCTGCGAAGCCAATTATGCGCGGCTGATGCGCCTGCTGCCGGACATGCGCGGCATGCCCGCCGCGGCCAGGCGGGTGGGGGTGAGCCAGGGCGAGCGGCTGCTCGGCGTGCTGGCGCTGGAGGTGCTCGAGGACTGTCCCTACACCACCACCCTCAAGGTCTGCCAGGAGCACAGCCTGCCCTGGCTGCCGGCGCCGCGGATGGAGGTGCGGGTCTACCACGATGCGCGGATGGCCGAGGTGGTCTGTGCGGAACAGGCCCGGCGCCTGCGCAGCCGCTATATCTACCCCAACGCGGCGATGCACCAGCCGGACGAGAAGAGCCAGCTCAACCTGTTCCTCGGCGAATGGCTGAGCCACTGCCTGTCCTGCGGCCACGAGGTGGAGCCGGTCATCTGACCCGGCGCGCAGGCCGCCGGAATCTCCGGCCGCTGCCGCGCCGAACCGGCCCGCCCTTCGGGTCGCCCCGACCCGCTGCCCGTCTGTCGGCCTCCCGCTCGGGATGCCGTGCGCTCCGAACGCTTCCCGCACTGTCCCGCCGCGCCCCGCCGCTGCTCCGCGTCCCTGCCGAGAGCTTCCTACCGCCGTTCGCTCCCCGGCGCTGCGCGATTTCCCGCAGTCGGTGCGGCCGGCTGTGGCGATTCGCGCAGCCGGCCGTTCGGGGAGTGCTCGTCGGCTCTCGAGAAAGATTTAAAAAATCCTTTTTAATCAAATAGATATATTTGTTTTCGACTTGTGGCGCAGCTCTTGCTGAGCAGGTTCCAGCACAGTCGGGCAGATCGCCCGCCGTCAGGAGCCAGGAAAATCGCCATGCCTGTGAATGCCAGCCGTCGATCGGCCCTCAAGACCCTCGCCCTGCTCGGTTCGGCGGGCGCCGCCAGCCTCCTGCTGCCCGGCTGCTGGAAAAAAGAGGAAGAAGGGGCCGCCAAGTCGGCCGCCGCGCCGGCCGTGGTGAAGAGCGCCGGCGATCCGGTGGTGGAGTTCAAGTATCCCGACAATCCGGCGTTCGACCTGATCTACCTGGCCGAGTCGCTGGGCTATTTCGAGGGCACCCGCGCACGGCCCAAATATGTCGGCAAGATCGCCGCGCCGCAGATCATTCCGCTGGTCGGCACCGGCGAGATCGATTTCGGCATGCGCATGGTGCCGCTGGTGATCTCGGCGATTGCCAGCGGCCTGGATCTCAAGGTGGTGTCCGCCGGCGGCAAGACCCTGGAAGAGGCGCCGCACATGAAGTACTTCGTGCGCAAGGACTCGGCGATCCGCACGCCCAAGGATCTCGAAGGCAAGACCATCGGCTTCAACAGCTTCGGCGCCTGCGCCGAGTTCGTCACCAAGACCTACCTGCGCCAGCACGGCGTCGACGTGAACAGGATCAACTGGCTGGTGGTGCCGGACAACCAGAGCGAGCAGACCCTGGCGACCGGCAACATCGACCTGGCGATCATCCATCCGCCGCACTCCGGCGGCGCCGAGCACAATCCGGCGCTGCTGCGACTGTGGAGCGACTACGACCTCGACCGCGGCCTGGGCGGCATGGCGCCCTACAGCGCGCACGGCAGGTTCATCCGCGAGCATCCCGAGGCGACCCGCGACGTGGTCAAGGCCATCGCCCGGGCGGCCAACTGGGTCAACGCCAACCCGGAGGAGGCGCGCAGGATCACCGCCCAGCGCATCGGCATGGACCTGAAGAACGTCGAGCGCTATGCCTACGTCGAGAACCTGGTGATCAGCGAGCCGCCGATCCAGTACTACATCGATATCCTCGAGAACGAGGGCAAGATTCCGCACGGCAAGATCAAGGTGAAGGACGTCTACACCAACGAATTCAACCCCTTTGCTGGCCTGAGGATGCCCGCGTGAGCAGCAGCATAGTCGCGCGCGACCTGCGCATGGAGTTCACCGCGCAGAACGAGAGCGGCCGCGCCGAGCGGGTCGTCGCCCTGGAACACTTCGACCTGGAGGTGCGCGCCGGCGAGTTCCTTTCGGTGCTCGGCCCGTCCGGCTGCGGCAAGTCGACCTTTCTGAGCATCCTCGCCGGGCTGGCGGAGAAGAGCGGCGGCAGCCTGCTGGTCGACGGACAGCCCCTGGAGGGCATCAACGCCCGGCAGGGCGTGGTGTTCCAGGGCTATGCGCTGTTTCCCTGGCGCACCGTGCTGGAGAACATCGAGGTGGGCCTGGAAATCCGCGGGGTCGGCAAGGCCGAGCGTCGCGAGCGGGCCCGCGAGTACCTCGAACTGGTGGGCCTGGGCGGCTTCGGCGCGCGCTACCCCCACGAGATTTCCGGCGGCATGAAGCAGCGCGTGGCCATCGCCCGGGCGCTGGTCTACGAGCCCGAGGTGCTGCTGATGGACGAGCCGTTTGCCGCCCTCGACGCGCAGACCCGCGAGATCCTCCAGGCCGAGCTGCTGCGCATCTGGGACGCCCGCAAGAAGACCATCGTGTTCATCACCCACAGCCTCGACGAGGCGATCTTCCTTTCCGACCGCATCGCGGTGATGACCCACCGTCCGGGGCGGGTCAAGGAGATCCTCGAGGTGCCGTTGCCGCGCCCGCGGCCCGCCGAGCTGCGCAACTCCGAGGAGTTCGTGCACCTGCGCCAGCGCGCCTGGGAGGTGCTCAAGGACGAGGTGCGCTTCGCCTCGGCGCCGGTGCCGGCGCCGACCTCGATACGTGCGGCCGACTGGCCGGCGAGTGCGCAAGCCGCCGAGATCAAGGGGTAGAAAATCGTCATGCGTCTTTTGCCGAATCTTTCCGGGCTGCTCGAGCGCAGCCTGGGCATCCTGGCCTTCGTCCTGCTCTGGGAGCTGCTGCCGCGCAGCGGCCTGGTCAGCGCGGCCTATCTCAGCCCGCCCACCGCGGTCCTGCAGGCGATCTGGGAGCTGGCCTCGTCCGGTCTGCTGTTCAAGCACCTCGAGGCCAGCCTCTACCGCTCGCTGGCCGGCCTGCTGCTAGCGATCGCCGGCGGGGTGAGCCTGGGCCTGCTGATGGGCTGGTTCGCCCGCCTCGAGGCGCTGGTCGATCCGCTGTTGCAGCTGTTCCGGCAGACCTCGGCGCTGGCGCTGTTCCCGGTGTTCATCCTGTTCTTCGGGATCGGCGAGCTGTCCAAGGTGGCGATCATCTTCTGGGCCTCGTTCTGGCCGATCCTGCTCAGCACCATCAGCGGGGTGAAGCAGGTGGACAAGCTGCTGATCGACTCGGCCCGCTCGATGGGCGCCTCGCGGGCGTTCCTGTTCGCCAAGGTGGTGCTGCCGGCGGCCGCGCCGTCGATCTTCACCGGCATCCGCCTGGCCGGCGCCTACTGCGTCACCGCCCTGGTGGCCGCCGAGATGATCGGCGCGCATTCCGGGCTGGGCTTCCTCACCCTCAACTCCCAGGAAGTCTTCCAGGTGCCCAGCATGTACGCCGGCATCCTCCTGCTGGCGCTGGTCGGGCTGCTGCTCAACTTCGTCCTCGCCCTGATCGAGCGGCGACTGACCCGCTGGCGCCGGGGGCTGCGCCACCATGCCTGACCTGCTGGTGCCGGCCTGGCTGGGCGAGCTTCGCCCGCTGCGCGAGGCGTTGCCGGTTCGGCGTCCGGGCGGCTGGCTGGGTGTGGCGCTCCTGCTGCTGGCGGCGCTGCTCGCCGGCGCCGGCCTGGCGGGGCGCGGGCAGGGCTGGCGCGCCGTCCCGCCCGACGAGCTGCCGCCCGGCCCCCGGCTGGAACAGGCCCGGGCGCGCGGCAAGTTGATCGTCGGAGTGCGCGCCTACCCGCGCCCGGCGCTGCCCGGCATGCCCGCGGTGGCCGAGCCGGACCCCGTCGATGCGGCGCTGGCGCAGGCCCTCGGCGACTACCTCGGGTTGCCGGTGGAGACCCTCGGTCTGGCCCCCGGCCTGCGCGAGGCCGCGCTGCGCGAAGGGCGGATCGATCTGCTGGTCGCCGGCGCCGCCACGGCCGCGGAGCCCGCCGTCGGCGCCCCGATCCCGGCCTCTGTCGCCCAGGGACGGGGCGCGCTGATCGCCCTGCGCGGACTGGCCCTCGGCGAGGGCGAGAGCCTGCGCGGACGTCCGGTGTGCCTGGCCGAGGGCAGCCCGTACCGCCGGCCGCTGGTGGAGCGCTACGGTGTCCGGCCGCATGAGTATCCCTCGGCGGTCCACGCCGTCGCCGCCTTTCTGGCCGGGGAGTGCCAGGCGCTGGCCGAGGCGCGCAGCCTGGTCGACTGGCTGCTGGAGCAGCCCGACTGGCGCTTCTACCGCCGGCTGCCGGTCGAGCTGCGGGCGCCGCTCGCCGGCCATGTGCGCCTGGCGGCCGCCGAGCCGCAGGCGCAGGCCTGGCTCGCCGCGGCCCTGGGCGACTGGCGGCGCCGCGGTGCGCTGGACGCCGCGCTGGCGCAGCGCACCGGCGAGCTGGCCTTCGACGTGCTGAAGCTCGAGCAAGGGCTGATCTGCCACTGAATTTCCCACACCATCGATTACCGACCATGTCCCACGATCTGCACCCCCTGTTCGAACGCATCAAGGCCAACGCCGCCGAGCGCGACGCCCGGGGCGGCCATGCCGCCGAAGAGAAAGCGCTGCTGCGCGACGCCGGCCTGCTGCTGCTGGCGATTCCCCGCGCCCTGGGCGGCCAGGAACGCAGCTGGCAGGAAATCTTCGCGCTGGTCCGCCAGCTGGCCGCCGTCGACAGCTCGCTGGCCCACGTGCTGGCCTTCCACCAGCTGCAGGTCGCCACCGTGCTGATCTACGGCAGCGAGGAGCAGCAGGCGCGCCTGCTCGGCCACACCGCCGAGCACCGGTGCTGGTGGGGCAACGGCATGAACCCGCTGGACCGCCGCCTGGTCGCCGAGCCCGCGGCCGAAGGCTTCCTGCTCGACGGCACCAAGTCCTTCTGCTCGGGCACCGTCGGCGCGCACTTCATGACCCTCTCGGCGGTGCTCGGCGAACACGCCCAGCCGCTGCTCGGGGTGGTCTCGACCGAACATCCCGGCGTGCAGGTGCTCGACGACTGGGACCCCATCGGCCAGCGCCAGACCGACAGCAACTCGATCCGCTTCGCGCAAGTGCCGCTGGCGGCGCGCGACGTGCTGCGCGCGGCGGACGCCACGCCGAGCGCCTTTCACACCCTGCGCAACTGCTTCGGCCAACTGGTGCTGACCAACCTTTACCTGGGCATCGCCGAGGGTGCGTTCGCCGAGGCCCGCGACTATGCCCATACCCAGGCGCGGCCCTGGCTGGTTTCGCCGGCCGCGCTGGCGGTGGACGATCCCTTCACCCAGAACCGTTTCGGCGAGATGCATGTGCAGATCGCCGCCGCCCGCGCCCTCGCCGAGCGCGCCGCGGAGCTGATCGACCGGGCCTTTTCCCGCGGACCGGCGCTGAGCGCCGCGGAGCGCGCCCGGGTGGCGGTCGCGGTGGCCGAGGCCAAGGTGCTCGCCCACCGCGCCGGGCTGTTCGCCAGCCAGGAGCTGTTCGAGGTGGCCGGCGCCCGCGGCACCCGCGCCGCGCTGGGCTTCGACCGCTACTGGCGCAACGTGCGCACCCACACCCTGCACGACCCGATCGACTACAAGCTGAACATGCTCGGCCGCTGGGCGCTCAAGGACGAGGCGCCCGATCCGGCCAACTACACCTGAGGGGCGCCCGCCCGCGGCGGCGCCCCTGCGATGGGCCAAGGGTGAAAAGACGTGGCCGCCCCTATAATTCGCAGCCTCCATGACAGCGGTTTCGCACGGAGGCACGGATGGTGGGAATGGATTGGCGCGCGAGGCGCAGGTATTGGGCCCGACTGCTGGTGGTGGGCGGCGGCGGGGTGCTGATCTCGGTCGTCGCCTACCTGTACAGCGCGGCACTGGAGCGGCGCGTGCAGGCCAGGGAGTTCCAGCGCCTGGCGCACGTCCAGTTCCGCAACGCCCAGGATCTGCTCGACCATTCGGCCCAGCTCCTGCTGGCCTTTCGCGGCCTCTTCATGGCGACCGAGACGGTCGAGCGCGAGGAGTTCGCCCGCTTCGCCCGCGAGATGCTGCCGAGCTATCCGGAAGTCCTCGCCGTGCACTGGGCGCTGCGGGTTCCGCACGACGAGCGCGGCGCGTTCGAGTGCGATCTGCTGCCCTTCCAGGAGCGGCGCCTCGGCATCTTCGACGTGAGCGCCGATGCCCGGCTCCCGGTGCCGGCGCCCGCCCGCGAGGAATATCTGCCGATCTGGTATACCGAGCCCTTCGAGGCCCATCGCCGGGTGCTCGGGCTCGACACCCTGGCGCGTCCCTACAACCGGGAGGTGGCGCGCGACTCGGCCCGGCTGGGCGTGCAGCGGACCACCCCGGTCTTTCCGCTGCTGCAGGAGCCGGACGGGCCGCTGGCGGTCGCCATCTACCAGCCGGTGTACCGCAAGGGCCTGCCGCTGGCGACCGACGAGCAGCGCCAGCAGGCCCTGGAGGGCTACCTGATCCTGATGCTGCGGCCCAGTGTGCTGCTCAAGGCGCTGTCGTTCGAGCGCCTGGCGATGGAGGTGCGCCTCTACGACCTGCAGGACGGGCAGCCGGTCGCCATCCATCCGCGCGGCGCCGTCCCGCAGGAGCCCGGAGAGCGCGTGGTGCGCTACCCGCTGGCGGTCCCCGGACGGCAATGGCTGATCGAATTCGTCGCCCCGCAGGGCTTCGGCGGCCTGTCCGCCAGCATCCAGCCGTTGCTGCCGATGCTCGCGCTGCTGGCGCTGACCCTCGTCCTGCTGCTCTTCCTCGAGCGCTCCCATCGCGGCGCCATCGCCCTGGAGCGGCTCAACGACGAGCTGCTGTGCCGGCAGAGGGAGCTTGACGCCCTGGCCTACTACGATGCGCTGACGGGACTGCCCAACCGCCTGCTGCTCTTCGACCGCATCCACATGGCCCTCGGCCTGCAACGCCGCCAGGGTGGCCGGCTGGCCGTCTGCGTGCTCGACCTGGACGGCTTCAAGGCGGTCAACGACCGCTTCGGCCATCAGGCCGGGGATCTGCTCCTGAAGGACGTCGCACAGCGCATGCTCGCCGTACTGCGCCCCTCCGACACCGTCGCCCGGCTCGGCGGGGACGAGTTCGTGGTGGTGCTGTCGGGAGCGAACGACGCGCCGGCGCTGGACGGGATTCTGCAGCGACTGCTCGATCGACTGAGCTGGCCCATCGAACTGGGCGCCGGGCAGCCGGCGGTTTCCGTCTCCGCGAGCGTCGGCGTGGCCTTCGCCGGCGAGCACAGCGACGCCAACGGCCTGATCCGCGAGGCCGACCTCGCCATGTACGAGGCCAAGCGCGCGGGCAAGGGCTGCTACCGGATTTTCGGGGCGGGGCGGGCGGCGGGCCTCTGAGCGGGGCCGGCGGCCGGCGTCCACGGGCGGATCAGTCGTCCCGGGTCAGCACTTCCAGCAGCTCGATCTCGAAGATCAGGTTCGAGTGCGGCGTGATGTGCGCGCCGACCTGCCGCTCGCCATAGGCGAGATGCGCCGGCACGAACAGCTTGCGCTTGCCGCCGACCTTCATGCCCATCAGCCCCTGGTCCCAGCCCTTGATCACCCGTCCGGTGCCGATCACGCACTGGAACGGCTTGCCCTTGTCGTAGGAAGAGTCGAACCGGGTGCCGTCCTCCAGAAAGCCGTTGTACTGGGTGGTGATCAGGGCGCCCTTGACCACTTCCTTGCCGTCGCCCAACTGGATGTCCACAACCTGCAATTCGCTGCTCATCGCTCGTTCTCGCTCAGCGGGCAGCCGGCGGATGGCTGCCCTGGGGGGCGGTGTTTTCGCAGGAATTGCACGGCCTGGCAACAACCGTCGAAGGGCGGCTATCGACCGTTGCCGGCAGCTCGGGACCGGCCGCCGGGGGTCAGCTCCGCAATCCAGATGGTGTGCCGGGTGCCCTTGTTGCCGTGGGCGAAGACCCGAACCTCTTCCGCCCGAAAGCCGGCCTTGGCAAGCCGTCCGGAAAAGGCCCGGTCGGCGCTGGCCGACCAGACGGCCAGCACGCCCTGTGGCCGCAGGGCCTGTGCGCAGGCATTCAGGCCGTCCAGCGCGTAGAGCCAGCCGTTCGCTTGCTGCGTCAGCCCCTCGGGCCCGTTGTCGACGTCCAGCATGATCGCGTCATACCCCCCTGGTTCGCGTGCGAGGACCGCCGCGACGTCCTCGTTGAGTAGGGTGGTGCGCGGGTCGTTCAACGGATGGCCGGCCTTCTCGCCCAGAGGACCGCGGTTCCACTCGATCACGCCGGGCACCAGCTCCGCCACCTGCACTTCGGCA
Source organism: Azotobacter beijerinckii (assembly GCF_900110885.1). Classification (GTDB taxonomy): domain Bacteria; phylum Pseudomonadota; class Gammaproteobacteria; order Pseudomonadales; family Pseudomonadaceae; genus Azotobacter; species Azotobacter beijerinckii. The sequence continues at coordinate 46,722 of NZ_FOFJ01000008.1, read as the reverse complement.
TCGGCACCCAGCGCCTTGAGCGCCGCGGCCAGGGTGAAGCCCATCCCCAGCCCCCCGACCAGCACGCGCGCCTGCGGGCGCGACGCGACTTTGCGGCAGGGAATCTGGCCAAGGGCGTCCTCCGATCCGTGCATGCGGGTATTCATCAGCTGATTGCCGCTGCCGCCCTGGATCTTGATGACGAAATCCTCGCCATATTCGTACAGGCACAACGCCCCGCCGTTTTCCGGGATGGGCGCCGTGTCGAGCAGGACGAAACGTTTCATGGGGCATCTCTACGAAGAAGGCGGCAGTGAGCCGGGGGAGCGGGGCACGACGCCGCCGCGAAGAACGTCGCCAGAATGCGGAGCGGGGGCGAGCGGTGCGGCAGCTTGTCATGGACGGATGGCGGCCTCAAGGAGAAGCCGACCCCTGATCCGGCCTTGCGGGTTCGGGTTTTCGCGCATGGCCGCCAAAACCAGACACTCGAATGTGTCCACGAAACCCGGGACGATTCATTCGCGATTTGCAGGCGTCGATTCAAGGCCTTTTCGCCCCGGCTACCGGTGGACCGAGACACTACACTTTCCCCGCTGCCTGCAAATCCATTGCAGGGGAAAACGAGTTTCCGTGCGCCACTAGGGAGCGGCCCCGCATGCTGAACTGGCTTCTGATTTTCGTCCCGGTCACTCTCGCTCTGGAGTACCTCGCCCCGGATCGCTACCTGCTGCTCTTCGCCAGCGCAGCACTGGCCATCCTGCCGCTGGCCGGCTGGCTGGGGCGTGCCACCGAGCATCTGGCCGAGCACTTCGGCGAGGGCGTCGGCGGGTTGCTCAATGCCACCTTCGGCAATGCCACCGAGCTGATCATCGGCATCGTCGCGCTGCAGGCGGGACTGCATGACGTGGTCAAGGCATCCATCGCCGGCTCGATACTCGGCAACATTCTCCTGGTCCTCGGCGGGGCCATGCTCTGCGGGGGCATGCGTTATCCCGAGCAGCACTTCAATGCCACCGGAGCCCGCTCTCAAGCCACCCTGCTGAGTCTTGCCGCGATTGCCCTGGTCGTGCCGGCGGCCTACGAGGCCTCCGCCGTCGCCAAGATTCCTCAGGGGGCGCACTATCTGAGCGTATCGATTTCCGTTGCATTGCTGATCGTCTATGTCTTGTTCCTCGTGTACTCGCTGATTACCCACACAAGGGAGTTCGTCAGCGAGAACGGAGACGACGGCACGCCGAAGCAGACCGCCTGGCCGATGGGAAAGGCACTCCTGGTACTGGGAGCGGCCTCCGTCCTGATTGCCTGGGCCAGCGAGATCCTGGTGGCGGCCATCGAGCCCAGCACCCAGCAGCTTGGACTGAGCAATGTCTTCGTCGGCATCTTCGTCGTCGCCATTCTCGGCAACGCCGCCGAGCACGCCACGGCGATCACCATGGCGATGAAGAATCGAATGGACCTGTCCCTGGGAATCGCCATCGGCTCCAGCGTTCAGGTTGCCCTGTTCGTTGCCCCTGTGCTGGCGCTGACCAGCCTGTTCGTCGGTCCGGCAGCCATGGATCTGGACTTTCCGCCGGGGCTGGTGCTGGTGGTGGTGTTGTCCATCCTCATTACCGGGCAGATAGCCGGCGACGGTCGCTCCGACTGGTTCAAGGGCGTCCAGCTGCTCGCCGTGTACCTGATCCTGGGGATGGCATTCGCCCTCATTGCCGAAGGTCCGCCCCACTGAGCCGAGGTGTCGCTCCGAACGAGGGGAACTCATCCATGCGATCCGACGACCCGCCGCCCGACAGTGCCCCGTTCGCCACCTCCGCAGAGGGGTGGTTGCGCTGGCTGCCGGGATTGCAGGTGCTCAGGCAGTACCGTCTCGCCTGGCTGCCGAACGACATTGCCGCCGGCCTGGTGCTGACCGCCATGCTGGTGCCGGTCGGGATCGCCTATGCCGAGGCCTCCGGCGTGCCGGGCATCTACGGCCTGTACGCGACCATCGTACCGCTGCTGGCCTACGCGCTGTTCGGCCCCAGCCGGATCCTCGTGCTCGGGCCGGACTCGGCGCTGGCGGCGCCGATTCTTGCGGTGATCCTGGTGACCGCCGGAGGCGATCCAGCCAAGGCGATCACGCTGGCCGGGATGATGGCGGTGGTGTCCGGCCTGGTGTGCATCCTCGCCGGCCTGCTGCGCCTGGGTTTCGTTACCGAACTCCTGTCCAAGCCGATCCGCTATGGCTACATGAACGGTATCGCCCTGGCCGTGCTCATCAGCCAGCTGCCAAAGCTGTTCGGCATCAGCATCGACGGTCGCGGACCGCTGCAGGATGTCCTGCAGCTCGGGCAGGCGATCCTCGCCGGCGAGGCCAACTGGTACAGCTTTGCGGTCGGCGCTGGCTGCCTGGCGCTGATCCTGCTGCTCAAGCCGTTCAAGCGCCTGCCCGGCATCCTCGTCGCGGTGATCCTGGCGACGCTGGCGGTCAGTTTCTTCGACCTGCACGAGGTTGGAGTGAAGGTCCTGGGCGAACTCCCCCAGGGCTTGCCGGCGTTCACCGTACCCTGGCTCAGCGACGTCGACTGGACCGAGGTGTTGCTCGGCGGTTTCGCAATCGCCCTGGTGTCCTTCACCGACACCAGCGTGCTGTCACGCACCTACGCCGCCATCACCCGCAGCAAGGTGGATCCGAATCAGGAAATGGTCGGACTGGGCATCGCCAACCTGGCCGCCGGTTTCTTCCAGGGCATTCCGATCAGCAGCAGTTCCTCGCGCACCCCGGTGGCCGAAGCGGCAGGCTCGAAGACCCAGCTGACGGGCGTGATCGGTGCGCTGGCGGTCGCCGCGCTGCTGTTGGCGGCTCCCAATCTGTTGCGCTACCTGCCCAACAGTGCGCTGGCCGCCGTCGTCATCGCGGCAGCCATCGGCCTGTTCGAGATCACCGATCTGAAGCGGATCTTCCGCATGCAGCAATGGGAGTTCTGGCTCTCGTTCACCTGCTTCGTCGGCGTCGCGGTATATGGCGCCATCCCCGGCATCGCCCTGGCGGTGGCGATCTCGATCATCGAATTCCTCTGGGATGGCTGGCGCCCGCACTATGCCGTCCTCGGCCGCGCCAACGGGGTGCGCGGCTACCACGACGTGCAACGCTATCCGGATGCCCGGCGCGTGCCCGGGCTGGTGCTGTTCCGCTGGGATGCCCCGCTGTTCTTCGCCAACGCCGAGCTGTTCCAGCAGCGCATCCTGCAAGCCATCGAGGAATCGCCCACGCCGGTACGCCGGGTGGTGGTGGCGGCCGAGCCGGTGACCAGCGTGGATGTCACCTCTGCCGACATGCTCGGCGAACTGCGCGGGAAGCTGCATGAACGCGGCATCGAACTCCATTTCGCCGAAATGAAGGACCCGGTCAAGGACAAGCTCAGGCAATTCGAACTGGTGGAAACGCTCGGCCCGAACATTTTCCAGCCCACCGTCGGCGCCGCCGTGGATGCCTATCTCGAGGACCATGGTGTGGATTGGTCGCCTTGAGAGCTTACGAAGAAACCGGCCCGTCCTAGCCCCGAGTCGGCCTTGCCGGTTCGGGTTTTTCGCGCATGGCCGTGGTGAGCGGCGAGGCGAGTCCGATCATTTGTCGATTGAACAGATAGGCTGTTTGGGCTTTTGCTAGGCCATCTGAAAACCTGCGGAGATCTGTCTTTTATAGGCAGTGCCTGCTTTCGACGCAAAGCGGCCGGTCACGTCGGGCAACAAGCGGCCAGGAGCGGACACTTAATAGTTGAGTTCAGTGGCCGCCGAAGGCGGTCCACTGCAACGAAGGGTTAGGTCGCACGTGGAGTAACGCCGAACACAACAGCCAGCAATGCAACACACTCTTCCTCCAATGCAGAAAGAGAAATCTCTCGGTCAAGATGAAGAATCTTATCTTCGGCGCGAACATACGAACGGCAGAATCCGACTTTTTTAATGCCTTGGGGCGCGGCGAACTGGCCCCTCGATTCGATGGCGATATCGATGAACCATCCAACACTATTTTCTTTCGTTAGCGCGTCAGCAAGATACTCATCCATATGAGTGAGCGCATTGCGAACGCTTCGATCTCGCAAGGTGGGAGTTTTTAGGTTTTGAGTGTTACACCAGTAGTTAATATACTTCAACCTTTTTTGGCGTAGTTCATATGCCAGTGCACTTTCCTTTCGCCCACGCTTTGCGTCGTTAAACAAAATTGTTGATGCAATACCGGCTTGATAGCACAAATCACTAAGAACTGATGGTATTTCTGGTGCAGTGTAGGTGCTCTGGATTGGGCTGGATGCAACAAGTTTACGAAGTGTGGCTATTCTGCTCATAACCGCGCTCAGTGCCTCGGATGCTTGACTCAATATAACGTTCTGAGTCGAACCGATTTCCTTGTCGAATACTATTTTTCGGAGAGCCCAGATTGCTGCGGGTTCGTTCATTTGCGATCCCCTATAGTTAATATCTAAGATTAACCCGACGCCAACTTCACTACCATAGCTTGATCGGAACATCTGAGCCGCGGAGGCCAAGGGGTGATCAGTCCAACTAATCGCATTATTCGGTAACTTCGCCCCAAGCCGAATGACCGCTCGCAAGTGGCATTTCCCTCACACAGCGAACGACCGCAAGGGGTCGCTCTGTGCCGGTGGTATCCGGCTCAGTTCGACCCATCTGCGACAGATGGACCACGAATCTCGTTGCCCGAAAACTGACATCCTGCATAAGCCGCAGTCGAGAGCACTCCGTACTCCACCCCCGCACTCTTGAGCGTTCGACGGTTCTAAGGCTCGGATGGTTTAGTTGTGCTGCACGGTGCCAACGCTCCTCGCAGCTTCGTCATTGCAGAGCTGTGGACGGCCACAGCCCATTCAGGCTTGAATTCCGTTGCCAGGGCCATCGCCTTGACGTCGTCTTCTGGCATGGCTTGTGACTGTTCAATAGCCTCACTGTGCTCGGCAGCGGCAGCTTCTGTATCGATGGTGGCTTCAAAGATGCCTGCGGCACTCAAGCAATCAAGCATCACCGAGCCAACCACCGATTCACATTTTGCGATGATATGCAGCAAGTATTTGTCAAAGGCGACGAAGGTCTTTGTCCTCTTCTGGTTTTGAACTTTGGGTTCCGCAAGGATCATCGGGAAATCGCCGTCGATGTGCGCAGCAGAGGTGATGTCCAGCCCGCGGTGAACAACTGCATTGCGCAGCTCACGGATGTAGGAGTAGTTCGCTTCTCCGTCTTGGAATTCATCAAACACGAGGCGTGAATACAACTGCGCTTCAAAGTCGTTCGGCTGCAGCGTAGTTGTTTCGCGGAAGAGTTCGGTCGCAGCCAGAAGATTCAAAAAGTAGCCAGAGTAGTGAACTCTCATGTCCGCCTGATCATTGGCGGAGAGTTGCGTGCGGAACGAGAGTGCGGCTCGCAGCGCACTCTGTCTTGCGGACATGTACCACGATAGCGAATAAAGCATGTCTCGGTTGGCGATGCTCAAGGTCGTCATGGACCCTCCTGGTGGACGCTAATACTGAATAGGCTGAAGATCGTAACTGAGGACTATACCGCCCGAAAGGGGACATCAGCGACCGGCAGCAACTGGCCGAATCCTGCCCATCAACGCAATTGCCCAACCCTCCGGCGATTCGCCTGATCGGCATGATGCGAGATGCCTCGTTGCTCCCTTGCAGAAGGGCTTCCAGAGCGCCAATGTAATGGCAAATTTCTTTCATCATGGCCTCGATCAATATCCGCGTGGACGATGACCTCAAGGCGCGGGCCTATCGCGAGTTGGAGCGCTTGGGCGTGACGCCCTCCGAGCTGATGCGCCAGACCCTGCAGTATGTGGCCGAACGGGGGCAACTGCCCTTTCGCCCCGTGCTGCTGACCGAGGAGGACGAAGCCTTGATCGCCACCGTGCGCGAGCGACTGGCCGCCCCGCAGCGCGTCAAGGTTTCGCTGGATGACCTATAGCCTTGAGTTCGATCAGGTCCTCGATCACGAGGCGGTGGTCTTCATGGCGGCCGTCGACCGGCGGGAAGGCTCGGCGGCCTGTCGGAAGGCCGCCGAACGGTTCCCGTAAAAGATGTTTCCACGGCCTATCTGTGCGCACGGGCACAGGCAGGCCCGGCCTTGCGCATCGGTGGCGTCCGGTCTCCGCCGGCGTTCTCCAGCCTCTCAGCGCAGTCCCAGATGCACCAGCAATCCCGCCAGCGCACACCCCGCCAGCACCTCGATCACTCCGCGCTTGAAGCGCAGCAGCGCAACCGCCGCGGCCAGGGCGATCAGCGCCGAGGGCCAGTCGAAGCGGCCGGCGAAGCCTTCGGGCCAGAGCACGTGGTAGCCGAAGAACAGCGCCAGGTTGAGGATCACCCCGACCACCGCGGCGGTGACGCCGGTCAGCGGGGCGGTGAATTTCAGGTCGTCGTGGGTGGATTCCACCAGCGGGCCGCCGGCGAGGACGAAGAGGAACGACGGCAGGAAGGTGAACCAGGTGACCAGGCCGGCGGCCACCGCGCCGGCGAGGAAGGCCCGGTCGGCGCCGAACAGCGGGTGGACGTAGCCGCCGACGAAGCCGACGAAGGCCACCACCATGATCAGCGGTCCCGGCGTGGTTTCGCCGAGGGCCAGGCCGTCGATCATCTGCGTCGGGGTCAGCCAGCCGTAGTGGCCGACCGCGCCCTGGAAGACGTAGGGCAGCACCGCGTAGGCGCCGCCGAAGGTGAGCAGCGCGGCCTTGGTGAAGAACCAGCCCATCTGGGTCAGGGTGCCCTGCCAGCCGAACAGCACGGTCAAGAGGCCCATCGGCAGCAGCCAGAGCAGGGCGCCGACCAGCAGCAGCCGCGCCAGCCGCGCACGGCTGAAACGGGCGTGCGCAGGCGGCGGGGTGTGGTCGTCGATCAGCGCCGGGCCGTAGCCGGGCTTCGCCGCCGTATGGCCGCCGACGCCGTCGAAGTGCTCCGGCGCCAGGCGCCCGCCGAGGTAGCCGAGCAGCGCGGCGCCGAGCACGATCAGCGGGAAGGGCACGCCGAGGGCGAAGATCGCCACGAAGGCCGCCGCGGCAATCGCCCACAGCCAGGCGTTGCGCAGGGTGCGCGCGCCGATGCGGTGGGCGGCGTGGACGACGATGGCGGTCACCGCCGGCTTGATCCCGTAGAACAGCCCGGCGACCAGCGGCACGTCGCCGAAGGCGAGGTAGACCCAGGACAGGGCGATCAGGATGAACAGCGAGGGCAGCACGAACAGCAGCCCGGCGAGCACCCCGCCGCGGGTGCCGTGCAGCAGCCAGCCGAGGTAGGTGGCGAGCTGCTGCGCCTCGGGGCCGGGCAGCAGCATGCAGAAGTTCAAGGCGTGCAGGAAGCGGCGTTCGGAGATCCAGCGGCGCCGTTCGACCAGCTCCTGGTGGAGGATCGCGATCTGTCCGGCCGGGCCGCCGAAACTGACGAAGCCGAGCTTCAGCCAGAACAGCAGGGCCTGGCGCAGGCTGGCGGACGCGCGGTCCGGGCGGGGCGGTTGCGGGGGCGTCGCGGACATCGGGATGCTCTTGGTCGGGGTGTTTGCGCTCGGAAGCCCGCCGCCGGGGACGAGTCACAGGTGGGCGGCGACGACTGTGCAATCGGTTACCTGGTGCAGCATAGGCGGCGCCGATTGCAGGCGTCCGACCGCCGCCCGGCCGGGCGGCGGTCAGATCGACAGGTCGACCCGCCGGCCGCCCGCCGGCGGCGGGGTGCGGCGCTTGTTGACCACCAGCTCGCCGATGCGGATCAGCTGCGCGCGGGTGACGTTGCGGCTGAGGCCGAGCAGGCTGGCGGTATGCACCTGGTTGCAGTGGCAGAAGCGGTAGGCGGTGCGCAGCAGGGCCGCCTCGACCCGTTCGTGCAGGGCGCCGCAGTCTTCCTCGAAGAGCTTGTGGAAGGCCCGTTGCAACAGCGCCTCGGCCGACTCGTCGGTGCGCGGAGCGGCCTCCTCCTGACGGTCGAGGCGCAGGTTGGAGAGATGCAGGTCGGCGGCGCCGATCCGGTTGTTGCGGCAGACCAGCAGGGTGTGGTGGATGACGTTTTCCAGCTCGCGGATGTTGCCCGGCCAGGAGTAGCCGAGCAGCTTCTCCTCGGCCGCGCGGTCCAGGGCGATCTCGCTGTAGCCCAGGCGCCGGCTGTACTCGCCGATGAAGTGGCGGACCAGCGGCAGCACGTCGCCGGGCCGCTCGCGCAGCGGGCTGAGTTCGAGGCTGACCACGTTGAGGCGGTAGTAGAGGTCCTCGCGGAAGTTGCCGGCGTTGATCGCCTTTTCCAGCTGCACGTTGGTCGCCGCGAGCACCCGCACGTCGATGGGAATGCTCTTGCGCGAGCCGAGGCGCACCACCTCCCGTTCCTGCAGCACGCGCAGCAGCTTGACCTGGATCGGCAGCGGCAGGTCGCCGATCTCGTCGAGGAACAGGGTGCCGCCGTTGGCCTCCTCGAACCAGCCGGCCTTGGCGCTCAGGGCGCCGGTGAAGGCGCCTTTCTCGTGGCCGAACAGCTCGGCCTCCACCAGGTTTTCCGAGAAGGCGCCGCAGTTCACCGCGACAAAGGGGCCGCCGCGGCGCTTGCTGAGGTTGTGCACGTGGCGGGCCACCAGCTCCTTGCCGGTGCCGGTCTCGCCGATGATCAGCACGCTGGCCTCGCTCGGCGCGATCTGTTGCAGGTGGTCGAGCAGGGCCTGCGATTTGGGGTCGGCGAAGACCTGCGCGGTGGCGCGGACCGAGGTAGCGAGCGCGGGGGACGGGGGCAGGGTGAGTAATTGCATGGGCAATCGCTATGAGTAGAAGGTGGGAGTCGGCAGCGCCCCGTTCAGCGCCCAGTCGCCCAGCTCGTGGAGCTTGTAGTCCACCGGGTCGTGCAGGGTCTGGGTGCGCAGGTTTCGCCAGTAGCGGTCCAGGCGCAGGGCGGCATGGGTGGCGCGGGCGCCGGTGACCTCGAACAGCCGTCCGGTCAGCTCGAGGCCGACGCGGCTGGCGGCGACCTTGGCGGTGGCGATGGCCACGGCGAGCCGGCCGCGCTCCTCGGCGCCGAGGCCGTCCTCCTTGCGCCAGGCCTCGTCGAGCAGCGCATTGGCCCGCTCGACGAGCAGCCGCACGCCCTCGAGGCCGACCCAGAACTCGCCGAAGTGGTGCAGGGTGTAGGGGTCCTCGCCGATGTGGGCGGCGCCGGACTTGAACCACGGGCGGGTTTCCTTGAGCGTGTAGTGGCGGGCCTCGGCGAAGGCGCCCTCGGCGATGCCGAGGAACAGGTTGGCGAAGGTCAGCTGGGCGATCAGCGGGCGCAGGCAGGCGAAGGGCGTGCTCAGCGGGCCGGGCTCGAGCAGCAGTTCGTTCTCCTCGACGCGCACCCGCTCGAAGGTCACGCTGCCGCTGTCGGTCTGCCGCTGGCCCATGTTGTCCCAGTCGCCGTGCAGGGTGATGCCGCTGCGCCCGCTGGGCAGCGCGGCGATCAAGAGCTTGCCGCCGTTGCTCTCGTCGAGCGCCGAGGCGATCAGCATTTCCGAGTCGGCCGAGCCGGAGCAGAAGCTCTTGCGCCCGGAGAACTCGCGCCAGCCGTCGAACTTCCTGGCGACGGTGCGGGTGTCCAGGGGGTTCAGGGCGTTGCCCCAGAACCACTGGTTGCGCGCGGTCTGCTCGAACCAGGGCTGCCACTGGTCCGGGCGGGAGAACAGGCGCACGGTGGCCAGCATCAGGTGCTGGAAGCCGTAGACATGGGCGATCGAGCTGTCGACCCGGGCGAATTCGCGGACGATCTCCAGGGTTTCGCACCAACTGGCGCCCAGGCCGCCGTACTGGCGGGGAATGGCCAGGGCCAGCAGGCCGCTGCGGCGCAGGGCGTCGCGCTGGGCCTTCGGCGTGCCGCCGTGCTGGTCGCGCTCGGCGGCGGTCTCGGCGAATTCGGCGGCCAGTTGGCGGGCGGTCTGCAGGGGCGACAGTACCTTGGGTTGATGGATGGCGGTCACACGCGGTTCCTCAGGCTGTGGTTCGACTACCGCTGAGCATGGCAATCCCTGTGCCATGGGACGGGTCCTTTGAAATCAGGCACTTGGGCGAATATCGCCGGAAGGGCGCTGTTGCATCCGGTGCTGTGCTGTTGAACCGCTGTTGCGGGCGGAACACTTCGCCCGCTGTTGCCGGGGCAGCAGCGGGCGGAGGCGTGTCGCCGGTTCGGATAATCTAGGCGATATAAAAACCAAGAATTAAATATCTTTTTATTATTAGCTTAGGGCGTTTGCCGGGGCGACCGGCCGGGAAGCACCCGCTGTTGGCCGGGCAACTGTTTCTCCGGCAACACTTGCCGCGCAAAGTGTTGCTCCGGCAGCAGTCGTCCCGCCGCGCCAGGCGGGTTGGCGGCGGGCGGGGGCGCGGGTGTTGTCCGTATCCCGGCGGTCGCTGTTCGCCTGATTGTGCTTTTTAGCCGATTTTTCCTGGTCTTTCGTCGCAAGTTTATCCGGCTCATGGCCGCCGCCCCGCTCTGGCATGGGCCTTGCCCCTACAGGGAAACCGCGCCGCGCAGCGCGTCCGCATTTCCCTTGAGGCACGCATCCATGAGTCTGGACATCTTCTGGTTCCTTCCCACTTCCGGCGATACCCGCTATCTCGGCAAGTCCTCCGCCGGCCGCCCGGCGACCAACGACTACATGCGGCAGATCGCCGTGACCGCCGAGAGCCTCGGCTACGACGGCCTGTTGATCCCCACCGGATCGAGCTGCCTCGATCCCTGGATCACCGCCGCCAGCCTGGCGCCGGTGACCAGCCGCATCAAGCTGCTGGTGGCGCTGCGCACCTCGGTCAGCGGCCCGACCGCCACCGCCCGCCAGGCCGCCACCCTCGACCAGGCGCTCAAGGGCCGCCTGCTGCTCAACGTGGTGCCGGGCGGCGACGCCACCGAACTGGCCGCCGACGGCGTGTTCCTCGACCACGACGAGCGCTACGAGGCGGCCGACGAGGTGCTGACCGTGTGGCGCGACCTGCTGCAGGGCAAGACCGTCGACTTCGCCGGCAAGCACGTCACCGTCGAGGGCGCGAAGAACTTCTTCCCGCCGGTGCAGAAGCCCTATCCGCCGCTGTACTTCGGCGGCTCATCAAAGGCCGCCCACGAACTGGCCGCCAAGCACGTCGACGCCTATCTCACCTGGGGCGAGCCGCCGGCCGCGGTGGCCGAGAAGATCGCCGACGTGCGCGAGCGGGCGAAGAAGTACGGCCGCACCGTGCGCTTCGGCGTGCGCCTGCACGTGATCGTCCGCGAGACCAGCGAGGAAGCCTGGGCTGCCGCCGAGCGGCTGATCAGCCACCTCGACGACGAGACCATCGCCAAGGCCCAGAGCAACTACGCGAGCATGGACTCCGAAGGCCAGCGGCGCATGGCCGCGCTGCACGGCGGCCGCCGCGACCAGCTGGAAGTCAGTCCCAACCTGTGGGCCGGGGTCGGCCTGGTGCGCGGCGGCGCCGGCACCGCGCTGGTCGGCGACCCGCAGACCGTGGCCGCACGCCTCAAGGAGTACGCCGACCTCGGCGTCGACAGCTTCGTGCTCTCCGGCTATCCGCACCTGGAGGAAGCGATCCGCTTCGCCGAACTGGTGTTCCCGCTGCTGCCGGGCAAGCAGCCGGTCACCGTGGAAGGGGAACTGACCGGCGGCGCCTTCGACGTGCGCGCCACCAGCCAGAAGAGCGGGGCCGCCGCATGAAGGTCATCGACATGCGCTGCCGGCCGGCCTACCTGCACGACTTCTTCGGCGCCACGCCGGGCAATGCCGCGCACGCGGCGGCCCGCTGGCTGAACCGGCGGGTCGGCACCCGCGGCGACGATGCGCACTTCGAGCGCTCGCTGAGCGCCGAGGGCTTTCTCGCCGAGGTGCGCGACGCCGGGCTGAGCAAGGCGGTGGTGGTCGGCCGCCATACGCCGAGCCAGCACCTGCCCAACGACTTCATCCATGAAATCGTCCGCGGCCACGACGAACTGCTCGGCATCGCCGGCATCGACCCGGCGCTGCAGGGCGTCGAGGGCGCAGTGGAGGAGATCGACCGCGCCGTCGACCGCCTGGGCCTGGCCGGCATCGACCTGGAGCCGGGCTTCGGCGAGCCGGCCCGCCACCCGGACGATCCGCTGTACTTCCCGGTCTACGAGCACCTGGCGGCGCGCAAGATCCCGCTGTTTCTGATGAGCGGGCCGACCACCCCCGACCCGGCGTTCAACGACCCCGGCCGGCTGGCGAAGATCGCCCGCGCCTTCCCGACCCTGCAGATCGTCTGCTACCACGGCTACTGGCCGAACGTAGACCAGTTGCTCGGTGTGGCCTTCCGCTACGAGAACATCCTCGCCGTGCCGGACATGTACCTGTTCCTGCCCGGCAGCGCGGCCTTCGTGCAGGCGGCCAACGGTTTTCTCGGCGAGCAGCTGCTGTTCGGCTCGTCCTATCCGTTCCGCCCGATCCGCCAGTCGATCGACGACCTCCTGGCCCTGGGCTTTCGCGAAGACGTGCTGGATAAACTGCTCTACGGCAACGCCGCGCGGCTGTTCGGCCTGTAACGCCGGCGCCGGCTGGCCGGCGATCCCTTTCGCCGTCCCACGCAAGGTGGGGCGGCGCTATCTTCTCGGTAGACCTATTTTAGGATTTCGCCATGCCCGAACCCCTTTCCGGTTTCTCCACCCGCGCCGTGCACGCCGGCAACGAGGTCGACCGCCACATGGTCACCCACCCCAAGGCCCAGCCGATCTACCAGACCTCGGTGTTCGTCTACGACTCGCTGGCGCAGGTCGACGACTTCCTCGCCGGCAACCCCGACAACTACATGTACACGCGGATCGGCAACCCCAACCCGGCCGCGCTGGAGGAGCTGATCCGCGCCCTGGAAGGCGGCGAGGCGGCGCTGTTCGGTGCCTCCGGCATGGCGGCGATCGGCGCGGCGCTGCTCGGCAACCTGGAGGCTGGCGATCACCTGATCGCCAGCCGCGAGCTGTACGGCACCACCCAGAGCCTGATCGAGAAGGAGCTGGGCCGCTTCGGTATCGCCGCCACCCTGGTCGACATCGGCGACCTGGCCGCGGTGGAGGCGGCAATCGGCCCGCGGACCCGGCTGATCTACACGGAAACCGCCTCCAACCCGCTGGTGCGGGTCAGCGACGTGCCGGCGCTGGCCGCGCTGGCGAAGCGCCGCGGACTCAAGCTGCTGGTCGACAACACCTTCCTCTCGCCGGCGCTGTACCGGCCGCTGGCCGACGGCGCCGACCTGGTGCTGCACAGCACCACCAAGTACCTCAACGGCCACAGCGACGCCACCGGCGGCATCCTCGCCGGCGACGCCGAATGGGTGGCCCAGGCGCGGCGCTTCCAGATCAACGCCGGCGGCAGCGCCAGCCCCTTCGAGGCCTGGCTGACCTTCCGCGGCGCCAAGACCCTGGCCCTGCGCATGCAGGCCCACTCGCGCAACGCCCAGGCGCTGGCCGAGGCGCTCGAAGCCCATCCGCAGGTGGCGCGGGTCCACTACCCGGGCCTGCCCTCGCACCCCGACCATGCGCTGGCCCGGCGGCTGTTCCCCAGGGGCTGCTCGGGCATGCTGAGCTTCACCCTCAAGGGCGGGCTGGCCGAGGTCGACCGGCTGATCCAGAGCCTCAAGCTCGCGGTGTTCGCCCCCTCGCTGGCCGGCGTGGCGACCAGCATCAGCCATCCGGGCAAGACCTCGCACCGCGCCCTGGCCCCGGAAACCCTCGCCGAACTGGACATCCACGACGGCACCGTGCGCGTCTCGGCGGGCATCGAGGAGGCCGAGGACATCGTCGGCGACTTCCTGCAGGCGCTGGACCGGCTGTGAGCGGCAGCCCTTTCAAGGTCTTTCGCTTCCCTGGGCTCCCACGCAGGAGCGCTCCTGCGTGGGCGCGTTGCAGCGCTCGAAAGGGCTGGCCTTGGGCGGCGCTGCCCGGCGGGCAACAGCGAATGGGCATTTTGCTTCGTGCGACATTCTCGGGAGGGCGGAGGTTTTACCCAACCTGCTGAATAGCAAAGGGTTTTGTTGTGGCATGGATATTGAGCTGGAACGTTACGCGCCTCCATGGAGGAGGGCCGCCATGATCCAGTCACAGGAACCGATCCATGCACAACCCCGCCCGCGCCCTATCCCTTTCCATCGCCCTGGGCCTGCCGGCGCTCGCCGCCGGCGAAGGCTTCTTCGACGACGCCCGGTTGAAGGTGCTCAACCGCAACTTCTACATGAGCCAGGACTTTCGCAACGACAGCCGTTTCCGCAACCCGCAGACCGGCGAGAGCAAGCACTTTCGCGCCGAGTGGGCGCACGGGGTGATCGCCACCTTCGAGTCCGGCTTCACCCCGGGCGCGGTCGGCCTCGGTCTGGACGTGCGCGGCCAGTTCGGCTGGAAGCTGGACGGCGGCGACGGCCAGGTCGGCAACGGGATGGCCGGCAACGGGCTGATCCCGCGGCGCGGCTACAACTTCGACGGCAAGCCCAAGGACGATTTCGGCAGGGTCGACGTCGCGTTGAAGCTGCGCCTGTTCGAGGACACCGAACTGCGCTACGGCGATCACCGGCCGACCAGCCCGGTGATCTATGCCAGCGACACCCGCCTGCTGCCGCAGAGCTTTCGCGGCTCGTTCTTCAAGAACACCTCGATCAAGGGGCTGACTCTGCAGGGCGGCAAGGTGGAGTCCGGCAGCGACCGTACCGCCACCGCCCACAACGGCGACCTGGGCACCGCCTACGGCGGGCGCCTCAAGGAGGCCGACAACTTCGTCTATGCCGGCGCCGACTACAAACTCGACGACCGTTTCTTCTTCCGGCTGCACCATGGCCGGCTCGACGACGTCTGGAACCAGACGGCCTTCTACGCCGACTGGCAGCAGCCCCTGAGCAAGGGCCTGGGCGTCAATGCCGGCTTCAAGTACTTCCGCACCCGCGATACCGGGCAATCGCTGCTCGGCGACATCAGCAACGACTCCTGGAGCGCCCATCTCGGCCTGACCGCCGGTGCCCATGCCGTCACCCTGACCCATACCCGGATCGACGACGACTCGCCGTTCGACTACCTGTGGAACACCTGGGATTTCTTCCTGAATACCGGCTCGCAGATCTCCGACTTCAACAACCCCAACGAGCGCACCTGGATGCTCCGTTACGACTACGACTTCGCTGCCCTGGGGATTCCCGGCCTGTCGCTGATCACCCGCTATGTCCGTGGCACCGACATCGACGGCAGCAAGGTCGGGCCGGGCTATGCCGCCTACCAGGGCATCCGCGACGGCCGCCACTGGGAGCGCGACTTCTGGCTCAGCTACGTGGTGCAGAGCGGGCCGGCCAGGGACCTGACCTTCAAGGTCCTGCAGGCCACCCACCGGGTCGGCGGCGACCATACCGCCGAGGCCAACGTCGACGAGCTGCGCCTGATCCTCGAATACCCGCTGGACCTGCGCCAGCTGTGACGGGCCGGCCATTCCGCCTGCCGCGGGCGGCAGGCTGCCGTTTGGCGGGCAAGTGTGCGCGGCTCAACAGCCGATCAGCAGACTGCGCCTCCGGCAATACCGGGCGGGTCGCTTTTCTTTGTCTATCTCATTGAATAAAAAGAGTTTTATTGGGTGGCACGGTTTCTGAAAGGTGACTTCGGTCCGTTCGTCGACGGCGCCGCCGTCGTGGTGCCCGTCGACGTGTTTCCCTTTCGCGCACCTTCAAGGAGAACCCCATGCCTCGCGAAATCCGCCTCAACGCCTTCGAGATGAACTGCGTCGGCCACCAGTCCCCCGGCCTCTGGGCGCACCCGCGCGACCGCGCCTGGCAGTACAAGGACCTCGAGTACTGGACCGAGCTGGCCAAGCTGCTCGAGCGCGGCAAGTTCGACGGGATCTTCATCGCCGACGTGATCGGCATCTACGACGTACTGGGCGGCAACGGCGAGGCGGCGCTGCGCCAGTCCACCCAGGTGCCGGTCAACGACCCGCTGGCGCTGATCACCCCGATGGCGCTGGTCACCGAGCACCTCGGCTTCGGTCTGACCGCCTCGCTCACCTTCGAGCATCCCTATCCGTTCGCCCGCCGCCTCTCCACCCTCGATCACCTGACCAAGGGCCGCATCGGCTGGAACATCGTCACCTCCTACCTCGACAGCGGCGCGCGCAACCTCGGCCAGCAGGCGCTGAGCGATCACGACGAACGCTACGACTACGCCGACGAATACCTGGAGGTGCTCTACAAGCTCTTCGAGGGCAGTTGGGAGGAGGACGCGGTGCTGCGCGACCGCGAGCGCCGGCTGTTCACCGATCCGGCCAAGGTCCACGAGATCGGCCACCACGGCAAGCACTTCCAGGTCCCCGGCATCCACCTCTGCGAGCCCTCGCCGCAGCGCACCCCGGTGCTCTACCAGGCCGGCGCCTCCAGCCGCGGCAAGCAGTTCGCCGCCGAGCACGCCGAGTGCGTGTTCGTCGCCGCGCCGTCGAAGACCATCCTCAAGAAGACCGTCGCCGACATCCGCCGCCGCGCCGCCGAGGCCGGCCGCGATCCGCGCCAGGTGCTGGTCTTCAACCTGCAGACGGTGATCGTCGGCGAAACCGACGCCGCCGCCCAGGCCAAGTACGAGGACTACAAGCAGTACGTCAGCTACGAGGGCGCGCTGGCGCTGATCTCCGGCTGGACCGGCATCGACTTCGGCGAGTACCGGCCCGACCAGGTGCTCAAGCACATCCACACCAACGCCATCCAGTCGGCGGTCGAGGCGTTCTCCACCGCCGACCCGAACAAGACCTGGACGGTCAAGGAGCTGGCCGACTGGGTCGGCATCGGCGGCTTCGGCCCGCTGTTCGTCGGCAGCGCGCAGACCGTGGCCGACCAGTTGCAGGCGTGGGTCGAGGACACCGACGTGGACGGCTTCAACCTGGCCTACGCGGTGACCCACGAAACCTTCGTCGACGTGGTCGAGCTGCTGATCCCCGAGCTGCAGAAGCGCGGCGCGTTCAAGACCGACTACGCGCCGGGCACCCTGCGCGAGAAGCTGTTCGGCGAGGGCGCGCGCCTGCCGGAAAACCACCCGGCGGCGGGCTACCGCGACCTGGCGGCGCGCAGTGCCGAACGTAACGAAGCAGCAGCCATCGCCTGAACGGCATAACGGTAGGAGGAAACGGACGATGACGAACCCGGTTCGGTTGGCGGTGGTTGAAGGTGGGGAAGCCGTGGAGGCGGCGGCATGGGAGGGCGATGAGGCCGTGTCGCCCGACTCCCCGGAGTTGGAGCTGTTGCTGGCGGACATCGCCCGGGACGCGGAGGCGCGCCGCCAGCCCGGCCAGGAAGGCCATCCCTGGCGGGCGCTGACGCTGATCCGCCAGGCGCGGCTGGGCGCGCTGCGTCTGCCGCGCAAAAGTGGCGGCGGGGGCGCGAGCCTGCGCGAGCTGTTCGGGGTGGTCATCCGGCTGGCCGAGGCCGATCCGGACGTCGCGCACATCCTGCGCGCCCACTACCTGCTGACCGACGAGTTCCTCCGCGCGCCGGCCGGCGCCGTGCGCGACGAGCGCCTGCGCCGGGTGGCGGCCGGGGAGATCTTCGGCAACGCCTACACCGAGCTGTCGACGAAGGCGGTGGGCGACTACCGGTTCGAGACGCGCCTGTCGCCGGACGGCGACGGTTATCGCCTGAACGGCACCAAGTACTTCAGCACCGGCACCCTGTATGCCGACTGGGTGTTCGTCACCGCCTCCCTCGAAGACGGCAGCCCGGCCGGCGCAATCGTGCCGACCAGCCGGCCGGGGGTGCGCATCGTGGACGACTGGGACGGCATCGGCCAGAAGTACACCGGCAGCGGCACGACCCACTTCGACGACGTGCGGGTCGAGCCCGACGAGGTTGCCCAGCGCGACACCGCGACCCAGTTCAACGCGCTGGCGCAGCTCTATCTGCACGGGGTCATCGCCGGCATCCTGCGCAGCGTGACCAGCGATGCCGCGGCGCTGCTGCACGGGCGGGCGCGGACCTTCAGCCACGCCGCGGCCGCGCGGCCGCCGGAGGACCCGCAGCTGCTGCAGGTGGTCGGCGAGCTGTCGAGCAGCGCCTTCGCCGCCGAGGCCATCGTGCTGGCCGCGGCGGACGCGCAGGATCGCGCCTTCGCCGCCGCCGTCGACGGCGCGGTCGATCCGGCCCTCGGCCACGAGGCCTCGCTGCGTGCCGCCCAGGCCAAGGTGGTGGTGGATGCGCTGGCCCTCGAGGCGGCCAGCCGGCTGTTCGAGGTCGGCGGCTCCTCGGCGGCCCGCCAGTCGGCGCAGCTCGACCGGCACTGGCGCAACATCCGCACCTTGGCCTCGCACAACCCGGCGCTCTACAAGGCCCGCGCCATCGGCGACTACGAGGCGAACGGCCGGGAGCTACCGCGCAACGCCTACTTCTGAGCGGAACCTGGACCCCACTTGCAAGGCGGGCCAGGGGCCCGCCGGGAGGAATGCGATGAGCGTGCACGAACTGAATCCGGTCGGCGTCGATGTCCTGCCGGACAACGCCCTCGAGCGGATGAAGCACTGGGCCGCCGGCCGGCCGCTGCAGGTCGCCCTGCGCCACAAGCGCCGCGGGCGCTGGAAGGCCTGGCGCTGGGTCGACGTGCTGCATGAGGTCGCCCGGCTGGGCGTGGCGCTGCAGCGCCAGGGCTTCGGCCCCGGTTCCCGCCTGGCGCTGAGCGGCGCCCTGGAACCGACGGCGATCCTGCTCGCCCTGGCCGCCCAGGCCGCCGGCGGCCAGGTGGTTCCGGTCTGCCGGCGGGCGGAAGGCGGCGAACTGCGCGGCCTGTTGCTGCGCCTGCAGCCGAGCCATGTCTTCGTTCAGAGCCGCGAGGGCGTGTCGCGCTGGCTGGAGGCCGCGCAGGAGCTGCCGCGCGAGCTGCTGCTGTTCTCCGCCCAGTCGGCGGCGCGCCGGCAGGGCAACTGCCGGGTGCTGCCGCTGGCCGCGCTGGAGGATGACCGGCCGGTCGTGCCGCTGATCCAGCCTTGGCGTGCCGTCCGGCTGCAGGAGACGGTGTGGTGCGAGGAGGGCAGCGAATGGCGCGAGGGCCTCGGGCTGCTGCTCCGCCACTGGCTGGACAGCGGCAGCGGCTTCGCCTTTCCGGAGAGCAGCGAGTCGGCGGCGCGCGACCGTCGCGACGTCGCACCGACTGCCCTGCTGCTCTCGGAAGGACGCCGGCAGGCGCTGGCCGCCGAGATCGAGCAGCGCCTGGCCCCGGCCGGCAGCTGGTCGCGGCAGGTGAGCGACTGGGCGCTGCACGGCCCCGAGCGCGGCCTGCAGCGCTGGATCGCGGCACGGGTGCGCGAGCTGCTCGGCCTGCGGCGCCTCGAACGCCTCCTGCCCGGCGAGGCAGCGCCGCCGCTGGCACGCCCGGCTCCCGCCTGGCTCGGCGAACGTCGGGAGCAGGCCGCATGAGCGCCGTGCAGTCCATTCCCGATGCCATCCTCGAAGTGCGCGACATCTCCCTGTCGTTCAAGGGCGTCAAGGCGATCAACGCGCTCTCGTTCGCGGTGCGCCGCGGCGAGATCTGCGCGCTGATCGGCCCCAACGGCGCCGGCAAGAGCTCGCTGCTCAACATCCTCAACGGCGTGTACCGCCCGGATTCCGGAGAGGTGGTCTTCGCGGGCGAGCATTTCCGCCGCATCCAGCCGCTGGAGGCGGCCCGGCGCGGCATCGGCCGCACCTTCCAGAACAACGCGCTGTTCAAGAAGATGAGCGTGCTCGACAACCTGCTCACCGGCCTGTCGCGGCACACGCGAAGCGGCTTCTTCGCCCAGGCCCTCGGCCTGCCGGGCGCGCGCCGCGAGGCGCGGGCGTTCCGCGAGCAGGCCGAAGGCGTCCTCGAATTCCTCGAACTGCAACCCTGGCGCGACGTGGCGGTGGGCAGCCTGGCCTACGGCCTGCAGAAGCGCGTCGAGCTGGGCCGCGCGCTGATCGCCGGGCCGCGCCTGCTGCTGCTCGACGAGCCGATGGCCGGGATGAACGCCGAGGAGAAGCAGGAGATGAGCCGCTTCGTCGCCGACGTCAACCGCGACCTGGGGACCACCGTGGTGCTGATCGAGCACGACATCCAGGTGGTCATGGGCCTCTCCGGCCACGTGGTGGTGCTCGACTACGGGCGCAAGGTCGGCGACGGCACGCCGGCCGAGGTGCAGGCCAACCCCGAGGTGATCGCCGCCTATCTCTGTACGGTGCATTAAGGAGCCGCCATGACCTTCTTCCTGGAAACCCTGATCGGCGGCCTGCTCGCCGGCACCATGTACTCGCTGGTGGCGATCGGATTCGTGCTGATCTACAAGGCCAGCGGCGTGTTCAACTTCGCCCAGGGCGCCATGCTGCTGTTCGCCGCGCTGACCTTCGTCAGCCTGCAGGAGCAGGGATTGCCCTTCGCCCTGGCCCTGCTGCTCACCGTGGCGGTGATGGCCCTCGGCGCCATCGCCATCGAGCGCGCCGTGCTGCGCCCGCTGGTCAACCGCTCGCAGATCACCCTGTTCATGGCCACCCTCGGCCTGTCGTTCGTCATCGAAGGCCTGGCCCAGGGCCTGATGGGCGCCCAGGTGCGTGCGCTGGACCTGGGCATCGACGACGTGCCGCTGTTCATCGGCGAGGTGATGGTCAGCCAGTTCGACCTGGTGGCGGCCGCTACCGCGGGGGTGCTGGTGACGGTGCTGGCGCTGCTGTTCAACAGCACGCGGATCGGCGTGTCGCTGCGCGCGGTGGCCGACGACACCCGCGCCGCGCTGTCCGTCGGCATCGACCTCAACCGTATCTGGCAGATCGTCTGGGCGGTGGCCGGCATCGTCGGGCTGGTCGCCGGCCTGTTGTGGGGCGCGCGCCAGGGCGTGCAGTTCTCGCTCTCCTTGGTGGTGCTCAAGGCGCTGCCGGTGCTGATCATCGGCGGCTTCACCTCCATCGGCGGGGCCATCGTCGGCGGGCTGATCGTCGGCGCGGCGGAAAACCTCGCCGAGGTCTATATCGGTGCGCACATCGGCGGCGGCATCACCCCCTGGTTCGCCTACGTGCTGGCCCTGGCCTTCCTCTACATCCGTCCCGCCGGCCTGTTCGGCGAGCGCGCCATCGAACGGGTATGACGCCATGAGCATCCTTTCCCACAGCCTTCCCGCCGCCCACGACAGCGCCCCGGTCGAACTGCTCCGCCGCCGCCTGCCCTGGGTCCTGCTGGCCCTGCTGGCGGTCGCCTTCGGCCTGGTGCCCTGGCTGGGCGACGACTACTGGCTGAACGCCATTCTGATTCCCTTTCTGGTGCTGTCGCTGGCCGGGCTGGGCCTCAACCTGCTGACCGGCTACACCGGGCAGACCTCGGTGGGCGCCGCCGGCTTCATGGCGGTCGGCGCCTTCGCCACCTACGGCCTGCTGCTGCGCGTGCCGGGGCTGCCGTTGCCGCTGGCGCTCGCCGGCGGCGGGCTGATCGCCGCCGGCGTCGGCTTCGTGTTCGGCATCCCGAGCAACCGCATCAAGGGCTTCTACCTGATGGTCACCACCCTGGCGGCGCAGTTCTTCCTCGAATGGGTGTTCACCAAGTTCCCGTGGTTCTACAACTACGCCTCCTCGGGGACCATCAGCGCGCCGCGCCTGGAAGTGTTCGGCCACGACCTGCATTCGCCAACCGGCCGTTACCTGCTGACCCTGAGCTGCGTGGTGCTGCTGACCTGGGTGGCGGTTAACCTGGTGCGCAGCCAGATCGGCCGCAACTGGATGGCGATCCGCGACATGGACACCGCCGCCGCGGTGATCGGCATCCCGGTCGACCGCTACAAGCGCCTGGCCTTCGCGGTCAGCTCGTTCTACCTGGGCGTGGCTGGGGCACTCTGGGCCTTCGCCTACCTGGGCACCGCCAGCGCCGGCAGCTTCGACATCAACCGCTCGTTCCAGATCCTGTTCATCATCATCATCGGCGGCATGGGCAGCATCGCCGGCAACTTCGTCGGCGCCGCCTTCATCAGCCTGCTGCCGCTGCTGCTCAACTACGCCGGTCAGAACCTGCTCGGCGGCAACGTCGACGCCGGCCAGTTGCAGAACCTGCAGAAGATCATCTTCGGCGTGCTGATCATCTGGTTCCTGATCAAGGAGCCGGAGGGGCTGATCCGCTTGCTCACCCATCTGCGCGAGCGGCTGGCACGCTGGCCGCTGCGCTTCTGACACGACTTCCATCCCCCTCGACCCGACCGCGGGACAGGAGCACCCATCATCGATCCTTAGAAGTGAACCGACATGCGTAAATCCTTGCGACGCTCCATCGCCGGCGCGCTCCTCGCGCTCGGCGCCTCCAGTACCCTGCCTGGGCTCGTCCAGGCGGCAGCCAACGAGCAGTTCTTCCCGCTGGCCACCTACCGGGTCGGCGCCTACGCCTCCAGCGGCATCCCGGTGTGGGCCGGGATGATCGACTACCTGCGCTACATCAACGAGGTGGAGGGCGGCATCAACGGCGTCAAGCTGGTCTGGCAGGAGTGCGAGACCGAGTGGACGGCGGAGAAGGGCATCGAGTGCTACGAGCGCTTCAAGAACGGCCTCAACGGCGCTCCGGTGGCGGTTTACCAGCCCAACGGCGCCCCGGCCGCCTACGCCCTGGCCGACAAGGCCGCCGCCGACAAGATCCCGCTGATCACCCTGGGCTACGGGCGCACCGAGGCCACCGACGGCAGCGTGTTCCCCTACAACTTCCCGGTGATGCTGACCTTTTACAGCGAGGCCTCGGCGGTGGTGAACTACATCGCCGAGCGCGAGGGCGGCTTCGACAAGCTCAAGGGCAAGAAGATCGCCACCGTCTACCACGACTCCGCCTACGGCCGGGAAACCCAGGGTCCGCTGGCGCTGCTGGCGGAAAAATACGGCTTCGAGAACCTCCAGATCCCGGTGGCCGACCCGGGCAACGAGCAGTCCGCGCAGTGGCGCCAGGTGCGCCAGGCCAAGCCGGACTGGGTGTTCCTGCGCACCTGGGGCGTGTCGACCCCGGTGGCGATCAAGACTGCCGCGCGCTTCGGTTTCCCGGTCGACCGGATCATCGGCGACATCTGGGCCAGTTCCGACGAGGACGTGCTGCCCGCCGGCGACGCCGGCAAGGGCTATCTGGCGCTCACCCCCTATCCGGGCGGCGCCGACTTCGCGATCCACCAGAAGATCAAGGAGCACATCCTCGACCAAGGCAAGAGCGACCTCAAGGACCCGAAGAGCTTCGGCAGCGTCTACTACAACTCCGGGCTGGTCAACGCCGCCATCGCCGTCGAGGCGATCCGCGCCGGTCAGCAGAAGTTCGGCCAGCGTCCGCTGACCGGCGACGAGGGCCGCTGGGGCCTGGAGCACCTCAACGTCGACGAGGCGCGCCTCAAGGCCATCGGCTTCGCCGGGCTGATGCAGCCGCTCAGGCTGTCCTGCCCCGACCACGAGGGCGGCGGCGCGGCCAAGGTGCAGCAGTGGGACGGCGCCAGGTGGAAGCTGCTGACCGACTGGGTGCAGGCCGACCGCCAGACCCTGCGCCCGCTGATCGAGGCCAAGTCGGCCGCCTATGCCAAGGAAAAGGGCATCACTGCGCGTGATTGCCGCGCCGAGCAGTGAGCCCCGCAACCATGTCCGTCCACCGCGAATTCCGGAAGCCAACCCCCATGCGTCAATCCCTGCAACGCGCCATCGCCGGCGCGGTCCTTGCCCTGAGCGCGTCCAGCGTCCTGCCCGCGCTCGCCCAGGCGGCGCCCAACGAGCAGTTCGTCCCGCTGGCCACCTACCGGGTCGGCCCCTACGCCTCCAGCGGCATCCCCTGGTGGGCCGGCACCATCGACTACCTGCGCTACGTCAACGAGGTGGAAGGCGGCATCAACGGCGTGAAGATCGCCTGGGAGGAGTGCGAGACCGAGTGGAGCACCGACCGCATCGTCGAGTGCTACGAGCGCTTCAAGAACGGCCGCGACGGCGCGCCGGTGGCGTTCTTCCTCACCCACAGCACCCCGGCCTCCTACGCGCTGATGGAGAAGGGCGCGGCGGACCGCATCCCGCTGATCGATCCGGCCGGCGGGCGCACCGAGTCCACCGACGGCAGCGTGTTCCCCTATGCCTTCCCGCTGCTGCTCACCTATTACGGGCAGGCCTCGGTGGGCATCAACTACATCGCCCAGCGCGAGGGCGGTTTCGACAAGCTCAAGGGTAAGAAGATCGCCACCGTCTACCACGACTCCCCCTACGGCCGGGAAACCCAGGCGGCCATCGAGCTGCTGGCGCAGAAGTACGGCTTCGAGAACATCCAGATTCCGGTCGCCCACCCCGGCAACGAGCAATCGGTGCAGTGGCGCCAAGTACGCCAGCTCAAGCCGGACTGGGTGTTCCTGCGCACCTGGGGCGTATCGACCCCGGTGGCGCTGAAGACCGCGGCGCGCTTCGGCTTCCCGGCCGACCACATCATCGGCGACGTGTGGGCCGGCTCCGAGGCCGACGTGATCCCGGCCGGCGCCGCCGCCAAGGGCTACCAGGCGCTGGCGCCGTTCCCCGGCGGCGACGGCTTCGAGATCCACCAGCGCCTGCGCGAGCAGATCCTCGACAAGGGCAAGAGCGACCTCAAGGACCCCAGCTACTTCGGCAAGGTGTACTACAACATCGGCCTGGTCAACGCGGCCATCGCGGTCGAGGCGCTGCGCGCCGGCCAGGCTAAGTTCGGCAACCGCCCGCTGAACGGCGAGGAAGGGCGCTGGGCGTTCGAGCACCTCAAGATCGACGAGGCGCGCCTGAAGCAGATCGGCTTCGCCGGCCTGCTGCAACCGCTGCAGGTGAGCTGTTCGGACCACGAGGGCGGCGGCGCCGCCCGCGTGCAGCAGTGGGACGGCGAGAAGTGGCTGCTGGTCAGCGACTGGGTGCAGGCCGACCGCCAGACCCTGCGCCCGCTGATCGAGGCCAAGTCGGCCGCCTATGCCAAGGAGAAGGGCATCACCGTGCGCGACTGCCGCGCCGAGCAGTAGGAACCGTAGGACGGGTTAGCCGTACAGCGGCGTAACCCGCCAAGGATGCCGACACGACGGCCGCTCGGCGGGTTACGGCCTGGCGGCCTAACCCGCCCTACGTATTGCATTGCGCGGTTGCCGTGGTCGGCACGCGACTCGAATGGAGGGATATTCCCATGAACACCCAGACCCAACCCGTCGCCGCCCCCGCCGAGCTGCTGGTGGTGAACGACATCGAGGTGATCTACGACGGCGCCATCCTCGCCGTGGCCGGCGTGTCGCTGCGCGTCGAACGGGGCGGCATCGTCGCCCTGCTCGGCGCCAACGGCGCCGGCAAGAGCACCACCCTCAAGGCCATCTCCGGCCTGGTCCAGGCCGACCGCGCCCAGGTCAGCCGCGGCAGCATCCATTTTCTCGGCGAGGGCACCGCCGGCGTGGCGCCCAGCCTGCTGGCACGGCGCGGCATCGTCCACGTCCTCGAGGGCCGCCACGTGTTCGCCCACCTGACCGTCGAGGAAAACCTGCGCAGCGGCGGCTTCCTGCGCGGGCCGAGCCGCCGCGAGCTGGAGGAGGACCTCGAACGCATCTACGCCTGGTTCCCGCGCCTGAAGACCAAGCGCAGGACCCAGGCCGGGCTGACTTCCGGCGGCGAGCAGCAGATGCTGGCCATCGGCCGCGCGCTGATGACCCGGCCGACGCTGGTGCTGCTCGACGAGCCGTCGATGGGCCTGGCGCCGATCATCGTCGAGGAGATCTTCGAGATCGTCGCCCAGCTCAACGAGAAGGAGGGTATGAGCTTCCTGGTCGCCGAGCAGAACATCAACGTCGCCCTGCGCCACGCCGACTACGCCTACATCCTGGAGAACGGCCGGGTGGTCGGCGAGGGCACCGCGCAGGCGCTGGCCGCGCGGGAGGACATCCAGCACTTCTACCTGGGCGGCAAGGCGGGGTAGTCGCGTGAAATGCTCGCCGGATGGCGGGTTGGCAAAGTTGTATGGGCCTTGGCATGGCTGTTTGCCGAGTGGGTTGACGCTCCTTTTTCGGAAATGGCCGATTACCGAGTAGTTCGATACTCCCTTTTTCGGCCCCCCGGCCGAGTCACTTTCTCTTTGCTTGTGCAAAGAGAAAGTAACCAAAGAGAAAACACACCCGATCATCCGGCCCCGGCTGTGCCGGGGTTCCCCCGCTCCGGCGCTGCTCCGGGGGCCGCCGTACAAGGGGCATCCATGCCCCTTTACGGCTTTCGCCGCATCCCTGCGGCTCACCCCCTCCGCGACGCCCGCGCTCGGCCTCCTGAACGGGGCCGGGTAGTTGCCTGCAGGTCTGGAATCACGCTTGAAAAAGCTTTTTGTCCTTCGCGGAGGTGGGGCTTGCACCCATTCCCCCTTCGTCAGGCCGAACGGAATCGCCGCGCAAGGGGTTGAGCCGCAGGGATGCGGCGAAAGGCCCGTGGGCCATGGATGGCCCTTCGGGCCGGGCCCCTGGAGCGGCGACGGAGCGAGGGGACCCGGAGCGAAGCGCAGGGCCTAACGACGGGGGTGGCCTTCTTTTTGGTTACTTTTTCTTGGCCAGGCAAGAAAAAGTGACTCGGCCGGGGGGCCGAAACAGGGGCTGTCCAGCCACTCGGCAAGCAGCTAACGCACCGGAGCTGAACAGCCCGACGCGCCAGCCCAATCAACAGAACGCTGTCCGGCAGGCAACAGCATTCGCACGGACTGTCGCCGACGCAACAGTCCGGCTGCCGTTGCCGTCCGGTCAGCCCCGGAAATCCGCCCCCGGCGGGCTGGCACGCAACCTGCTCCTGCCGAACTCATCCACCGGCGCCTGCGGGCGCCCCGCTTTTTCCAGTACAGGTTGATACGCCATGCCAGTCTTTGCCGAGGCCTCGTTCGATACCGTCGAGACCGCCATCGCCGCCATCGCCCGCGGCGAATTCGTCGTCGTGGTCGACGACACCGACCGCGAGAACGAGGGCGATCTGATCGTCGCCGCCGACGCCATCAGCCCCGCGCAGATGGCCTTCCTGGTCCGCCACAGCAGCGGTCTGGTCTGCGTCGCGCTGCCCGGCGAGCGCCTCGACGCGCTCGCACTGCCGCTGATGGTCGAGGCCAACAGCGAGTCCCACCAGACCGCCTTCACCGTCAGCGTCGACTACCGCCACGGCACCAGCACCGGCGGGGTGCTGGAGCGCCCCAGGCACACCGAGGCGGCGCTGGATCTGGCCGTGCTCGCCGGGCGCCGCCCGGCCGGGGTGCTCTGCGAGATCGTCAACGACGACGGCAGCATGGCGCGCCGCCCCGAACTCTTCGCCTTCGCCCGCGAGCACGGCCTGCCGATCGTCAGCATCGAGCAGCTGATCGCCTGGCGCCGCGCCCGCGAGGTTGCGCCGGCGCCGCAGCTGCTCGCCGAAACCCGCCTGCCGACCCGTCACGGCGAATTCTGCCTGCACCTGTACGCCTTCGAGGGCGGCGAATACCCGGTGCTGCTCGCCGGCGAGGCGGCGGGCGAGGGGTTGCTGACCCGCCTGCATTCCGAATGCCTGACCGGCGACGTGCTCGGCTCGCTGCGCTGCGACTGCGGCGAACAGCTCGACCTGGCCCTGGCGCGCATCGCCCGCGAGGGCCGCGGCGCGCTGCTCTACCTCACCGGCCACGAGGGCCGCGGCATCGGCCTGGCCGCCAAGCTGCGCGCCTACGCCCTGCAGGACGGCGGGCTGGACACCGTGGAGGCCAACCGGGCCCTCGGCCTGCCGGTCGAGGCCCGCGACTATCGCGCCGCCGCCGCCATCCTCGGGCACCTCGGCGTGCGCTCGGTGCAGCTGCTCAGCAACAACCCGGCCAAGGCCCGCGCCCTGCAGGAAGCGGGCATCGCGGTGCAGCGCCAACTGGCCCACGAAGTACCCGCCAATCCGGCCAACCAGCATTATCTGGCGACCAAGCGCGAGCGCCTGGGCCATCGCCTGGTGCTGCCGGTGGTGGTCCAAGGGCGGGCCTGAACCGATTCGCCAGCCTTATCCTGCGCAAGCAACCTTGAACCCGAGGAACCGACATGCCTGAAACGAACAACCGCCTGTGGCAACAACGCTACCGTGACGGCGCCCCGGAGCCGGGCGCCTTCATCCCCGATGCGGTCGTCGCGACGCTGCTCGAACACCGCAGCGTGCGTGCCTACCTCGACCGGCCGCTGCCCGACGGCACGCTGGAAACCCTGCTGGCCGCCGCCCAGTCGGCGGCCAGCTCCTCCAACCTGCAGGTGTGGAGCCTGCTGGCCGTCGAGGACCCGCAGCGCAAGGCGCGTCTGGCCGAACTGGCCAACGGCCAGGCGCATATCCGCCAGGCGCCGCTGTTCCTGGTCTGGCTGGCGGACTTCTCGCGCCTCCAGCGCCTGGCCGAGCGCCGGGAGGTCGAGCTGCAGGCGCTGCCCTATCTGGACAGCTTCCTGATGGGCGCCGTCGATGCGGCGCTGGCCGCGCAGAACGCCGTCACCGCCGCCGAGTCCCTGGGGCTGGGCACCGTCTACATCGGCGCCCTGCGCAACCGGCTGCAGGCGGTGAGCGAGGAGCTGCGCCTGCCGCCGCTGGTCTACCCGGTGTTCGGCCTCTGCGTCGGCTACCCCGACCCGGACAAGCCGGCGCAGGTCAAGCCGCGCTTGCCGCAGAGCCTGATCCTGCACCGCGAGACCTATGCGGTGCACGAGCAGGAGGCGCAACTGATCGACGACTACGACCGGGCCATCACCGCCTTCTTCGCCGCGCAGGGGCAGCCGTCGCCCGGCTGGAGCCGGCAGTCGCTGGAGCGGCTGAAGAGCATCGAAACCCTGCACGGCCGCGAACGGCTGGCCGAGGCGGTCAAGGCGCAGGGCTTTCCGTTGCGCTAGACGGGCCGGCGGCGGGCGTTGCCGGTGGTGCAGAGCGGGCGCGGGCTACAGCCAGTTCATGCGCTTGAAGTTGGCGAACAGCGTGCCGCAGCCGAGGACGATGATGCCGAGGACAGCGAAGTAGCCGTAGCGCCAGCCGAGTTCGGGCATGTGCTCGAAGTTCATCCCGTAGATGCCGGCCACCGCGGTGGGGAAGGCGAGGATCGCCGCCCAGGCGGCGAACTTGCGCTGCACCACGCTCTGCCGCGAGGACTCGAGCAGCAGGCCGATCTCGATGGCGTGGTCGGCCATCTCGCGCTGGCTGGTGAGGTCTTCCTGCAGGCGCGCGACGTGGATCGCGATGTCGCGGAAGTACGGGCGCATGTGCTTGTCGATGAACGGAAAGTCGAGCTGCTGCAGCTCGCTGCAGATCTCCGCCATGGGCGCGATCTGCCGGCGCAGGCGCAGCAGGTCGCGGCGCAGGCTGGAGATCCGTTCGACGTCGACCGGACGCAGCGGGCGGTCGAGGACGGTCTGCTCGATCTCCTGCAACTCGCCGAACATGCTGTCCAGCAGCGGCCGGTAGTTCTCGATGACGAAGCTGAGCAGGGCGTAGAGCACGAAGTCCTCGCCGTGCGCCAGCAGCAGCGGGCGGGCCTCGCAGCGCTGGCGCACGGCGGAGTAGGGCGCCGAGTCGCCGTAGCGGGCGCTGATCACGTAGCCCTTGCCGGCGAACAGCTGGGTCTCGACGAACTGCAGGTGGCCATCGACGCGGATCGGCGAATACAGCACCAAAAACAGCGCGTCGCCGAAGGTTTCCAGCTTGGGCCGGGTGTGCTGGGCGATGGCGTCCTCCATGGCCAGCTCGTGCAGGTTGAACTGCTGCTGCAGGCAGTGCAGCTGGCTGCCGTCGGGGTCGCGCAGGCCGATCCAGACCATGTGCCCCGGCTGGGCGGCCCACTGGTTGCCTTCTTCGAGGCGGATATCGGCGACTTTGCGGCCCTGGTGGTAGGCGGCGGCGGCAACGACCTGACCCATGGATGTTCCCCGGCTGGAAATGGTGGGGCAGCTTATCCCAGGCGTCGGCGGACTGCAGCCGCCGCGCCGTCGTCCGTTCGGCGCGGGTCCGCTGGAGTGCGATAAGGAGGCTGGGCGCGGCGCCGGCGCCGGCGCCGCGGATGCCGGTGGGGGGCACGGCGCTTGCGAAGGAGCGGGGATGGATTCCGGGGGCCGGTCCCCGCGCAGGGCGTCGCGAAGCGCGCGCCCTTCTCCTGCGGGACCGGGGCGTACCGCTATTCGGCCACCTTCAGGGCATCGGCGGATACGCCCGTCACGCCCTTGATGGTCTTGGCTTTCTGGATGGCCAGCTCTTTTTCGGCCTTGCTGCCGACCGTACCCGACAGCGACACGACGCCCTGGGTGGTTTCCACCTTGATGTCCATCCCGCTGAGGCTGGTGTCGGCCAGGAAGGTGGATTTCACCTTGCTGGTGATCCAGCTGTCGGAAACCGTTTCGCCGGCCTTGTCCACACCGCTACTGAGCTGGTCCATGGTTTCGTTGGCGGCGACGAGCACGGGTTGTGCCCGATCATGCCTGCCGGCGTCGGCCAGAACGCCATTGGCCATCGAAAGGCCCAAAGCCGCCGCAAGGGCAATGGCGATACACGTTTGGGGATGCTTTTTCATGTCGTTCACTCCTGTTCTTCTTGGGGAATTACGGCGTGTCAACAGGACTATGGACTCCTCGTCTAAACGGTAAGTTCTTTAATGATTTCCGCGAGGGGACGTTGGGGCGACCGGTGGCGCATAGCGATCTCGATGGGCGGTTGCCTCTCCGGGCCAATGCTGCGATCGGTATGCGCCAGGCGGCCCGCTTCCCGGATGATGTGTCGGCTACGGGGAGACGGGGGTGCGGGGCGGCTCCCCCTTCAGGTACGCCTCGATATTGGCCAGGACGCAGGCCTCCTGCTCCTGCGCCGCCTCGAGGGTGCTGCCGCCGATGTGCGGCGTCAGGGTCACGTGGGGGAGCTGGAAGAGTTCGCCGGGGATCGACGGCTCGTGCTCGTAGACATCCAGTCCCGCGCCGGCGATCTGGCCGGTTTTCAACGCATCCAGCAGGGCTTTTTCATCGACAGTCGTGCCCCGGGAAACATTGATCAGGAACCCCTGCGGACCCAGTGCATGCAGCACCGTGGCGTCGATCGCATGGTAGGTGCTGGCGTCTGCCCGCAGGGACACGACCAGCACGTCCGCCCAGGTGGCCAGTTGCACGATGGACTCGAAATACGGGTAGGGAACCTCCGGGCGGACCTTCCTGCCGTGGTAACCGACCTCCATGTCGAAGGCCGCGGCGCGTCTGGCGATATTCAGGCCGATGGCGCCCAGGCCGCAGATGCCCAGCCGGCGGCCGGTCAGCCCGCGCACCGGCTGCATGCGCTCGCCGGCATTGCCCTGCCAGCGCCCGGCCTCCAAGTAGTGGCGGGCGGCGGGAAGGTTCCTGACGCTCGAAATCAGCAGGCCCATCGCCAGGTCGGCCACGCTTCTGGCATTGGCGCCGGGACTGTTGGTCACGGCGATCCCGCGTTCCCGGGCGTAGTCCAGGTCGATGCCGTCGTAACCGCTGCCCAGGCAGCAGATCAGCCCCAGCTGTGGCAGCCGGGCCAGCGCCGCGCCCGGCATGTGCGTCGAGCCGAAGGCGACGACGATGCGTATTTCTCCGGCCAGTTCCGGCGCCAGCGCGGCGACCGCGGCGTCGAAGCCGGCGGCCGTGGCCTCGACGACCCTGAAGCGGGCTTTCAGGCATTCATGGAAGGATTCGGAAACACGTGAGGCGAGGAGAAGGGTGGGCTGCATGGCGGTTTCTCGTGAGGAAGACGGGCCCAGCTTACCGTCCGTCGCCCGCCGCCACAGTTGCGCATTGGCGAAGCCTCCGCCGCCGAGGGGGCGGCGGCGGGGCGGGTCGCTCCGCTACAGCCAGGGATGGCGCGCCGGCTTGATGCCGTTGAGGTAGTAGTTGCCGATGATGCTGAACTTCCAGCGCACCGGGTCGTGCAGGGTGTGGGTGCGGGCGTTGCGCCAGTGGCGGTCGAGGTTGTACTCCTCGAGGGTGGAGCGGGTGCCGGCCAGTTCGAACAGCTTGTTGCCGGCGAGGATCGCCGCCTCGGTGGTGAGCACCTTGGCTTCGGCCACGGCGATGGAGGCGGCGGCGACGCTTTCCTCGTCGGGATGGGCGACGGCGAGCTGGATCCGGTCGGCGGCCAGGTCGAGCACCGCTTCGGCGGCGCGCTGGCGGATCTGCAGGTCGCCGATCTGCTGCAGGGTGTAGGGGTCCTGCCAGGCGTGTTCGAGGCCGGAGTCGAGCCAGGGGCGGGCGTGGCGGCGGACCTGTTCCTGGGTGTCGGCCAGCGCGCCGCGGGCGATGCCGGCGTCGATGGCGGCCTGCAGGAACTGGGAGATCGGCCCGGCGGCGGTGGGCCGCTCGAAGGCCTGGTGGACCGGCAGCAGGTGCGCGGCCGGGATGCGCACGTTGTTCACCCGCACGGTGCCGCTGGCGGTGGTGCGCTGGCCGAAGCCGGACCAGTCGTTGATGACTTCCAGCCCCTCGGCGTCGCGGCGGATGAAGGCCAGGAAGGGGCGTTTCTCGGCGTCCACCGCGACGGTGGGCACCCAGTGGGCGAGCAGGGCGCCGCTGGAGTAGAACTTCTGCCCGTCGACCCGGAAGAAGCCTTCGCCGTCCGGGGTCAGGCGCGTCTCGAACTCGGCCACGGTGCGGCTGTTGCGCTCGGAGAAGGCGTTGCCGAAGCGCACGCCGTCGAGCACCAGGCCGAAGAAGTAGCGCTTCTGGGTTTCGTCGCCGTCCAGGCGCAGGTGGTCGACGATGGCCAGGTGGTTCTGCGGCAGCTGGGCCAGCGAGGGATCGGCGGCGGCGATGGTCTTGATCACTTCGCCGAGGGTCCGGTAGCTGACCTCGGCACCGCCGTAGGCCTTGGGCACGGTGATGCCCCACAGGCCGCTCTGCGAGAAGGCGTTCAGTTCCGCCACCGGCAGGCGCCGCTCGCGGTCGCGCTGGGCCGCCTCGCGGGCGAAGTCGGCGGCCAGGGCGCGGGCGATCTCGATGGCCTCGGCGTCGCTGCGGATGCGGTGCGCCGGCTGCTGCGGCAGCGCTTGCAGGTAGGGATCGGCCGGGCGGGCCGGGGCGTGCAGTTCGCTCATGGGGATTTCCTTTCGTGCATGACGTTCGCTGGAGAGGACTTGCTCAGGCGGCGGCGCTCGGGCCGCTGCCGATCTGCCAGACATAGGGCGGCTCTGTGCCGTTGACCTCCCAGTCGCCGACGATGCGTTCCTTGTAGATCAGCGGGTTGTGCGAGGCGGCGGTGCGCGCGTTGCGCCAGTGGCGATCGAGCTGCTTGGTCTCGCTGGTGGCCGAGGCGCCGAGGGCGTTGAACAGGTCGGTGGTGACGCACAGGATCAGCTCGGCGATCACCACCTGGGCCTGGGCCGACTCCAGCTCGGCGGCGACGTTGGCGGCGTGCTCGGCGGCCGCGTCGTTGCCGAAGCGGGTTTCGTAGGCGCGCTGGGCCGCGGCGGCGGCGCGCAGGGCGGTGGCTTCGGCGGCGTAGACCAGGGCGGAAGCCTTGCCGATCACCTGCAGCACCTGCGGGTCCTGGCTGACCCGCGGGGCGTTGCCGGTGCTGAAGATGCGCGTGCGCTGGCGCACCTCGGCGGCGAAGTCGCGCAGCGCGCCGCGCCCGCTGCCGGCCAGTACGGCGATCAGCACCAACTGGTAGAAGGCGGTCTGGTATTTGAAGCGGGTATCGAAGTCGATGAGGTTTTCCTCGGCGACCACCGCGTCGCTGAACACCGAGGTGCCGCTGCCGGTGGTGCGCTGGCCGAAGCCGTCCCAGTCGTCGTGCTGCTGCACGCCGCTCTGGTGGGTGCTGACCGCGGCGATCACGTCGCGGCCGCCATCGTCGCGCTGGGCGTAGACGTCGATCCAGTCGGCGAAGATGCTGCCGGTGCTGTAGTACTTGCGGCCGTTGACCACCCACTGGCCGTCCTTCCGGCTGACCCGGGTGCCGACTTCGCCGATCTTCACCGCGCCGATCTCGGTCCAGGCGTTGCCGACCAGCTCGCCGGCGACGAAGCGCCGGAACCACTTGTCCTGCGGGGCGACGGCCTGGGCGTTGAGGCGGTCCTCGACGAAGGCGAAGTGGCCGCGCAGCGCCTGCGGCACGCTGGAGTCGGCCTCGGCCAGCTCGATCAACAGTTGCACCAGTTGCGGCAGCGAGGCGCCGGCGCCGCCGTATTCCACCGGCACGCGCACGGCGCCGAAGCCGGCTTCCTTGAGCCACTTGATCTGTTCGTACGGCAGGCTGCGGCTGCGCTCGCGCTCGACGGCGCCTTCGGCGATGCGCGCGAAGATCGGCCGAAAGCGCGCGGCCAACTGCTCGTAGTCGGCGCCGGTGGAGAGGGATGGCAGATGTTGCTGGGCGGTCATGGCAAGGCTCCTGAATGGGAACGGTCGCGGCAGCCGGGATGACGGCCGCCGTGTTGCCAAGCCTTTTGCACAGGCCGTGCCTGCTCCGCCAAGCCAGTAACCATGCGGGTTTCGGCCGCCGGCGGGGGATTTTCCTGTTGCCTGCGGCACAACTTGCTGGCGGACTGCGGCCTGGGCAACAGCTGGGGCGAGGGGCGGGCCGTCGTGCGTGCCGGTAGGGCGGGTGAAACCCGCCGAACATGGCGCGGGGGCGCACTGAAATCGGCGGGTTGCACCCGCCCTACCGAATCCTTTGGTGGCGATGGGTGCCTGCCGGCGGGGCGGGAACGCTGTCCGCCGGGCAGCAGTCGTTCAACAGGTTGCGCAGGGCGGAACAGCGCGAAAAGCCCGGACTCTTTCGCAACCTTATGATTTTTAGGTGGTTTTAATGTTGGCATGACGGCTGCTCTAGGGCTTTCAGCGGGTGCCGCTGCGGTGCCCGGCGTTTTTCCTGTCACCCTCTTGGCCTTGGAGCACATGAAATGAGTCAACAACCGATCAAGTTCGCCTACTGGGTACCCAACGTCAGCGGCGGCCTCGTCGTCAGCAAGATCGAGCAACGCACCAGTTGGGACATCGACTACAACCGCAAGCTGGCGCAGATCGCCGAGAACGCCGGTTTCGAGTACGCGCTGTCGCAGATCCGCTTCACCGCCGGCTACGGCGCCGAATACCAGCACGAGTCGGTGGCCATCAGCCACGCGCTGCTGGCCTCCACCGAGAAGTTGCGGGTGATCGCCGCGATCCTGCCGGGGCCCTGGCATCCGGCGGTGCTGGCCAAGCAGATCTCCACCATTTCCCACCTGACCAACGGCCGCATCGCGGTGAACATCGTCTCCGGCTGGTTCCGCGGCGAGTTCACCGCCATCGGCGAGCCGTGGCTGGAGCACGACGAGCGCTATCGCCGTTCGGAAGAGTTCATCGAGGTGCTCAAGGGCATCTGGACCCAGGACGATTTCTCCTACCGGGGCGACTTCTACCGCTTCCACAACTACAGCCTCAAGCCCAAGCCGCTGCAGCAGCCGCGCCCGGAAATCTTCCAGGGCGGCAGCTCGCGCGCGGCGCGCGACATGGCCTCGCGGGCGGCCGACTGGTACTTCACCAACGGCAACAGTGTGGAAGGGATCAAGGCCCAGGTGGACGACCTGCGCGCCAAGGCGGCGGCCAACAACCACCAGGTCAAGGTCGGGGTGAACGCCTTCATCATCGCCCGCGATACCGAGGAGGAGGCCAGGGCGGTGCTGGCCGAGATCATCGCCAAGGCCGATCCGGAAGCGGTCCGGGCCTTCGGCCACGAGGTCCGGCAGGCCGGCGCGGCCAGTCCGGAAGGCGATGGCAACTGGGCCAAGTCCAGCTTCGAAGACCTGGTGCAATACAACGACGGCTTCAAGACCAACCTGATCGGCACCCCGCAGCAGATCGCCGAGCGCATCGTCGCCCTCAAGGACGTCGGCGTCGACCTGATCCTCAGCGGCTTCCTGCACTTCCAGGAAGAGGTCGCCTACTTCGGCGAGAAGGTGCTGCCGCTGGTGCGCGAGCTGGAAGCCAGAAAGGCCGCCGAGAAGGACGCGGCATAAACATGGTTCGGTTCGCGGACGGCGGGGAGCGCGTCCCCGCCAGCCTGCCGGAATGGCTGCAGTGGCAGGCGCACCGGCAGGGCTGCCGTCTGCCCCGAGGTCCGCGTGCGGCCTGGGCCGCTAACGATGACGTGCTTCACAGTCGGGCCTCTGGCGCGGGCGTTCTGTGAATCTTCTGTGAACCATGCCCGCTGCGTGGGCTTATCAGTTCGGTTTCCTGCACCGATAATCGACCTGCTTCCGCCCCAGGAGAAGGTCTTGTCGAGCCCATCCCCATCCGCCGCCGATTCCTCCCCGTTGCTGGTGCAGCTGACCGACAGTCACCTGTTCGCCGACCCGGAGGCGCGGTTGCTCGGCATGCAGACCGAGGACAGCCTGCGGCAGGTGGTCGAGCTGGTGCGCCGCGAGCAGCCGCGGATCGATCTGCTGGTGGCCAGCGGCGATATCTCCCAGGACGGCTCGGCCGAATCCTATGCCCGCTTTCGCCAGCGCTGCGCGCCGCTCGCCGCGCCGCTGCGCTGGATTCCCGGCAACCACGACGCGCGCGAGGCGCTGAACCGGGCCAGTGCCGGCGGCGACTGGCGCCAGCCGGTCGTCGACCTGGGCAACTGGCGCATCGTGCTGCTCGATTCGGCTCTTCCCGATGCGGTGCCCGGCTTTCTCGAGCCGGGCGAGCTGGCCCTGCTCGAGCGGGCCCTCGCGGAGGCGCCCGAGCGCCATCATCTGGTCTGCCTGCATCACCATCCGGTGTCGATCGGCTGCCACTGGATGGAGTCGATCGGCCTGCGCAACGCCGAGGCGCTGTTCGCCGTGCTCGACCGTTTCCCGCAGGTGCGCGCGCTGCTCTGGGGGCACGTGCACCAGGAGTTCGACCGCCTGCGCCGCGGCGTGCGCCTGCTGGCCTCGCCCTCGACCTGCGTGCAGTTCGTCCCCGGCAGCGAGGACTTTGCGGTCAGCGACCAGGCGCCCGGTTATCGCTGGCTGCGCCTGCACGCCGACGGCCGTCTGGAAACCGGGGTGTCGCGCCTGAGCGACTATCCTTTCCAGATCGACTACGGCAAGGGCGGCTACTGAGGCGGGGGATCGGACGCCACGTCGCACGACGGTAAACGTATCCGTCGACTTGAGACTGTGGCGTGCCGCTTGTAGCCTTTTCCCCTTTCGTCACTGTCGTCCGAGATTCATGCCCAGCACCGCGCCGTCCATCCTCTACATCCACGGCTTCAACAGCTCGTCCGCTTCGCACAAGGCGCAGCAGCTGATCCGTGCCATGCAGGCCCTCGGTCTGGCGGCGCGGCTGCGGGTGCCGGACCTGCACCACCAGCCGCACCGGGCGATCGCCCAGCTCGAGGCGGCGCTCGCCGAGCTGGGCCGGCCCCTGCTGGCCGGCAGTTCCCTGGGCGGCTACTATGCGACCTATCTGGCCGAGCGGTACGGTCTGTCGGCGGTGCTGATCAACCCCGCGGTGCGGCCGCACCGGCTGTTCGACGGCCGTCTGGGGGCGCAGCGCAACCACTACAGCGGCGAGACCTGGGAGCTGACCGCCGACCATCTGGCGGCCCTCGCCGCTCTGGAAGTGGCGCCTCCACAGGACCCCGCGCGTTACCGGGTATGGCTGCAGAGCGGCGACGAGACGCTCGACTGGCGGGATGCCGCAACCTACTACCGGCATTGCGCACTCTCCGTCGAGGCGGGTGGCGACCACGCGTTCCAAGGCTTCGCCGAGCGCCTGCCGGAGCTGCTTGCCTTCGCCGGCTTCGACGCCGGGCTGTGGCGCGATTTCGATTTTTCCGAACTTTAGGGCCTGTTGGCGTTTTGGCAACGCGGCTCGCGTCAACAGGCCCTAGAACCTTTCGAACTCTGAACTAAGGCAACCATGGCTCAGACCTACAACGCGGACGCCATCGAGGTTCTTTCCGGACTCGACCCGGTGCGCAAGCGCCCGGGCATGTACACCGACACCACGCGTCCCAACCACCTGGCCCAGGAAGTGATCGACAACAGCGTCGACGAGGCCCTGGCCGGCCATGCGAAATCCGTGCAGGTGATCCTCCACGAGGACAACTCGCTGGAGGTGATCGACGACGGCCGCGGCATGCCGGTGGACATCCACCCGGAGGAGGGCGTGCCGGGGGTCGAGCTGATCCTCACCAAGCTGCACGCCGGCGGCAAGTTCTCCAACAAGAACTACCAGTTCTCCGGCGGCCTGCACGGCGTCGGCATCTCGGTGGTCAACGCGCTGTCGACCCGCGTCGAGGTGCGCGTCAAGCGCGACGGCAACGAGTACCGCATGGCCTTCGCCGACGGCTTCAAGGCCAGCGAGCTGGAGGTCGTCGGCACGGTCGGCCGGCGCAACACCGGCACCAGCGTGCAGTTCTGGCCGGACGCCAAGTACTTCGATTCGCCGCGGTTCCTGGTGAGTCGCCTGAAGCATGTGCTCAAGGCCAAGGCGGTGCTCTGCCCGGGACTTTCGGTGAGCTTCGAGGACAAGAGCAGCGGCGAGCGGATCGAGTGGCACTACGAGGACGGCCTGCGCTCCTACCTGGCCGATGCGGTCGGCGAGTTCGCCCGCCTGCCCGAGGAGCCGTTCGTCGGCAGCTTCGCCGCCAGCCGCGAGGCGGTGGACTGGGCGCTGCTGTGGCTGCCCGAGGGCGGCGAGAGCGTGCAGGAAAGCTACGTCAACCTGATCCCCACCGCCCAGGGCGGCACCCACGTCAACGGTCTGCGCCAGGGCCTGCTGGACGCCATGCGCGAGTTCTGCGAGTTCCGCAATCTGTTGCCGCGCGGGGTCAAGCTGGCGCCGGAGGACGTCTGGGAGCGCATCGCCTTCGTCCTCTCGATGAAGCTCGCCGAGCCGCAGTTCTCCGGGCAGACCAAGGAGCGCCTGTCGTCCCGCGAGGCCGCGGCCTTCGTCTCGGGGGTGGTGAAGGATGCCTTCAGCCTGTGGCTCAACGAGCATCCCGAACTGGGCCTGCAACTGGCCGAGCAGGCCATCGGCAACGCCGGGCGCCGCCTCAAGGCCGGGCGCAAGGTCGAGCGCAAGAAGATCACCCAAGGCCCGGCGCTGCCCGGCAAGCTGGCCGACTGCGCGGGGCAGGACCCGCTGCGCGCCGAGCTGTTCCTGGTCGAGGGCGACTCCGCCGGCGGCAGCGCCAAGCAGGCGCGCGACAAGGAGTTCCAGGCGATCATGCCGCTGCGCGGGAAGATCCTCAACACCTGGGAGGTGGACGGCGGCGAGGTGCTGGCTAGTCAGGAGGTGCACGACATCGCCGTGGCCATCGGCATCGACCCGGGCTCGGAGGACCTCTCCCAGCTGCGCTACGGCAAGGTCTGCATCCTCGCCGACGCCGACTCCGACGGCTTGCACATCGCCACCCTGCTCTGCGCGCTGTTCGTCCGCCACTTCCGCCCGCTGGTCGAGGCCGGCCACGTCCACGTCGCCATGCCGCCGCTGTATCGTATCGATCTGGGCAAGGAGGTCCACTATGCCCTCGACGAGGCCGAGCGCGACGGCATCCTCGAGCGCCTGGTCGCCGAGAAGAAGCGCGGCAAGGTCCAGGTCACCCGCTTCAAGGGCCTCGGCGAGATGAACCCGCTGCAGCTGCGCGAGACCACCATGGACCCCAACACCCGCCGTCTGGTGCAACTGACCCTCGACGACTTCGACGCCACCCGCGAGGTCATGGACATGCTGCTGGCCAAGAAACGCGCCGGCGACCGCAAGTCCTGGCTGGAGACCAAGGGCAACCTGGCCGAGGTGCTGGTCTGATGCGACGTTGGCTGTTGGGCCTGTGCGTGGGCCTGCTCGGTCCGACGCTGCACGCCGCGCTGCCGGTGGAGCCGCTGCGCCTGCTCGGCGAGCATCCGCTCGACGGCATGCCGAGCGGCAACCTCTCCGGGCTGGCCTGGTGCGGGGACGCGCTGTGGGCGGTCTCCGACCGCGACGACGATCGCCTCTACCGCGTGCGCCCCGGCGAGACGGGCTGGCAGGCCGAGGCGCAGACCTTCGTTCTGCCGCCGCTGCCGGGCAGCGGACTGCCCTGGGGGCTGTCCGTGCGCAGCCGGCTGATGGGCAAACTGCGCGGTGGCGAGATGGATTTCGAGGGACTGGGCTGCGATGCCCGGGGCAACCGCTATCTGGTCAGCGAGTCCCATGCCGCGGTGCTGCGCCTGCCGGAGGCCGGCTCGCCGCAGTGGCTGGCGCTGCCGCCGCAGCTGCTGCGCCAGGCCCGGGCCAGCGGCATGCTGCTGAAGTTCAACGCGATGTTCGAGGGCATCGCCGTCGACCCGGCCGGCGAGCGCCTCTGGCTGGCCGCCGAGCGGGAGCGCCGCGGGCTGCTGGCAGCGCACCGCGCCGGGGACGGCTGGCAGTGCGGTGGCAGCTGCGTGCTGCTCAGCGAGGACGGTCCGGCGCTGCCGCCGGCCCAACTGAAGACGTCCCGGCGCTGGGCGAAGAGCTTCGCCGACCTGGCGTTCTACCGGGACAAGCTGTACAGCCTGGAGCGCCTGGCGCACCAGATCTGCCGGCACCGCCCGGACACCGGCGAGGTCGAGCGCTGCTGGTCGTTCGCCGACGAGTTGCTCACCGATGCGCGCCGCTACGCCCAGCCCTGGGGCAGCGCCGAGGCGCTGTGGATCGACGCCGAGGGTGCCTGGATCGGCACCGACAACGGCAAGCAGTCCCGCGGCGACGGCGAGACCCGGCCGGTGGTCTGGCGTTTCGCCGCGCCGGCCGAAGGCTGGGAAAGCGCGCCGTGAGGCCGGGATACCCCGCATTCATTTTCTCCGGCACCGGCGGCAGTCTGCCGCCGCGCCGCAACCCTGGGACCGACCCATGAACGAATCCTTCGACCCCGGCCTGGACGGCGTGGAGCGCCGCTCCCTCGCGGAGTTCACCGAGCAGGCCTACCTCAACTATTCCATGTACGTGATCATGGATCGCGCCCTGCCGCACATCGGCGACGGCCTCAAGCCCGTGCAGCGGCGCATCGTCTACGCGATGAGCGAGCTGGGCCTGGACGCCGACGCCAAGCACAAGAAATCGGCGCGCACCGTCGGCGACGTGCTCGGCAAGTTCCACCCCCACGGCGACTCGGCCTGCTACGAGGCCATGGTGCTGATGGCCCAGCCGTTTTCCTACCGCTACACCCTGGTGGACGGCCAGGGCAACTGGGGCGCGCCGGACGATCCCAAGTCGTTCGCCGCCATGCGCTACACCGAGGCGCGCCTGTCGCGCTATTCGGAAGTGCTGCTGGCCGAGCTGGGGCAGGGCACCGCCGACTGGGTGCCGAACTTCGACGGTACCCTGGACGAGCCGGCGGTGCTGCCGGCGCGGCTGCCCAACCTGCTGCTCAACGGCACCACCGGGATCGCCGTGGGCATGGCCACCGACGTGCCGCCGCATAACCTGCGCGAGGTGGCGAGCGCCTGCGTGCACCTGCTCGACGAGCCGCAGGCGACGGTGGCGCAGCTCTGCGAACACATCCCGGGGCCGGATTTTCCCACCGAGGCGGAGATCGTCACCCCGCGCGCCGAGCTGCTGAAGACCTACGAGACCGGCCGCGGCTCGGTGCGCATGCGCGCGCTGTACCGGGTCGAAGACTGCGACGTGGTGATCGTCGCCCTGCCGCACCAGGTTTCCGGGGCCAAGGTGCTGGAGCAGATCGCCGCGCAGATGCAGGCCAAGAAGCTGCCGATGGTCGCCGACCTGCGCGACGAGTCGGACCACGAGAACCCCTGCCGCATCGTGATCATCCCGCGCTCCAGCCGGGTCGACGTGGAGGGGCTGATGCAGCACCTGTTCGCCACCACCGAGCTGGAGTCCAGCTACCGGGTCAACCTCAACATCATCGGCCTGGACGGCAAGCCGCAGGTGAAGAACCTGCGCACGCTGCTCGTCGAGTGGCTGGCGTTCCGCGTGCAGACGGTGCGCCGCCGCCTGCAGTTCCGCCTGGACAAGGTGGAGAGGCGCCTGCACCTCTTGGAGGGTTTGCTGATCGCCTTCCTCAACCTCGACGAGGTGATCCATATCATCCGTACCGAGGATCAGCCCAAGCTGGTGCTGATGGCGCGCTTCGGCCTCGACGACGTGCAGGCCGACTACATCCTCGACACCCGCCTGCGCCAGCTGGCGCGGCTCGAGGAGATGAAGATCCGCGGCGAGCAGGACGAGCTGGCCAAGGAGCGCGACAAGCTGCTGGCCCTGCTCGGCAGCGAGGCCAAGCTGAAGAAGCTGGTGCGCAAGGAGCTCCTGGCGGATGCCGAGACCTACGGCGACGCGCGGCGCTCGCCGATCGTCGAGCGTACCGAGGCCCGGGCCCTCTCGGAAACCGAGCTGCTGCCCACCGAGCCGGTGACCGTGGTGCTCTCCGAGAAAGGCTGGGTACGCTGCGCCAAGGGCCACGACATCGACCCGGCGGCGCTTTCCTACAAGGCCGGCGACGGTTTCAAGGCGGCGGCCCAGGGGCGCTCGAATCAATATGCGGTGTTCATCGACTCCACTGGGCGCAGCTACTCCCTGGCGGCCCATTCGCTGCCCTCGGCGCGCGGCCAGGGCGAGCCCCTGACCGGGCGCCTGGCGCCGCCGCCGGGGGCGGGCTTCGAGTGTGTGCTGCTACCGGACGACGAGGCGTTGTATGTCATGGCCTCCGATGCCGGTTACGGCTTCGTGGTGAGGGGCGAGGATCTGCAGGCCAAGAACAAGGCGGGCAAGGCGCTGCTGAGCCTGCCGGTCGGCGCCCGGGTCATGGCGCCGAGACCGCTGGCCGATCCGCTGAGCGACTGGTTGGCGGCGGTGACTACCGAAGGGCGCCTGCTGCTGTTCAAGGTCGCCGACCTGCCGCAGCTGGCCAAGGGCAAGGGCAACAAGCTCATCGCCATCCCCGGCGAGCGGGTCGCCAGCCGCGAGGAGTACCTCGGCGACTTCGTCGTGCTCTCCGCCCGGGCGACTCTGGTGTTGCAGGCCGGCAAGCGCACCCTGTCGCTCAAGCCGAGCGACCTGGAGTATTACCAAGGCGAACGTGGCCGGCGTGGCAACAAACTGCCGCGTGGTTTCCAGCGGGTCGACGCGCTCTTGGTCGAGGAGCCGGCCTGATGGCAGAATGTCGCGCGAGCGCATCGGAGGGCGCGGATGCAGCGGCCCACGGCTAGCTGCCACGGCTTTCCAAACGATCACACAGGCCGGTCTGCAAGGGATTGACGAAATTTGGCCATGTCCGGGCCGGCCTTTGTCCAGGGGGCGCTGCAGCCGCTCCTCGGCGGACGAGTCCGCCCCGGGCATGGCCGATTGAGCCGCTCGGCACGCGCCTCGCGCAGCGTGCCGGGGCTTTGGTTTCGACTATGGATCATGGCTGCCTG
Organism: Azotobacter beijerinckii; assembly: GCF_900110885.1. GTDB lineage: Bacteria > Pseudomonadota > Gammaproteobacteria > Pseudomonadales > Pseudomonadaceae > Azotobacter > Azotobacter beijerinckii. The sequence continues at coordinate 3,493 of NZ_FOFJ01000008.1, read as the reverse complement.
TCGGCAGTTTTCTGGGTGAACATCGATGAGATTCCCGCGCTTTCGTTTGCTGCTCTTGCTGGCTGCCCTGTCGTTGCTGGGCGCCTGCTCCTTTCGCCCGACGACCACCCTGTATCGGCTGGACAGCGGCGATCCAGCGACTCCCGAACGGAACGGCCTGGCCGTGCTGCTCGGTCCGGTGACCCTGGCCGACTATCTGCAGCGGGATGCCGCCCTGGTGCAGCGTCACAAGGACGGTAGCCTGAGCGCGGCCGGCAATGCCCGCTGGGCCGGCAACCTGAAGGCCGACATCGACCAGCTGCTGTTGCGCCAGCTGGCCTGGCGTCTGGACAGTCACCGCCTGGTGGCCGAGCCGGACACGTCAGGCTTCAAGCCGGACATCCAGGTCCTGCTGAACATCACCCGCCTGGATTCGGGACCGAAGCAGCCCGCCGTGCTGGAGGCCCAGTGGCGTCTGCTGGATCGTCGGGGGCGCCTCGGCGAGAGTCGCCTGGTCCGCCTGGAGGAGCCGCATAAGGGCTCCAGTGCCGATCAGGTGCGGGCGCAGAGCGTGGTGCTGCAGCGCCTGGCCGAACAGCTGGCGGCGGCGATTCTGCCGCTGGCCAAGCAGCAGGCGCAGGCCTCGGCTTCGGCGCCGGAGCCGCGCAAGAGCGCCCGGGTGGCCGCACGGCCCAAGGCGGAGGCGAAACAGCCGCCGGAGTCGGATATGCCCATCGTCAGCCCGACCCGCGACGTCAAGGTGTTCCGCTTCTGAGCGACGCACCGGCGGCTCAGGGCAGGTCGAACAACAGCGCTTCGGTCTCTTCGCGGGCCTCCAGCTCGATCGTCGGCTCGCCGATCAGCGTGGCGCCGTCGCCGGCCTCGAGGGGCACGCCGTTGACTGCCAGGCTGCCGCGGGCGACGTGCAGGTAATAGGTGCGCCCGGCGCGGACCGGTTGAGCGACCTGCTGATGTTCTCCCAGACGGGCCAGGTACAGGCTGGCATCCTGATGGATCGGCAGCGAACCTGCGCGACCGTCCGGCGAGACGACCAGGCCGAGGCCCTGCACGGCGGAGAAGTCCTTCTGCGCATAGCGCGGTTGCACGCGGTTCTGCTGCGGCTGGATCCAGATCTGCAGGAGGTGCAGCGGCTGGCTGTCGGAAGGGTTGTATTCGCTGTGCACGATACCGCTGCCGGCGCTCATCACTTGGACCTCCCCGGCCTTCAGCCGGCTGCTGTTGCCCATGCTGTCCTTGTGCTCGATGACCCCCTCCAGCACATAGCTGACGATCTCCATGTCGCGGTGCGGATGGGCATCGAAGCCGGTCCGCGGCGCGATGCGGTCGTCGTTGATCACCCGTAGCCGCGAGACGCCCATGTGGCGCGGGTCGTGGTAGTCGGCGAAGGAAAAGCTATGGTGGCTGTCCAGCCAGCCCAGGCTGGCATGGCCGCGTTCGGCGGCCGGGCGCAGGGTGATCATCGGGACTCTCCGGCGGGGTGGAGGGAGGCACTGCTTCCTGCCAGGCTAGCCTTCGCCAGAGTGAAAGAAAAACGCGATTTTCGGGAGAAACTGATCGAAATTCCGGATGAATTCGGCCATGCCCGCGTTCCGGGCGGGCCTTGGACGGTTAGGCCCGGCTGGCTCGAGATGTCTGCCAAGCCCATTGTGGCAATCACCGATGTGAAGCCCGCCAAGAACATCGATACGAAGGCGTAGATCAGCCATTTTTCCGTTTTGTCAGGTTGAGGGGTATCTCAGCTGACATCGGATCGATCCCTCACGTGCTGGGTTGCCCTTTGTGCTGGTTCACTTCTACCGTGACATGCACCAGCTCCTCATGAATGCTGAGCTGTCGTCTGAAGTAGTCCGGCTCGGCGGCATCCGTGACGACGAGCGAGAGGATGCAGGCATATTTTCCCTTGCCGACGCGCCACACGTGCAGGTCGGTGATGGCGGCCTTGATGGGGCTTTCGTCGATGACTTCCCGGATTTCGGCGACCACGGGGGCATCCATCTCCGCATCGAGCAGTACGCGCCCGGTGTCACGCAGCAATCCGTAGGCCCATACCGCGACCAGCGCGGCGCCGACGATACCCATGACCGGATCGAGCCAGCTGGCGCCCCAGAACTTGCCCCCAATCAGCGCCAGAATGGCGAGCACCGACGTCGCTGCATCAGCCAGGACATGCAGATAGGCGGAACGCAGATTCAGGTCGTGATGATGGTCATGACTTCCATGGTGATGGTCGTGATCGTGGTGATGGGCATGGCCATCCTTGAGCAGCCACGCACAGGCAAGATTGACCAGCAGGCCGACCCCGGCAATCGCGATGGCTTGATCGTAGTGAATCGGTGTCGGCGAGATCAGGCGCTCAACAGACTGATAGAGCATCAGCCCGGCAACGCCAACGAGGAAGATCGAGCTGGTATAGCCACCCAGCACCTCGATCTTCCACGTACCGAAGGCAAACCGCGAATCGCGAGCGAAGCGTCGAGCAGCCGCATAGGCCAGTACCGAGAGGCCCAGCGCCAAGGCGTGCGAACTCATGTGCCAGCCATCGGCCAGCAGCGCCATCGAGTTGTACAGCCAGCCGCCGACGATCTCGGCCACCATCATCGTGGCGGTCAGCACCACGGCCCAACGGGTATTTCTCTCGGCCAGCGGGTTGCCTTCATCGAAGACGTGAGAGTGACGCCAGCCTTCAAGGGACATGGAGGGTTGCATTTAGAGCACCTTTTGATCAGGGTAATATACTATACCCCAGTATATTTTCTGGCAGTCAAGGTACCCTATGGCTCATACGACCAAATCCCAAAAGCAGCTGCTGATCCGCGTGCGGCGCATCAGGGGCCAGGCTGAGGCGCTGGAAAAAGCGCTTGAGCAGGAGGCGGAGTGCGCGGCGATTCTTCAGCAGATCGCCGCGATCCGGGGCGCGGTCAACGGACTGATGGCCGAGGTGTTGGAGGGGCATATCCGCGAGCATCTGGGTGCGGATGACATTTCCCCACAACAGCGGAGCGAGGATCTGGAGCAGGTGGTGGCAGTACTGCGGTCCTACCTGAAATAAGGCGGCGCGTACGATTTTCCGAATGCTGCGGGCCGCTGGTGTCGCTCGACAGTTTTTCGACACCCAATGAAAAAGCCCCTGAAAATTCTAGTGTCTAAACACGCATCAATCTGCGGATATAATCTACGCAGCTTGACCCTGGCATCGCGGGTGGTGAACTGCCAGTTGATCTTGGCATCGAGCTGGTTGCGGCGTTGCTGCCATGCGGCGACCTCCTTGCGCATTCGCTCGAGGGAGTCGATGCGCCTGTCCAGGCACTGGCCGACGAGTACGTTGATCTCGATTTCGGCCATGTTCAGCCAACTGCCATGCTTGGGGGTGTAGACGAACTCGAAGCGATCTCTCAGGGCCTTGGCCTGCTCGGGCATAAAGGTCTCGTACAGCGAGGCGGCACTGTGGGTGTTGAGGTTGTCCATCACCAACGTGATGCGCTCGGCCCCGGAC
>NZ_FOFJ01000014.1 GCF_900110885.1 Azotobacter beijerinckii | reverse complement strand
CTCATACGCTATACCGAGGCCGGTTATTTGCCCGTGGATAATAATGCCGCCGAACGTGCGATCAGGCCCTTCGTTATCGGCAGGAAAAACTGGCTGTTCAGCGACACCCCCAAAGGCGCGACGGCCAGCGCCCACCTTTACAGCCTGGTGGAAACCGCCAAGGCCAATGGGCAGGAGCCCTACGCCTGGCTGCGCCATGTGCTCGAGCGGTTGCCGACAGCTCAAGGCGCCGAAGATTACGAGGCGCTGCTGCCCTGGAACTGCACTCTGACTGCAGCACTGTAAAAGATCGGCACGGCCGCCAACAGACGGGGTTCATGGATCGCTTTCCACGCAGGAGCATGGGCACGATCAAAGTTTGTCGGCACCCATGCGCAATATGACGCCATTGATGCCGACACCATAGAGATGGAGTGACCGCCATGGACATTCGCCCGATTCGCACCGATCAAGACTATCGCGCAGCGCTCAAGGAAGTGTCGGCCCTGTTCGATCATGAGCCGGAGCCCGGCACGCCGGAAGGCGATCGTTTCGACGTCATGGTCACGCTGATCGAGGCCTACGAGTCGAAGCACTTCCCCATGGACCTGCCGAACCCGATTGACGCCATCAAGTTCCGCATGGAGCAATCCGGCCTGACGGCGAAGGATCTGGAGCCGGCCATCGGGCGGACCAATCGCGTGTATGAAGTCCTGAATGGCAAGCGCGCACTCACTCTGCCGATGGTCTGGCGTCTGCACAGCATGTTTGGCATTCCAGCGGAAAGCCTGATCAAGCCGACCTCTCGGGCCTGAATCCCAACCCTTTCTTGATGGCTCCCACGCTCCTGCGCCCCAGAGGCGCTGAGCCGAAGTGTCCCCTGCAGCGTGCCCACGCAGGAGCGTGGGCACGATCAAAAAAATCGTCCGCAACGCCATTTCAAACAAATCGTTCGGCAGCTAGTGCAAGCTTTGGAGTACGCGCATATGGCAAAGAAAAAAATTGGAAAACTACCGCCACGCTATTTGTTCATGCTGAACCCGTATGCCGATGTGCGTCTCAGTAAATGCCCTCAGTGCCAGAAACTCACGTATTTGCGGAAATTTGCTCTCTTCATCCACATCGATGCGTGGGGGCCGATGGCGCTCGGCAAAACCTGTCGCTATTGCTCGCGGTGCGAGTTGATCATGGCGCATCAGGATGAACTCGAGGCCCAACTGGCATACAGCTTCAGTCAGATGGCTCCCGCAGTCATCGGCAACGCGTATCTGGTGCTGGGAACGATAGACAAGAAGGTCTGGAAGGAGGGACTGGCAGGTGGCGGGGAACACCAGGGAGAGATGCTGCAGCATGTCGCCGATTTCAAGCGGGTATTGCAGCTCGTCGTGGAGCCGGGAGGCTGGTATCCCGCAGAACGCGAACAGCCACAATAAACGCGAACCTGCAGGACCTTGGTCTGCTCATGGTGGCATTTTGCCTGGAATTACTGGATTGGAGCGGACACGGCCCCTGCGCACACCGGCGCCATCCGCTCCAGCCCCGTCAGCTTATTTCCACCAGTACTCCACCTGCAGGCCGAAGTTGCCGCCATGACGTTCGGAGCCGAAGGCGCCGGTGTCGGACAGCGTGGTGTCGGGATCGGCCGCGCGCTGCGCCGCCTTGTTCCAGGTGGCGTAGGTGTAGAAGACGCGCACTTCCGGGCGCGCCCAGAAGCCCATCCCGCCCGGCGACCAGGTCGGCGCGACGGTGAACTTGGTCAGCTTGCGGGTGCCGCCGGACGTCATGACCTGGTCGTGCCCCACCTCGCCGCTCAGCTTGAACTGCTCGGTGAAGGCATAGACCGGCCGAATGCCGGCGGACATCCAGCGCAGTTCGGGACCGTCGGGGTTGATATTCTTCTCGTAGATGAACTCGAACTGGCCGCCGAAACGCTCGGTCGTCTGCCAGTCGAAATATTCGACGACACGCCAGGTCTTGTTGTTCCTGTTCAGGGTCGTGTCCCCCGTGTAGCCCAGCCCCGTGCCCGGTCCCTCGCCGTATTGCAGGGCGAAGGTGTTGAACTTGCCGCCGAGAAAGCCCGCCTGCTTGTGCTGCATGCTCACCGCCCAGCCACTGTGGGCATCTTCGCTGTCCGGCTTCTGCAGGTAGCTCAGGCCTACTTGCACCTCGCCGCCGGGATTGGTCTTGAAGCCGTTGACGTTGAAGTCGTGGCGGTTGATGTAGGGCTCCTGGTTCTTGTTGTCCTTGCGCGAGAAGACGTAGCTGTAGCGCAGGTCGCCGATCGGCACTTCGTCGAAACCGAAGCCGGTGGCGCTCTGGTTCCAGTAGTAGTAGTCGGTCATGTGGATATCGTTCCGCTTGTAGTAGCGGCGCCCGACCCAGAAGTTGCCGCCGTTGAGCACCCCGGCATTCTTCCACTCGACGAACATCTGCTGGACCCGCGAGGAGCCCCCGCCATGTTCGTTGGAATCCTTGAACTTCGGCATATGCCCAATGGGATTGTAAAAGCCGCCCATCACCAGGCCGCTGAGCGTCGAGCCATCGGCAAGCTGGACGAAATCGTGGTCCCAGGTCAGCTCGCTCCACAACTCGCACTCGTTGCCGAGCCGGTATTTCGAGCGCGCTCCGGGCAACTTGAAGCAGGATTGCGTACTGCCGTTGGTATTGCCGCCAACCCCGAGGCGGTAATAGCCGCTGAAATTGAGTGCCTCGGCTGGAAAGGGCAAGAAAAGACAGACACCCAGGGAAACAAGTATCGCCTTCCTCAAACTATTGCTCATGTCGACTCCCATCTTTCTTATTGTTTTCACGAACTGGAGGACTGAACCCATGACGGCAACCGTGGCCGTCGGGCAATCGAGTAATACCTGCCGTCCTGGTTCGCTGGCTTCTATAGCGGATGGCCGGGCTCGTTCAGCGAACGCCAAAATCCCCGGACAAGTTCGTCCGCCAAGTCGCGGCGAGTCCGGGCGGGGGCACTACGCTGAAAAGCCCTGCCCCGGCAAATGCATCTCTCTACGACACCGGCGAACACGAGACCGACGATTTCATCGGTCTCGCCACGCCCGTTTTTCGGACTTTCTTCGATACCCAGGCCCATTACGCAAAGTGCCGAGTGCGAAACGCCTCACCGATAGGGAGCGAGTCGAATTACAACCGCACAACCGGTGAGCAATATTCCCGGACCTTTGTGGACAAGTGTCCGGACGCAGGCGACAACAGCGCGACGAGGTATTCGCCGATATAACCGGCGGCCTGCGATTGCACACTTGAACAATGATGAACGTTTGAAAAATCCACGCTCCAAACACTCCTCGAAGTTCAAACCGACAAATGATCTACGCCACGGTTATAGGCACTCGGCCGGAACAGGCATGTCTCGGGGTATCCCCACTCGGCAGCCGGGAAGCCGGCGCCGCGACAGCTCGCCGAATGCCTGGTGGCCTGTTTGGTCGGTCAATTTCGGCGCCCGAGGCCTCGATACCGCGTTGCCGCTAGATCTTCACCCAGCGCTCCTCCCGCGCCGACTCGCGGATCGCCTGGGCCAGGCGCTCGACCTCCCAGGCCTCCTGGAAGTCCACGCCGGTCAGGCTGCCGTTGCCGGCCAGCGCCTCGAGCAGCGAGCGCACCTCCAGGGTCTTCAGCTCGTTGTAGCCGAGCTGGTGCCCGCCCGCCGGGCAGAAGGCCGCGTAGTCGGGCAGGTGCGGACCGGACAGCAGGGTGCGGAAGCCGTCCATGCCGGGGCGCCCGCCGGCCGTGTAGAGGCGCAGCTCGTTGAGCCGCTCCTGGTCGTAGACCAGGGTGCCGCGGGTGCCGCAGACCTCGAAGGCCAGGTGGTTCTTGCGCCCGTGCTTGAGCCAGCTGGTGGACAGCGTGCCGCGCGCGCCGTTGGCGAAGCGCAGCAGGACATGGGCCTGGTCGTCGATTTCGACGCGGCGCAGGCCGCCCTGGTGCGGGCGCTGGGCGTGGGCGGTGTGCAGGTCGGCGCAGAGCGCGGCGATGTCGCCGAGCAGAAAGCGCGTCAGCGACAGGACATGGCTGCCGAGGTCGGCCAGGGCGCCGCCGGCCTGCTCCGTCTCGCAGCGCCAGCTGAAGGGCCCCTGCGGATCGCCCATGAAATCCTCGCTGAACTCGCCGCGGTAGCCGGTGATCTCGCCCAGCTCGCCGCTGGCGATCAGCTCGCGGGCCAGTTTGAGCATGGGATTTTGCAGGTAGTTGTAGCCTGCCCGGTTGACCACCCCGGCCCGCTTCGCCGCATCGCGCATGGCGGTGGCTTCCTCGAGCGTCACCGCCAGGGGCTTCTCGCAGTAGACCGCCTTGCCCGCCGCCAGCGCCGCCATGGTCATCGGGTAGTGCAGGCGATTGGGGGTGGTGATGGCGACCAGCTCCACGGCCGGGTCGTTCACCAGGCTTTCCCAGTCGCAGGCCCGGGCGAAGCCCCAGTCGGCGGCGCAGCGTTCGGCGCGGGCCGCGTCGGCATCGGCCAGGGCGGCGAAACGCAGTTTGACGGGCAGCTCGAAGGTGCTGGCCGCGTGGTGGAAGGCCAGGGCGTGGGCTCGCCCCATGAAGCCGGTACCGATCAGGCCGATGCCGATCTCGCGCATGATTCACCTCGTGTCGTTGTATGGGTTGAAGGTTGGCTGGAAAAAGATCCGCAAGGGAGGGGAGCCGCTCCCCGGCTCAGCGCTTGGCCTTGCGCTTGTTGCGGTACTGGTCGACCACCACGGCGACGACGATGATCATCCCCTTGATGATGTCCTGGATGTAGGCATCGACGCCGAGGAAGGTGAAGCCGCTGGCCATCACGCCGAGGATCAGCGCGCCGATCACGGTGCCGGTGATCCGCCCCATGCCGCCGGCCAGGCTGGTGCCGCCGATCACCGCCGCGGCGATGGCGTCCAGCTCGTAGGACATGCCCATGCCGGCCTGGCCGGTGGCGGCGCGGGCCGAGGCGACCACGCCGGCGAGGCCGGCCAGCAGTCCGGCGATGCTGTAGACGACGATCAGGTGGCGCTTGACGTTGATCCCGGAAATCCGCGCCGCCTGCATGTTGCCGCCGATCGCGTAGGTGTACTTGCCGTACTTGGTGTAGCGCAGGGCGACGTGGAAGATCGCCGCCACCACCAGGAAGATGATCACCGGCATCGCGCCGCTGCCGATGGCGGTGTAGGAGTCCGACAGCATGCTGATCGGCTGGCCTTCGGTGTAGTAGCGGGCCAGGCCGCGGGCCGAGACCATCATGCCCAGGGTGACGATGAACGGCGGGATGCCGGTGGCGGCGATCAGGCTGCCGTTGATCACGCCCGCCAGCAGGCCCACGCCGATGCCGGCCATGACCGGCACCCAGACCGGCAGGTCGGTCAGCGCCGGGAACATCGCCCGGCCGAAGTCGGAGGTCTGCGCGAGACTCGCCGCCACCATCGCCGAGAGCGCCAGCACCGAGCCGGAAGACAGGTCGATGCCGGTGGTGATGATCACCTGGGTCACCCCGATGGCCAGCAGGCCGATGACCGACACCTGCAGGATCATCAGCACCAGGCGCTGGGAGTTCATCAGAAAGCTCTGCTCGCGCATCGCCCAGCCGAACAGCTCGAAGGCCAGGCCGATGCCGAGCAGCACCAGCAGGATGCCCAGTTCGGCCGGCAGCCGCCGGCTCCAGAGCGAGAGGGTTGCAAGGGGGTTCTTTTCCAGAATGGCGCTCATGGTTCCAGATCTCCGATTGTTGTTGTACGCCGGATGAGCCGCGGGGCCGCCACGGCGCCCGCCGGACTTCGCGAGCGATCAGTGGATGACGGGACTCCCCGAGGCCAGGTGCATCACGCGCTCCTGGGTCGCCTCGGTGCGGTCGAGAAAGCCGGTGACTTCGCCTTCGTGCATGACCATGACCCGGTCGCTCATGCCCAGCACTTCCGGCAGTTCGGAAGAGATCATGATCACCGCCATGCCTTCGCCGGCCAGCTCGGCGATCAGCCGGTAGATCTCGGCCTTGGCGCCGACGTCGATGCCGCGGGTGGGTTCGTCGAGGATCAGGATGCGCGGCTGGGTCATCAGCCAGCGGGCCAGCAGCGCCTTCTGCTGGTTTCCGCCGGACAGGTTGGCGATGCACTGCTCCAGCGAGGGGGTCTTCACCCGCAGCTTCTGGCGCATCTCCTCGCAGCGCTCGCGCAGGCGCTGCTGCTGCACGAAGCCCCGGTTGGCGTAGCCGGGCAGCACCGCCACCTCCATGTTTTCCTGCACCGAGAGGCAGGCGAAGATGCCGGTGTCCTTGCGGTCCTCGGTGAGCAGCGCCAGGCCCTTGCGGATCGCCAGGCAGGGGTCGTCCATGCGCACCCGCTCGCCGTCGATGTGGATCTCGCCGGCGGTGGCCGGGGTGATCCCGAACAGGGTCTCCGCCACGTTGGTGCGCCCGGAGCCCATCAGCCCGGCGATGCCGAGGACCTCGCCGGCGCGCAGCTCGAAGGAGATGTTCTCGAACACGCCCTCCAGCCCCAGGTCGCGCACCGAGAGCAGGACCTCCTCGCGGGGGACGCGGCGCTCGGGGAACAGCTGGGTCAGCTCGCGGCCGACCATCATCGAGATCAGCCCGTCGCCGTCCATGCTCTCGGCGCTCTGCAGGCCGACGTAGGTGCCGTCGCGGAACACCGCCACCTCGTCGGCGATGGCGAACACCTCGTCCATCTTGTGGGTGATATAGATGATGCCCTTACCCTGGGCCTTGAGGTCGGCGATGATCGAGAACAGGTGGGCGACCTCCTTCTCGGTGATCGCCGAGGTCGGCTCGTCCATGATCAGCACGTCGCTGTCGTAGGACACCGCCTTGGCGATCTCGACCATCTGCCGTCCGGCGATGCTCAGCTCGCCGACGGCCATCTTCGGGTCGAGATCGATGCGCAGGCGCCCGAACAGCTCGCGGGTCTGCCGGTACATCCGGCCGTGGTCGACCATGCGCAGTCCGTTGAGCGGCTCGCGGCCGAGCCAGATGTTCTCGGCGATGCTCATCTGCGGCATCAGGTTGAGTTCCTGGTGGATCATCGCGATGCCCATCTGCAACGCCTGCAGCGGCGTCTCGAGCCGCACCGCCTGGCCGCGCAGGCGCAGCTCGCCGGCGTCCGGCTGGTGGATGCCGGCGATGATCTTCATCAGCGTCGACTTGCCCGCGCCGTTCTCGCCCATCAGCGCCAGGACGGTGCCGGGACGCACGCGCAGCTGCACGTCGGAGAGCGCCACCACGCCGGGAAAGCGCTTGGTGACATTGACGATTTCGAGCAGGTATTCGGGTGCCGCCGGAGTCGGCAGGACTGCCGGGACGCTGTGGGCACCGGTTACGGAACTGAGCATGTTCACGATCTCCTCCTAGGGTCGATACCGCCGGATGGCGGGGCGGCCAGTCACTTGCGTTGCAATTGTGCGTAGTTGCCGGGCGTTACCAGCTGCCCGCGGACGACGGCGGCCAGTTGTTCATCAGGCCCCTGCCCTTCTCGCGTCGACCGACGGCGCGATGAGGCTCCCCACGCGGCCGAGCGGGCGGATCGGGTCGCCGGCCGAATCCTCGAACTGCAGCGTGGCGCGGTCCTGCAGGGCGCTGAGCGGGTAGGCGTAGGGGGCGAACGGGCCGACGGCGACGCCGATCCGAAGATCGGCCAGCGCGGCGGAACTGGCGAAGAACAGTGCAGCGGCGAGCAGGACTGCGCGCCGGCGGGCGAAGGCCCGGAAGGAACTGGCGGTATGCATGACGGCACCGTGCTTATTGTTGTTGGTGGCTTTCGTTCGTCTGGCAGGATTGAACTCTGATTGGAAATAAAATTCCAGTCAATACAATTTTGGAATTTTATTTCCCAAAGTATTCCGACAAATACCTTCCTACCCGCGTCCCAGACGCTCCCGAGCCCAACAAACAATTGATAAGCATTATCGTCTGAATTAAAGTCCCGGCTTCCCGCAGCGCCGCTGCGCCACCCCAGGGAGCGGAATTCGATGTTCGAGCTGGACGACGTCAGCTTCAGCCTGCCCGGCCGCCACCTGCTGCAGCAGGTCAGCCTGCAGATTCCCCACGGCCAGATGGTCGGCCTGATCGGCCACAACGGCTCGGGCAAGTCGACCCTGATCAAGCTGCTGGCCCGCCAGCTCGTCCCGGCCGGCGGCCGCCTGCGGCTGGACGGCAAGCCGCTGGATGCCTGGCCCGAGCGTGCCTTCGCCCGCCACGTCGCCTACCTGCCGCAACAACTGCCGGCGGCGGAAAGCCTGACGGTGCGCGAGCTGGTCGGCTTCGGCCGCTACCCCTGGCACGGCCTGCTCGGGCGCTTCACCGCCGACGACCGGGTCCACGTCGACCGCGCCCTGGAGCTGACCGGCACCGCCGGCTTCGCCGAGCGGCTGGCCGACCAGCTCTCCGGCGGCGAGCGCCAGCGCGTCTGGCTGGCCATGCTGCTGGCGCAGAACAGCCGCTACCTGCTGCTCGACGAGCCGACCTCGGCGCTGGATCTCGCCCATCAGGTCGAGGTCCTCGCCCTGGTCCGCGACCTCAGCCGCCACCTCGGGCTCGGCGTGGTGGTGGTGCTCCACGACATCAACATGGCCGCCCGCTACTGCGACCGCCTGGTCGCCCTGCACGGCGGGCGCCTGCTGTTCAGCGGCACGCCGGCCGCGCTGATGAACCCCGCCACCCTGGAGGCGATCTACGGCATCCCGATGCGCGTGCTGCAGCATCCCGACGGCGGCCAGCCGATCGCCGTGGTGCACTGATGCGCGCCCTGTTCGCCGCGCTGCTGCTGGCGCTCGCCACGCCCCTGCCGGCCGCGCCGCCGCAGCGCATCGCCACGGTCGACTGGGGGCTCGCCGAAACCCTGCTCGGCCTCGGCGTGACGCCGGTCGGCGTGGCCCAGCTCGACGGCTACCGGCGCTGGGTCGGCGAGCCGGCGCTGCCGGCCGAAGTGGTCGACCTCGGCCTGCGCGTCGAGCCGAACCTGGAGCTGCTCGCCGAACTCAAGCCCGAGCTGATCCTGATCAGCCCGCAGTTCGAGAACGCCCGCGCCCGTCTGGAACGCATCGCCCCAGTGCAGAGCCTGGCGCTGTTCACCCCGGACGGCGAGGCCTACAGCGGCGCCCAGCGGGTGGTCCGCGAGCTGGCCGCGCTGCTCGGCCGCGAGGCCGCCGGCGAGGCGCTGATCGCCCGCGTCGACGCCCGTCTGGCGGCGGTCCGCGCGCGGCTGGCCGAGCGTCCGCAGCCGCCGCTCTACGTGGTCGGCTTCCTCGATGCGCGGCACGTCCGCCTGTTCGGCGCGCAGAGCCTCTACCAGGGGGTGCTCGACCGGGTCGGCCTGCAGAACGCCTGGCGCGGGCGCACCAACTACTGGGGCTTCGCCCAGGTCGGCATCGAGCGGCTGGCCGAACGCCCGGAGGCGGCGCTGCTCTACCTCGAACCGCTGCCGCCGGACGCCGCGCGCGGTCTGGCCGCCAGCCCGCTCTGGCAGCGCCTGCCGCTGGTCCGCGCCGGGCGCGCGCACGCCCTGCCGCCGGTGTGGAGCTTCAACGGCCTGCTCGCCGCCGAACGCTTCGCCGGACTGCTCGAAGCGCAGCTGACCGCCATCCCCTCCCCAGCCCCCGACAGATCCCAGCCATGACCGACCTGCCCAGCGCCGCCCTGCCGGCGACCGTCACCCAACCGGCCAGCCGCACGCCGCTGCGGCTGTGCCTCGTCCTGCTGCTCGCCGCCGCCGCGCTGGCCGGCGCCGACCTCGCCGCGCGCCTGCCGGCGGCGCAGTGGCTGCCGGCGCTGTTCGCCCCGGCGGCGGACGACATGCGCCAGCTGCTGCTGCACTTCAGCTGGCTGCCGCGCCTGTGCATGGCCGCGCTGTGCGGCGCCGCACTGGCGCTGGCCGGCACCCTGATGCAACAGGTGCTGCGCAATCCGCTGGCCTCGCCGGGCACCCTCGGCGTGGCCAGCGGCGCCCAGCTGGCACTGGCGCTGGCCACCCTGTGGGCGCCGGAGCTGCTGGTCGACGGCCGCGAATGGGTGGCCCTGGCCGGCGGAGGCCTGGCCACCCTGCTGGTGTTCGCCCTCGCCTGGCGCCGCGGCCTAGCACCGCTGACGGTGATCCTCGCCGGGCTGGTGGTCGGCCTCTACCTCGGCGCCCTGGCCAAGGGCCTGATGCTCGCCCGCGAGCAGGACCTCAGCGCGGTGTTCATCTGGGGTTCCGGCTCGCTCAGCCAGAACGGCTGGCAGGGCGTGGCCTTCCTGCTGCCGCGCCTGGCCGTGGCGCTGCTCCTGCTGCTGCCGCTGCTGCGCCCGCTCGCCCTACTGGAGCTGGACGACAGCGGCGCGCGCAGCCTCGGCGTGCCGCTCGGCCTGCTGCGCTTCATCGGCCTCGCCCTGGCGGTCTACGTCAGCGCCTGCGTGACCAGCAGCGTCGGGGTGATCGGCTTCATCGGCCTGGCCGCCCCGGCCATCGCCCGCCTGCTCGGCGCGCGGCGCTTCGGCCAGCGGCTGCTCTGGGCGCCGCTGCTCGGCGCGGCGCTGCTGCTGCTCACCGACCTGGCGATCCAGCGCCTGGCCGGGCCGCTGGCCGAGCTGCTGCCGACCGGCGCCGCCACCGCCCTGCTCGGCGCGCCCCTGCTGCTCTGGCTGCTGCCGCGCCTGCAACTGACCGGCGGACGCCCGCAGCCCATTGCCGGCGCCGCGGCCTGGCGCCACCCGCAGCCGCGGCAACGGCTCGCCCTGCTCGGCGCCCTGCTGCTGCTCGGCGTGCCGCTCGCCCTCGGCGTCGGCCAGGGCCTGCACGGCTGGGGCTGGCGGCTCGACGGCGCGCTGCTCGACTGGCGCCTGCCGCGGGTGGTGGTCGCCCTCGCCGCGGGCGTCCTGCTGGCGCTGGCCGGCACCCTGGTGCAGCGGCTCACCGCCAACCCGATGGCCAGCCCCGAGGTGCTCGGCCTCGGCGCCGGCGCGGCGCTCGGCCTGGTGGCGCTGCTGTTCCTGCTGCCCGGCGCCGGCCTGGCGCTGAAACTGCCGCTCGGCGCCGGCGGCGCCCTGGCGGTGCTGCTCTTGATCGTGGCGATGAGCCACCGAAGCGGCTTCGCCCCCGAGCGGGTGCTGCTGATCGGCATCGCCCTGACCGCCTTCTTCGACGCGCTGCAGGTGATCCTGCTGGCCGGCGGCGATCCGCGCGGGCAGAGCCTGCTCGGCTGGATGTCCGGCTCCACCTACTTCGTCGACGCGCCGACCGCCTGGGCGCTGCTCGCCGGCGCCCTGCTGCTGCTCGCCGCGACCCTGCCCTGCGCGCGCTGGCTGGAGCTGCTGCCGCTCGGCGAAGGCAGCGCGCGCGCCCTCGGCGTGCCGCTGGGCCGCAGCCGGCTGTGCCTGCTGCTGCTGGCGGCGCTGATGACCGCCGGGGCGACCCTGGTGGTCGGTCCGCTGAGTTTCGTCGGCCTGCTCGCCCCGCACCTGGCGCGCCTGCTCGGCCTGACCCGGGCAGTGCCGCAGCTGCTCGGCGCCAGCCTGCTCGGCGCGCTGACCCTGCTGCTGGCCGACTGGCTGGGGCGCAACCTGCTGTTCCCGCTGCAACTGCCGGCCGGCCTGCTCGCCTCGCTGGTCGGCGGGGCCTACTTCATGTTCTGCCTGGGACGGCGCTGAGGGCGGTCGGGATCGGTCGGAGCCGGCGCGCAGGCATAACAACGTAGGGGGGCAACCCGCCGTTTCGGGGCGGGCCCTTGCCATTTCCGGCGGGTTTCACCCGCCCTACGGGGGCGGCGCGTCCCGGCGCGGACAGTCGTCGCAGAGCGGCAGGCCGAGGCGGTCGAGGATGCAGCAGCCGCGGCGCTGCCGCCACGGCGGCCGGCCGGCGCCCTGGGGGTGGTAGCGGACCGGCTCGAACAGCGGGTTGCGCGTGCCGTCCGGGCGCAAGGGGGACGCCAGCAGGGCGCGGCCGTCGGCCAGCCGGGCGGCGGGCAGCGGCAGGGCCTCGAGCTGGCCGAGGAACCAGTCGAAGTAGTCGCCGGCATTGCCCCAGAACAGCCGCGGTGCCGCCTTTGAATGCGCGGCGAGGATCTGGATCAGCGGCTGCAGGTGGCCGTCGAGCAGTTCGGCGAAGCGCGCGAAGGGATCGGGCGGCGGGCTCGCCCAGGCTGCGCCGGCATGCGGCAGCTTGAAGGCTTCAGGCAAGCCGTCGGCACCGGCCACCACCTCGATGTCGTCGAGCGCCAGCGGCAGGCGCCAGTCGAGGATCAGGCTGGCGGCCAGCACCGGCGGCAGCAGCCGGCGGAAGTAGTATTTCGACCACAGCGACAGCCGCGCGCGCGGATCGCCGCCGGCGTGTTCGGGGGCGAAGCGCGCCAGCTGCCCGTCGAGCGGCGCGGGAGAAAGGAAGACGCGCGCCGGCAGGGCGGCGCGCGGGTCGTCGGCCAGGGTCAGCACGTCGCGATAACTGGCGAAGGCGCCCTGGAACAGGGGAGCGAGCGGCGGGATCACTCAGGCACAGGCCGCCTGCGGCTGGCGGCAGGCTTCCAGCAGCGCGTCGGCCACTTCCTGGGAGCGCACCGCGACCACCGACAGCAGGGTGTCGCTGAGCCCGTGGCTGTCCTCGCAGCAGCCCTGCAGGAAGATGTTCGGCTGGAACCCCGGAGCGGTCGGCAGGCGGTAGCGGCGCTCCAGCTCGGCGTCCTTATGCAGGTGGCGCTCGATGCCTTCCAGCAGGTGCCAGTGGGCGTCGCGGCGGTAACCGGTGGCGAGCACCAGCAGGTCGAACTCGTGCAGCTCCTCGCCGCCGTCCTGGGTGTCGCACAGGTTCAGGCGCAGGCCGTCGGCGCCGGCCAGCACGGCCTGGACCTGCCGGTTGGCGAGCAGCCGGCGCTGGCTGGAGCCGGTCACCTGCTGCTGGTAGAGGTCCAGGTAGATGCTCTCGATCAGGTCCAGGTTGACCACCGAATAGTTGGTGTGGCTGAGCGAGCGGATCAGTTGCTGGCGCGCGGCCTGCGGCTGGCGGTAGACCACGTCGGTGAAGGCCGGGTCGAAGATCTCGTTGACGAAGGGGCTGTCGTCCGCCGGGCGCAGCGCCTGGGCGCGCATCACCAGGCTGATCTCGGCCTGCGGGTAGCGCCCGGCGAGATCGGTGTAGATCTCCGCGGCGCTCTGCCCGGAGCCGAGCACCGCCACCCGGTAGCGGCCCTCGCGCTCGGGACAGCACTGGCCGACGCGCTCCAGGTACTGGGAGGAATGGATCAGCCGCGGCTCGCCCTTGAGGCCGGCGAACAGCTCGGGGATCGCCGCCTGGGCGCCGATGCCGACCACCAGGTTGCGGGTCAGCCGGGTGCGCAGGCGGCCGTCGGCCAGTTTCGAGACCACCCGCAGGCGCTGCACCTCGCCGCGCTCCTCGACGCCCTCGACGGCGACCACCTGCTCGCCGTAGTGCACGCGCTCGGCGAACTGCGAAGCGGCCCAGCGCAGGTAGTCGTTGTACTCGATGCGCGACGGGCTGAAGGTGCCGAGGTTGATGAAGGGCAGCAGGCGCTGCTTCTCGTGCAGGTAGTTGACGAAGGTGAAGCGGCTCGCCGGGTTGCGCAAGGTCGCCAGGTCCTTGAGGAAGGAGATCTGCATGCGGCTGTTCTCCAGCAGCATGCCGCCGTGCCATTCGAAGGCCGGCTTGCTGTCCAGGAAGCAATGGCGCAGACCGGACTCGCGGGTCCTGGCGTCCTCCTCCAGGGCGATGGCGATGGCCAGGTTGGCCGGGCCGAAGCCCACGCCGATCACATCGTATTCCAGCGTTTCTATGCTCATGTGCACTGTCGATCCTGTCGTCTATGACATACCAAGGGTGGCCGCCGGTCCGCACGGCGGGCGCGGGGGGCCGAGTTCCTGCCTGACCTCATCAGTGATGGCCGCGTGAATGCCGCGACTCGCTTTATCAAGAACGGCTCACGCCAGCCGGCAGCGGGCGAAGAAGGCCTCGCGCTCCAGCACCATCAGGGCGGCGCGCTTGTGGGGAAAGTCGAACTCCTTGAGCCGGGCGAAGCCCAGGGCCTGGAGGTGCTGGATCATCCGCGCGTTGTCGGCGCGCGGTTCGCAGACGAGGCGCCGGGTGCGCGGCTCGTCGAGGAACAGGTAGTGGGCCAGCGCGCCGAGCCAGGCGGCGACCTTGTGCGGGCCGCGGTGGCGGTCCTCGCCGACCAGCATGTGGATGCCGCGGTCGTAGTCGTCGACCGCGTAGAAGGGCGCGATGCGGTCCTCCTTGGCCCAGTAGGCCTCGTAGTAGGCGAAGGGCTCGTCGTCGAAGGTACCGATCAGGGTCAGCACCCGCGGGTCGGCGGCCAGCGCCTCGAGGTAGCGGCGGTGCTGCGCCAGGTCGCCCTCCTCCTGCCAGAAGGCGGCCACCCGCGGATGGTTCTGCCAGCGGTTGAAGCGCGTCAGGTCCTCCTCGACGTCGAGGCTGCGCAGCGCCACCCAGGCGCCGAGGCGGGCGTCGAAGCGCCGGTAGACCTCGCCCCGCGGCTTGGGCGGGCGGCGCGGATGGCGCCGCCCGGAGGCGTGCAAGCACATCTGCTCGGGATAGCCGGCGCTGCGCCGGCCGCGCTGCCAGAGCCCCGGCAGCTGCCAGAAGGCGGCGCGCTCGACGACCGGCGCCCCGTCGTCGAGGCGGACCAGGCCGCTTTCCAGCAGCGCCTCCGGCACGGCGCCGGGCAGGGCCAGCGCCAGGCGCTGGCAGTCGGGGTCGCGGCTGAAGCGCCAGTAGGCCAGCGCCTGCAGGGCGAATTCCGGCGCGGCCGGCGGCTCGCCGTGCAGCGCTCCGTCGGCGCCGTCCAGGCGCAGCAGCGGCGCGCCGTCGAGCAGCAGCAGCGCACCGTCGGCGGACAGCCGCCGGCCGTCGGGCAGCGGCAGCTCGGGATTACCAGGAGTAGGTGAGCGAGGCGGTGACATTGCGGCGATTCCCGTAGTAGCAGTAGTAGTCGCAGGTGGCGATGTACTTCTTGTCGGTCACGTTGGTGGCGTTGAGCTGCAGCTTGACGGCGTCCCAGCTGTAGCTGGCCATCGCGTCGTAGAGGGTGTAGGAGGGGACTTCCATGGTCTCGGTGTTGTCGCCCCAGCTGTTGCCGGTGTAGCGCGCGCCGCTGCCCAGGGCGAGGCCGTCCAGCGGACCGCCCCTGAAGGTGTAGACCGCCCACAGCGAGGCCATGCGGTCGGCCACCGACGAGGGCGTCTTGCCGCGTTCGTCGGCGCGCGCCGACTTGGTGGTCTCGACGTCGAGGTAGGTCATCGAGCCGGTCAGGCTCAGGCGCTCGGTGACGTTGGCCACCGCCTCGAACTCGATGCCCTTGCTACGCACCTCGCCCAGCTGGGTCTGGATGCCGCCGGCGGTGTTCTTGCGCACGTTGCTCTGGGTCATCTCGAACACCGCGAGGTTGAAGGAGCCGTCGAAGCCGGGCGGCTGGTACTTGATGCCGGCCTCCCACTGCTCGCCCTCCTCCGGCTTGAAGGGATCGCCGGTGCGGCCGTTGACCTCGGCGACCGGCAGGAAGAACTCCGAGTAGCTGACGTAGGGGGTCAGGCCGTTGTCGAACAGGTAGGCCAGCCCGGCGTTCCAGGTGAACTCCTCGTCGCGGACGTTCTTGTTCACGCCGGTGGTGCGGTTGTCGATGTCGGCGCGCGACTTGTCGTAGCGCCCGCCGAGCAGCAGCACCCAGTGGTCGTCGAGCTTGAGCTGCTCCTGCAGGTAGAGGCCGAGCTGGTCGAAGCGGGTGCGAAAATCCTGCAGGTCGGCGTCGGTCACCGACTGCAGGCTGTAGTTGACCAGGCTGACCCGGCCGCCGTAGCTGGGGTTGTAGATGTCGATGGGGCTGAGCACCAGCGGATCGCTGGCGTAGTCCTTGTCGTCGATGTCGAGCTTCTGGTAGTCGAGGCCCATCAGCAGGGTGCTCTTCAGCCGGTTGCCCTCCCATTTGTAGAGCAGGCGGTTGTCCACCGAGATCGACTCGGACTGGCCGTCGGCGTTGCTCAGCCCGCGCATCAGCAGGCGCCGGCTGGGGTCGGCACCGGGCAGCAGGTCGTTCAGGTAGCCGGCGCTGTACATCTGCCGCAGCTCGACGTCCATGCGCCCGTAGCGCAGGTTCTGCTGGAACGACCAGGCATCGTTGAAGCGGTGGCTGAACTCGTAGCCGAAGCTGTACTGGTGGCGCTCGAACTTCTCGTAGCTCGGATCGCCCACCGCGTCCTCGTCGTCGATCTGCCCGTTGGCGGCGCTGTGGGTCAGGCTGCCCTCGGAGGGCAGGAACTGCAGCATCGGGTCGGAGTTGTCGCGATCCAGGCTGGCGCGCAGGGTCAGCGAGGTGTCGTCGGTGAAGTTGAAGGTCATCGTCGGGGCGAACAGCATGCGCTCGGCGTTGACGTGGTCGACCTGGGTGCCGTTGTCGCGGCTGAGCGCGGTGATCCGGTAGAGAATCCGCCCCTCGTCGTCGAGCGGGCCGCCCATGTCCAGGGTCAGCTGCTTGTGGTCGTAGCTGCCGTACTGCACGCCGACCTCGCCGAAAGCGGTGGAGGGCGCCCGCTTGCTGACCAGGTTGATCGCCCCGCCCGGCGGGTTCTGGCCGTAGAGCACCGAGGCGGCGCCCTTGAGCACCTCGACCCGTTCGAGCAGGAAGGGGTCGATCTGCCAGCTGAAGAAGCCCGAGGAATGGACCCGGTTGCCGTCGCGGTAGAGGCCGTTGTTGGCCTGCTTGAAGCCGCGGATGATGAACCAGTCCTGCTTGTTGTCCTCGCCGAAGTAGCCGGCCTGCACGCCGGCGGTGTAGCGCAGGGCGTCGCTGACGCTGACCACCTTGCGGTCGCGCATCTGCTGCTCGGTGGTGATGGAGACCGAGCGCGGGATCTCGTTGAGCGGGGTGTCGGTCTTGGTGGCGGCCAGGGTCCGCTTGGCGGTGTAGCCGGTGTCCGGGCCGACCGGGCTGCTGTCCGCTTCGCCGACCACGCTGACCTGCTCCAGCTCCAGTGTCCCGTCGCCCTCCTCGCCTTCCTCGGCAGCCGGCGCCGGTGCGGCCCCCAGACCCAGCGTACAGAGCAGCGCCACGGCCAGGCGGCGCCGGGCGAAGGGTGCCGACGGCCCCCACGGATGGTTCGACAACCTCATGCTCCTCAACCCCCACGACCCATAAATAAGAAAACGTCTTGTTTGCATTCGAACTGCCAGTAAAGACGGATCGAGTCATGAAAAATTTATGAATATCCGTGAAAAATTTGTTTCACGACTGCAACAGGTCGATCGGCAGGGAAATCCGGCGCGCCAGGAGCGCCAGGGCCGCGACGGCGCGCAGGGTGGAAAACGCACGCAGCGATTTTCCAGCGTGACCGCGGCCAGGGCGGGAAAGCACGCAGGGCGGGTAACCGCGCAGCGTTACCCGCCAACGGCAGCGGCGCTGCCGCCCCTACCCCTCCAGCCCGTCCAGCACCTGCGCCAGCCCGGCGAGCACCTCGGCGGCGCGGACGATGCCCAGGTGGTCGGTGTCGACGAGCCGCTCGCCGGCCGGCTCGCCCAGCACCCGGCGCAGCCCGGCGCGCAATTCGTCGGCACGCCCCGGCGGCTGCGCCGCCCACCAGCAGTGCGGGCGCACCGCCACCGGCGGCAACCGATAGTCCACGCACAGACGCCGCAGGTGCTGCTCCACCGACCAGGCGAACAGCAGCTCCTCCAGGCTCTGCCGGGCCAGCGCGTCCAGCGGCTGCGCGGCCAGCCAGGCACGGCCGGCCGCCGGCCAGTCCAAGGGCGCCAGGGGCGCGAGCCGCTCCAGCAACTGGTCCGGCGCCGCCAGTTCCGGCAGCAGCAGGCGCAGGTGCCCGGCGAAACGCGCCCGCGCCTCGGGATGGCGGGCATCGTCGGCGGGGATCTCGGTGCCCGGCACGTAGCAGTCGAGCAGGCCGAGGAAGGCCACGCGCTCGCCGCGCGCCTCCAGCCGCGCCGCCAGCTCCAGCGCCAGGCTGCCGCCCAGCGACCAGCCGAGCAGCCGGTACGGCCCCTGCGGCTGTTCGGCGAGCAGCGCCGCCAGGTAGGCGTCGGCCATCGCCGCGAGGCTTGCGTCGCGCCACTGCGGGTCGAGGAAGCTGCGGCACTGCAGGCCCAGCAGGCCGTGCCGGCCCTCCAGCGCTGCGGCCAGCGGCTGGTAGCCGGTGGCCCGGCCGGTGACCGGATGCAGGCAGAACAGCGGCGTGCCCGGCGCGGTCCGGCGTGACAGGCGCACCAGCGGCGAAGGCCCGGCGGCGCCGGCGCGGACCAATGCGTCGAGCAGCGCCAGCAGCTCGGCGCGGAAGGCCTCGGCCAGCGCGCGGACGGCCTCCTCGGCGTAGTGGCCGGCGGCGTATTCCCAGGCCAGCGCCAGCTCGCCGTCGAAGATCTGCCCGTTGACGGCCAAGGGAGTGCCCAGCGGGTTGTCGGGCGCCTGCTGGGCGCCCCCGCCTTCGAGCGGGCGGAACCAGCCGTCCGCCTCGCCGGCGTACTGCCCGAGGTAGTTGAAGGTCAGCTGCGCCGGCGGCAGCGCGGCCAGGGCGGCGCGCGCCTCGGGCGTGCCGAGCCAGCGCAGCGCGCCGTAGCCGACGCCGCCGCGCGGCACCTGGCGCTGCCCGGCGAGCACCTGCTCCAGCTGTTCGAGCGGCGTGCCGGCCGCCGGCAGGCGCAGCGGGTAGAGGCTGGTGAACCAGCCGACCGTGCGGCTCGGATCGAGCCCTTCGGCCAGCGCCTCGCGGCCATGGCCTTCGAGATCGACGCGCAGCGCCGGCGCGCCGCGCCAGGCGCAGTACGCCCGGGTCAGGGCGGCGAGCAGCAGGGCGTCGGCGCGCCCGCCGGCCGCGCCGCCGAGCAGGCGCTGCGTGGTCGCGCGGTCGAAGGCCAGGCGCAGGACGCGGCGCTCGGCGAAGCTCGCCCGCGCCACAGGCCGCGCCGGCACCGGGCCGGCCAGCCGCGAGCACCAGAGATCCAGCTCCCGGCGCGCCTCCTCGCCGGTCGCCCAGCGCTGCAGATGCTCGGCCCAGGCCTTGAAGGAGCAGGTCCGCGCCGGCAGCGCGACGCCCTGCCCCGCCGCCAGCTGCCGGTAGGCGGCCAGCAGGTCCTCCAGCAGCAGCCGCCAGGACACCCCGTCCACCGCCAGATGGTGGATGGCCAGCAGCAGGCGGTCCGGCTGTCCGTGCTGGCGCAGGTAGAGCGCGCGCAGCAGCGGGCCATGCTGCAGGTCCAGGCTGCGCTGGGCCGCCGCGCAGAGCGCTTCGGCCTCGCCGGCATCGAGGGCCTCGCGCCGCCAGAGCAGCTCATGGCGCGCCTCCAAGTCCCCGTACCACTGGCGCCAGACACCGTCTTCCTCGGCGAAACGCAGGCGCAGCGCGTCGTGGTACGCCACCAGCGCCTGCAGGGCCTGTTCGAGCCGGTCGGGATCGAGCGGGCGCTGCAGCTCCAGCCACAGCGACTGGTTCCAGTGCGCCGGCGCGGCCTGGCCGAGGGCGAAGAAATGCGCCTGGATCGGCGTCAGCGGCACGTCGCCCGTGGCCGGCCCGGTGTCGACGGCCGGGGCCGTCAGCGGGCGCGCCACGCCGGCCAGATCGGCCAGACGCTGATGCTGGAACAGATCGCGCGGCGTCAGCGCCAGTCCCTGCTGGCGTGCGCGGCCGACCACTTGCAGGGCGACGATGGAGTCGCCGCCCAGCTCGAAAAAGCGGTCCTGCCGCCCGACCCGCGGCAGGCCCAGCAGCTGCGCCCAGATCTCAGCCAGAATCCGTTCGCTGTCGGTCTGCGGCGCCTGGTAGTCGTCGCGGGCCTGCCACTGCGGCTCGGGCAAGGCGGCGCGGTCCAGCTTGCCCGCCGGGGTCAGCGGCAGGCGCTCCAGCACCACCAGTTGCGCGGGGACCATGTAGTCCGGCAGCACTTCGCCCAGTTGTTTCCGGAGCTGTTGCGGATCGAGCGGGCCGCGCGGCACCAGGTAGCCGACCAGTTGCCGGCCGGCCGGGGTTTCTCTTGCAACGACGGCCGCCTCAAGCACCGGCGGATGGGCCAGCAGGCGGCTCTCGATCTCGCCCAGCTCGATGCGAAAGCCGCGGATCTTCACCTGCTGGTCGAGCCGCCCCAGATAGTCCAGCGCGCCGTCCGCGCGCCAGCGCACCAGGTCGCCGGTGCGGTACATCCGCTCGCCGGGGGCGCCGAACGGGTCGGGCAGAAAGCGCTCGGCGGTCAGCTCGGGACGCTGGTGGTAGCCGCGCGCCAGGCCCACCTCGCCGCCGATGTACAGCTCGCCGGCCACGCCGAGCGGCAGCGGGTTGAGTTCGGCGTCGAGGATGTACAGCCGGCGCGGGCCGACCGGGGTGCCGATCGGCGCGTAGGCGGCGTCCAGTCCGGTGCCGGGGAAGGCTTCCCAGATCAGCGGGGTGACCACCGTCTCGGTGGGACCGTAGCCGTTGACGATGCGTTTGGGCTTCAGCACCCGTTGCAGGCGCTCGTAGGTCTCGCGGGTGAAGGCCTCGCCGCCGAGGGTCCAGGAGCGCACCGGCAGCTTCAGGCTCTGCGCCTCGATCCAGTCCAGCAGCTGGCCGACGTAGCTGGGCGGGAAGCAGGCGATGGTCACGCCCTCCTGCTGCAGCACCGCGCAGGTCCGCTCGGCCGTCCACAGCTCTTGGTCGCGGATCACCAGCCGGCTGCCGAAGGCCAGCGGCACCGCCCAGCGCTCCAGGGCGCCGTCGAAGCTGATCGAGGCGAAGTGCAGCTCCACGTCCTCGGCGGTCATGCCGTAGCGCTGGCCGATGGTCTGCACGTGCATGGAGAGGCCGGCGTGGTTCACCGCCACGCCCTTGGGCCGGCCGGTGGAGCCGGAGGTGTAGATCAGGTAGGCGAGGTTCAAGGGATGCAGCCGAACCGCCGGCGGCGTGGCGGCATGGGAACCTAAATCCAGTGCGTCGAGGCAGATCACGGCCACCGTCTCGTCCAGCGGCACCCGCCCGCGCAGCCCGGCGGTGGTCAGCAGCCATTTCAGCCCGGAATCCTCGGCCATATAGGCCAGCCGTTCGCGGGGATAGTCGGGGTCCAAGGGCACGAAGGCGCCGCCGGCCTTAAGGATCGCCAGCAACCCTTCGATCATCGCCGTGCCGCGCTCCAGGCACAGGCCGACCCGCGCCTCCGGGCCGACGCCGCAGGCGCTCAGCTGCCGGGCCAGGCGATTGGCGCGCGCCTCCAGCTCGGCGTAGGTCACCCGTGTCGCGCCATGGACCAAGGCGACGGCCTCCGGGCGCAGGCGGGCCTGCTCGGCGATCAAGTCGGGCAGCAGACAAGCGGGGTCGTGGGACTGCCGGCAGGCGTTCCAGGCCTCCAGCTGCGCCCGGTCCTGCGCGTCGAGCAGCTCCAGTTGCGCCAGCGGCCGGTCGAGGGACTCGCCCAGGCCTTCGAGCAGGCCGGCGAAGTGCCCGGCCATGCGCGCCACCAGGGTGCCGTCAAGGCGCTCGCGGGCATGGGTGAACACCAGGCGCAGCGCGCCGTCGGGGGTTTCCTCGCTGTCCAGCGCCAGGTCGAAGATGGCGTGCGGCACCGGCTGCTCCAGCGGCGTCAGGCGCAGGCCGGGCAGTTCGTGCAGCGCGCCGAGGTCGCGGCGCTGGTGGTTGAACAGCACCTGGAACAGCGGCGTCTGCCCGGGGCTGCGCGCGGGGGCCAGGGCCTCGACCAGCCGGTCGAACGGCAGGTCCTGGTGTTCCTGGGCCTCCAGGGCACGTTCGCGCACCTGGCCGAGCAGGTCGCGGAACGAGTCGGCCGGATGCAGCTCGGCGCGCAGCACCTGGGTGTTGACGAAAAAGCCGATCAGCGGAGCGATCTCCGCCCGCTGGCGGTTGGCCACCGGCACGCCGACGCGGATGTCGCGCTGCCCGCTGTAGCGCGCCAGCAGCAGCTGAAGGGCGGCCAGCAGCAGCTGGAACAGGGTCGCGCCCTCGCCCCGGGCCAGTTCGCCGAGGCGTGCGGCCAGCGCGGCGGGAATCTCCCGCACGGTACGCGCGGCGCTGCGTCCGGCGCCGCCGTCCTGGCGGTACGGCAGGGCCAGTGGCGGCTGCTCGCCGCCCAGCCGCTCGCGCCAATAGGCGAGCTGGCGCTCGCCTTCGCCGGCATCCAGCCAGGCGCGCTGCCAGAGGGCGAAGTCGGCGTACTGGATCGGCAGGGGCGCGAGCGCCGGCGCCCGGCCCTGCTGCAGCGCGGCGTAGGCGCCGGCCAGCTCGGCGGCGAACACGCCGATCGACCAGCCGTCGGAGACGATGTGGTGAGTGACGATCTGCAGCCGCCAGCGCGCCGCGTCGAACTGCAGCAGCTGCACCCGCAGCGGCGGGCCGCCGGCCAGGTCGAAGGGCCGCGCGGCATGCGCGTCCGCCAGCTCCGCAAGGCGCTGCGGCGCGCCGCGCAGGTCGTGCTCCTCCAGGGCCGGCGGCCCCGGCGGGTCGATGACCTGCCAGGGCTCGCCGTCGGCCTCGACGAAGCGCGTGCGCAGCGCCTCGTGGCGCTCGACGATCAGCGCCAGCGCGCCGAGCAGGGCCGGGCGGTCCAGCGTGCCGTCGAGGGCGAAGGCGCCGACCATGTGGTAGGCGCTGCTCTCCGGCTCCAGCTGGCCGGCCAGCCACAGCCGGCGCTGCGCGTGGGAAGCCGGCAGGCGTTCGCCGCGCGGCGCCGGCACCAAGGGCAGCAGCTCGAAGCGGATGCCCTTGGCCTGCAGCAGTTCGAGAAAGCGCTTCTGCTCGGCCGCGCCGAGGGCCAAAAAACGCCGCGCCAGCGCGGCCTTGTCGATCGGATTGCTCACAGTGCCTCCAGCTCGTCGAGCAGCGCCGCCATCTCCTGCAGCGCCCCGTCCTCGCCCCCGGCGCCGGCCGGCGCCTGTTGCGCCAGCGACTCGGCCAGGGCGGCGAGACTGTCCAGTTCGAAGAAGGCGCGCAGCGGCACCTCCAGGCCCAGGCGCTGGCGCAGCAGGGCGACCGCCCGGGTGGCCAGCAGCGAATGCCCGCCCAGCTCGAAGAAGTTGTCGTCGAGGCCGACTTGGGGCACATCCAGCAACTCTTCCCAGATCGCCGCCAGGGCCTGCTCCAGCGCGCCCTGCGGCGCGCGAAAGCGGCGCGTCTGCCAGTGCGGCTCGGGCAGCGCGCGGCGCTCCAGCTTGCCGTTGGGCGACAGCGGCATGCGCGCCAGACGCACCAGCGCCGCCGGCACCATGTGCTCGGGCAGCGCCGCCTTGAGCGCGGCCCTCAGCCCGGCCAGCCAGGCGGCCTCGTCGGCCGGTTCGCCGTCGGCGACCAGATAGCCGACCAGCTGCTTGCCGATCTGCGTGTCGCGGGCCACCACCACGGCTTCGGCGACTCCGGCCCGGGCGGCGAGCAGCGCCTCGATCTCGCCCAGCTCGACGCGAAAGCCGCGGATCTTCACCTGATGGTCGATGCGCCCCAGGTAGTCGACCGCGCCGTCCTCGCGCCAGCGCGCCAGGTCGCCGGTGCGGTACATGCGCGAGCCGGGCGGGCCGAAGGGGTCGGGCAGAAAGCGCTCGGCGGTCAGCGCCGGGCGGCGGTGGTAGCCGCGCGCCAGGCCGATGCCGGCCAGGTACAGCTCGCCCGGCACGCCCACCGGCACGCGATTGAGCTGGCCGTCGAGGATGTGCAGGCGCAGGTTGGCGATCGGCCGGCCGATCGGCACCGCCGCCCGCCCCTCGTCGACGCAGGTCCAGTGGCTGACGTCGATGGCCGCCTCGGTCGGGCCGTAGAGGTTGTGCAGGGCGACGCCCGGCAGGCGCTGGAACGCCCGCGCCTGCAGCTCGACCGGCAGCGCCTCGCCGCTGCAGAGGATGCGCGTAAGGCTGGTGCAGGCCTCGATCCCCGGGTGGGCGACGAAGGCCTGCAGCATCGAGGGCACGAAGTGCAGGGTGGTGACCCGGTGCCGGTCGATCAGCTCGACCAGCCGCTGCGGGTCGCGGTGGTCGCCCGGCGCGGCGACGGCCAGGCAGGCGCCGGTCATCAGCGGCCAGAAGAACTCCCAGACCGAGACGTCGAAGCTGAACGGGGTCTTCTGCAGCACGCAGTCGCCGGGGCCGATGCGGTAGGCCTCCTGCATCCACAGCAGGCGGTTGGCCAGGGCCGCGTGGCTGTTGCCGGCGCCCTTGGGCTGGCCGGTGGAGCCGGAGGTATAGATGAGGTAGGCCAGATCGTCCGGGTGCAGGACGACTTCCGGCGGCGTGGCCGGCTCGGCGCTGCAGTCTTCCGTGTCCAGGCAGAGCACGGCGAGGCCTGCGGGCAGCGGCAGGCCGTCGAGCAGCCGGCTGTGGCCGAGCAGCAGGGCGATGCCGGAGTCCTCCAGCAGATAGGCCAGGCGCTCGGCCGGATAGTCCGGGTCGAGCGGCACGTAGGCGCCGCCGGCGCGGACGATGGCGTGCAGGCCGAGCACCAGTTCCACCGAGCGCTCCTGGCTGATGCCGACCGGCACGCCGGGGCCGACGCCGCGGGCGCGCAGGCGCCGGGCCAGGCGGTTGATCGCGGCGTCCAGCTCGGCGTAGCTGAGCCGGCGCGCGCCGAAGGCCAGCGCCGGGGCGTCCGGGGTGGCCGCGGCCTGGCGGGCGATCAGCGCAGTGACCGGGACGAAGGGGCCGTAGTCGCGTTCGGTGCGGTTCCAGGCGGCGATGCGCGCCTCCTCCTCCGCGCTCAGCAGCGGCAGCCGGCCGATGGCCTGCTCCGGATCGTCGCACAGGCCTTCGAGCAGACGCAGGAAGTGCTGCACCAGGCGCTCGATGCGCGGCGTCTCGAACAGCTCGACGGCGTAGCCGACGAAGCCGGACAGGCGGCCGTCGGGGTCTTCCTCGGTGTCCAGCCCCAGGTCGAACTGCGCCCCGGCCGCGCCGGGGTCGAACGGCGCGACAGTCAGCCCCGGCAGCGCGTGCAGGGCGGAGAAGTCGACCGTCTGGTGGTTGAAGGCGACCTGGAACAGCGGGTGGTGGCCGAGGCTGCGCTGCGGCTGCAGCGCCTCGACCAGCTGGTCGAAGGGCAGCTCCTGGTGGGCCAGGGCCTCGCGGCTGGCCTGCTGCAGCTCGCCGAGCAGCCGGCGGAACGGCTTGTCCGCGCTCGGCGCGCCGCGCAGCACCAGGGTGTTGACGAAGCAGCCGAGCACGCCCTCGGTCTCCGGCAGACTGCGCCCGGCCACCGGCACGCCGACGCGGATGTCCTCCTGGCCGCTGTAGCGGTGCAGCAGGGATTGCCAGGCGGCCAGCAGCACGGCGAACAGGGTGGCGTTCTCGCGCCGGGCCAGCGCGCGCAGACGCGAGGTCAGCGCCTGCGGCACATTGAAGCGCAGGCGCGCGCCGCGCAGGACGGCGCGCGGCGGCCGCGGATGGTCGGCGGGCAGCTCCAGCAGCGGCTGGTGTTCGCCCAGCGCATTGCGCCAGTAGTCCAGCTGGCGAGCGCCCTCGCCGCCCGCCAGCCAGTCGCGCTGCCACTGCGCGTAGTCGGCGTACTGCAGCGGCAGCGGATCGAAGCGCGGCTCGCGGCCCCCGGCGAAGGCCGCGTAGGCGCGGCAGAACTCGTCGATGAAGCGCTGCAGCGACCAGCCGTCGGAGACGATGTGGTGCTGCACCAGCAGCAGGCGGTGCTCGTTCTCGCCCAGGCGCAGCAGGGCCACCCGCAAGAGCGGCTGGCGCGCCAGGTCGAAGGGCGTGTGCAGCAGCTGCGCGGTGATCGCCTGCACCGCCGCCTCGCGCTCGGCCGGGGTCAGCTCGGCCAGGTCGTGGTGGACGATGCCCTGCCCGGTCGGCGGCAGGACGAGCTGGCGCGGCTCGCCGTCGGCCTCGACGAAGCGCGTGCGCAGGCTCTCGTGGCGCGCCACCAGCAGGTCCAGCCCGGCCTGCAGGGCGGCGCGGTCGAGCCGGCCGTGCAGGTCGAGGCCGGCCGGCATGTGGTAGGCGGTGTTCTCCGGCTCCAGCCGGGCGAGGAACCACAGGCGGCGCTGGGCGTGGGAGAGCGGCAGGGCACCGCTGCGCGGCAGGGCGCGGATCGCCGGCGCCGGCTGCTCGGTCGGGGCGAGGCGCGCGGCGCAGTCGGCCAGCGCCGGCGTTTCGAACAGGGCGGCGAGGCTCAGCGCCAGGCCGTGCCCGCTGCGCAGGCGCGACACCACCTGCAGGGCGACGATGGAGTCGCCGCCCAGTTCGAAGAAGCGGTCCTGCCGCCCGACCCGCGGCAGGCCCAGCAACTGCGCCCAGATCTCGGCGAGGATGCGCTCGGGCTCCGTCTGCGGCGCCTGGTAGTCGTCGCAGGCCTGCCACTGCGGCTCGGGCAAGGCGGCGCGGTCCAGCTTGCCCGCCGGGGTCAGCGGCAGGCGCTCCAGCACCATAAGCTGCGCCGGCACCATATAGTCCGGTAGCGCCTCGGCCAGTTGCCGGCGGATCTCGAGCGGATCGAGCGGCCCGCGCGGCACCAGATAGCCGACCAGTTGCCTGCCGCTGGGGGTTTCTCTTGCAACGACGGCCGCCTCAAGTACCGGCGGATGGGCCAGCAGGCGGCTCTCGATCTCGCCCAGCTCGATGCGAAAACCGCGGATCTTCACCTGCTGGTCGAGCCGGCCCAGATAGTCCAGGGCGCCGTCGTCGCGCCAGCGCACCAGATCGCCGGTGCGGTACATGCGCTCCCCTGGAGAGCCAAAGGGGTCGGGCAGAAAGCGCTCGGCGGTCAGCTCGGGACGCTGGTGATAGCCGCGCGCCAGGCCCACCTCGCCGCCGATGTACAGCTCGCCGGCCACGCCGAGCGGCAGCGGGTTGAGTTCGGCGTCGAGCACGTACAGCCGGCGCGGGCCGACCGGCGTACCGATGGGCGCGTAGGCGGCGTCCAGTCCGGTGTCGGGGAAGGCCTCCCAGATCAGCGGGGTCACGACGGTTTCGGTGGGGCCGTAGCCGTTGACGATGCGTTTCGGCTGCAGCACCCGTTGCAGGCGCTCGTAGGTCTCGCGGGTGAAAGCCTCGCCGCCCAGGGTCCAGGAGCGTACCGGCAAGGTCAGTTGCTGGGACTCGATCCAGTCGAGCAGTTGGCCGACGTAGCTGGGCGGGAAGCAGGCGATGGTCACCCTCTCCTTCTGCAGCACCGCGCAGGTCCGCTCGGCGCTCCACAGCTCCTGGTCGCGGATCACCAGCCGGCCGCCGAAGGCCAGCGGCACCGCCCAGCGCTCCAGGGCGCCGTCGAAGCTGATCGAGGCGAAGTGCAGCTCCACATCGTCCGGGGTCATGCCGTAGCGCTGGCCGATGGTCTGCACGTGCATGGACAGCCCGGCGTGGTTCACCGCCACGCCCTTGGGCCGGCCGGTCGAGCCGGAGGTGTAGATCAGGTAGGCGAGGTTCAGCGGATGGATCGCCACCGTCGGCGGCGCGGCGCTGTAGTTGCCGGTATCGAGCAGGTCCAGGCAGAGCGCCTCGACGCCCTCGCCCAGCGGCACGCGCCCGCGCAGCGCGGAAGTCGTCAGCAGCCATTTCAGCCCGGAGTCCTCGGCCATGTAGGCCAGCCGCTCGCGCGGATAGTCCGGGTCGAGCGGCACGAAGGCGCCGCCGGCCTTGAGGATCGCCAGCAGGCCCTCGATCATCGCCGTGCCGCGTTCCAGACAGAGGCCGACCCGCGCCTCCGGGCCGACGCCGCCGGCGATCAGGTGCCGGGCCAGGCGGTTGGCGCGGGCCTCCAGCGCGGCGTAGGTCATGCGCGTGTCGCCATGGACCAGGGCGATGGCATCCGGGCGACGCCTCGCCTGTTCGGCGATCAAGTCGGGCAGCAGGCGGGCGGGGTCGTGGGACTGGCGGCCGGCGCTCCAGCTTTCCAGTTGCATGCGCTGCGCCGCATCCAGCAGGTCCAGCTCGGCCAGCCGGCGCGCCGGATCGCCGACCAGTTCGGCGAGGATCTGCCGCAGCAGGCCGGCCAGCCGCTCGATGGCCGGCGCGTCGAACTGCGCGCGGTCGTAGGCCAGCAGCAGCTCCAGCGCCTCGCCCGGCAGCACCGCCAGGGTCAGCGGGTAGTGGGTGGCCTCGTGGCTCTGCGGCGTGCCCAGGCGCAGAGCGCCGCGCTCGGCCTGGCGCAGGGCGTCGCCCAGCGGGTAGTTCTCGAACACCAGCAGGCTGTCGAACAGCGCCTCGCCGGCGCGCCCGGCCCAGCGCTGGATGTCGTAGAGCGGCGTGTGCTCGTGCTCGCGCAGCGCCAGGTTGTCGGCCTGCAGCGCGGCCAGCCAGGCGCCGAGCGGCTGCCCGGCGGGCAGCGCGACCGGCACCGGCAGGGTGTTGATGAACAGGCCGGGCAGCCGCTCGCTGCCGGCCAGCTCGGCTGGCCGGCCGGCCACGGTGGTGCCGAAGCAGACCCGCGACTTGCCGGTCAGGCGTCCGAGCAGCAGGGCCCAGGCGCCCTGGATCAGGGTGTTGAGGGTCAGGCCGTGGTGCTGGGCGAAACCGCGCAGCGCCGCCGCCTGCTCCGCCGCCAGCGGCAGCGGATGGCGCGCCGGACCTTCGCCCGGCGTGCGGCAAGGCAGGCTGCCGGCGACCCGGCCGGGCTCGGCGAAGCCCTGCAGCCGGGCGCGCCAGAAGGCCTCGTCGGCCGCAGCGTCGCGCCGCGCCAGCCAGGCGATGTAGTCGCCGAACTGGCCGGAGGGCGGAGCCAAGCGCTCGCCGTGGTAGAGCGCCAGCACCTCGCCGAGCAGCAGCGCGGTGCTCCAGCCGTCGAGCAGCAGGTGGTGCAGGGTCCAGACCAGCAGCCAGTCGCGCTCGCCGCGGCGCAGCAGGGCCAGGCGCAGCAAGGGCGGCCGGGCGAGGTCGAAGCCGCGGGCGCGCTCGGCGGCGCAGAAGGCCTGCTGCGCGGCGTCGAAGTCCGTCTCGGCGCGCCAGTCCAGTTCCTGCCAGGGCAGCGCGACGGCGTCGTGTACCGCCTGCAGCGGGGGTTCGCCGTCGAGGAAGGCGCTGCGCAGGATGGCGTGGCGCGCCAGCACCTCCTCCCAGGCCCGGCGCAGACGCGCCGGATCGAGGCCGGAGAGCGGCAGGCAGAGCTGGTTGACGTAGCTGCCGGCGCCGCCGAGCCGGCTGTGGAACAGCAGGCCCTGCTGCAGCGGCGACAGCGGGTAGAGGTCCGCGACGCCGCGCAGCGCGTCCAGGCGCGGCTGGTCGAGCCCGGCCAGCGGCACGTCGCTGGGGGTCAGGCCGGCGGGCGCGTGGATGCAGTGGGCGCGGATCGCCCGCAGCTCGTCCTGCAGGCGCTGCAGCAGGCCTTCGAGGGTCGGCCGCTGCCACTGGCTGGGGCTGAAGTCGAGGCGCAGGCGCAGGGCGCCGCCGCGCAGCTCGGCATCGATGCACAGGGGCGCGTCGAGCGGCGCGTCGGCCTCGCGCCAGAGGCCGGCGTCGAGCAGGCGCAGCGGCCCGCCGCGCGCGTCCTCGAACTGGCCCAGGTAGTTGAACAGCACCTGCGGGACGACGCCGTCCAGCTCGCCGCGCCGGCGCAGCAGGCCGTAGGCCAGGCCACCGTCGCGCACCGCGCGCAGCTGCTCCTTGATCGCCTTGAGGCTGCCCGGCAGGTCGGCCGCCGGCTGCAGGCGCAGTGGGTAGAGGCTGGTGAACCAGCCGACCGTGCGGCTGAGGTCGAGGTCGTCGAACAGCGGCGCGCGGCCGTGGCTTTCCAGGTGCAGGCAGACGCAGCACTGCTCGCTCCAGGCGCAGAGCACCCGGCTCAGCGCGGCGAGCAGCACCTCGTCGGCGCGCAGCCGGTAGGCCTGCTGGGCGGCCTGCAGCAGCTCGCGGCTGAACTCGGCGGGCAGACTCAGTTCGAGACGCTGGCGCTGGCCCTCGCGGGCCGATTCGCGGGACAGCAGCGGCAGCTGCGCGCAGGCGCGCTCCTGGGCCTGCCAGAAGGCGTGCTGCGCCTGCGCCGGGCCGGCGGCCCAGTCCTGCAGGCGCTCGGCCCAAGCCTGGAAGGAGCTGGTCCGCGCCGGCAGCGCGACGCACTGCCCCACCGCCAGCTGCCGGTAGGCGGCCAGCAGATCCTCCAGCAGCACCCGCCAGGACACCCCGTCCACCGCCAAGTGGTGGATCGCCAGCAGCAGGCGCTCGGCGCGGCCCGGCTGGCTCAGCCAGCAGGCGCGCAGCAGCGGGCCTTCCTGCGAGTCCAGGCTGCGCTGGGCTTCGGCGCCGAGCGCCGCGAGCTCGTCCTCGCCGGCCACCTCGCAGAGCCAGAGCAGCTCATGGCGCTCGTTTACATCCCCGTACCACTGGCGCCAGACGCCGTCTTCCGCGGCGAAACGCAGGCGCAACGCGTCGTGGTGCGCCACCAGCGCCTGCAGGGCCCGCTCCAGGAGGATCGGCTCGAGGTCCTCGGCCAGCTCGACCAGCAGGTACTGGTTGCACGGCGCCGTGCCCTGGCGTTCGAGCAGGCGTGCTTGGATCGGCAGCAGCGGCACGGCGCCTTCGGCCGGCCCCTGCTCGATGCGCAGCGCGGCCAGCGGCCGGGCCACCGCGGCCAGCGCCGCCAGGCTCTGCTGCTGGAACAGATCGCGCGGCGTCAGCGCCAGCCCCTGCTGACGCGCGCGGCCGACCACCTGCAGGGCGACGATGGAATCGCCGCCCAGCTCGAAGAAGCGGTCGTCGCGACCGACCCGTTCCAGACCCAGCAGCTGCGCCCAGATCCCGGCGAGGATGCGCTCGCTGTCGGTCTGCGGCGCCTGGTAGTCGTCGCTGGCCTGCCACTGCGGCGCGGGCAAGGCGGCGCGGTCCAGCTTGCCCGCCGGGGTCAGCGGCAGGCGCTCCAGCAGCATCAGCTGCGCGGGGACCATATAGTCCGGCAGCGCCTCGGCCAGTTGGCGGCGGATTTCGAGCGGATCGAGCGGGCCGCGCGGTACCAGATAGCCGACCAGTTGCTTGCCGCTCGGCGTCTCGCGGGCGATCACCGCCGCCTCCACGACCTGCGGATAGGCGAGCAGGCGGCTCTCGATCTCGCCCAGCTCGATGCGGAAACCCCGGATCTTCACCTGCTGGTCGAGCCGCCCCAGGTAGTCCAGCGCGCCGTCGTCGCGCCAGCGCACCAGGTCGCCGGTGCGGTACATCCGCTCGCCGGGGGCGCCGAAGGGGTCGGGCAGGAAGCGCTCGGCGGTCAGGCCGGGACGCTGGTGGTAGCCGCGCGCCAGGCCCACCTCGCCGCCGATGTACAGCTCGCCGGCCACCCCAATCGGCAGCGGGTTGAGCTCGCCGTCGAGCACGTACAGCCGGCGCGGGCCGACCGGGGTGCCGATCGGCGCGTAGGCCGCCTCCAGCGCCGTGCCGGGGAAGGCTTCCCAGATCAGCGGGGTCACCACCGTCTCGGTGGGGCCGTAGCCGTTGACGATGCGTTTCGGCTGCAGCACCCGCTGCAGGCGCTCGTAGGTCTCGCGGGTGAAGGCCTCGCCGCCCAGGGTCCAGGAGCGCACTGGCAGCTTGAGATGCTGCGCCTCGATCCAGTCGAGCAGTTGGCCGACGTAGCTGGGCGGGAAGCAGGCGATGGTCACGCCCTCCTGCTGCAGCACTTCGCAGGTCCGCTCGGCCGTCCACAGCTGCTGGTCGCGAATCACCAGCCGGCTGCCGAAGGCCAGCGGTACCGCCCAGCGCTCGAGGGCGCCGTCGAAGCTGATCGAGGCGAAGTGCAGCTCCACGTCGTCCGGGGTCATGCCGTAGCGCTGGCCGATGGTCTGCACGTGCATGGAGAGGCCGGCGTGGTTCACCGCCACGCCCTTGGGCCGGCCGGTGGAGCCGGAGGTGTAGATCAGGTAGGCGAGGTTCTGCGGGTGGATCGCCACCGCCGGCGGCGTGGCGTCGTAGCCGCGGCTGTCGAGCAGGTCCAGGCAGAGCGCCTCGACGCCCTCGCCCAGCGGCAGCCGCCCGCGCAGCCCTGAAGTCGTCAGCAGCCATTTCAGCCCGGAATCCTCGGCCATGTAGGCCAGCCGCTCGCGGGGATAGTCCGGGTCGAGCGGCACGAAGGCGCCGCCGGCCTTGAGGATCGCCAGCAGCCCCTCGATCATCGCCGTGCCGCGCTCCAGGCACAGGCCGACCCGCGCCTCCGGGCCGACGCCGCAGGCGACCAGGTGCCGGGCCAGACGGTTGGCGCGGGCCTCCAGCGCGGCGTAGCTGACGCGCGTCGCGCCGTGGACCAGGGCGACGGCATCCGGGCGACGCCTCGCCTGCTCGGCGATCAGTTCGGGCAGCAGGCGGGTCGGGTCGTGGGACTGGCGGCAGGCGTTCCAGGCCTCCAGTTGCGTGCGCTGCGCCGCGTCCAGCAGGTCCAGTTCGGCCAGCCGGCGCTCGGGGTCGGCGACGCACTGTTCGAGCAGGCCGACGAAGCCGGCGACCAGCCGCTCGACGCTCGCCGCCTCGAACAGCTCCTCGGCCCAGGCGACGGTGAGGCTCAGCCCGCCGTCGGCGCCGCGCACGGCGTCCAGCGCCAGGTCAAAGGGGATTTCGCGGGTCGGCAGCCGCTCGAACGTCGTGTCCAGGCCGGGCAGCCAGTCGGCCGGCAAGGGTTCGTCGTGGCGGTAGTTGAAGGCGATCTGGAACAGCGGCTGCTGGCCGAGGCGGCGCTCCGGCTGCAGCGCCTCAACCAGCCGCTCCAGCGGCAGCGTCCGGTGCGCCTGGGCGCGACGCAGCCGCGCGCGCACCTCGCCGAGCCACTCGCGCACGCTGAGCCGCCCCTGCGGACGGCCGGCCAGCACGACGGTGTTGACGTGGAAACCGAGCAGCGCCTCGTTGTCGCGGGTGCGGTTGGCCACCGGCACGCCGACGCGCACCTCGGGCTGGCCGGACAGGCGCGCCAGCTGCAGCTGGAGGACCGCGAGCAGCAGGTTGAAGGGGGTCGCCCGGCAGGCGCCGGCCAGCGCCTGCAGCCGCGCGGCCAGCGGCGCGGGCAGGCGCAGTTCGCGGAAACGCGCCCGGCAGGCCGCCCGCGACGGACGCGGACGGTCCGGGACGAGGCTCTGGGCCGGCACCTCGCCGGCCAGCTCGGCACGCCAGAAGTCCAGCTGGCGCCGGCACTCGTCGCCCGCCAGCCAGTCGCGCTGCGCCCGGGCGCAGGCGGCGTAGGCCGCGTCCAGTGCGGCGGCGTCCACCTGCGGCGCCTTGCCGGCGCGGAACAGGCGATAGCCTTCGGCCAGCTCCGCCATCAGCCGGCGCAGCGACCAGGCATCGAAGACCAGGTGGTGCAGCACCATCACCAGCGCATGGCGCTGCGCGCCGAGGCGATAGAGCTGGCAGCGCACCAGCGGGCCGCGGGCTAGGTCGAAGGGCCGCGCGACGAAGTCGCCGGCCCGGCGCTCGAGCTCCGCGTCGTCGGCGCCGTCCAGTTCGATGCGCTCCAGCGGCATGGGCACGACCTCGCCCGGGCGCTGCTCGGCGACGCCGCCCTGCTCGCGCAGCCGGGTGAGCAGGATGGTGTGGCGCGCCAGCAGGCGGTCGAGGCTGTAGCTCAGGGCCTCGGCGTCCAGCGGCCCGGAAAACCGCCAGAGGCCGGCGAGGTGGTAGGCGTCGCTGTCCGGCTCCAGGCGGCTGAAGAACCACAGCCGCTGCTGGGCCGGGCCGAGCGGCTGCCAGGCCGGCGCAGCCGGCGGCAGGGGGGAAAGCGGGGAATGGGCGGTCATGTCGGCACCTCGGAGGCGGAACGGCCCGGCCGCCGGGCGGCGACCGGAAGGGCGGCGAAAGCGGACGGCGGCGCCGGTCTCACTCGGCCATGGCCTCGCGCAGGCTGCGCGGGCGCATGTCGGACCAGATCCCGGAGATGTGCGCCAGGCAGGTCTGCCGGTCGCCGCTGACGCCGACCTCCTGCCAGCCGGCCGGCACCGGCTTGTATTCCGGCCAGATCGAGTACTGCTGCTCGGCGTTGACCACCACGTGGAACTGGGTATCGGCTTGGTCGAAACTCATGGCTTGGCTCCTGGTTCGGTCGGGCGGCACGGTGCCGCATCACTGGTTACAGACGGATAAAGACGCGAATAATTTTCATTAACTTGCAAATCGGACGCGCGACCGCCCTGCCCCGGCCGTAGCCGGGGGACGTGCACGGAGAAAACGGCTAGTCGGCGGCCAGCGCCCGCGCCGGCCCGCCGATGGCCTGCAGGGCGTCGGCGCTGGCGCGCGCGCGCTGCTCGCCGGTCAGCTCGACGAGCCGGCCGCCGTCCATCTTCAGCAGGCGGTCGGCCTGGTCGAAGTAGTGGTCGTCGTGGGTGATCGCCAGCACCGTCTTGCCCAGCGCCTTCAGCTGCGGCAGCAGCTCGCGGTAGAACAGCCGGCGGAACAGCGGGTCCTGGTCCGCCGCCCATTCGTCGAGCACCAGGATGTCGCGCTCCTCGAGCATCGCCAGCAGCAGCGCCAGGCGCTTGCGCTGGCCCTGCGAGTAGCGGGTGTCGAGCAGCCGGCCGCCGGCGTGGCGGACCTTGTGCGCCAGGTGCAGGCGCTCGAGCCAGTGGTCGGGCCCGCCCTCCGCGGCCTCGCCGCCCTCGGGGCCGAGCAGCCGGGCGAACAGGTGGAAGTCGGTGAACACGCTGGAGAACAGCCGCCGGTAGGCCGGCCAGTCGGCTGCGTCCAGGGCGCGGCCGTCAAGCAGGATCTGCCCGGCCACCGGCCGGTAGAGGCCGGTCAGAAGGCGCGCCAGGGTCGACTTGCCGCTACCGTTGCCGCCGACCAGGAACAGCAGCTCGCCGCGCTCGATGCACAGGTCCAGCGGGCCGACGTCGAAGCCGCCCTCGTCGCCCTCGCCGGGATAGCGGTAGACCACCCCGCGCAGTTCCAGGCGCTGCCAGGCCGGCGCCGGCGCCGGCGCCTCGAACTCCCGGCGCAGCGGCGCCAGCTCCAGGGCCTCCAGCGCGTCCAGGGCGACCCGCGCGGCGAGCAGGCTGGGCAGCGAGCCCACCGCGGCGATCAGCGGCGCGCGCAAAAACAGCACGGTGAGGGCGAAGGTCGCCGCCACCGCGGCGCCGGCCCAGCCCAGGCCGCCGGCGCAGTAGAACACCAGGCCGATGCTGCCGAGCACCATGATGTTCGCCCAGTTGCCGGCCAGGCCGTTGTAGATGTCGGCGCGGGTCACGTGGTGGCGGTAGGCCTCGGCGTCTGCGTCGAACTCCTCCTCGTACAGGCGGCGGGCGCGCTCGCGGTTCAGGGCCAGCTCCTTGCGCCCGTCGATCAGCGCCTGGTAGTCGCGGTAGAGGCGGTCCTCGGCCTCGCGCAGCAGGCGGATGTGCCGGTTGACCCGGCCGACGTACAGCCAGCCGACCGCCAGGGTGAAGCCCATCCAGGCGAGGGTCACGGCGAACAGCGGCGGCGACAGCCAGGCCAAGTAGGCGAAGGCGGCGACGCTCAGCACCAGGCCGTAGACCAGCTCCGGCAGGTGCACGAAGGCGATGGTGAGGTTGCGGATGTCGCTCGACAGGCTGGCGAGGATGCGCGAGCCGCCGAGCTGCTCCAGGCGCTGGATGTCGGTGTCCAGCAGGCACTTCACCAGGTCCCGGCGCAGGCGGTAGACGAAGCGATGGCCGAGGCGGTGCAGCGACACCTGGGCAGCCGCGGCGACCAGCAGCAACAGCGCCAGCAGGGCGCCGAACTGTGCCAGGGCGAGGCCCGGCCGGTCGCCGACGGCGATCAGCCGCAGGTTGATGAAGGCGAGGGTGCCGATGCTGAGCAGCACGCTGGCCAGGCTCAGCAGCATGACCCCGGCCAGGGCGCGGGGATTGTCGCGGAACAGCAGGCGAAGCAGTTTCATGGGATCGTCCTGTGCGCTGCGCCGTCCGGCGCAGACGGGTCAGTCGTCGGGTTTCAGGCGGTCACGGCAGTGACCCAGGGCGTCGCGGATCAGGAAGTGCACGGCGGTCGGCGAGGCGCCCAGGCGGGCGGCCACCTCGCGCTGGCTGTAGCCTTCCAGCTGGGTCATGGCGAAGGCCGTGCGGGCACGTTCGGGCAGTTCGTCGAGGGCCTCGAGCAGGGCGCTCCATTCGCACTGGCCGAGGGTCGCCCGTTCCGGCGAGGGGGTCGTCGCGACCTGCTCGCCGAGCGACGCCTCGTCGACGTGGTAGCGGTTTTCGAGGATCAGCCGGCGCAGGCGGTCGATGGCCTGGTTGCGCACTACCCGGAACAGGTAGCGGACCGGACACTGGATGTTCTGCACGGCACGGCCCTCCCAGAGCTTGAGGAAAGCCTCCTGGACCACGTCCTCGGCCAGCGAGCGGCAGCCCAGCACCTTGAAGGCGACCTCCACCAGCAGGCGCCACTGGCTGGCGTAGATGGTTTCCAGCTCCGTTTCCAGCGCATCCGCCGCGACCTGCACGCCGAGCGAACACGCAGCGCAACCCTTCATCGACAGCTTCCCTGACTCGAGCGAAGCAGCGAATCTAAATGATAAATATTATCAATACAATACTGGCAATCCGGCAAAGTCGCATCCTTGACGCATCGGCCGCCATCCGCCGCTATTGCTCCGTCCCGGCGAAACGGGTACAGCTAGGCGCCCGCACGCCCGCTCAGGAGCACTGCACGCCCATGCTGTCCACGGAACTTCTGCTCCTCGCCGTGCCGGCGGTACTGCTGACCGGCCTCTCCAAGGGCGGCTTCGGTGGCGCCTTCGGTGGCATCGCGGTGCCCCTCCTGGCCCTGGCGGTGCCGCCCACCCAGGCCGCGGCGATCATGCTGCCGATCCTCTGCACCGCCGATGTGGTCGGCCTGCGCGCCTACTACGGCAAGTGGGACGTGGCGAACCTGAAGATCATGCTGCCCGGCGCGCTGCTCGGCGTGCTGCTCGGCGCGCTAACCTTCGGCATGTTCAACGAGCGGGTCATCGGCCTGCTGATCGGCGGCATCGCGGTGGCCTTCGTGCTGCTCAACCTGCTGCGCCCGCCCACCAGCACGGCCGGGCTGCCGCCGGCCCGCGGCAAGGGCACGCTCCTCTCCGCGCTGTCCGGCTTCACCAGCTTCGTCGCCCATGCCGGCGGCCCGCCGGTGATGATGCACCTGCTGCCGCAGCAGCTGGACAAGGTGCGCTACGTCGCCACCATCAACGTGTTCTTCCTGCTGACCAACGCGGTCAAGCTACTGCCCTACGCGCTGCTCGGGCAGTTCTCCGCCGACAACCTGCTGAGCAGCCTCGCCCTCGCCCCCCTGGTCCCGCTCGGAGTGTGGGCCGGCCTCCGGCTGCAGGCGCGGGTCAACCACGTCTGGTTCTACCGCATCGCCCGCACCGGCCTGCTGCTCGCCGGGCTCCAGCTGATCGTCAAGAATCTCTGAGCCGGTCGGCCCGCCGTTCTGGACAAGCGCCCGCCGGGCTGGCGGATGTCGGGCCGAGCACACCCTTTCCCGCATCGGGCGGACCGCCGGGATGCGTCCCGCCGCCCTTTTGCCTTAAGCTGCGCAGCCACCTGCTCGAGCAGCGCCTCGAGGGAAATCGCCACCCCCGGAATCGACCCCAGGACCCCTGACATGAAGACACGCCATTTCCTGCCCCTGCTTGCCCTGACCCTGCTGCCCGGCGCCGCCTTCGCCCACCCCGGGCATGGCGAGAACGGCCTGATCGCCGGCCTGCTGCACCCCTTCGGCGGTGCCGACCACCTGCTGGCGATGCTGGCCATCGGCATCTGGGCCGCGCTGCAGCCGCGCGCCCTGAAACTCGCCGTGCCGGCCACCTTCCTCGCCGCGCTGCTCGGCGGCTTCGTCCTCGCCGTGAGCGGCGCCGGCCTGCCGCAGATGGAAACCGGCATCGCCCTTTCCGTGCTGCTGCTGGGCCTGCTGATCGCCGGCGCCGTACGCCTGCCGGCACCGGTTGCGCTGGCCCTGAGCGCGGCCTTTGCGCTGTGCCACGGCTACGCCCACGGCCTCGAAGCCAGCGGCAGTCTGGCGGCCTTCGCCGCCGGCTTCCTCGCCGCCAGCCTGGCCCTGCACCTGGGCGGCGGCCTGCTCGCCGCCACCGTGCAGCAGCGCCTGCCCCTGCTGGCCCGCAGCGCCGGTGCGGCCATTGCCGCCGGCGGGGCGCTGCTGATGATCTGAGCCCCCGACACCCTCCGGACCGGGCCTTGGCCCGGTCTTTTTTTGCGCAGCCACTCCCCCCAGCAAGCACGGCCAACCCTCTTCTTAAGTGACACGGATCAACGAAGGGTCACTTTCCTGCAAGAATCGCGACAAAATTTCTGTCGCCATCGCGACACTTTGTCGCGAGAGCCGCCCTTTCTGATGGCTAAGTGCTTGATTTTCTGTATTCAACCGTTTGGTATGTTTCGTGCATTGGTACAGTAGGAAGCCCACTGAAACGACTCTCGGAGGAACCGCCATGAACATGCACACGTTCGGCATTCTGACCCTGACCTTCAGCCTGCTGGCCCTGAGCAGCGTGCAGGCCGACGAGATCGTCGGGGAAACCGAAGAGCGGACGTCCGGCCAGTCGGCAGGCGGCATCACCGGCATGATGGTCGGCGCCATCGGCGGCCCGATCGGCGCGCTGGTCGGCGCCGGCGTCGGCGCGCTGGTCGGCAGCTCCAGCCAGGAGGCTTCCGCCACCGGCGATCGCACCTATCAGGTCCGCACCGACAGCGGCAGAGTGAAAGCGGTGCGCTCTCCCAACCGCCGCGGCGACCCAGTCGAGATCCGCGACAACCGCCCGAATCCAAAGTCCGCCGGCAAGTCCGCCGCCCTGGCCAATGCCAGCAGCGGTGCACGCACCCTGCACTGAAGCCGCCGCTTCCGCGCCGGATAACGCAGCCCCGCCGCCTACCAGATGGGGGCACCTAGCCCCGCATTTCCTGCCGCTCCAGCCTGGCCCGACCGCAGGCCGATGACTCCGTCGCGCCCGGGCAAGCACAGCACCCGTCGCAGACCCCCTCCTTAAGCATAAGAAGCGGATTCTTTTCTTGATCCACATCAATTGAAGGGTTAATTTCTATCCCAACGAAGACGAAGCCCTGCCAAAAGCACCGCGCCGCGTCCCGACCAAGCCCGATTTGACCCAGATCGCTGGAATGTTTCCTCGGAGGAACCGCCATGAAAAAGCTCGGCACCCTGGCCCTGACCCTGACCCTGCTGGCCGCCGGTAGCGTACATGCCGCTGAAGTTCTCGAGGAAACCAAGGATCACACCACCGGCAAATCGGTCGGCGGCATGAACGGCATGATGATCGGCGCGATCGGCGGCCCGATCGGCATGCTGATCGGCGCCGGCATCGGTGCCCTGTTCGGCGGCGAAGCCCAGGAGGCCGCCGGCCTCAGCGACCGCGCCTACAAGGTCCGCACCGCCGATAGCAAGGAAAAGGTGGTGCGCTCGCCGGCCCAGGAGTTCGCCGTCGGCGACAAGGTCGAAACCCGCGGCAACCGCGTGCATGACGCCGCCGAACTGGCCGACAACCGCCTCTACGACAGCGCCTACAGCTACCGCGAATAAGTTATCCACACCCCAAAACCCGGCTCTCCAGCCGGGCTTTTGCTTTTCGGGAGAGGCAGCCCGGCGTGCGACACGCATACCGCCTTCGAGACTCGCTGCACGTTTCGCCGAGCACGGCGAATCCAAGCCGCACCCGCCCGCCGCCTGCTGCCCTGTTCCCCCACCCCGCCTGACCATTGCTCCAGCCTCCTCCGCGACGCCGCCACGCCGGCTTTTGCGTGGTCTGCCATCGAGTCCGCCCAGCCACGGCACAAGAAAGCATTTCTCTTCTTGACCCACATCAATTGTAAGGTTAATTTTGGTTCCAACGGAGACAGAAGCCCTGCCAAAAGCCGTGCGTCGCGTCCCGATCAACGATTTGACCCAGATCGCTGGAACGTTTCCTCGGAGGAACCGCCATGAAAAAGCTCGGCACCCTGGCCCTGACCCTGCTGGCCGCCGGTAGCGTACATGCCGCTGAAGTTCTCGAGGAAACCAAGGATCACACCACCGGCAAGTCGGTCGGCGGCATGAACGGCATGATGATCGGCGCGATCGGTGGCCCGATCGGCATGCTGGTCGGCGCCGGCATCGGTGCCCTGTTCGGCGGCGGAGCCCAGGAGGCTACCGGCCTCAGCGACCGCGCCTACAAGGTCCGCACCGCCGACGGCAAGGAAAAGGTGGTGCGCTCGACCGAAGCGTTCGCCGTCGGCGACAAGGTCGAGACCCGCGGCAACCGCGCGTTCAGCGATGTCGCCATGGCCGACGACCGTCTCTACGACGGCGCGCTCAGCTACCGCGAGTAAGTATTTGCAAGTCCGAAAGCCCGGCTCTTCAGCCGGGCTTTTGCTTTCTGGGGGCGCCAGGTTGGTCTGGGCCTCAAGCCTTGTGTGTGAGCGCCGCGCGGGCCGAGGAAAGCAGGCAGCTTGAATAACCCAAGGTTAGGCCAACACCGCCCTTCTGACTTGTCAGCAAATCCTCGGTAACTGCTCCCCGTTCAACCAGTCCACCATCCGGCTCCCGCCGAACAGCGTCTCCATCTGCACGAAGCGGCGCTCGTCGGCCACCACCGTGCCGATGATCGCCGCCTCGCACCCCTGCGGATGGGCGCGCATGACCTCGAGCAGACGCTCGGCCTGCTCGGCCGGGCAGATGGCGACCAGCTTGCCCTCGTTGGCCACGTACAGCGGGTCGAGGCCGAGGAATTCGCAGGCGGCGCGCACCGGTTCGCGCAGCGGGATGGCCCGTTCGACGAGCTGCATGCCGACCCCCGACTGGCGGGCCAGTTCGTTGAGGGTGTTGCCCAGGCCGCCGCGGGTCGGGTCGCGCAGGCAGCGGATCTCCGGCACCGCCTCGACCATCGCGGCGACCAGCCCGTGCAGGGCCTGGGAGTCGGAGCCGATGTCGGCCTCGAAGCCGAGCCCTTCGCGCAGCGAAAGGATGGTCACGCCGTGGTCGCCGATGCTGCCGGAGAGCAGGATGCGGTCGCCCGGCCGCGCCTGGTCGCCGGAGAGGTGCAGACCGGCCGGCACCACGCCGACCCCGGTGGTGGTGATGAACACCCCGTCGCCCTTACCGCGCTCGACCACCTTGGTGTCGCCGGTGACCACCGGCACGCCGGCCTCGCGGGCGGCGGCGGCCATCGACTCGACGATGCGCGCCAGGTCGGCCAACGGAAAACCTTCCTCGAGAATGAAGCCGGCGGCCAGATAGCAGGGCCGGGCGCCGGCCATGGCCACATCGTTGATGGTGCCGTGCACGGCGAGGCTGCCGATGTCG
Source organism: Azotobacter beijerinckii (assembly GCF_900110885.1). Classification (GTDB taxonomy): domain Bacteria; phylum Pseudomonadota; class Gammaproteobacteria; order Pseudomonadales; family Pseudomonadaceae; genus Azotobacter; species Azotobacter beijerinckii. The sequence continues at coordinate 62,712 of NZ_FOFJ01000014.1, read as the reverse complement.
CCGCCGGGGAAGAACAGCGGCGAGATCACGTGGCTGTCGGTGGCCATCACCACCCGCCCGGGCGGCAGCTCGAACTGCGCCTGGTCGTTGCCCTGGTCCAGCCATTGGTTGCGCAGGGCGCGGGCGAACAGCTCCTCGATCAGCTGGCCCATGGCGCGGCCGCCGCTGCCATGGACCATCTCCACGCTGCCGTTCTTCAGATCGAGCCGGCTCATCGGGCCACCTCCACGGCCGCCGCCTGGCGCTGGCGGCCGTAGGCGTACCAGGCGGCGCAGGCGCCCTCGGAGGAAACCATGCACGAGCCGAGCGGGTTGTCCGGGCTGCAGGGGTTGCCGAACAGCTTGCAGTCGCGCGGGCTCTTCGCCCCGCGCAGGATCGCCGGGCATTCGCAGGCCTTGTTCTCCAGCCCGGTGCGCGGTTCGAGGGCGAAGCGCCGCTCGGCGTCGAACGCGGCGAATTCCGCGCGGATCTGCAGGGCGCTGTGCGGCACGGCGCCCAGGCCGCGCCATTCGAAGCTCTCGCGTACCTCGAAGACCCGCTCGGTCAGCGCCTTCGCCTTGCGGTTGCCTTCGGCGGTGACCGCGCGGGTGAACTGGTTCTCCACCTCGGCGCGACCCTCGTTGAGCTGGCGTACCAGCATCAACAGCGCCTGCAGCAGGTCCAGCGGCTCGAAGCCGGCGATCACCAGCGGCGTGCCGTACTGCGCGGGGAAGGGCGCGTAGGGCGCGCTGCCGATCACCGTGCTGACGTGGGCCGGGCCGATGAAACCGTCCAGCTGCAGAGCGCCGGCGCGCGCCTCCGGGGTGGCGAGGATCGCGTGCATCGCCGCCGGGGTCAGCACGTGGTTGCAGAACACCGAGAAATTCGTCAGACCGAGCTTCCGCGCCTGCTCGATCACCAGCGCGGTGGGCGGGGTGGTGGTCTCGAAGCCGATGGCGAAGAACACCACCTCTTTATTCGGGTTGTCCTGCGCCAGCTTCAGCGCCTCGGTCGGCGAGTAGAGCATGCGCACCGCGGCGCCTTCGGCGCGCGCCTTGAGCAGGCTGACCCGGCCGGAGGCGGGCACGCGCAGCATGTCGCCGTAGGTGCAGAGGATCACTTCCGGGCGGCGCGCCAGCTCGATGGCCATGTCCAGCCGGCCGATCGGCATCACGCACACCGGGCAGCCCGGGCCGTGGATCAGCCGCACGTTGGCCGGCAGCAGGTCGGGGATGCCGTAGCGGAAGATCGCGTGGGTGTGCCCGCCGCAGAACTCCATCAGCCGGTACGCACGCGCGGAATCGGCCTCGGCGGCGATGCGCGCGGCGAGCTGGCGCGCGGTGGCGCCGTCGCGGAATTCGTCGACGTACTTCATGGTGCCTCTCCCTGTGCGGCCTGTTCGGCCTCGGCCAGTTGGCCCAGTTCGGCGAGCAGCGCCAGGGTGCGCTGCGCCTCGGCCTCGTCGAGCTTCTGCAGGGCGAAGCCGACGTGCAGGATCACGTAGTCGCCGACCTTGAGATCGTCGAGCAGGGCGACGTTGATGGTCTTGCGCAGGCCGCCGATGCAGGCGACCGCGCTCTGTTCGTCGAGCAGTTCCTCGATGCGGACCGGAATGGCCAGGCACATCACGCTTGTCCTCGTGTCGATGGGATATCCGGTGCCAGCAACGTCGCCCAGGCCTGGCCGAGGGCCAGACCGCCGTCGTTGAGCGGCGCCCGCCGCGGCAGCAGCGGCTCGAGACCGGCAGCCTGCAGGCGCATGCAGAGCCCGTCGCGCAGCCAGGTGTTCAGGAAACAACCGCCGCCCAGGGCGATCCGGCGCAGGCCGGTGGCTTCGGCCGCACGCGCTGTCCAGGCGGCCAGGGCCTCGATCAGCACGCCGTGGAACAGCTCGGCGCCGACCTGCGGGTCGTGCAGGTCCGCCAGGCGCGCCAGCAGCGGCGAGAGGTCCAGCCGGTTGTCGTCGCCGATCCGCCAGAGCGCGGGAACCGCTTCCGGCAGGCCGACCACCCGCGACTCCAGGCGCAGCGCCGCCTCGGCCTCGTAGCGCTGGCGCTCGCCGAGACCCAAGAGGCCCGCCGCGGCATCGAACAGCCGGCCGGCGCTGCTGCTCGGCGGGCAATTGAAGCCGCGTTCGAGCATCCGCGCAATGGCCGTGCTGCCCGGCTCGGCGGCGAAGCGCGTGGCGATCTCGTCGCCGCGACCCAGCGCGTGCAGGGCGCCGGCAGCCATGCGCCAGGGCTCGCGCGATGCCTGGTCGCCGCCCGGCAGCGGCAGCGGATTCAGCTCGCCGAGCCAGGTGCAGCCGTCCGCCATCACCTTCAACAGTTCGCCGCCGCGCAGCCGGCCGTCGGCGCCGAGGCCGAAGCCGTCCAGCGCCAGGCCGAGCACCGGCTCGGCGAGGCCGTGCTCGGCCAGCACCGCGGCGATATGGGCGTGGTGGTGCTGAACGGGGTGCAGCGGCAGGCCGTGGCGCTCGGCATGCTCGCGGGCGAAACGGCTGGCGAAGAAATCCGGGTGCAGGTCGCAGGCGATGCGCTCGGGACGGACGCCGAGCAGCTCGCCGAACTGCGCCACCGTGCGCTCCAGAGCGCGGCAGGTGTCGGCGCTGTGCAGGTCGCCGATATGCGGGGACAGCCAGGCACGGTCGCCCTGGGTCAGGCAGATGGCGTTCTTCAACTGGCCGCCGAGGGCCAGCACCGAGGGGCCGCTGCGGGCCAGGCGGATTTCCTGGGGCGTCAGGCCTCGGCCGCTGCGGATCACCACCGGCGCGCGGCCCAAAGCGCTGACCACCGAGTCGTCGACACGATTGACGATCTCGCGGTCGTGCAGCAGCCAGAGGTCGGCGATGCCGGCAAGCTTCTCGCGCGCCTCAAGGTTGTCGGTGATCAGCGGCTCGCCGCTCAGGTTGGCGCTAGTCATCACCAGCAGCAGATCCTGGGGCGCGGCGGTCCAGGCGCTGCCGGCCGGCCGCCCGGCGGCCTCGTGAAAGAGCAGCCAGTGCAGCGGGCTATGCGGCAGCATCGCGCCGAGCCAGGCCAGATCCGGCGCCACCTCGGCGGCGAGCAAGCCGTCGGCGGCGGGCCGCCTGCGCAGCAGCACCACCGGCGCGGCCGGGGCGCTCAGCTCGGCGAGACCGTTTTCGTTCAACTCGACCAGGGCCTCCAGCGACGCCGGGTTGGCGACCATCAGCGCGAAGGGCTTGGCCGGGCGGCGCTTGCGCCGGCGCAGCGCGGCCATCGCCTCGGCATTGCGCGCATCGCAGGCCAGGTGGAAGCCGCCGACGCCGCGCAGGGCGACAACTTCGCCGCGGCGCAGGGCGGCCAGCGCCAGCTCGACGGGATCGCCGGGCAGGCGCCGGCCCCCGCCGTCCTCGCACCACAGCCGGGGGCCGCAGGCCGGGCAGGCGATCGGCTGGGCGTGGAAACGGCGGTCGGCCGGATTTTCGTACTCGCGCCGGCAGTCCGGACAGAGTTCGAAGGCCGCCAGGCTGGTCTGGGCGCGGTCGTAGGGCAGGCGGCGGATCAGGCTGTAGCGCGGGCCGCAGTGGGTGCAGTTGATGAAGGGATGGCGCCAGCGGCGGTTGTGCGGATCGAAGAGTTCTTCGAGGCAGGCCGGGCAGACCGCGGCGTCCGGCGGCGGCGCCAGCACTCCGCTCCTCTCGTCGCGACTGGCCACGATGGCGAAGCCGGAAAAGCGCGTCCCGGCAGGGAGGTTCTCGTGCTGGAGGGCATCAAGCCGGGCCAGCGGCGGCAGCTCGGCGGGCAGGCGCCGCTCGAATTCGGCGAGCCTGTCCGCCGGGCCCTGCAGGTCGATGCGCACGCCCTCGCCGGTGTTGCACACCGCGCCGGACAGGCCGAGGGCGGTGGCCAGACGGTGCACGCCGGGGCGCATGCCGACCCCCTGCACCCGGCCGCGCAGCAGCAGGCGCACGCCCGCCTCCGCCGGCTGATTCAGAGCAGCGCCTCGAGGGCCTGCGCCTGGGCCCGGAGGGCGTCGATCCGGGCGCGCAGGCGGGCGCCGCGCTGGCGTTCGATCCAGGCCAGCCACTCGTCCATGCCCTCGCCGCTGCGCGCCGAGACGCGGATCACCTCGATGTCCGGGTTGACCCGCCGGGCGTAGGCGATGCAGGCCTCGACGTCGAAGTCCAGGTGCGGCAGCAGGTCGGTCTTGTTCAGCAGCATGAGGTCGGCGGCGTGGAACATGTCCGGGTACTTGAGCGGCTTGTCCTCGCCCTCGGTGACCGAGAGGATCGCCACCTTGTGCGCCTCGCCGAGGTCGAAGGCCGCCGGGCAGACCAGGTTGCCGACGTTCTCGATGAACAGCAGGCCGCCTTCGAGGCCGTCCAGCCGCGTCAGGGCGTGGCCGACCATGTGCGCGTCCAGGTGGCAGCCCTTGCCGGTGTTGACCTGCACCGCCGGCACGCCGGTGGCGCGGATGCGCGCGGCGTCGTGGTCAGTCTGCTGGTCGCCCTCGATCACCGCCAGCGGCCGGCGCCGGCCGAGCAGCTCGATGCTCTTGGTCAGCAGGGTGGTCTTGCCCGAACCGGGGCTGGATACCAGGTTGAGGACGAACAGCGACAGGGCGTCGAAGCGCGCGCGGTTCTCGGCGGCGTAGCGGTCGTTCTTGCCGAGGATGTCCTGCTCGATCTGCACCATGCGGCTCTGGCTGAGGCCCGGCGCGTGGGCGCGGGCCGGGCCCTGGCCGAAGTGCAGGTTGAGGCCCTCGACCACCAGCGGCGCGGCCTCGGCCGGAGCCGGGCGACGCACGAAGGCGTGCTCGTGGTGGTGATGGCCATGATGATGGTGGTGCTCGCCCTCGATCCGGGTCTCGCCCTCGGCGCAGCCGCAAACGGTACACATGCTTACTCTACCTCCAGTTCCTTGACCCGCAGCTCGTCGCCCTGGGTGACCTGCAATCGGTAACTGCCGCACTGCGGGCAGGCGTCGTAGCGCTGGCGGATCGCCACGCTGGCGTTGCAGCCGAGGCACCAGGCGCGCCCCGGCAGCTCGACGATCTCCAGGCGCGCGCCCTCGGCCAGGCTGTGGCGGGTCACCGCCTCGAAGCAGAAGCGCAGCGCCTCGACCTCGACCGCGGCCAGCGGGCCGATCTCCAGCCACACCGCCTTGACCCGCGCGAAGCGCTGCGCCGCGGCCTGCTCCTCGAGCAACTGGACGATGCCCTCGGCGATCGACATCTCATGCATGAATGATCTTCACCTCGAACGCGACGCAGGGATCGACCGCGAGGATCAGCGCGCGCAGCAGCGCCTCGCTGTCTTCCTCGGCCACCCGCACGCCGCACAGCCAACGGCGCAGCGGGCCGTCGGCATGGAAATTCCAGTCGGTCGGCGCCAGCAGTTGCCAGGCGCCGACCAGCCCATTCTCCACCTGCACTCGGCACAGCAAAGCGCCGCGGGCGGTCTGCGCCAGGCCGACGCCCTCCCCCGCCGCCAGTCCGGCCACGGCCGGCGGCAGCGACGGCTGCTGCAGCGAGTCTATCGCCTGCGCCGTGCGCCGCAGCAGCGCGCCGACGTGCTGCTCGATCTGCGCGGCCGCCGTCGCCTGCATCCCGGCGACGGCCGCCGGGCCGGTGATCCGCGGCGCACCGGCGATCTCGGCGCGGGCATCGCCGGCACGCAGTTGCGCCAGCAGCGCCGACAGAGCGGCCGGATCGAAAACCGCCGGCAGCGGGCCGCCGAGGGCGACCTCCCGCCAGCGGCTCAGACGCGGACCCAGCCAGTCGGCCGGGATCGGCAGCTCCAGATCGGCCCAGGCAGCAGCCAGCTCGGCCAGCGTCTCCTCAAGCTGCGGATCGGCCGGCAGCGGCGAGGCACGGAAGACAGTCAGCGGCTGCAGCAAGGCCGCGCCGCGCCGACACAGGGCGACCAGTGCCTTGAGCCGCTCCAGGGGCAGCGGCAGATGCCAGTCCTGCACCAGGCGCAGCAGGGATTCGCGGATCAGCTCCAGCTCGCTGAGCTGGGTGCGGCCCTGCTCCACCTCGGGCACGGCCGGCCAGCCGGCGGCCCGCTCCAGCGCCCGCAGCGCCGCCACCTGCTGGGCGGCGGCACACAGGGCGAACAGCAAGGGGATACGCGCCAGAGCCGCCTCCGCGGTCTGCCCGACCAGCAGGCGGGAAAGCTGCGCCAGCGGGCGCTGCAGGCGGGTGTCGACGGCACGGATGACGCCGTCCTGCAAGCGAACCTCCACCTGCAGGCGCCCGGCCGGTTCAGCCCAGGCGCTCACGGCGTGCCGCCGAGGGCGCGACGGAACAGCGCGCGGCGGGTCAGTTGCGCCGGTTGCGGCGACTCGGGTTCGGACTCGGGTCCGGCAAAGATCAGCCGGAGCACCTCCTCGGCCATCGCCCGCGCCTCGGCCTGGCCGGGAAAGTCCTGCATCGGCGAACACAGCGAGGCGCTGGCGTAGCGGCCGAGGCTTTCGTCCTCGTGCAGGGTGCATTCGTAGTCGCCGGAGGGCAGCGCCAGCACCGCGCGCTCGCCCTTGGCCGGCAATTCGGCCCCGGCCGGCGGCCGCCAGAAGAGGTTCATGCACCAGGGCGTGATCAGCACGCCGAGCGCGCCGACGCCCTCGACCGCGCGCCAGCCGAGCAGTTCCACGGCGAGCGCCGGGTTGCACACCGGCAGCTCGGCCATGCGCGTGCCGACCGCCCGGTAGTAGGCCTCGATATCCGCCGCCGCGAGCATCGGCTCAGTCGTCCACGACCATGAACTGCTCGCGGTCGCCGTCGCACCGCGGGCAGCACCAGTGCGCCGGCAGGGCGGCGAAGGGCGTGCCCGGCGGGATCTGCCAGACTTCGTCGCCCAGGGCGGGATCGTAGCGATACCAGCAGACCTTGCACTCCAGCACGGCGTCGTTGGCCAGACGCGCGGCGTCCCCCAGGTAGCTGCCCTCGAAGCGCGTGCTCACTCCAGCGCCTCGCGGATCTCGCGCAGCCGCTCGGCGGAGTCGTCGATGTCCTCCTGGGCGGCGCAGGCCACCTGCGGGATGCTGGTCACCTCCAGGGTGTCGAGGATCAGCCGGTCGGTGCTGTTGAAGTACTGCACGCGCCAGATCCCGGGGGTCGCGGTGCTGGCGATGCGGCAGTTGCCGTAGCCGCGCGACAGCACGGTCACCGGCCCCTCGCCGAGTTGCTCGGCGAGGAAACGCTGGTCCTCCGCGGAGAACGGCAGCAGCGACAGGTTGATCACGTGCGGCGTGGCGCATTCGCGCTCGGCATGCTTCTTCGCCGCGTCGAGCAGTTCCACCAGCACCGGGCCGGCGTTCAGCAGATCGTCCGGCAGCGTCGCGCCGAGGCGCGGCCAGCGGGCCTCGGCGAAGGCCCGGCGGCGCACCAGCGCGGGAACGTCGGCGACCTCCAGCCACTGGCCGACGACCTCGCCCAGACCGACCTGCAGTTGCACCCACCAGACCCCGGCGAGCACGGTTTCCTGGATGCGCACCGGGCGCTGGCCGCCCACCTGCACCGCCACCTCGCCCTCGCCGAGGATCTGCTGGAGCAGCGCCAGGTCGGCCTTGGGCTGGCGGTCGAGGCCGATCACCCGGCTCTGCTCGCCGACCCGGTAGGCGATCAGCGCCTCCTGCAGCCGCTCCAGCAGCGCCAGGGCGATGGGGTGCTTGCCCAGTTGCTCGGGCTCCGGCAGCGGCGGGCGCTCGAAGGTGTGCATCGCGCGGGGCATCGGCAGGTAGTCGAGCTGTTCCTCGTCGCCGAGGGAGCCGGGGCCGAAACCGGCCGGGAGAATGGGCAGATTGCCGGTCATGGTTGGCTTGCCTCCGTCGGGCTGCAGGTGGGTGCGCCGCGCTCCGGCGACAGCACGGGAAGGGGGGGAAGATCCTGGGGGGTGCCGGCGAGGATCGGCGGGATGCGCTCGAGGTATTCGCCCCAGTTCAGCACCCGCGACAGGCTGCCGAGGAAGCGCCCCTCCTTGAGGAACACCAGGCTCGGCCAGACGGAAAAGCCGTAGCGCCCCTGCAGGCCGGCTTCGTCCGCGCCGACGATCAGCGCAGGCGCGAGCTGCGGGAAGGCCTTGACCAGCTCCGGGAGGATCACCGCGACGTCGAGCGTCTCGGGAAAGCGCCTGGGATCGCCGGCGAAGAACAGCACGGAGAACGGCTGCGCCTGCACCTGGCGGTCGAGACCGGCGGCGTCCAGCAAGGGGTAGCCGAGCGTCGCGGTCAGACGCTCGATCAGGGGGTGGCTCATGGGGAATTCGGCTCCTTGGGGGGCAGTTGTGCCTGCAGGTGGGGCGGCAGTTGCGGCTCGCGGTCGAGGTCGGCGAACAGCCCGTCGAGGGCGGCCAGATCGCCGCTCTGCACCGCCTGCAGCGCACGCAGGGCCTCGCGGATCTGCGCGGCGCGCTCGGCGTCGAGGGCTTCGCGGGCGGCATCGAGGAACACCAGCAGCCAGTCGCCGGGCGCCGGCGGCTCGATCAGCCGGGTATCGATCCAGCGACTGTCCTGGCCGTCGCCGCACAGCGCACGGCCCGGCGCGCACTCCAGCACCTGCAGGGGAATACCGATGCACATGCTCAGTCGTCCCCCCGACCCGGTTGCGGGATGAAGCGGATGTCGCCGTGGCGGTAGGCCAGCTCCTCGGCCGGCCGCTCGGCCTCGTAGCGGCCCAGGGCCAGTTGCTCGGGAGCCAGTTGCTCGGCACAGTCCTCGCGATGCTCGGGCAGGATGCCGCGCTCGGCGAGGTAGGCCAGGGCGATCGCCAGCGCCGGCTCCAGCTGGGCCCGCACCGGCTCGCGCAGGCTGCCGCCGAAGTCCTCCAGCTCCGCGGGCTGCACGCCGACCAGCAGCAGCTCGCGCGGATAGGCGCCGGTGAACTCGGCGAGCGCCAGCACGTCCTGGAAGCCGGTCTGGTGCAGGCTCATGCGCTTGGCGCCCATGAACTTGGGCACCTCGTCGTCGCGCACGATCTTCAGGGTGCCGGGCGGCAGGCCGTAGTCGACGGCGTCGAAGACGATCAGGCAGTCGGCCTGCTGGACGTGCTGCACCAGGTAGATGCCCTGGGTACCGCCGTCCATCAGCCGCACCCCGTCGGGAAAGCGGTAGCGGGCGTTGAGCAGCTCGACGCAACGTACGCCGAAGCCTTCGTCCGCCCAGAGCAGATTGCCGATGCCGAGAATCAGGATGTTGGGGCTGGAGCCTGTCATGGATCGTTTACCACCGGGCGGCGCGGCCCGGACCGTGGGTCAACTCGCACGTCCCTGATGGCGAAAACCCGTGACGACCAGCGACCCGGGCGGTGAAAAACAGTGCGGCGCAGACTGCCTACGCCCCCTGGCGGTGCGCCAGCGGCGGTCAGTCCGGCCGGTCGTCCTTGAACATCCGCCAGCCGCCGACCATGGTGGAGATCAGCGACTGCCGGGACACGATGTCTTCGCGCACGGCCAGGTAGACATGCACCATGACGAAGACCACGAGGTACCACATGCCAAGATGATGCCAGGTATGCACATCCTGGCTCTGGCCGAACAGCGGGATCACCCAGCCGAACAGCCGGTCGGCCCAGCTGCCCTGCCCCAGGCCCTCGGCATAGAGGGCGAAGCCGGTGACGCTCATGAAGAGCGCGCCGACCACGAAGAAGCAGAACATCGCCAGCTGGCCCAGCGGGTTGTGGCCGATGTACTTCTTCGGGATCTTCTCGAGGAACAGGTACCAGCGGATCTCGTGCCACAGCTCGCCCCACCAGGCCTTGCGGTGCACCGGGACGAGGAACAGCTCGCGGGCGTGGTGGTTGCCGACGAAGGCCCAGTAGACCCGGCCGACGAAGCCGATCGCCAGCACGTAGCCGGCGGCGAAGTGGGCGAAGCGGATGTAGCCCATCAGGTAGTTGTCCGTCGCCTCGCCGGGCATCGCCGGCAGCGGCGCGCCGATCAGGTAGCCGGTCACGCCGAGCACGACGATCGACAACGCCGTCACCCAGTGCCAGAGGCGCAGCGGCGCCTCGTAGACATACACCGCGGTCTGCTTGCGGACCTTCTCCTGGCCGTCGCCGGTTTCCAGGGATTTTTCCAGTGCCATCGTGCAATCCTCCGGTTCAGCGGACCTTCACCCGGGTCAGCTCCTGGCCGTCCGGCGACATCACGTGGGTCGAGCAGGCCAGGCAGGGGTCGAAGCTGTGCAGGGTGCGCAGGATCTCCACCGGCTCGTCCGGACGCTCCATCCTGGTGTTGAGCAGCGCGGCCTCGTAGGCGCCGATGTTGCCCAGGTGGTCGCGCGGGGTGCCGTTCCAGGTGGTCGGCACGATCGCCTGGTAGTTCTCGATCTTGCCGTCCTTGATCCTGATCCAGTGGCCCAAGGCGCCGCGCGGCGCCTCGTTGATGCCGACCCCCTTGGCCTCCTTCGGCCAGGTGCTCGGGTCCCACTTCTCGACGTTGGCGGTGGCGCGGTCGCCGGCCTTGATGTTGCCGACCAGGGCCTGCCAGTCGTCGAGCATGCTGTCCACCGCCAGCTCGCACTCCAGGGCGCGCGCCAGGGTGCGGCCGAGGGTCGAGGGCAGGAACTGCTTGAGGCCGAGGGCCAGGCCGGTGCTCTGGTTGAAGGCGGCCAGCGAGCGGTCGACCTGTTCCTTGACGTACTCGCGGCCGGAGGCATAGGCGATGATGTAGCGCGCCAGCGGGCCGACCTCCATGGCGTGGCCGCGCCAGCGCGGCGCCTTGATCCAGCTGTACTTGTGCGCCTCGTCGAGCTCCTGGATGTTGGTGCGGCTGCCCTTGGTGTTCGGACCGAGTTCGAATTTCGGCTCGGTGACGCCGTCCCAGGGGTGCAGGCCCTTGGTCTCGTCGGCGTAGGTGTACCAGGAGTGGCTGACGAACTCCTGGATCTCCTGGGGATCGCGCACGTCGACCGGCAGCACCTCGTCCCAGTTGCCGCCAACGATGGCGCCGGCCGGCAGCAGATCGCTGGACTTGTCGTACGGCACCTTGGTGAAAGTGCCGTAGGAGAGCAGGTTGTGCCCGGCCAGGCCGCCGCCGTACAGCCAGTCCTTGTAGATCCCGGCGACTGCCAGGACGTCCGGCAGGTAGACGTTCTTGGTGAACTCGCGGGCCTCGTGGATGCGATCGAGGACGAAGTTCAGGCTGACCATGTTGACCGGCGCGCCGGCGGCGCCGACGTCGTCGAGGTTGATGGCGCAGGCCACGCCGCCGACCATGTAGTTCGGGTGCGGGTTCTTGCCGCCGAAGATCGTGTGGATCTTGACGATGTCCTTCTGCAGGTCCAGCGCTTCCAGGTAGTGCGCCACCGCCATCAGGTCCGCCTCGGGCGGCAGCTTGTAGGCGGGGTTGTCCCAGTAGCCGTTGGCGAACAGGCCGAGCTGGCCGCTCTCGACGAACTTCTTCAGGCGGGTCTGCACGTCGCGGAAGTAGCCGGGGCTGGACTTGGCGTGGGCCGGCGAGACCGCCTGCTGCAGGGCGGAAGTCGCCTTGGGGTCGGCCTTCAGGGCGTTGACCGGGTTGACCCAGTCCAGCGCGTGCAGGTGGTAGAAGTGCACGATGTGGTCGTGCACCTGCAGCGTCTTGTCCATCAGGTTGCGGATCAGGTGCGCGTTGTAGGGGATCTGGATGCCGAGGGCATCCTCCACCGCGCGCACCGAGGTCAGCGCGTGGGTACCGGTGCAGACCCCGCAGATGCGCTCGACGAAGGCCCAGGCATCGCGCGGATCGCGGCCCTTGAGGATGACCTCGAGACCGCGCCACATGGTGCCGGTGGAGACCGCGTTGGTGATGACGTTGTTGGCGTCGACGTTGACCTCGCAGCGCATGTGGCCTTCGATGCGGGTCACCGGGTCGACGACGATGCGCCGGCCGGACTTGTCCAGCTGGCTGGCGTTCGGAAGGCTGCTCATGCCTGATCCCCCTTGTTCTGCAGACGCTTGATGGCGGTGACCGCGGCGTGGGCGGCGATGGCGGCACCGACGCCGCCGGCGACGGCGGCGCCGATCTGGTCGGCGTTCTTCTCGATGCCGAACTGCGGAATGCTGCTCAGCCGCTCATAGAACGAGCCCTTGTCCCAGAAGCCGTCCTCCGAGCAGCCGATGCAGCCGTGGCCGGCCTGGATCGGGAAGGAGGTGCCTTCGTTCCAGCGCACCGTGGAACAGGCGTTGTAGCTGGTCGGCCCCTTGCAGCCGACCTTGTACAGGCAGTAGCCCTTGCGCGCGCCCTCGTCGTCCCAGTGCTCGACGAACTGGCCGGCGTCGAAGTGCGGGCGGCGGTAGCATTTGTCGTGGATGCGCTGGCCGTAGAACATCTTCGGCCGGCCCTGGCGATCCAGCTCGGGGAGCTTGCCGAAGGTCAGCATGTAGGTGATCACCCCGGTCATCACCTCGGCGATCGGCGGGCAGCCCGGCACCTTGATGATCGGCTTGTCGGTGATCACCTTGTGGATCGGCACCGCCTGGGTCGGGTTCGGCCTGGCCGCCTGCACGCAGCCCCAGCTGGCGCAGCTGCCCCAGGCGATCACCGCCTTGGCGTCCTTGGCGGCGTGCTTGAGCTGGTCGACGAACGGCTTGCCGCCGACGATGCAGAACATCCCGTCCTCGTTGAGCGGCGGGTTGCCCTCCACCGCGAGGATGTACTCGCCCTTGTACTTCCTCATGGTCTCTTCGAGGGCCGCTTCGGCCTGGTGGCCGGCGGCGGCCATCAGGGTGTCGTCGTAGTCCAGGGAGATCATCGACAACACCACGTCCTTGACCAGCGGATGCGCCGAGCGGATGAACGACTCGGAGCAGCAGGTGCATTCCAGGCCGTGCAGCCAGAGCACCGGGGTGCGCGGCTTGGTTTCCATCGCGTGGGCGATCTGCGGGGCGAAGGCGGGACCGAGGCCCAGGGCTGCGGCCGTCAGACTGCAGTACTTGAGAAAGCTGCGCCGGGTGATGCCCTGACGCCGCATCACGTCGTAGAAGGTTTCGAGTTGAGACATGCCGTTACCCTTGTGGCCAGGTCGCTGCGACGCCCCTGCGTGCCACGTTCCGGTCATGGCGGTGCGCCGGTGGAGTTGTCCACGGTTGGTGAAGAAAAAACCGCGCGAATAATGCGCCAATGCCATGATTTTGTCATGACTCGGCATGGGGGTATTCGTCGGAAGCCAGGCCCGGCCGCTCTGGCCCGGACCTCGGATCAGGCCAGCAGCGCCACCGCCTTGATCTGCGCCCACATCCGCTTGCCGGGAGCGATGTCGAGCTGGTCGCAGGAGCGACGGGTGATGCGGGCGATCAGCGGGGTACCTTCGGCATCCAGACGCACCAGCACGTGGGCCGGGGTGTCGGCCTCGACCACCTCGCGGACCGTGGCGGGCAGCACGTTGGTGATGCTGGTGTCCTCGATCCGATGGAGCGCCAGGCTGACGTCGCGGGCGTGCACGCGCAGCCGCAGGCGCTGGCCGAGGGCCTCCGGGCGGCGCGCGACGAGGACCGCGCCGCCGGGGAATTCGAGACGGGTGAGGTGATAGCGGTCGTCGTGCTCGGCCACCCGCGACTCGACGACCACCCCGGCGTCCTCGCTGAAGGCGGTCGGCAGGTCGAGCCGCGCCAGGGTTTCCTGCAGGTCGCCCTGGGCGGCCACGCGGCCCTGATCGAGCAGCACCACATGGTCGGCGAGGCGCGCCACCTCGTCCGGCGAATGGCTGACCAGCAGCATCGGGGTGTCCAGCTCGTCGTGCAGGCGTTCGAGGTAGGGCAGGATCTCGTTCTTGCGCTTGAGGTCGAGCGCCGCCAGGGGCTCGTCGAGCAGCAGCAGGCGGGGGCTGGTGAGCAGCGCCCGGGCGATGCCGACGCGCTGGCGCTCGCCGCCGGACAGACGGCCGGGCAGGCGGTCGAGCAGGTGGCCGATGCCGAGCAGTTCCAGCACCCGCTCCCAGGACACCCGCCGGCCGGCGGCGTCGACGCGCTTCATGCCGTATTCCAGGTTGCGCCGCACCGACAGGTGGGGAAACAGGCTGGCCTCCTGGAACACGTAGCCGAGGGCGCGCTTGTGGGTCGGCAGGAACACCCCGGCGGCGCTGTCCTGCCAGAGTTCGCCGTTGATCTCCAGGCGCGCCTCGGCGGCCCGCTCCAGGCCGGCGACGCAGCGCAGGATCGTGGTCTTGCCCGAGCCGGAGTGGCCGAACAGCGCGGTCACGCCATGCCCCGGCAGCGTCAGGTCGACATCCAGCGCGAACCCCGGATAGGTCAGCCGGAAACGGGCACGGATGCCATCCGCCGGCACGCTGGCCGAACGGGCGGCGGCTCCGCTATCGGCGACAGAGAGTTCGAAGGTGGTGCTCATCGGTGAACCTCCCGGCGGATCAGCTCAGCCCCGGTTTGAAGCGACGACTGGAATAGAGCGCGAGCAGCACGAAGAAAGAGAACAGCACCATGCCGCCGGCGAGCCAATGGGCCTGAGCGTACTCCATCGCCTCGACGTGGTCGAAAATCTGCACCGCCACGGTACGGGTCTTTTCCGGGATGTTGCCGCCGATCATCAGCACCACGCCGAACTCGCCCACGGTATGGGCGAAGCCGAGAATCGCGGCGGTGACGAAACCGGGCCGCGCCAGCGGCAGCACCACGGTGAAAAAGGTATCCCAAGGGCCGGCGCGCAGCGTCGAGGCCACCTCCAGCGGGCGGTCGCCGATCGCCTCGAAGGCGTTCTGCAAGGGCTGCACGACGAAGGGCAGGGAATAGAACACCGACGCCACCACCAGGCCGGTGAAGGTGAACGGCAGCGTGCCAAGGCCCAGGGACTGGGTCAGCTGACCGATGGGGCCGTGCGGCCCCAGGGTCACCAGCAGGTAGAAGCCGATCACGGTCGGCGGCAGCACCAGCGGCAAGGCCACCACCGCCCCGATCGCCCCCTTCAGGCGCGAGCGGGTGCGCGCCAGCCACCAGGCGATCGGCGTGCCGACCACCAGCAGCAGCAGGGTGGTCAGCGAGGCCAGCTCCAGGGTCAGGCGAATCGCCGAGAGGTCGTGTTCGGACAGCGGCATTGCCGGGGCTCCTGCGCTTACTTACAGGTCGTAGCCGTAGGCCTTGATCACCTTGGTAGCCTTGGGCCCCTTGAGGTAATCGACCAGCGCCTTGGCCGCCGGGTTGTCCTTGCCCTTGGCGAGAATCACCGCGTCCTGGCGGATCGGGTCGTGCAGGCTGGCCGGCACGGTCCAGCCGGAGCCTTCGGTGAGCTTGCCGTCCTTGGACACCTGCGACAGGGCGACGAAACCGAGCTCGGCGTTGCCGGTGGCGACGAACTGGTGCGCCTGGGCGATGTTGGCGCCCTCGACGAGTTTCGGCTTGACCGCCTCGCTCAGGCCGAGCTTGGCCAGCACCTGGGTGGCGGCCAGGCCATAGGGCGCGGTCTTCGGATTGGCGATGGCCAGGTGCTTGAAGGCGTTCTTCTTCAGTACCTCGCCCTTGTCATCCACGTAGCCGGGCTTGGCCGACCACAGCACCAGCTTGCCGATCGCGTAGGTGAAGCGCGAACCCGGGACGGTGGCGCCTTCCTTCTCCAGCTTCTCCGGGGTGGTGTCGTCGGCGGAGAGGAAGACCTCGAAGGGCGCGCCGTTCTGGATCTGGGTATAGAAACCGCCGGTCGGACCGAAGGAGGCGATCACCTTGTGGCCGGTGTCCTTCTCGAAGTCGGCGGCGATTTCCTTGATCGGCGCGGTGAAGTTGGCGGCGACGGCGATCTGTACCTCGGCGGCCTGGGCGGCACAGGCAATCAGACCGGCACTCAGGGCGACGAACAGGCGGGACGGCGAAAAGCTCATGGGTGGCACTCCATGTGAAGGGAAAGGGGAAAACTGACGGCTCAACCGTAGGCGGCGAGGATCACGCTGGACGACTTGAAGAAGGCGCAGGCCTCCACGCCCGGTGCCAGGCCGAGGGCCTCGCAGCTGTCGCCGGTGACCACGCAGGTCACGCTGCGTCCGGACGGCAGGGCCAGGGTCACCTCGCTGTTCACCGGCCCCTCGTGGATCTCGACGACCTCGCCCCACAGCTGGTTGCGCGCGGTGAGCTTGAGCGAGCGCTCGGTGGTGAGCATCACCGAGGAGGACTTGACCAGGGCGAAGACCTCCTTGCCCATGGCCAGCTCGAGGTTTTCCGCGCTGGCCTTGGTGATGATCGCGGCGATCTCGTTCTGCGCATCGAGGCGGATGCGCACCTCGTAGTCGACGCCGCCGACCCGCAGGCCGGTGATGGTGCCGGCGAACTGGTTGCGCGCGCTGGTCTTCAGGCTCATCGAGTGCATGAGCCGCTGGAAGGACTGGATGTCGCCGCCGGTCACTTCGTTGAGGCGCTCGGAAAGGCGGTCGAGGGCGCTCTGGTACTCGATCTCCAGGGCGCGGTACATGGCGATGATACGGCGGCCGTACTCGGTGAGCTGGGTGCCGCCGCCCTGGCGGCCGCCGGCGACCCGTACCACCAGAGGCTCGGGGGCGAGGTTGTTCATGGTGTCGATGGCATCCCAGGCCGCCTTGTAGGACAGCGGCACGGCCTTGGCGGCCCGGTTGATCGAGCCCTCGCGCTCGACCGCCTCGAGCAGGCGGATGCGGGTATCGGACAGGGCGGTGCCGACATCGGTGTCCAGGGACATGCGGGCAAGGAAACGGGTGGCGGTCATCGTCGGTGGCCTGCAACTTATCTATCTAGCGAGGTTTATATAAGGCAATTCACATGCCAAATGGTACTTTCCTAGTGTTCCGTGTCTACAACAGCCCTGTCTATACTCCAGACTCGCATAGCCCGTCGGCTTTGCGACAAATTATGTTGTGGATGATATAACGGTTGTACCAAAACCTGCACGCCATCGGACGAGGAAAACAGCATGAAAATCAGTGCCCGCAACGTCTTCAGCGGTACCGTCAGCGCTCTTAAAGAAGGCGCGGTCAACGCCGAGGTGGACATCGCCCTGAGTGGCGGCGACAAGCTGGCCGCCGTGGTGACCATGGAAAGCGCCAAATCCCTAGGACTGGCCGCCGGCAAGCCGGTGGTCGCCGTCATCAAGGCGCCCTGGGTCCTGCTGATGACCGACGGCAGCGGCTATCGCCTGTCCGCCCGCAACATCCTGACCGGCACCGTCAAAACCATCGAGGCCGGCGCGGTCAACGCCGAAGTCACCCTGACCCTGGCCGGCGGCACCGAGATCACCTCCGTGGTCACCAAGGAAGCCGTGGCCGAGCTGGGCCTGAAGCCGGGCGGCAGCGCCAGCGCGGTGATCAAGGCCTCCAACGTGATCCTCGGCGTCCCGGCCTGAGACCGAGCGGCCCCCTTGTCCGGGGCGGCCGGAGGCAAGAGGCGTGCCGGCAACGGGCACGCCTGCCCGCTCTCCCGCTCTTCTCCCCCGCGCCTCCCACCCGGCGCAACGCCCTGTGCGCCAGTACCCGACCTCGGCCAGCGGCCCCAGCGAACTCGACCGGCCACCGGCCATCGTCCGCGGCGAAAGCCTTCAGCTCCGGCTGACACAGGCCTGGCGGCGCTCGCGCGCAGCAGCGGGCATCCGGGGCCGGGTTCGGCAGCCTGGAGAAAGCCCCACGCACGGCGGGCGGAAAGGGTGTTGACCAAGACGGGAAAAGGACGGGGCGCAGCGGGGGATACGGGGGAATTGCGGCAAGGGGCGGCGTGGCCGCCGCCCCTCGGGAAGGCGACAGCTAGTGCTGGTGCCCTTCCCCGCCGCAGGAGTGCTCGTCGTGGGGCTTGCCGGGCGGCAGCTCGTTGGCCAGGTAGGCCTTGACCGCCCGTTCCGGGTCGCTCTCGCCGGTGGTGAGCAAGGTCACCCCGCGCTCGCCGAGACGGCGGATCACGCCATCGCCGGCGGTCGCGGCGATGGCCACGTCCATGCCGTGCAACGGATGCCGCTCGGGGTACTCGGTAGTGTGCCAGAGGTGCAGGGAGGCCTGCTCCTCCAGCTCGATGGCATAGATGTTCGCCGGCGCCTGGCCGGGCCAGACGTCGAACACCACCCAGCGCTGGGCACGCCCGGCATGGTCGGCCACCCGACCCTGGCGATCGACCGCCACGGCAATCAGTCGACGTGCTTCGCTCATGCCTTGACCACCTCTTCCTCGTCGGACACGGCGAAGCGCACGCGCTCTTCGGCGGCAACGCCGACGAACTTGGCCAGCCACGGCGGCGGCGAACCGGCCATGACCGCCTGCAGCTCGGCGATGGCTTCCTGCGCCGCACCGCCCTTGGGCTTCTTCAGCGGATGGATACCGGCGCGGACCACCTTGGCTGCCGCCGGTCCGCCGATGGAGACCACGTAGAGCACCTGGCAGTCCTGGATCTGCTCGACGCGCCAGGCGTTCTTGTCCTCGGCCAGCGCTACGTCCAGGGTCGAGCGGATCTCGACCAGCGCCTTCTCCTTGGCGCTCACCTGATAGATGAGAAAGCGCAGGCAGGAACCGAAGTGCCCGTCCAACTGCTCGCCGTTGTTGGAGGCGATGGCCACGCGGATCGAGCCTTCCGGCATGCGCTCCAGCTTCACCGGCTGGGGCAGGCTGTCGACCTCGGCCTCGCCCCAGAGGATGCGTACCGCATCCTTCAGCGCCGACATGGGGGTGTCGAGCATGTCGACATCTTCCTCGGAGCCGGCCAGACCGATCTTCAGGTCGGTGACGCTCACGCCTTGCAGGCTTTCCTCGGTCAGCGGACCGTCGATCTGCTGATGCAGGATTTCCAGCAACTGGCCAACCGTGGTACCGGGCAGAGCCCTGGCAGCCAGGGCAATACGCAGGGCGGTTTCGCGACTCATGTTCACGGGGGTTACCATAAGCGGCCTCCTGGGCGACTCAACTCAAGCGTCATCGTCATCATCGTCGTCGTCGAGTACCCGCGTGATGCGCTGGTAGACCTCCACGCGGTCGCCTTCCTTGAGCGGACTGTCCAGCTTGACGAACTTGCCGAACACCCCGACTTTCTGCTTCTTCAGGTCGATGTCCGGGCAGCAGCGCAGCAGGCCGGACTGTTCGATCGCCTGCTCCACGCTGCAGCCGTCCTCCACCTTGCAGCTGAGCAGGAGGGGCTTGGCCGGATCGGCGTATACCACTGAAACTCTCATCTTGAACTCACTCCTCGGCCGGGGGTTACTGCAGGACCACCAGCTCGCCATGGGTCTTCTGCCGGCGTTCGGCGCGCTTGCGGTCGATCACCCGCTTGGCGGCCAGCAGGAAGCCTAGGACGATGAAGGCGCCCGGCGGCAGGATGGCCAGCAGGATGCCCTGGAAGTCGGGAATCACGGTGATTTCCATCCACTTGAAGTACGGGCCGAGCAGCGAGGACGCCTGGGAGAACAGGGTACCGCTGCCGAGGATCTCGCGGATACCGCCGATCACCACCAGCACGGCGGTAAAGCCGGCGCCCATGCCGGCGCCGTCGAGCATCGAGGGGATCACCGGATTCTTCAGGCAGAAGGACTCGGCACGGCCGAGCACCGCGCAGTTGGTCACGATCAGCGCGATGAACAGGCCGAGCACCTTGTACAGCTCGTGCATCCAGGCGTTCATCGCCATGTCGATCAGGGTCACCACGCCGGCGATCACACCGATCATCACCGGGTTGCGCACCTCCGGGGAGATGGTATGGCGCATCGACGAGATGAGCGCGTTGGTGAGGATCAGCACCAGGGTGGTGGCCAGGCCCATGCCCAGGCCGTTGGTGGCGGTGGTGGTCACCGCCAGGGTCGGGCAGAGCGCGAGCATCTGCACCAGGGCGACGTTGTAGTCCCACAGGGCCGAGGTGAAGTAGTGCCACGGCACCTTCTTTTCGGGCGCACTGACGGTGGGGGCTCCGCATTGACTCATGGTTAGGCTCCTCTTACTCGGCTTTCAGCTGCTCGGCATGCCGGACCTGGAACTGCAGGCCCTGGAGCACGGTCTTGACCACGGCACGCGGGGTGATGGTGGCGCCGGCGAACTGGTCGAACTGGCCGCCGTCCTTCTTCACCTTCCACTTGTCCAGCGCGGTGTTGTCCAGCGACAGGCCGTCGAAGGACTTGATCCAGTCGCTGCGCGAAACCTCGATCTTGTCGGCCAGGCCGGGGGTTTCCTTGTGCGACAGGATGCGTACGCCGAGGATCTTGCCCTGGGCGTCGACGGCCATCATCTGGTTGACCGGGCCGCCGTAGCCGATGTTGCTGCCCTGGAAGACCACCGCGGTGAGCTTGCCCTGCAGGCGCGCCGGGAACACCTCGACCTCGCCGAGCTGTTCGTCCTGCACCTTGAAGCCGTCGGCCAGGGGGTTGTTGTCGTACAGCGCGTCGGGCAGCACCTGGCGCAGCGTGGCCAGCCGGTCAGCCATCTGCTGGTCGGCGATGGTGCCCCGGGTCATGACGTTGCCGACCAGCAGGAGCAGCGCCACCACGGCGCAGATCAGGCCCAGCGACAGGCCCTGGTAGGCCACCTGCGGGCGCCAGCGTTCCAGGCGCTCGAGGAGCGAAGGTTTGCCCGCGACCGTCTCGGCGGGCGCGGCGGCCTCTTCGGCCGGAGTCATCGTCGTCTGGTTCATACCTTGTCCACCTCTTTAACCTGGCTGGTCCACTTGGCCGCGACCAGCGGCTTGCCCCGGGTATTGCGGCCGTAGGCGCGCGGGCGCCAGTAACGGTCGATCAGCGGGGTCAGCGCGTTCATGAAGAGCACTGCGAAGGCCACCGCCTCGGGGAAACTGCCCCAGGTACGGATCACGTAGACCAGCACCCCGCAGCCGACGCCGAAGATCAGCCGCCCTGCGCGGCTGATCGGCGAGGTGACCGGGTCGGTGGCGATGAAGAAGGCGCCCAGGATCAGGCCGCCGGAAGTCAGGTGATAGAGCCCGCCGGCATAGCGCTCGGGATTGATCAAGTAGGCGAGGGCCGCCATCACGAACACGCTCGCCAGCATGGCGACCGGGATCTCCCAGTGGATGATCCGGCGCAGCACCAGCCAGCCGCCGCCGACCAGCAGCAGCAGCTCCGAGGTCTCGCCAAGGCTGCCGGGGGTGCTGCCGAACAGTGCCGAGATCACGCTGAAGCTGCCGGCCAGGATGTCCTCGGCGGTGCGATGGAGGGTCAGTTCGGTCTTCAGGTTGCCCAGCGCGGTGGCGCCGGTCATGCCGTCGGCCAGCGGAGCGCCGCCGAAGGTGATCGCCAGGCTGTCGAAAAAGCCCGGGGCCGACGCCGAGAACAGCGGGTGGGGCAGCGCCCAGGTGGTCATGTGCAGCGGGAAGGCGATCAGCAGGGCGACCCGCGCCAGCATGGCCGGGTTGAAGATGTTCTGGCCGATGCCGCCGTACAGCTGCTTGCCGATGCCGATGGCGAAGAGGCTGCCGCCGACGCCGATCCACCAGGGCGCCCACGGCGGCAGGGAAATCGCCAGCAGCCAGCCGGTGAGCAGGGCCGAACCATCGAGCAGGCGGCGCATCGGCTGCCCCATCAGGTGCAGGCAGGCCGCCTCGATGGCCAGGGCGCTGGCGCAGGTGACCAGCCACAGGTTGATCGCCGGCCAGCCGAACATCACCAGGCCGAACAGGGTGGCCGGGGTGAGCGCCAGGCACACGTCCAGCATGATGCGGTTGACCGAGGAGCGGTCGTGGGCGAACGGCCCCGCCGCGACGCTGATGGTACTCATGACTCTACCTCACTGCTCGGCTCGCCAGCCGGCTTGGTGTCTTTCGCCTTGGCGGCCTTGGCGGCCTCCTTGGCGGCCTTGGCCGCCTCCTTGGCGGCTTTGGCGGCGGCCTTGGCGGCCTCTTCTTCTGCCAGACGCGCGGCGCGGGCCTCGGTCTGACGCTTGATGTGGTCGGACTTGCGGGCCGCGCTGCGGCGCTCGTCCTGCTGGCCCTTGGCGTACTGGAAGTACTGCACCAGCGGGATGTGCGAGGGGCAGACGTAGGAGCAGCAGCCACAGAGGATGCAGTCGCGCAGGCCGTATTCGCTGGCGCCGTCGTAGTCGTCGACGCGGGCGTAGAGGGCCATGTCCAGCGGGGTCAGGCCCATCGGGCAGGCGTCCACGCAGCTCGCGCAGCGGATGCACGGCGCCGGGTCCTTGTTCGGCAGCTCGTGCCGGGCCAGCGCCAGCAACCCGGTGGCGCCCTTGATCACCGGCACCTGGGTGGAAGGCAGCACCGCGCCCATCATCGGCCCGCCGAGCAGCAGCTGCTCGGGGGTGCCGGTCAGGCCGCCGCAGGCATCGATGAGCGCCTGGACCGGGGTACCGATCAGCACGTCGAGGTTCTGCGGGGTCTTCACGCAGGCGCCGGACACCGTGACCACCCGCGAGATCAGCGGGCGGCCGAAACGCAGGGCCTGCTGGATGGCGTACACGGTACCGGCGTTGTGCACCAGCACGCCGACGTCGGTACTGCGCCCGCCGGCCGGCACTTCGCGACCGGTGACCGCCTGGATCAGCTGCTTGGCCGAACCCATGGGATAAAGCGCCGGCACCGACACCACCTCGATGGCGCCGAAATGTTCGGCGGCGGCGCGCATCGCGGCCAGGGCCTCGGGCTTGTTGTCCTCGATGGCGATGACCACGCTGTAGGCGCGCAGGATGTGCTGGATCAGCCGGGCGCCGTCGACGATGTCCTCGGCGCGCTCGCGCATGATCCGGTCGTCGCAGGTCAGGTAGGGCTCGCATTCGCTGCCGTTGACCACCACGGTCTTGATCTCGTGGCGGGTGCCCTGCTTGAGCTTGACCGCCGCCGGGAAGATCGCCCCGCCGAGACCGACGATGCCGGCCTGGGCGACGCGGTCGGCGAGCACCAGCGGGTCCTCGGCGAACGGATCGCCGGACACCTCGAGGTCGATCCAACGGTCTTCACCGTCGCTTTCGAGGACGATGCCGGTGGTGGTCAGACCCGACGGGTGCGGGGCGGGAATCGGCCCGATGGCGACGATGCGCCCCGAGGTGGGGGCGTGTACCGGCGCGGAGACCTCGGTGGGCGGGAAGGCCAGCAGTTGGCCCTTGAGCACCGTGTCGCCGACCTTGACCATCGGCAGGGCCTCGGCCCCGGCATGCTGGCGCAGCGGCAGGTAGAGACGCGGTGGCAGCGGCAGGCTGCCGATGGGCTGCGCGGCCGAAAGATCCTTGTGGGCGGCCGGATGGACGCCACCGCGGATACTGGAAAGATTGAAGTGCATGCGAAGGCTCCGTAATCGACTCAGGCGGCGGCGGGCTTGTCCCAGCGCCAGGTGTCCAGGGTCTGCTCCTGCGGGGCCAGGAGGACGCAGTCTTCCGGACAGGCGTCGCGGCACTTGCCGCAACCGGTGCAGGCATCCTCCAGCACCACGTGGACCTGCCCGCTGGCGCCGACGATGGCGTCGGTGGGGCAGGCACGGTAGCAGCGGGTGCAGCCGATGCATTGCGAGGCTTCCACCCGCGCCATCATGGGGGCGGCCATCTGGCTGGCATCCAGGGCCACGCCGAGGATCGCGGCGAGCTTCTCGGCCAGACCCACGCCGCCGGGCGGGCAGCAGGTGACTGCCGCATTGCCCTCGACGATCGCCGTGGCGGCGGCGCCGCAGCCCGGGAAGCCGCACTGTCCGCACTGGCTGCCCGGCATCAGGTCACTGACTTCCTTGATCAGGGGGTTTTCGTCGCTGACTGCGAACTTGCGCGCCGCCAGGCCGAGGCCGCAGCCCAGGAGCACGCCCATCACGGCCAGAGCCAGAGTTGCCTCTATCATAAATTGCCCTCCTCTCGTCGCCGGTCGTGCCGGCCGTCAGTGTCAGAATCAGATCAGGCCGCCAAAGCCCATGAAGGCCAGCGCCAGCAGGCCGGCGGTGACGAAGGCGATCGGCGGACCGGAAAAGGCGGCCGGCACGTTGGCCAGGGCCAGACGCTCGCGCAGCCCGGCGAAGATGATCATGATCAGCGAGAAGCCCAGGCCCGAGCCCAGGCCGAACAGCACGGCCATGGTCAGGTTGTGGCCTTCGCGCACGCTGAGCAGCGGTACGCCGAGCACGGCGCAGTTGGTGGTGATCAGCGGCAGGTAGATGCCCAGCGAGCGGTACAGCGGCGGGCTGACCTTGCGGATGATCATCTCGATCAGCTGCACCATGCCGGCGATGACCACGATGTAGGCGAGGATGCGGATGAAGCCGATGCCCAGCGGCAGCAGCACGTAGTGCTCGAGCAGCCAGCTGCTGGCGCCGCCGAGGGCCATCACCAGCGTGGTGGCCACGGCCATGCCGATCGAGGGGTCGAGTTTGCTCGACACGCCCATGAACGGACACAGGCCCAGAAAGCCCACCAGCACCACGTTGTGAACCAGCACGGTGCCTAACAGAAACAAAACGTAATCCATAGCGACCTCACCTACTCGGCTGAACCTTATCCATGCACCTTTGTCGGGCGCACGCTATTGCCGAGTGTTTTCTGCATCAAGCATGCCACCGCTCAAAATTTGTCCGGGCGCACCTTGCATGCCCCGAAAAGATTGACCTAAATCAATAAATGACTTCGCCAGGCCGACCGCCTATCCACCCGGCGCCCCCGGTTTTGTAAGGTTTGTGACAGCTCGTTACGGCGCCCGCCGCCCGGCTGTGCGCTTTCGCACAGCTTGAGAGCGATGCCCCCGGAAAACCGCCGCGGCGCGATTTTCCCCAGCAACCCGAGGTGCCCCGGCATCCGATGTACGGCACAGGATTTGCTAATTTTTTCAGGCCAAACGCACCGCTCCGGCAGACGCGCACCCCGCGATCGCCGGTTCCCCTGGATAGACGAGGCACAGCATGACCCCGGCCAACCCGACCCTGAGCAACGAGCCACGCGCGCCTCACGCCGAGAGCGACGAGCTGCTCCCCGAGATCTTCCGCCAGACGGTGGAGCATGCGCCCATCGCCATCTCCATCACCGACCTCAAGGCCAACATCCTTTATGCCAACCGCGCCTTCCGCACCATCACCGGCTACGACAGCGAGGAAGTGCTCGGCAAGAACGAATCGATGCTCTCCAACGGCACCACGCCGCGCCTGGTCTATCAGGCACTGTGGGGCCGGCTGTCGCAGAAGAAGCCCTGGTCCGGCGTGCTGGTCAACCGGCGCAAGGACCAGAGCCTGTACCTCGCCGAACTGACCGTGGCACCGGTGCTCAACGAGGCCGGCGAGACCATCTACTACTTGGGCATGCACCGCGACACCAGCGAATTGCACGAACTGGAACAACGCGTCAACAACCAGCGCCTGATGATCGAGGCAGTGGTCAACGCCGCGCCGGCGGCGATGATCGTGCTCGACCGCCAGCACCGGGTGATGCTCTCCAACCCGAGCTTCTGCCGCCTGGCCCGCGACCTGGTCGAGGACGGCAGCAGCGAAAGCCTGGTGGCGCTGCTGCGGGAAAACCTCGCCGCCGCCTTCGAAACTCTGGAGAACCAGGGCAGCGCCTTTTCCGGCAAGGAGATCTCCTTCGACCTCGGCGGCCGCTCGCCGCGCTGGCTGTCCTGCCACGGCCGGGCCATCCACATCGAGGACGAGCAGGCCCACGTGTTCTTCGCCCCCACCGAGGAGCGCTACCTGCTGCTGACCATCAACGACATCTCCGAGCTGCGCCAGAAGCAGCAGGACTCGCGGCTCAACGCGCTGAAGGCGCTGATGGCCGAGGAGGAGCTGCTGGAGGGCATGCGCGAGACCTTCAATGCCGCCATCCACCGCCTGCAGGGGCCGGTCAACCTGATCAGCGCGGCGATGCGCATGCTCGAGCGGCGTCTCGGCGACCAGGCCGGCAACGACCCGGTGCTGAGCGCCATGCGCGAGGCCAGCGCCGCCGGCATGGAGGCGCTGGACAACCTCAGCGGCTCGATCCCGGTGCGCCTGGGCGAAACCAAGATGCCGGTCAACCTCAACCAGTTGATCCGCGAAGTGATCACCCTGTGCACCGACCAGTTGCTGGCCCAGGGCATCGTCGTCGACTGGCAGCCGGCGCTGCGCCTGCCCTGGGTGATGGGCGCGGAAAGCGGCCTGCGCAGCATGATCAAGCATCTGGTCGACAACGCCATCGAGTCGATGAGCCAGAACCAGGTCAGCCGCCGCGAGCTGTTCATCAGCACCCGCGTGGAGAACCATCTGGTACGCATGGAGATCACCGACAGCGGCCCGGGCATCCCGTCCGACCTGGTGCTGAAGGTGTTCGAACCGTTCTTCAGCACCAAGCCGCCCCACCGCGTCGGACGCGGCATGGGCCTGCCGGTGGTCCAGGAGATCGTCGCCAAGCACGCCGGCATGGTGCATGTCGACACCACCTATCGCGAGGGCTGCCGAATCGTCGTCGAGCTGCCCTTCTCGGCCTCCACTTGAACAGCGACAGGGAATGCCCATGAATGCAACCATCCCTCAGCGCTCGACCAAACAGACCCAGGTCGAACTCTATGACCTGCAATTGCAGGCCCTGGCGAGCATCGCCCGCACCCTCAGCCGCGAGCAGCAGATCGATGAGCTGCTCGAACAGGTCCTCGCCGTGCTGCACAACGACCTCGGCCTGCTGCACGGCCTGGTGACCATTTCCGATCCGGAGCACAGCGCCCTGCAGATCGGCGCCATCCACACCGATTCGGAAGCGGTCGCCCAGGCCTGCGAGGGGGTGCGCTACCGGAGCGGCGAAGGCGTGATCGGCAACGTGCTCAAGCACGGCAACAGCGTGGTCCTCGGGCGCATCTCCGCCGACCCGCGCTTTCTCGACCGCTTGGCGCTGTACGACCTGGAAATGCCCTTCATCGCCGTGCCGATCAAGAACCCCGAGGGCAACACCATCGGCGTGCTGGCGGCCCAGCCGGACTCTCGCGCCGACGAGCAGATGCCGGCGCGCACGCGCTTTCTGGAGATCGTCGCCAACCTGCTGGCGCAGACCGTGCGCCTGGTGGTGAACATCGAGGACGGCCGCGAGGCCGCCGACGAGCGCGACGAACTGCGCCGCGAGGTGCGCGGCAAGTACGGCTTCGAGAACATGGTGGTGGGCCACACCCCCACCATGCGCCGGGTCTTCGACCAGATCCGCCGGGTCGCCAAGTGGAACAGCACCGTGCTGGTGCTCGGCGAGTCCGGCACCGGCAAGGAGCTGATCGCCAGCGCCATCCACTACAACTCGCCGCGCGCGCACCGCCCGTTCGTGCGCCTGAACTGCGCCGCGCTGCCGGAAACCCTGCTCGAGTCCGAACTCTTCGGCCACGAGAAGGGCGCCTTCACCGGCGCGGTGAAGCAGCGCAAGGGACGCTTCGAACAGGCCGACGGCGGCACCCTGTTCCTCGACGAGATCGGCGAGATCTCGCCGATGTTCCAGGCCAAGCTGCTGCGCGTGCTGCAGGAAGGCGAGTTCGAGCGGGTCGGCGGCAACCAGACGGTGCGGGTCAACGTGCGGATCGTCGCCGCCACCAACCGCGACCTGGAAAACGAGGTGGAAAAGGGCAAGTTCCGCGAGGACCTCTACTACCGCCTGAACGTCATGGCCATCCGCATCCCGCCGCTGCGCGAGCGCACCGCCGACATTCCCGAGCTGGCGGAATTCCTCCTCAGCAAGATCGGCCGCCAGCAGGGCCGCCCACTGACCGTCACCGACAGCGCGATCCGCCTGCTGATGAGCCACCGCTGGCCGGGCAACGTGCGCGAGCTGGAGAACTGCCTGGAGCGCTCGGCGATCATGAGCGAGGACGGCACCATCACCCGCGACGTGGTTTCGCTGACCGGGGTCGACAACGAGAGTCCGCCGCTCGCCGCTCCGCTGCCCGAGGTCAACCTCGCCGACGAGAACCTCGACGACCGCGAGCGGGTGATCGCTGCCCTCGAACAGGCCGGCTGGGTGCAGGCCAAGGCCGCGCGCCTGCTGGGCATGACGCCGCGGCAGATCGCCTACCGCATCCAGACCCTCAACATCCACATGCGCAAGATCTGACAGGAACCCCCGGCAATGGATGGCCGGACCTCCCTCCCCTCTTCCCGAACCCGCCCGCCACGGGCCTCCGCCCACGGCGGCGGCACCTTCCCCATCCCTGTTCGCCACACTTGTCGCTTGTCGTACAGAAGCGCGCGCCGAGCCGTGCGGATTTGTCCGTTGCGCGACAAACCGGACCCTGAATTTTCAACTAAATCCTTTAAAAACAGATACTTAATTAATCGGCACGGGTATTGCTGGGCTCTTGGGGTAAAGACTCTCTCAGCCGGAGACCAGACCATGGAACTGAGCGTACTTGGGCAAAACAATGGGGGGCAGCAAAGCGCTGGCGGCTGCTCCTCAAGTAGCTGCGGCAGCACGAACGATCAGCTCTCCCACCTGCCGGACCACATTCGCGAGAAGGTGCACAACCACCCCTGCTATTCGGAAGAAGCGCACCACTATTTCGCGCGGATGCACGTGGCGGTGGCCCCTGCTTGCAACATCCAGTGCCACTACTGCAACCGCAAGTACGACTGCGCCAACGAGTCGCGGCCGGGCGTGGTGTCCGAGGTACTGACCCCCGAACAGGCGGTCAAGAAGGTCAAGGCCGTGGCCGCCACCATCCCGCAGATGACCGTGCTCGGCATCGCCGGCCCCGGCGACCCTCTGGCCAACCCGCAGCGCACCCTCGAGACCTTCCGCATGCTCAGCGAGCAGGCGCCGGACATCAAGCTGTGCGTCTCCACCAACGGCCTGGCCCTGCCGGAGTGCGTCGACGAGCTGGCCAAGCACAACATCGACCACGTGACCATCACCATCAACTGCGTGGACCCCGAGGTCGGTGCCAAGATCTATCCGTGGATCTACTGGAACAACAAGCGCATTCGCGGCGTCAAGGCGGCCAAGATCCTCATCGAGCAGCAGCAGAAGGGTCTGGAGATGCTGGTCGCACGCGGCATCCTGGTGAAGGTCAACTCGGTGCTGATCCCCGGGGTCAACGACGAACACCTGAAGGAAGTGAGCAAGATCGTCAAGGCCAAGGGCGCCTTCCTGCACAACGTCATGCCGCTGATCGCCGAGCCCGAGCACGGCACCTTCTACGGCGTGATGGGCCAGCGCAGCCCCGAGCCGGAAGAACTGCAGGACCTGCAGGACGCCTGTGCCGGCGACATGAACATGATGCGCCATTGCCGCCAGTGCCGCGCCGATGCGGTCGGCATGCTCGGCGAGGATCGCGGCGACGAGTTCACCCTCGACAAGATCGAGTCGATGGACATCGACTACGAAGCGGCGATGGTCAAGCGCGCCGCCATCCATGCCGCGATCAAGGAAGAGCTGGACGAGAAGTCCGCGAAGAAGGCCCGGCTGGCTGGCCTGTCTGTTGCATCCGTACAGAACAGCACGAGCGGCCGCTACCGTCCGGTGCTGATGGCCGTGGCCACCAGCGGCGGCGGACTGATCAACCAGCACTTCGGCCATGCCAGCGAGTTCCTGGTGTACGAGGCCTCGACGTCCGGCGTGCGCTTCATCGGCCACCGCCGGGTCGACCAGTACTGCGTCGGCAACGACACCTGCGGCGAGAAGGAAAGTGCCCTTGCCGGCAGCCTGCGCGCCCTGAAAGGTTGCGAGGCGGTGCTCTGTTCGAAGATCGGTTTCGAGCCCTGGAGCGACCTGGAAGCCGCCGGCATCCAGCCCAATGGCGAACACGCCATGGAGCCGATCGAGGAAGCGGTCATGGCGGTCTACCGGGAAATGATCGAGTCGGGTCGCCTGGAAAATGACGGAGCCCTGCTGCAGGCCAAGGCCTGAGCAGGGTACGGGACAGTTCGAGGATTGCGTGGAGGTGCGTTATGGCGCTGAAGATTGTGGAATCCTGTGTCAATTGTTGGGCCTGTGTCGATGTCTGTCCGAGTGACGCGATCTCCGAGGGTGGCTCGCACTTCAAGATCAGTGCAAGCAAGTGCACCGAGTGCGACGGGGGCTACGAAGAAAAGCAGTGTGCGAGCATCTGTCCGGTCGAAGGCGCGATCCTGCTCGCCGACGGCACCCCCGCCAACCCCCCGGGCTCGCTGACCGGCATTCCTCCGGAGCGTCTGGCCGAAGCCATGCGCGAAATCCAGGCCCGCTGAGAGGAGAGCCGAGATGACCAGCACCAGTATCGTCTTCTACGAAAAACCCGGCTGCGCCACCAACCGTCTGCAGAAGCAGCTGTTGCGCTCGGCCGGCCTGCAGCTGGAAGTCCGCAATCTGCTCAGCGAACCCTGGACGTCCGAACGCCTGCGCTCGTTCTTCGGCGAGCGGCCGGTGGTCGAGTGGTTCAACCGCTCGGCGCCGGCGATCAAGTACGGCGAGTTGGACCCCGCGCAACTGACCGCCAGCCAGGCGCTGGAGATGATGCTGGCCAACCCGATCCTGATCCGTCGCCCGCTGATCCGCTACGGCTCGCAGTACATGGCCGGTTTCGACCTGGTCAAACTGTGTACCCACCTGCCGACCCAGGGCGATCTGCCCGAGCCCGATGCCGAGCTGGAAAGCTGCGCGGTCGGCCAGGGCTCGATCGGCTGCCTGGCCGCGGGGAGCCAGTAATGGCCTCGGCAGTGGCCTTCCAGGAGGCCATCCCGCCAGCCGTGCGCCAAGATGGCGCCAACCGCCTCTGGCTGGAGCAGATCGTCCGCTCCCAGCGCGGCGGACTGAGTTGCCTGCCGTTCCAGCTGGGCCTCGACGAGCAGAGCTACGCCGAGCTGATCCGCACCTATTTCCCCGCGCTGGCCACCCAGACCAGCGCCGGCCAGGGCTCGCTGGCCCACGAATGCAGCGAGCTGCGCGAAGACCTGCTGGAAATGCGCCGCGACGAATGGGAAGAACTGCGCGACCTGCTGCTCGGCAGCCGGCGCGGCGACGCCCCGGAGGAAATCTGGATCGCCAGCATCGTCGCCGCTGCCTGCCTGGGCGGCGACCACCTGTGGCGCGACCTGGGGCTGGAATCCCGCCAGCAGCTGCACGACCTTCTGACGCACAACTTCCCCAGCCTCGCCGCGCGCAACGTGCGCAACATGCGCTGGAAGAAGTTCTTCTACAAACAGCTGTGCGAACAGGAAGGCGGCTACGTCTGCCGCTCGCCCAGCTGCGAGCAGTGCCCCACCTACCACGACTGTTTCGGAGAAGAAGTATGACCCCGTTCGCCCGCATCGGCGTCGAGCAGGCCGAAGCCCTGCTGACCGGCCAGGACAATGTCATGCTGCTGGATACCCGCGACGCCCGCGCCTATTGCCAGGGGCACGATCCGCGCGCCATCCATCTCAGCGACCTGAACCTGCGCACCCTGCTGAAGGTCACCCCGAAGCAGGTGCACCTGATCTTCTGCTGCGCCGACGGCGATTCCAGCCCGGACATGGCGCGCCTGTTCGGCGAATTCGGCTTCATCAACTGCTACAGCCTGGAGGGTGGCTACGCCGCCTGGCAGGCCAGGCCGTCGCGCGCGGTCAAGGCACACGGCATCCGCGCGCAGCACACCGCTGCCCTGCCGGCATAAGGAGAGAACCATGCAAGTACTGGACACCGAAGCACGCATTCGCAAGCAGATCGCCGAGAACCCGGTGATCCTCTACATGAAGGGCACCCCCGCGGCACCGGAATGCGGCTTTTCCCGTGCCGCCGTCGGCGCCCTGAGCAAGATCGGCAAGCCCTTCGCCTTCGTCAACGTGCTGGCCGCCCCGCACATCCGCGAGAAGCTGCCGAAGCTGTTCCAGTGGCCTACCTTTCCGCAGCTGTTCGTCAACGGCGAACTGATCGGCGGCTGCGACATCGTCCTCGAGATGGAAGCCGACGGCAGCCTGCAAGCGCTGCTGGAAAAGGCCACCGCCCAGGCCTGACCCCGCTCCGGCACCCCACCGATCCGCCGGAGTTTGCTGCTTCTCGAACCGTAGGGCGTAGGGGGTGAAACCCGCCTTGTGGAGCGGCTCCCACCACGTCCGGCGGGTTGCACCCGCCCTACCAGCGGATCGCCGCAAGCTGGCTCCTACAACGGCGCCGCGCCCTCAGCGCAACCCCAGACGCCTGGCCAGGCGATGCAGGTTGGCGCGGTCCACGCCGAGCGCACGGGCCGCGGCGGCCCAGTTGTGGTCGTGGGCCTCGAGAGCGGCGAGGATGCGCTCGCGCTGGAACCCCTCCACCGCCTGGCGCAGGTCGCCCGTCGCCGGCGCCTGTGCGGCGTCGGCCGCAGGCGTCTCGCTGCTCACGGCAGCCGGCAGATCCAGCAGCTCCGGGCCGACGCTGAGAATCCGCCGGTGCTCGCCGCCGGCCATCGCCCTGAGCGCCGCACGGCCGATCAGGTGCTCCAGCTCGCGCACGTTGCCCGGCCAGTCGTAGGCGAGCAGCGCGGCCTGGGCCTCGGTACTCAGGCGCAGGCCGCGCAGGCCGAGGCGCGCGCGGTTCTCCTCGAGGAAGAAGCCGGCCAGCAGCAGCACGTCGCGGCCGCGCTCGCGCAGCGGCGGCACCGGCAGCGGATAGACGCTGAGGCGGTGGTAGAGGTCGGCGCGAAAGCGCTCGGCACGCACCTCGCCGGCCAGGTCGCGGTTGGTCGCGGCGATCACCCGCACGTCCACCCGGTGCTCGCGGTCGGAGCCGACCCGCTGCAGCTGGCCGCTCTGCAGCACCCGCAGCAGCTTGGCCTGCACCGCCAGCGGCAGTTCGCCGACCTCGTCGAGGAACAGGGTGCCGCCGTCGGCCAACTCGAACTTGCCGCTGCGCTCGGCCACCGCCCCGGAGAAGGCACCGCGCACGTGGCCGAACAGTTCGCTCTCCACCAGGGTATCGGGCAGCGCCGCGCAGTTCAGGCTGATCAACGGCTTGTGGGCACGCGCCGAAGCAGCGTGGATGGCCTGGGCCACCAGTTCCTTGCCGACCCCGGTCTCGCCGCTGACCAGCACGCTCAGGTCGCTGCCGGCGACCACCGCGATCTCCTCCAGCAGGCGCCGGTGGGCGCGGCTCTGGCCGATCAGTTCGTGACCGGCCTGGCGGTCGGCGGCCTCGCGGTAGGCCTCCATCAGCCGCTCGTCGCGCTCGGCGCGGCGGGTCAGCGCGCTGATCCGCTCGCCGACCTGCACGGTGGCGGCCGCCAGGCTGGCAAACGCCTCCAGGGTCGTCAGGTCGATGCCGTCGAAGCGCGCCGGGTCGAGGGCATCCAGGGTCAGCAGGCCCCAGGGGCGCTCGTCCAGGTACAGCGGACAGCCGAGGCAATCGTGGACCTCCAGTTGGCTGGAAAGTCCTTCGACTAGGCCGTCGTAGGGATCGGGCAGGCTGCAGTCGCTGGCGAAGCGGGTCGCACCGCGCCGCTCCAGCAGCGCCTGCAGGCGCGGGTGCTCGGCGAGGCGGAAGCGCCGCCCCAGGGTGTCCGGGCTCAGCCCGTCCACCGCCAGCGGTACCAAGAGATCGCCGTCCAGACGCAACAGCGCCGCGGCGTCGGCCGGCAGCAGCCGACGCAGAGCGCCGAGCAGGCGCCGGTAGCGCTCGTCCTCCGGCAGTTCGCGGGTCAGGTCGGCGACCAACGGAAGAAAGGCGGCAAGCAGCGGATGCGTAGTCATTTCGATAACATGCTGTCTGGTTGACTACGCAGCACCGTAGTCAAAAGAACAGCAATAGGCAACCGGCCGGCGATTTCCGCGGCCTGCGGCCCTGGCACGAAAACTGATGGCAATTACTGTATCGCTGGCGGCGCCTCGAGCGACCGCCCCCTTGCAAGTACCGTTACAGGAGTCGCCCATGCTGACCGATCAACAACGCGCCATCGTCAAGGCCACCGTGCCGCTGCTGGAAACCGGCGGCGAAGCCCTGACCCGCCACTTCTACCGGATCATGCTCGCCGAGTACCCCGAAGTGCGCCCGCTGTTCAACCAGGCCCACCAGGCCAGCGGCGAGCAGCCGCGGGCGCTGGCCGGCGCCGTGCTGATGTACGCCCGGCACATCGACCGCCTGGAGGCGCTCGGCCCGCTGGTCGGACAGATCGTCAACAAGCACGTCTCGCTGCAGGTGCTGCCGGAGCACTACCCGATCGTCGGCGCCTGCCTGCTGCGCGCGATCCGCGAGGTGCTCGGCGAAGAGATCGCCACCGACGCGGTGCTCGACGCCTGGGGCGCGGCCTACGGGATGCTCGCCGGGCTGCTGATCGGCGCCGAGGAAGCGGCCTACGCCGCCAACGCCGCCGCACCGGGCGGCTGGCGCGGGGCGCGGGCGTTCCGCGTGGCGCGCAAGGTGGTGGAGAGCGAGGAAATCGTCTCCTTCCACCTGCGCCCGGCGGACGGCGGCGCCCTGCCGGCCTTCCTGCCCGGCCAGTACATCGGCCTGCGCCTGCTCCTCGACGGCGAGGAAGTGCGCCGCAACTACTCGCTGTCGGCGGCGTCGAACGGCGAGGAATACCGCATCAGCGTCAAGCGCCACGCCGAGGGCCGGGTCTCCCGCCACCTGCACGAGCAGGTCCGCGAAGGCGACCGCCTGGAACTCTTCCCGCCGGCCGGCGAGTTCGTCCTCGATGCGTCGGACAAGCCGCTGGTGCTGATCGGCGCCGGCGTCGGCGTCACCCCGCTGCTGGCCATGCTGGAAGCGGCGCTGCCCGGCGGCCGGCCGATCCGCTTCATCCACTGCGCGCGCCACGGCGGCGTACAGGCCTTCCGCCAGCAGATCGAGGCGCTGGCCGCGCGGCATCCGCAGCTCAAGCCGTTCTTCTGCTACAGCGAGCCGCGCGCCGAGGACCGCGCCGACGCCAGCGGCCGGCTCGACGCGCAGCGCCTGGCCGCCTGGCTGCCGGCGGAGCGCAACCTGCAGGCCTACTTCCTCGGCCCGCAGCCGTTCATGGCCCAGGTCAAGCGGCAACTGCGCGAACTCGGCGTACCGCAAGCACAGTGCCACTACGAGTTCTTCGGCCCGGCGCAGGCGCTGGACTGACGCCGCCTGCAGGCGCTGCCGGCGCGAGCCGGCGGCGCCCGGTGGACAGGCCAAAGCCATCCCCTCTAGAGTGCGGCCTCTGCCGACGCCGGGTCGGCACAGCGGACCCTCTCTCATGGCTCAGGAACACCTCTTCGGCGAAGCCTACCAGCCGGCGCAGATCGCCCGGCGGATCGAAGGCATGGGCGTCGCGAAAGCCCGCGCCGACGCCCTCACCGTGCTGGTGCTGGCGGTGCTCGCCGGTGCCTTCGTCTCCCTGGGCGCCCTGCTCTACACCGTGGTACTCAGCGAAAGCGGCCTGGGCCTCGGCCCCTCCCGGCTGCTCGGCGGCCTGAGCTTCTGCCTAGGCCTGGTGCTGGTGGTGATCGGCGGCGCCGAACTGTTCACCGGCAACAACCTGCTGGCGATGGCCTGGGCGAGCCGGCTGATCGACAGCCGCGCGGTGCTGCGCAACTGGGTGCTGGTCTACCTGGGCAACGTGGTCGGCTGCCTGGGCACCGTGCTGCTGGTGGTCTGGGCGGGCACCGCCGGCCTGGGCGACGGCGCGGTGGGCGAAATGGCGCTGAAGATCGCCCACGGCAAGGCGCAACTCGGCCTCGGCGCAGCCTTCGCCCGCGGCATCCTGTGCAACGCCCTGGTGTGCCTGGCGACCTGGCTGGCGATGGCCGGGCGCAGCGTGACCGACAAGATCCTCGCCATCCTCTTTCCGATCGCCGC
Organism: Azotobacter beijerinckii; assembly: GCF_900110885.1. GTDB lineage: Bacteria > Pseudomonadota > Gammaproteobacteria > Pseudomonadales > Pseudomonadaceae > Azotobacter > Azotobacter beijerinckii. The sequence continues at coordinate 27,248 of NZ_FOFJ01000014.1, read as the reverse complement.
CTTCGTCGCCCTTGGCTTCGAGCACTCGATCGCCAACTGGTTCTTCCTGCCGTTCGGGCTGGTGCTGGACGGCCAGGGCACGCTGTCGCTCGCCGGCGTCGCCGGCAACCTGCTCGCGGTGACCGCCGGCAACCTGGTCGGCGGCACCCTGCTGGTCGCCGGCATGTACTGGCTGGCCTACCTGCGCGGCGACGACGGACAAGCGCGCCCGTCCTGAGCCATCGCCCGCCTGCTCGAGCCGCAAAAGCGAAGGGGGCCCGAAGGCCCCCCTTGCTGTGCGCGAACGGCTATCAGGCTTCGAGCTTGCGTGGCGCCATGAAGAACATCCAGGTCAGCGCCAGGAAGTACATGCTCGGGATGGCGATGAACAACACGGCGTAGTTGTTGTTGGTGGCGGTCAGCACGTAGCCGACGAGCTGGGTCATGAACATGCCGCCGATCGCCGCGCACATGCCGCCGAAGCCGAACACCGAACTCATCAGGTGCTTGGGCGTGTAGTCCATCACCAGGCTCCAGATGTTGGCGGTCCAGGCCTGGTGCGCACCGACGGCCAGGGAAATCGCCAGCACCGCGATCCACAGGCCGCTGGCATTGGCGGCGAACACCACCGAGCAGATGCAGGTGGCGAAAAGCAGCATCGACAGCAGACGCGCGCGGATCGCATTCATCCCGCGACCGATCAGGAAGGAGGAGAGGATACCGCCGCCGATGCTGCCGAAGTCGGCGGTCAGCCAGATGACCATCAGCGGGATGCCCATCTGGGTGACGCTGATGCCCAGGCTGTACTGCTGGTTGAGGAACGGCGGCAGCCAGTACAGGTAGAACCAGAACACCGGCGCGGTGATCATGTAGGCCCCGGCGAAGGCCCAGGTGCCGCGCCGACCCAGGATGCTCGCCAGAGACGCCTTGGCCGGCTCGGGCTCGACTTCCTTCTGGATATAGGCCAGTTCGCCCGGCTTGACGGTCGGGTGCTCTTCCGGGTTGTAGTACTTCAGGGCCCAGAACACCACCCAGACCAGACCCAGAGAGGCCATGGCGACGAAGGCGGCCTGCCAGCCCCAGACGCTGAGGATCAGCGGCAGCAGCGCGGGGGTGAGCATCGCGCCGACGTTGGTGCCGGCGTTGAAGATGCCGGTGGCCAGGGCGCGCTCGCCGGCCGGGAACCACAGGCGGGTGGTTTTCACGCAGGCCGGGTAGTTGGCCGCCTCGGTCAGGCCGAGGATGAAGCGGCAGACCATGAAGCCAACCGCGGAGGTCGCCAGGCCATGGGCGCCGGTGGCCAGGCTCCAAAGCAGCACGGCGAAGAAGAAGGCGCGCTTGACGCCGACCTTGTCGATGAAGCGGCCCTGCAGGAAGAAGCCGACGGCGTAGCCGACCTGGAACCAGAAGTTGATGTTGGCGTAGTCCATGGTGGACCAGCTCATCTCCTTGGCCAGGATCGGCTGCATCACGCCCAGGGCGGCACGGTCGATGTAGTTCAGGGTGGTGGCGAAGAACACCAGGGCGAGCATGCCCCAACGTACCTTGCCGACGGCGAGGGCGGCACGGATCTTGGTGCCGACCGAGTCATGGACCGATGCAGAGGGTCCGGCAGCCATAGGTGTAGCCATGGAATTACCTTGCGAAGTGAACATTTTCAGTAGCCATCCGTTCAGGGACCAGGAGCGCAGCTGCCCGGTCGAACCTCTTTCGTGCCCCAGTAATGCCGGCGGAGCCAAGCGTCCTTTTCCGGGCGTGCAACGGGCCATCCGGCCTGCCGGCGGGAATGCTCGGAATTACTGGTTGCGGTGAGTGGCGCGGGTTCAGCGGAAAACGATCGGGTCGCGACTAGACCAAAGAATGACGACGCAGGCGGCGCGAATGCCGTTGGAGCGGGATACCCGCACGGGCATGGCGAGGAAGAACGCAGGCTTGGCGGAATTGAACTATGCACATGAGCGTTTACCAATCTTGAAGTTGTTATGGTGTGGTGGGCTCTGGTTGCCCGACGAGTCGGCCTGCAACCTGACGACAATCTTGGACAGTGCTCAAAAAAGCGTCAATCGACTAACCGGGCTTCTGGTCGATAACCGAACAGAACTAACCATCCGGTACATTTTGCCACCGATCCGTGCCCAGACCTGTCCTCGGCGTCACGATCATATCAGTCTGCGCCACGGCCCCTGCGCGGCACAGCGACGGAGAGGGGGATCGCCCGGTGCAGACACGGCACCCGGCGGCGGGCCGGACGATCAACGCGCCAGCGCCGTTGCGCACGGACAGCCGGCAGCCGAGCGGCTTCTTCAGACTGGATTTTATACACACGCGCCGACCACCCACCGGGATGGGCGGCGGCGAGAAACGCTCCGGAGGATCGAGATCCGTCGAGGCCTGCCGGAAAAAGAGGAAGGATCGGCGGGACGCCATCCGCTTTCGCCGGACAGCGCCCCCCGTGCCGCCTCAGGCGGCGACCGGCTCGGACTGCGGGGTGCCGATCGCCTCGAGTTCGGGGGTGGAGGCGAAGATGAAGTCGTCCGCGGAAAGCTGGTCGACGTGATTGCCCTCCAGGGCGATCTCGAAGCGGTTGCCCTCGGCGTCGCCGTCGAGGTCCTTGAGGTAGGTCTTGGTGCCGGCATCGTTCAGCACCACCGCGAGGGTGCCGCCGTAGCCGTCGCCCAGACCGCTGTAGCCCAGGGCGGAGAGGTCGATGAGGTCGGCGCCGTGGGTAAAGTCGCCGATGCTGTCGGTGCCGTTCACCCCGCTGGTGTAATTGCGGAAGCTGTCGAGTGGGTCGCTGAAACGGAAGACGTCGTCGCCGCTGCCGCCGATCAGGGTGTCGCGGCCGGCACCGCCGTCGAAGATGTCGTTGCCGGCCCCGCCATCCAGATTGTCCTGCCCGGCTCCGCCGAGCAGTTCCTCGGCCGCGCTGCTGCCGACGATCGTATCGTCGGACTCGCTGCCGCTCAGCACGGCCCGCTCGTCGAAGATCAGGTTGGCTTCGCCCAGCGTGCCGTGGTTGCCGTTCAGGGCGACCTCGAAGCGCTCGCCCTCGGCATTCGCCTCGAAGCTCTTCAGGTAGGTCCGCGTGCCGGCGCTGTTCACCTGCACGGCCAAGGTGCCGTCGTAGCCGTCGCCCAGGCCGCTGAAGCCGAGGCCGGAGAGGTCGATGCGGTCGCTGGCCTGGTCGAAGTCGACGATCAGGTCGTTGAAGGTCGAACTGGCCGTACGGTAGCTGTCGGTCAGCTCGCTGAAGCGGAACACGTCCGCCCCGCCGCCGCCGCTCAGGGTATCGCGCCCGCCGCCGCCGTGGAGGGTTTCGTCGGCGTCCGTGCCGGCCAGCGTATCGTTGCCGGTCGTGCCCTCGAGAAGCAGCGGCCCGCCGGGCGCGGCGAAGACGAAGTGCTCGGCGCCGAGCAGCCCCTGGTAGTTGCCGTCGAGGGAGAGTTCGAAGCGGTAGCCGCTGGCGTCGCTCTCGTAGCTCTTCAGGTAGGTACGGTCGCCGGCGCTGTTGAGCACCACGGCGAGGGTGCCGTTGTAGCCGTCGCCGAGGCCGGAAAAGCCCAGCGCGGAAACGTCGAGGCGATCCTCGGCCAGGTCGAAATCGACGACGCGGTCGACCTGGTTGTCGGGGCTGTCGTAGTTGCGCTGGCTGTCGGAGCGCGCGTCGAAACGGAAGATGTCCGCCCCGGCGCCACCGGTGAGGGTATCGCGCCCGGCGCCGCCGACCAGCAGGTCGTTGCCGCCGGCGCCGTCGAGGTTGTCGTTGCCGGCGTAACCGAGCAGCGTCTCGGCGGACGAGGTGCCGAGCAGCGCATCGTCGCCCGCGCTGCCCTCGATGGCGGCACGCTCGAAGAGCAGGTTGTCGGCAGTCAGCAGGCCGGTGAGGTTGCCCTCCAGGGCGACCTCGAAGCGCCGGCCTTCGGCATCCGCCTCGAGGCTCTTCAGATAGGTGCGGCTGCCGTCGGCGTTGGTCTGCAGCAGCAGGGTGCCGTTGTAGCCGTCGCCCAGGCCGGAAAAGCCCAGTTCGGAGAGGTCGAGGCGGTCCTTGGCCGGGTCGAAGTCGACGATCAGGTCGTTGAAGCTGGCGCTGGCGGTGCGGTAGCTGTCCTCGCGGGCGGAGAAGCGGAACACGTCGGCGCCCTCGCCGCCGGTCAGGTTGTCGCGCCCGGCGCCGCCGTCGAGGATGTCGTTGCCGGCGCCGCCGTCCAGGCGGTCGTTGCCGGCCCCGCCGAGGACCAGCTCGTGGGCGTCGCTGCCGGTCAGCACGTCGTTGCCGTCGGTCCCCTCGATCGTCGCCTGCTGGCCGGTTCCGGGCTGGTCGGAAACCGTCGAGTGGGCGCCCTGGAGCAGCACGGCATCGCCCAGCACGCCGTCGATGCTGTTGTCGTAGAGGCTGCTGTAGTCGGTGCCGTCGTTGCGCTCCTGAATGCCGTAGGTGGAGTTGGCCGAGCCGCTGATGACGTTGCCTTCGATCCAGGTGTTGACCGTCGCGTAGAAGTTGCCGGAAACCCCGGCGGTATCGTCGTAGGACTGCAGGGTGATTTCGGGATAGCCCCCGTTCTGCGCGTTGTCGTGGATCTGATTGTCGAGGATCTGCACCTCCTGGGCGCCGTAGACGCGTACGCCCGAGGAGCCGTTGCCGTAGATCTCGGCATCCTGCACGGTGACGTTGTTGCTCAGCTTGATCAGCACGCCCTCGAGACCGTTGTCGTAGTAGGAACCGCCCTCGATGAGGATGTTGGCGGGGTGGGCAAGGTCGTACGAGCCGCGCTGCACCACCACGCCGGCGCCACCGTTGCCGTAGGCGACGTTGTTGCTCAGGACGAAGTCGTGGGTGCTGGTGACGACGTTGAAGCCGTGGCGGTCGTTGTCGTAGGAGACGTTGTTCTCGAACACCCCGTCGATCTGGAAGTCGGCGACGAAGCCGTCGAGGCCGTTGTCGTGGGCGACGCTGTCGCGGATCGTCAGGTTGATGGTCTGCTCGTGGGGATCGAAGCCGTAGCCGGACATCTCGCGGATTTCCACCCGCTCCAGGGTGACGTCGCGGTCGGCGCCCTCCTGGCCGGGGATGTAACCGTTGAACCAGCCGTCGACCTTGCCGGTGGTGTTGTCGCGGTTGCCGTCGAGGGTCAGGTCGCTCATGCCGAAGTTGCTGGTTTCCTCGCCGTAGGCCGAGCGGACCAGGCCGGTGATCTTCTGGTCCGAGCCGTCGACCAGCTTGATCACCGTCTCGCCCATCCCGGCGCCGACCAGATAGACATTGCTCTTGAGCATCAGGCAACCGTCGGAGGGCTCCTCGCCGCCGCTGACCCGGTATTCGCCGGCCGGCAGATAGACGGTGCCGCCGCCCGCCATCCAGGCGGCATCGATCGCCGCCTGGATGGCGGCCGTATCGTCGCTGACGCCATCGCCCAGCGCCCCGTAATCTTTAACATTGAAATCCATCTGCCCGCTTCCCGATCCAGTGATGTGCAGCCGGACGCTGCGTGAGAAATGGAGGAGGAAAAGTCGACTGTGCGAACAAGTCTTTCCCGTCTCCGGCTTGGACGCGACTGCACGGCCCGGCTCGCCGGCGCCGGTAAGGCGCGCGGGCGAAACAGCCGACTGCGTTGTTGCCGGATGAGACTGGCGGGGGATTCTTTAGTTCGCCCGGCCCCGGGCGAGTGCGGGGCCGTCCGGAGCCGGGCAGGCGGGCCGCAGCGGCCCGTTGCGTCAGGCCGCCAGGTCGGTCGGGGTGCCGGCGCTGCCGAGCACTTCCAGTTCGCTGACGGTGAAGGCGATGTCGGCCTCGGAGAGGCTGTCGGAGTAGTTGCCGTCGAGAGCGATCTCGAAGTGGTTGCCTTGGGCGTCGGCCTCGCGGTCCTTGAGGTAGGTCCGGGTGCCGTCCGCGTTCAGCAGCAGGATGAGGGTACCGTCGTGGCCGTTGCCCAGACCGCTGTAACCAAGGGCGGAGAGGTCGAGGAGGTCGGTGCCGACGGTGAAATCGACGATGTCGTCGACCTGGCCGGTCCCGGCAGCGTAGTTGCGGGAGCTGTCCAGGCGGTCGGCGAAGCGGAAAATGTCCGCACCGCTGCCGCCGGTCAGGGTGTCGCGACCGAGGCCGCCGTCGAGCAGGTCGTCGCCCGCGCCGCCGTCGAGCAGGTCGCGTCCCGCTCCGCCGAGCAGCTCTTCGGCCGCCGCGCCGCCGGAAAGCCGGTCGCCGCCGCTGCTGCCGTTCAGGGTCTGGCGCCCGTCGAGGATCAGCTGCTGTTCGCCCAGACTAGAGAAGTCGCCCTCCAGGGCGATCTCGAAGCGTCGGCCGTCGGCATCCTCGTCGAAGTTCTTCAGGTAGGTGCGGTTGCTCGCGCTGTCGAGCCACAGCTGCAGGGTGCCGTCGTGGCCGTCGCCCAGACCGCTGAAGCCCAGTCCGGAGAGGTCGATGCGATCCTTGGCCGGGTCGAAGTCGGCGATCAGGTCGCTGAAACTGTCGCTCGCGGTGCGGTAGCTGTCGGTCAGCGACTCGACGCTAAAGACGTCCGCCCCCTCGCCGCCGGCCAGGTGGTCGCGCCCCCGACCGCCGGACAGGTTGTCGGCGCCGGCGCCGCCGTTCAGCAGATCGTCGCCCCCGCCGCCCGCCAGGCTGTCGCCGCCGCCGGCACCGTCGAGGGTTTCCGCGGCCGATGTGCCGAGCAGGGTGTCGTTGCCCTCGCCGCCGGCGATGGCGCGGCGCGCGAAGATCACGTTGTCGGCGTCCAGCAGGCCGGTCTGGTTGCCTTGCAGGGCGAGCACGAAGCGCCGGCCGTCGGCGTCGGCTTCGTAGCTCTTCAGGTAGGTGCGGCTACCGTCGCTGCTGGCCAACACCGCCAGGGTGCCGTTGTAGCCGTCGCCCAGACCGCTGAAGCCGAGTCCGGCGAGGTCGACGCGATCCTGACGGGCATCGAAATCGACGATCAGATCGGTGAAGTTGCTGCTGGCGGTGTGGTAGCTGTCGCCGATCGCCGTGAAGCGGAACAGGTCGGCGCCCTCGCCTCCGGTCAGCCGGTCGCGGCCGGCGCCGCCTTCGAGGATGTCGTCGCCGGACGCGCCGTCCAGGTAATCGTTGCCGCTGGCGCCGAGGAGCAGGTCGCCGGCCGAAGTGCCGGTCAGCGTATCGTCGCCGCCGCCGCCCTCGATCAGCTGTGCCGAGCCGCCGGACGACTCGCTGAAGGTCGAGTGTTCGCCGCCGAGCAGCACCGTGCCGCGCTGGGTACCGCTGATGCTGTTGTCGCTGACGGTGCTGTAGTCGGTGCCGTCGGTACGCTCCAGCACGCCGTAGGTGGAGTTGGCCGAGCCGACGATGGTGTTGCCCTGCACCGTGGCGTTCAGCGTCTCGTAGTAGTTGCCGGACGCCCCGCCGGTATCGTCGTAGGCATCCAGGAGTACTTCGGCATTGGCGCCGTTCTGCGCATTGTCGTGAATGTCGTTGTCGAGGATCTGCACGTTCTCGGCGCCCTGCACGCGCACCCCGGCCGCGCCGTTGTTGTAGATCTCGGCGCCCTGCAGGGTGACGTCGGTGCTCATCTTGATCAGCACACCCTCCCCGCCGTTGTCGTGGAAGGCCCCCCCCTCGACCTGGATGTTGTAGGGCAAAGGCCGGTCTTCCGAGTTGCGTTGGATCACCAGGCCGTTGGCGCCGTTGCCATAGGCGACGTTGTTGCGAAAAACGATGTCGTGGCTGCTGGTGGTGAGATTGAAGCCGTGGCGGCCGTTGCCGTAGGAGACGTTGTTCTCGAAGGTGCCGTCGATCTGGAAGTCGCCGACGAAGCCGTCCTTGCCGTTGTCGTGGGCGACGCTGTCGCGGATCGTCAGGTTGATGGTCTGCTCGTGGGGGTCGAAGGCATAGCGAGACACCTCGCGGATTTCCACCCGTTCGGCGGTGACGTTGTAGTCGGCGCCGTCCACCTCGGGAATGTAGCCGGTGTAGAAGCCGTCGACCTCGCCTTCGGTGTGGTCCTGGTTGCCGTCGAGCGTCAGGTCGCTGATCCCGTAGTCGTGGGTCTCCTCGCCGTTGGCCGAGCGGATGATGCCGGTGAGTTTCTGGTCCCAGCCGTCGACCAGCTTGATCACCGTCTCGCCCATCCCGGCGCCGACGATATGCACGTTGCTCTTGATGATCAGCGCGCCGTCGGAGGCCTCGTCGCCGCCGCTGACCCGGTACTCGCCGGCCTCCAGGCGAACGGTGCCGCCCCCGGCCTTGTAGGCGGCATCGATCGCCGCCTGGATGGCGTCCGTGTCATCCGTTTGTCCATCTCCTTTTGCACCAAAATCCTTGACATTGAACTCCATCTACTTCGCTTCCGTATGCAAATTGCGCAGCCGAGCGCTTTTGAGGGAAGTGAGACGAGGAAATGCCGACTGCCCGAACAAGCATTCCCTGCCTCCGGCATCGTCGCGACTGTTCGACCCTGCGCCCGAAGCGCGTCCGAGCGCTCCCTGAATGGGCATGGGAAAATGCTCGGCGGAAAGGCCGACGCGGTGCCGTTCGCCTAGACTGACGAACTAATATTTAGTTCTTTATGGAATTATGAATTTATTTTTAATAATTGACATGCATCACGAAAACGCACTCCAAAACCCGCCTCAATCGCTCGGCAGGCCTTGTCCCATCAGCATTTCGGTACGTTCGTACTCGTAAAAACCATCCGCTTTTCTTTCCCAGGGGGCATGTGCCGCCCATCGCTTCCTCGCGAACCAATCATTGGCACGCCAGTCCCACCCCCCGGTACCGCGTCGGCCTGATCTCCCGGAGCGTTTTTCCATGCCCTTCGCAAGCGCCCGGAAGCGCTTCGGGCGCAGAGGTCGAACAGTCGCGACGATGCCGGGGGCAGGGCAAGGCCAGCCGGCATTTCCCGCCTCGACTCCTTCAAACCGCGCTCGGCTGCGCATTCAGTATACGGAAGCGAGTAGATGGATTTCGATGTCAAGGATTTTGGTGCAAAGGGTGATGGCAAGACCGACGATACGGATGCCATCCAGGCGGCGATAGACGCCGCCTACAAGGCCGGGGGCGGCACCGTTCGCCTGTCGGCCGGCGAGTACCGGGTCAGCGGCGGCGACGAGGCCTCCGACGGCGCGCTGATGATCAAGAGCAACGTGCATATCGTCGGCGCCGGGATGGGCGAGACGGTGATCAAGCTGGTCGACGGCTGGGACCAGAAGCTCACCGGCATCATCCGTTCGAAGAATGGCGAGGAGACCCACGACTACGGGATCAGCGACCTGACCATCGACGGCAACCAGGATCACACCTCGGGCGAGGTCGACGGCTTCTACACCGGCTACATTCCCCGCAAGGACGGCGCCGACTACAACATCACCGCCGAGCGGGTGGAGATCCGCGAAGTGTCGCGCTACGGCTTCGACCCCCACGAGCAGACCATCAACCTGACGATCCGCGACAGCGTCGCCCACGACAACGGCAAGGACGGCTTCGTCGGCGACTTCCAGATCGACGGCACCTTCGAGAACAACCTCTCCTACGACAACGGCCGCCACGGCTTCAACATTGTCACCAGCAGCCACAACATCCTCCTGCGCGACAACGTCGCCTACGGCAACGGCGCCAATGGCCTGGTGGTCCAGCGCGGCTCGGAAGACATCGAGCATCCCTACAACATCCAGATCGAGGGCGGTTCCTACCACGACAACGGCGAGGAAGGCGTACTGATCAAGATGACCAGCAACGCCAGCCTGCAGGGCGCCGAGGTCTACGGCAACGACGCGGCCGGGGTGCGCGTGCGCGGCGTCGACGGCGTGCAACTCCTCGACAACGACATTCACGACAATGCGCAGGGCGGCGGCAAGGCGGAAATCGTCCTGGAGGACTACGACGACCACGACGGGGTGTCCGGCAACTACTACGAGACGCTGAACGCCACAGTGCAGGGCAACCGCGTCGACGGCGCGGCGCAACTGCTCAGCAGCGAGGGGCGCGACCTGCTCGACGGCGCGGCGGGCAACGACCTGCTCGACGGCGGCGCCGGGCGCGACACCCTGAGCGGCGGCGGCGGTGCCGACACCTTCCGCTTCGCCGACCGCCAGGACAGCTTCCGCAACTACGAGGGCGACACCAGCCGGGTCGACGACATCGTCGACTTCACCCCGGGCGCCGACCTCATCGATCTCTCCGGGCTCGGCTACAGCGGCCTGGGCAATGGTCACGACGGCACCCTCGCCCTGCTGCTGAACGAGGACGGCACCAAGACCTACCTCAAGGACCGCGAGGCCGACGCCGGGGGCAACCACTTCGAGATCGCCCTCGACGGCAACCTCGTCGACAGCCTCTCGGAGGCCGACATCGCCTTCGACGCCACCCAACTCGAACTGCTCGGCACCACCGACCTGCAGGCCTGAGCCGCCAGCCCGGCCCCGCGCAGCCCCCTTGCGCAGGGGCCGGGTTCTGCCGCTCCGCCCGCGGCAGCGAAACCATTCCCTTCGCCACGCCCGACGGATAGCGCCTGCCGCCGCTCAGCGCCGGCAGGCGGCGCGGCCGATCGCCCGTTCGATGTCGCGCTTGCAGGCCAGCAGCGCCTCGCGGATCGCCTCGATGTGCCGGGCGGCGCGCGCCGCGGGCAGCACCACGGAGATCGCATAGCAGCCCAGGTAGGTGTCCAGGGACACCGAGCCGCCGCTGATGCCTTCGCTGCACTCCTCGTGGTCGAAGGTGAAGCCGCTCTTGCGGATCTCCGCCAGCTCGGCCAGCAGGGCCGGCAGGTCGCGGGTGTGGCGGGTCATCAGCGGCAGCGGATCGGGCAACAGCGCACGCACCTCGTCGTCGCCGAGGCCGGCCAGCAGCACCTTGCCGGCCGAGGTCGAATGCATGGGCGCGAAGGCGCCGATGGGAAAGACCACGCGCAGATCGCGCTCGGCGACGATGCGGTCGAGCACGTGGATCTTCTCGCCGGCCCGCTTGGACAGGGCCACCGACTCCTGCAGCCGGTTCGACAGGCACTCCAGATAGGGCCGCACCAGGGAAATGATGTCGGTCTGGGTCTGGTGGACCAGTTGCCCCAGCGCTGCGCCCAGGCGAAAGCCGCCGCTGGGACCGAGGGCCTCGACCAGGTATTCGGCCTCCAGTGCGCAGACGATGCGCTGCACCGTGGAGCGCGGCAACCCCACCGCCTGGGCGATGGCCGCCAGGCTGAGCCCCTGGGGATGCTCGCTCAGGGTGCGCATGATCGCCGCGGCGCGGGCGATTACCTGGATGCCGCCCTGTTTGCTGTCGTCGCCGCTTTCCGGCTCTTGTCTGCTCATCGCTGGCTACTCGTCAAAATCATCGCGGCCCCTCCGTCCGCACAACCCCGGCGCGGAATCGTCGAATCGACCATCCCTGCCGCTCCTCCCTGGACCGGCCGGCATTTTCTCGTCTGTCACAGGTTTTTACGAATCCACTATTACCCCGCAAAAACCACCTAATGATACACTGCACCGCAATACGGTACAAAAATCCTCCTTCCCCCTTTCGTCAGGAGACCCGCCCCGTGAAACGCAGAGCGCCGTTCCCCTTCATCCAAAGCCTGCCGCTGGCCGCAATCCTGCTGCTGGCGGCGTGCAAGGAGGCCGAGCAGGCGGCCGCCCCCGCACCCCCGCCCGCAGAAGTCGGCGTGTATACCGTGCAGGCCCAGCCGCTGACCCTGACCACCGACCTGCCGGGCCGCACCTCGGCCTTCCGCGTCGCCGAAGTCCGCCCGCAGGTCGGCGGCATCCTCCAGGAGCGCCTGTTCACCGAAGGCAGCGAGGTGAAGAAAGGCCAGCCGCTCTACCAGATCGACCCGCGCACCTACGAGGCGGAAGTGGCCCGCAGCGAAGCCAACCTGGCCAACGCCGAGAACCTCGCCAGGCGCTACGAGCGCCTGCTGCAGACCAGCGCGGTCAGCCGCCAGCAGTACGACGACGCCATCTCCGCCCTGAAGCAGGCCCAGGCCGAGGTGCGGGTCCGGCGCATCGACGTGCAGTACACCAAGGTGCTGGCGCCGATCAGCGGACGCATCGGCCGCTCCACCATCACCGAAGGCGCGCTGGTCACTACCGGCCAGACCCAGGCGCTGGCCACGGTGCACCAGCTCGACCCGATCTACGTCGACGTCACCCAGCCGATCGTCCGCCTCCTCGAACTGCGCAGCGCGCTGGAGTCCGGCCGCCTGCAGAGCAGCGGCAAGGACCAGGCCGAGGTCAGCCTGACCCTGGAGGACGGCAGCGTCTATCCGCTGACCGGCACCCTGAAGTTCTCCGAGGTCAACGTCGACCAGGGCACCGGCTCGGTGACCCTGCGCGCGGTGTTTCCCAACCCCGAGCGCAAGCTGCTGCCCGGCATGTTCGTCCACGCCCAGCTCAAGGAAGGCGTGCAGCAGAACGCCATCCTGGTCCCGCAGCAGGCGGTCATTCGCGATGTCCGCGGCGTCGCCACCGCCTGGGTGGTCAAGCCGGACAACAGCGTCGAGCTGCGCGAACTGGAAACCCTGCGCACCGTGGGTAACGCCTGGCTGATCGGCAAGGGCCTGGCCGGCGGCGAGCGGATCGTCGTCGAAGGCACCCAGCGGGTGCGCGGCGGCGCCACGGTCAAGCCGGTCGAGGCCGGCAACGTCAACCTGGTCGCCGACTTCGCCCCGGCCACCGGCCAAGGGGGACGCTGAGCCATGTCGCGCTTTTTCATCGACCGGCCGATCTTCGCCTGGGTGATCGCCCTGGTGCTCATGCTCGGCGGCGGCCTGGCCATCCTCAAGCTGCCGATCACCCAGTACCCCAACATCGCCCCGCCGGCGATCCAGATCAGCGTCACCTACCCCGGCGCCTCGGCGCAGACGGTGCAGGACACCGTGGTGCAGGTGATCGAGCAGCAGCTCAACGGCCTCGACGGGCTGCGCTACATTTCCTCGGTCAGCAACGCCGACGGCAGCCTGCAGATCACCGTGACCTTCGAGCAGGGCATCAACCCCGACATCGCCCAGGTCCAGGTGCAGAACAAGCTGCAGCTGGCCACCCCGATGCTGCCCCAGGAAGTGCAGCGCCAGGGTATCCGGGTGGTGAAGTACCAGGTCAACTTCATGCTGATCCTCGGCCTGGTGTCCACCGACGGGCGGATGTCCGGCTTCGACATGGGCAACTACATCACCTCCAACCTCCAGGACCCGATCTCGCGGACCAAGGGGGTCGGCGACTTCCAGGTGTTCGGCTCGCAGTATGCGATGCGCATCTGGCTCGATCCGGAGAAGCTCAACAGCTACCAGCTCACCCCGCAGGACGTGGTCGACGCCGTCTCCGCGCAGAACGTGCAGGTCTCCTCCGGCCAGCTCGGCGGCCTGCCGGCCAGCAAGGGCGTGCAGCTCAACGCCACGGTGATCGGCAAGACTCGGATGCGCACCGCCGACGAGTTCAAGGAGATCCTCCTCAAGGTCAACCGCGACGGCTCGCAGATCCGCCTCAAGCACGTCGCCGAGGTCGGCCTGAGCGCCGAGAACTTCTCCATCGCCTCCAAATACAACGGCATGCCGGCCGCCGGCATGGCCCTGCGCCTGGCCCCCGGCGCCAACCTGCTGGACAGCGTGAAGGCGGTGCGCGAGACGGTGGACAACCTCAAGCCCTACCTGCCCGAAGGCGTCGAGGTGGTCTACCCCTACGAGACCGCGCCGATGGTCTCCGCCTCCATCGAAGCGGTGGTGCACACCCTGTTCGAGGCCATCGTGCTGGTCTTTCTGGTGATGTACCTGTTCCTGCAGAACTTCCGCGCCACCCTGATCCCCACCCTGGCGGTGCCGGTGGTGCTGCTGGCCACCTTCGGCGTGCTGTTCGCCTGCGGCTTCACCATCAACGTGATGACCATGTTCGCCATGGTGCTGGCCATCGGCCTGCTGGTCGACGACGCCATCGTGGTGGTGGAGAACGTCGAGCGGATCATGGTCGAGGAAGGCCTGTCGCCGAAGGAGGCGACCCGCAAGTCGATGGGGCAGATCTCCGGCGCGCTGGTCGGCATCGCCCTGGTGATCTCCGCGGTGTTCCTGCCGATGGCCTTCTTCGGCGGCTCCGCCGGGGTCATCTACCGGCAGTTCGCGATCACCATCATCTCGGCGATGTCCTTCTCGGTGCTGATCGCCCTGATCTTCACCCCGGCGCTCTGCGCCACCCTGCTCGCGCCGGTCGCCCAGGGCGAGCATCACGAGAAGCGCGGCTTCTTCGGCTGGTTCAACCGCACCTTCGAGCGCAGCGCCGACGGCTACCAGCGCGGCGTGGGCGGGATCATCAAGCGGCGCTGGCGCTTCATGCTGATCTACCTACTGCTGATCGGCGGCGTCGCCTTCATGTTCCAGAAGCTGCCCGGCTCCTTCCTGCCCAACGAGGACCAGGGCACGCTGTTCGTGCAGGTGCAGCTGCCGCCCAACTCCAGCGCCGAGCGTACCGAAGCGGTGCTGGCCGAGGCGCGCGACTACCTGCTCAACGAGGAAGGCGCCACCGTGGCCTCGGCGTTCACCGTCAACGGCTTCAACTTCGCCGGCCGCGGGCAGAGCTCGGGCCTGTTGTTCGTCAGCCTGAAACCCTTCAGCGAGCGCCCCGGCCTGGACATCTTCTCCCTGGCCCAGCGGGCGGCGGTGCGCTTCGCCAGGATCAAGGATGCCATGGTGATCCCGGTGGTGCCGCCGGCGGTGCGCGAGATGGGCAACGCCACCGGCTTCGACATCTTCCTGCAAGACTACGCCGGCCTCGGCCACGAGGCGCTGATGGCGGCGCGCAACCAGTTCCTGCGGCTGGCCGCGCAGGAGCCGATGCTGACCATGGTGCGCCCCAACGGCAAGGACGACGAGGCGCAGTACCAGGTGACCATCGACGACGAGAAGGCTCGTGCGCTGCAGGTCTCCATCGAGGAGATCAACAACACCATGTCGGTGGCCTGGGGTTCGTCCTACGTCAACGACTTCATCGACCGCGGCCGGGTCAAGCGGGTCTACGTCCAGGGTAAGCAGGACGCGCGCCTGGCCCCGGAAGACTTCGACAAGTGGTACGTGCGCAACGCCCAGGACGAGATGGTGCCCTTCTCGGCCTTCGCCAGCGGCCAGTGGGTCTACGGCTCGCCCAAGCTGGAGCGCTACAACGGCATCGGCTCGGTGGAGATCCTCGGTCAGCCGGCCGCCGGCTACAGCACCGGCGACGCCATGGCGGTGGTGAACCGCATCGCCGCCCAGCTGCCGCCGGGCATCGGCATCGCCTACACCGGGCTGTCCTACGAGGAACGCGCCGCCGGCTCGCAAGCCCCGGCGCTCTACGCGCTGTCGCTGCTGATCGTGTTCCTCTGCCTGGCGGCACTGTACGAAAGCTGGTCGGTGCCCTTCTCGGTGATGCTGGTGGTACCGCTCGGGGTGCTCGGCGCGGTGGCCGCCACGATCCTGCGCGGGCTGTCCAACGACGTGTTCTTCCAGGTCGGCATGCTCACCACCATGGGTCTTGCGGCGAAGAACGCGATCCTCATCGTCGAGTTCGCCAAGGACCTCCACGAACACCAGGGCCGCACCCTGCTGCAGGCCGCCAGCGAGGCCGCGCGCCTGCGCCTGCGGCCGATCATCATGACCTCGATCGCCTTCGCCCTCGGCGTGCTGCCGCTGGCCATCGCCATCGGCCCCGGCAGCGGCAGCCAGCACTCGATCGGCACCGGCGTGCTCGGCGGGACCCTGGCGGCGACCTTCCTAGCTATATTCTTCGTGCCGCTGTTCTACGTCACGGTGGCCAGGGTGTTCGAAAGGAAAGAGAAGACGGCCGAAGAAACGCAAGGAGTGACTGCTTGACTGCTCCCCTCCCTGAAGGAAGGGAATTCCCAATTCAACGAGAACAGGACAACGGTACTTGACCGATGCCACTTACATTCTCTCCAAGGGCTAACACCGCCAGCCCGGCGGCTTTGATGTTGACCGCGGCGTTCACGTCGCGGTCATGCGCGGTTCCGCACTCCGGGCAGGTCCAGGAGCGGATCTGCATGGGCAGGGAAGCGACTGTGTTCCCGCAACGCGAGCAGCGCTTGGAACTGGGATACCAGCGGTCGATCCCGACCACCTGCCTCCCGGCCCAGCCACCCTTGTATTCCAGCTGGCGGACGAACTCGCCCCAGCCGGCATCGGCGATGGCTTTGCTCAGTCTCGGGTTGCGGATCAGGTTCTTCACGGCGAGGGACTCGATGCAGACCACTTGGTTCTCGTTGATCAGTCTGCGGGACAGCTTGTGCAAGCGGTCCGTCCGGCAATCGGCGATCTTGGCGTGAATACGGGTCACCTTCAGCCGAGCCTTGGCGCGGTTCTTCGAGCCGAGCGTCTTCCTGCTCAGTCGACGTTGCGCTTTGGCAAGGCGGGCGGCGTATCTGGCCGTATGGCGGGGATTGCCGACTCGTTCGCCCTCGGAGGTGACGAACAGGTCTTTCAAGCCCAGGTCGATGCCGATCGTCTTCGGCGTGACGGGCAGGGCCTCTGGCTCGAACTCGCACAGGCAGGAGACGAAGTACCGGCCTGCGCAGTCCTTGGAGATGGTAACGGTAGAAGGCTCACAGGGAAGTGGCCGACTCCAGCGGATAGCCAGAGGCTCGTCGCACTTGGCGAGGAACAGCGTTCCGTCACGGTAACGGAAGGCCGAACGGGTGAACTCGGCGGACTGCCGGTGCTTCTTGCTCTTGAAGGCCGGGTACTTGGCCCGTCCCTCGAAGAAGCTCTTGAACGCCGCCTGCTGGTGGCGGAGGCACTGCTGGAGCGGGACGCTCGACACCTCGTTGAGAAAGGCTGTTTCCGGCAGCGTCTTGATCGCCGTCAGCCGGGCGCTGGCCTGCGTGTAACCGACCGCCTGCTGTTCCTTGAAGAACGCATCGGTACGCCAGCGCAACACCGAGTTGTAGACGAAACGCATGCACCCGAACGTCCTGGCAAGCAGTTCTGCTTGTTCGGGAGTTGGGTAGAAGCGGTATTGGTAGGCGCGTTTCGTCATGTCTCTGAATAAACAAATCAATGTAAAGATAGCAACCACCTGAGAAGGAGGCAGCGAGAACAGGGGCGCTCTGCGAGCGCCGCGCTATCCCTCCCCGCCCTAAAGGACGGAGTTTCTCGCGCAAATCGGATGAAGCACGGATACCTGAGCCTGGCGGTGGCCTGCGCCCTGGCGCTGCCGGGGTGCACCCTGATCCCCGACTACTTGCGCCCGGAAGCGCCGGTCGACGCCGCCTGGCCGCAGGGCGCGGCCTATGCGCCGGAGCAGCCGGCCGCCGGACCGGCCGCGGACCTGGGCTGGGAGGCGTTCTTCCGCGACCCGGCGCTCAGGCGGATGGTCGAGCTGGCCGTGGACAACAACCGCAACCTGCGCCAGGCGGTGCTCAACGTGGAAGCCTACCGGGCGCTGTACCGCGTGCAGCGCGCCGAGCTGTTCCCGGAGATCGGCGTGGAAGGCACCCAGAGCCGCCAGCGCTGGCCGGCCGACTATCGCAGCGGCGGCGGCGGCGGTTCCGGGGGCAGCGGCAGCGGCAGCGGCGGCGGCCAGTCGGGCACCAGCACGACCACCACCAAGGCCGAGGCCTTCATCCAGACCCACCACTCGGTGACGCTCGGCACCAGCGCCTGGGAGGCGGACTTCTTCGGACGCATCCGCAGCCTCACCCGCCAGACCGAGGAGGACTACCTGGCCACCGAGGAAGACCGGCGCAACGTGCACATTGCCCTGGTCGGCGACGTGGCCACCGCCTATTTCGCCTGGCGCACCGACCAGGCCCAGCTCAAGCTGACCGAGTCGACCCTGGCCAGCTACCAGGAGAGCCTGAAACTGATCGAGGCCAGCGAGGAAGTCGGCATCTCCTCGCAGCTCGACGTGCGCCAGGCGAAGACCCTGGTCGACCAGGCCCGCGCGCAGAAGGCGCTCTACACCCGGCAGATCGCCGAGGACGCCAACGCCCTGCAGCTGCTGATCGGCGGCCCGATCCCCGCCGACCTGCCGGCGGGCCTCGAGGTCAAGGACGCCATGCTCGCCGACTTCCCCGCCGGGCTGCCTTCGGACCTGCTGCTGCGCCGGCCGGACATCCGCGCCGCCGAACACCGCCTGCTGGCCGCCAACGCCAGCATCGGCGCGGCGCGCGCGGCGTTCTTCCCGAGCGTCAGCCTGACCGCCCGGGCGGGTACCGCCAGCCGCGACCTGTCCGGCCTGTTCGACGCCGGCTCGGGGACCTGGAGCTTCGTGCCGACGATCACCGTCCCGATCTTCACCTTCGGGCGGCTCAGGTCGAACCTGGAATACGCCAAGCTGCAGAAGGACATCAACATCGCCGGCTACGAGTACAGCATCCAGACCGCCTTCCGCGAGGTCGCCGACGGCCTGGCCGCGCGCGGCACCTACGACGACCAGCTCAAGGCCCAGGGCGACCTGGTCGACAACAACCAGGCCTACTACGAGCTGGCCCGCCAGCGCTACGACGAGGGCGTCGACAACTACCTGACGGTGCTCGACGCCCAGCGCGAACTCTTCGCCGCCCAGCAGCAGCTGCTCACCGACCGCCTGCAGCAGCTGAACAGCGAAGTCGGCCTGTACAAGTCGCTCGGCGGCGGCTGGGAACGCAACAGCGTGACGACGACGGCCTCCGCCAGTACCCCCTGAGCCCAGCGGGCCACCCCGGGTGGCCCGCTTTTGGCTGCGCCGGGGCCGCCCCCGTCAGGGCATGACCGGCATCCGGTACTCCAGCGTGGTCCCCAGCGCCCAGAGCAGCACCAGCACCAGCGGTGTGTGCGCCAGCAACTGGACGAAGGAAAAACCGATCACGTCGCGCGCCTTCAGCCCCAGCACGCCGAGCAGCGGCAGCATGTAGAAGGGGTTGATCAGGTTGGGCAGCGCCTCGGCTGCGTTGTAGATCTGCACCGCCCAGCCCAGGTGGTAGTGCAGCTCGTTGGCGACCTGCATCACGTAGGGCGCCTCGATGATCCACTTGCCGCCCCCCGACGGGATGAAGAAGCCGAGCACGGCCGAATACACCCCCATCAGCAGGGCGTAGGTATCGTGCGAGGCGATCTGCACGAAGAGCGTGGAGATGTGGTGCGCGAGGGTCTGGCCGTCGCCACCGGCGACCTTGGTCATGATCGCGGCGACGGAGCCGTACAGCGGAAACTGGATCATCACCCCGGCGGTGGTCGGGACCGCCCGCGCCACGGCGTCGAGGAAACTGCGCGGCCGCCAGTGGAGCAGCGCGCCGAGCATCAGGAACAGCAGGTTGTAGGTATTGAGTCCGGAAATCGCCTCGATGGCCGGCTTGCTGGCGAACTCCTGGGCCAGCCAGCCGGCGGCGAGCAGCACCAGCAGGACGATCAGCAGCGGGCTGTATTCCAGCCATTCGCCGGGCCGCGTGCGCGGCGCCAGCGGCGGCGGCGCGAAGCCCGGGTCGACCCCGCAGTCCTGGGCGACGCGGGCGCTGGCGGCGCCCGGCGCGGTGGCGTAGGCGATCAGCAGCGACACCCCGATCAGCGCTACCAGCATCACCCCTGACTGCCAGAGGAAGATCGTCTCGGTGAAGGGAATCACCCCGGTGATCGACAGGATCGACGGCGGCAGGCTGCCCGGATTCGCCTGCAGCTGCGCCGCCGAGGAGGACAGGCCGAGCGCCCACACCGCGCCCAGCCCCAGATAGGCGGAGGCACCGGCGGCGCGGTAGTCCATCCGCAGCTCCTCGCGCCGTGCCAGCGCGCGCACCAGCAGCCCGCCGAACACCAGGCTCAGGCCCCAGTTCAGCAAGGAGGCCAGCATCGACACCAGGGCCACCCAGCAGACCGCCGTGCGGCCGTTGCTCGGCACAGCCGCGAGCCGGTCGATCAGCCGGGCCGCCGGCGGCGAGCTGGCGACCACGTAGCCGCAGATGACCACGAAGGCCATCTGCATGGTGAACGGAATCAGGCTCCAGAAACCGTCGCCGAAGGCCTTGGCGGTCGCGGCCGGGCGTGCGCCCATGGCCAGCGTCGCCAGCGCGACGACGACCACCGCCAGCACGGCGAAAACCCAGGAATCGGGGAACCAGCGCTCGGCCCAGTTCGAGCAGCGGATGGCGAAACGGGCATAGCGACTGTCTTCTTCTTCGGCATAGCGACTGTCTGTGGCATAGGTAGTCATCGCGGTCTTCCTTGTTGGTTTTATGCTCTTCCAACGGCCCTCACGGGCTGTTTTCTCCCTCGACGCCCTGCAGGGCTTCCCATCTTCGGCGCCGCTTCGCCAGTCCCGGCAGCGCGGCCGGCCAGACGGCGCGCGGCGCGACTCAAGGCTTCAGGGCATGGCGCAGCTGATGGGCGCGGCGCTGGAGAATCCGCTCGCGGCGGACATCGTCCCAGCGATAGAACCCCTCGCCGCTGCGCAGGCCGGTGCGACCCCCGCCGACCGTCTCCTCGAGCATAGCCAGGACGCTTTCGTCCTTGGCCAGGGTCGGCATCAGATGGCGGGAGATATCCAGGAAGGTATCCAGGCCGCCCATGTCGGCCGCCTCCAGCGGACCGACCATGGCGTAGCGGCGGCCGAGCGAGGCGCGCATCACCCGGTCGACGGTTTCGGCGCTGGCGGCGCCGCTCTGCACGATGTGCAGCGCCTCGCGGAGGATGGCGAACTGCAGGCGGTTGCCGACGAACCCGGGGATCGCCTTGTCGAGCACCACGGCCTCCAGTTCCATCCCCGCCAGCAGCGCGCGGACGCTCTCGAGATGCTCGGCGCGGGTGGCGCTGCCCGGAACGATCTCCACCAGCGGGATCAGGTGCGGCGGGTTCCAGAAATGCGCGATCAGCAGCCGCTCGGGATGGTGCATACCCTCGGCCAGCGCGTCCGGCGGCAGGCCGCTGGTGTTGCTGGCGATGATCGCCTCGGCATCGACGAGCCGCTCCAACTCGGCATACAGCGCCCGCTTGAGATCGAGCCGCTCGGGAATCGCCTCGATCAGCAGCCGCGCGCCGGCGACCTCCTCGAGCCGTGCGGTGGTGGCGAGCCGCGCCAGGGTCGCCTCGGTCAGCGACCGGTCGAAACGTCCGGCGTCGGCCAGCTCGGTCAGGATGCCCCGGGCCACGACCGGCACCTCGGCGAGCCGCTGCGCCGAGGGGTCGCGCAGCAAAACGGCGTGACCATGGCGGGCGAAATGGGTGGCGATGCCGATGCCCATCAGGCCGGCACCGAGGATGACGAAGGGGGATGCTGTCATGGAGGGGTTTCCGTTCTTGTTGTCGTCGTCCCTGGCCCGACAGGCGCCGGTCGCGCCCGAGCGACAGGGTTACGGTCCTGCATAACGGATTTCCCCCTCGGGGGCAACCGGCTCCGGCGCCCTGCGGGAACGGTTTCGCGGCCTCCGAGACGCCACCGGGCCACGCCAGGCAGCCCGCTCGCCGGCTCGCCCGGCGACCTCAGTCGAGCAGGAGCAGTCCGAACAGACCGCCCAGCGTGCTCCATTTCAGCGTGTAGTAGAGGTTGCGGCTGCGCTTTTTCAGCGCCTTGCCCTGCAGGCGCAGCCGGTAGAGGTACTTGAAGGCCCGATTCACCCCGCCGGTCCTGTCGCCGGCATCGTTGGGCGAGCTGGCGGCCCCCATCACGGTGCGGCTGAACCAGCGGTTGAGGGCGGTCGCCCAGCCGTACTTGAGCGGACGCTCCATGTCGCAGAAGAGGATCAGCCGATCCCGGTCGGTGGTGTTCTCGGCGTGGTGGATGTAGGTCTCGTCGAACACCACCGCCTCGCCGTCCTTCCAGGCATAGGGCTCGCCGTCGACGCTGATGAAGCAGCCCGGATCGTTGGGGGTGGACAGGCCCAGGTGGTAGCGCAGCGAACCGGCGTAGGGATCGCGGTGGCGCACCAGCCGCGCCCCCGGCGGCAGCACGGCGAACATCGCCGCCTTGACCGAACCGATCTCCGCCAGCAGCGCGGTGGTCTGCGGACACAGCTTGCTCGCCGAAGGATGGTCGTCGCCGTACCACTTCAGGTAGAAGCGCTTCCAGCCGCTCTTGAAGAAGGAGTTGAAGCCGGCGTCGTTGTAGACGTCGGAACGCTTGATCGCCCCGGCCTCGAACAGCGCCTGCGCCTCGCCGCGGATCGTCTCCCAGTGGTCCTGGAGGGGCTTCATCTCGGGGAAGTCGTCGGGGGGCAGGTAGGGCCGGTTGGGCACGCGGGAGGTCAGGTACAGGAGGGTGTTCAGCGGCGCCAGGAAGCTCGAATGGTCGGTCAGCTGGCGGGCGAGCGTGTGGCGGACCCGGCCACGCCGATGCACGTAGCCGACGGAAAAAACCAGAACGGCAAGGATGAGGAATTTCACGGTCGATACGAAGGTGTGTGGACAAAAGGAAAGCCATGCTATGTCGGAGCCGCTCGAGACACCATCAACGAACGGGAAACCAGGGCGCCGCCCGCCCCCTCCGAAACGGCGGAAAGCCCCGTACCGTGCGGGCGCCAGCATTATTCGACGATTTGGTACGCCCGTCATAAAAATGTCATGGGCCTGCCGTGAAATGCTAGGGCACACCCCCCGGCCTTCGGCCCTCTCTCCCCAGGCAGCCCTACCATGACCGTCACCGAGCAGCTGAGCGCCCTGGACCTGATCCTCGCCCGCGGCAGCCTGAACACCCTGTTCCAGCCGATCCTCAGCCTCTCCGAGCGGCGCATCCACGGCTACGAGGCGCTGACCCGCGGTCCCTCCAACGGCCCCCTGCACGCACCCCTGCCGCTGTTCGGCGCCGCCCGCCTCGCCGGCCGGCTCAGCGAGCTGGAAGCCCTGTGCCGGAAAACCGCCTGCCAGCGCTTTCGCGAACGCGGCCTCGCCGGCCGGCTGTTTCTCAACGTCTCGCCGGAAGTCCTCCTCGAACCCGAACACCGCAGCGGGCGTACCCTGCAGCTGCTGCGGCAACTGGGCATCGCCCCGCAGCAGGTGGTGATCGAGCTGACCGAACACAGCCCCATCGAGGATTTCGCCCTGCTCGACGCCGCCCTGCGCCACTACCGCGCGATGGGCTTCTCCATCGCCCTCGACGACCTCGGCGCCGGCTACGCCAGCCTGCGCCTGTGGTCCGAACTGCGCCCCGACTACGTGAAGATCGACCGCCACTTCATCGACGGCATCGACCGCGACCCGCTCAAGCGCGAATTCGTCGACTCCCTCCTGCGCATGGCCAGAGCCTCCAACGCCCGGATCGTCGCCGAGGGCATCGAACGCCCCGAAGAACTGGCCACCCTCGCCGAGATGGGCGTCGACCTGCTGCAGGGCTACCTCTTCGCCCGCCCCGCAGAACACCCCGACACCGACCTCCGCCAGTACCTGCCGGCAGCGGAGCGGCCGAGGATGGCGATGGCGTTCCGCTGAGAAGGCCGACCCGGCAGCCCATCCCCTGCCTGATCGTGCCCACGCTCCGGCGTGGACAGCCTGCCCCCAATCGATGCCGAACCCTGTACATTCGCCCCATCCGGGCACGCTCAGCAGTGCAGGGACTCAGCTGTGCCGGAATGGCCCGTCCATGCCGGCTCGAAAAGGATCAGGCAATGGACAAAAAGTCGCTCTCCGAACGGGACATCTGCAGCAAATTCATCATGCCGGCCATCCAGCAGGCCGGCTGGGACCTGCACAAGCAGATCCGCGAGGAAGTCAGCTTCACCAAGGGCCGCATCGTCGTGCGCGGCAAGCTGCACAGCCGGGGCGAGGCCAGGCGCGCCGACTACATCCTCTACCACCAGCCCAACCTGCCCCTCGCCGTCGTCGAGGCCAAGGACAACCGGCACTCGGTCGGCGCCGGCATGCAGCAGGCGCTGGGCTACGCCGACGCGCTGGACGTGCCCTTCGTGTTCTCCAGCAACGGCGACGGCTTCCTGTTCCACGACCGCAGCGGCACCGGCGCGCAGACGGAAACCGAGCTGAGCCTGGCGCAGTTTCCCAGCCCCGCCGAACTCTGGCAGCGCTACTGCCAGTGGAAGGGCCTGGACGACGAGATCCGCCAGAAGGTCGAGGCGCCCTACTACGACGACGGCTCAGGGCGCCTGCCGCGCTACTACCAGATCAACGCCATCAACCGCACCGTCGAGGCGGTGGCCCGTGGGCAGGAGCGCATCCTGCTGGTGATGGCCACCGGCACCGGCAAGACCTACACCGCCTTCCAGATCATCTGGCGGCTGTGGAAGTCGCGGCAGAAGAAACGCATCCTCTTCCTCGCCGACCGCAACATCCTGGTCGACCAGACCCGCAACAACGACTTCAAGCCGTTCGGCCCGGCGATGACCAAGATCGCCAGGCGGCAGATCGACACCTCCTACGAGATCTACCTGTCGCTGTACCAGGCCGTCACCGGCAGCGAGGCAGAGAAGAACGTCTACAGGCAGTTCTCCCCGGACTTCTTCGACCTGGTGGTGATCGACGAATGCCACCGCGGCAGCGCCGCCGAGGACTCGGCCTGGCGGGAGATCCTCGCCTACTTCGCCAACGCCACCCACATCGGCCTGACCGCTACGCCCAAGGAAACCAAGGAGGTTTCCAGCATCCAGTACTTCGGCGAGCCGGTGTACAGCTACAGCCTCAAGCAGGGCATCGAGGACGGCTTCCTCGCCCCCTACAAGGTGGTGCGCATCGACTTCGACAAGGATCTGCTCGGCTGGCGGCCGCCCAAGGGCATGCGCGACAAGCACGGCGTACCGATCGAGGACCGCATCTACAACCTTGAGGACATGGACCGCCAGCTGGTCATCGAGGCGCGCACCCGGAAGGTCGCCGAAAAGGTCACCGAGTTCCTCAAGGCCACCGACCCCTTCCAGAAGACCATCGTCTTCTGCGACGACATCGACCACGCCGAGCGCATGCGCCAGGCGCTGGTCAACCTCAACCCCGAGCGGGTGGCGGAAAACCGCAAGTACGTCATGCGCATCACCGGCGACGACCAGGAAGGCAAGGCCGAGCTGGACAACTTCATCAACCCCGAGGAGCGCTACCCGGTCATCGCCACCACCAGCAAGCTGATGACCACCGGCGTCGACGCCCAGACCTGCAAGCTGATCGTCCTCGACCAGCACATCCGCTCGATGACCGAGTTCAAGCAGATCATCGGCCGCGGCACGCGCATCAACGAGGACTACGGCAAGTACTGGTTCACCATCATGGACTTCAAGAAGGCCACCGAGCTGTTCGCCGACCCGGCCTTCGACGGCGAGCCGGTGCAGGTCTACACGCCGCAGGGTGAGGACTCGCCCGTACCGCCCGACGACCAGGAGGAGAGCGACGGCACCGTCGCCGGAGACCACGGCCAGGCCGATGACAGCGACACCGGCCTGCCGGACATGAGCGAGGACGACGGCAAGAAGCGCATCAAATATGTGGTCGACAGCATCCCGGTCTATGTCGTCGCCGAGCGCGTGCAGTACTACGGCCCGGACGGCAAGCTGATCACCGAATCCCTGCGCGACTACACCCGCGCCTGCGTGCAGAAGCAGTTCGCCTCGCTGGACGACTTCCTGCGCCGCTGGAGCGACGCCGAGCAGAAGAGGGCGATCATCGACGAACTGGCCGCCCAGGGCATTCTCTGGGAAGCCCTCGCCGAAGAGGTGGAAAAAAAGCAGGGCACGCAGCTCGACCCCTTCGACCTGATCTGCCACGTCGCCTTCGACCAGCCGGCCCTGAGCCGCCGCGAGCGTGCCGAGCAGGTGAAAAAGCGCAACTACTTCGCCAAGTACTCCGGCGCCGCCCGCCAGGTGCTGGAGGCGCTGCTCGACAAGTACGCCGATACCGGCATCGAGCATATCGAGGACATCAAGATCCTCCAGCTCGACCCGTTCAGCCGGATCGGCGCGCCCATCGAACTGGTCAAGGCCTTCGGCGGCAAGACCGGCTACACCAAGGCCGTGCAGGAACTGGAAGAACAGCTCTACGCCGGTTGATTGCGTAGGGCAATGAAATGGACTCCCCCCTCCTACGGCGTCAACGCGCCAGACTGAAGTTGCTGGAAACAGCAGTCATCAGAAGGAGGGAGTCCCCATGAAACTCAAGCGGATAGGCGTCGATTTGGCAAAGCAGGTGTTCCAGCTTCATGGCGTCGACAGCCACGAACAGGCGGTCTGCCGCAAGCAGCTCAAACGCTCGCAAATGCTGGACTTCTTTCGTCGACTCGAGCCCTGCACGGTGGCGATGGAGGCCTGTGGCAGTGCCCATTACTGGGCGCGGGAACTGCGGACCCTCGGGCACGAGGCGCGTCTGATCGCACCGCAGTTCGTCAAGCCCTACGTCAAGAGCGGCAAGAACGACGCCAATGACGCCGAGGCGATCTGCGAGGCAGCCAGTCGACCGAGCATGCGCTACGTCGAGGTGAAGAGCGCCGAGCAGCAGGCCGGCCAGGCGCTGCACCGGATCAGGAGCCGCCTGATCCGGGCGCGGACGGCGCTGGTCAACGAGATTCGCGGACTGCTGGGCGAGTTTGGCCTGGTCGAAAGCCGGCACGGCATTGCGGCTACCCGCCGACTGGCGCAGACGGCCCTGGATGCGCAGAACGGCCTGCCTGGGCAGATGCGCGAGCTGCTGGCGGAGTTGCGTGGCGAGTTGGACGAGCATGACGCGCGGCTGTCCCGTCTCGACGACATGATCCGGCGCCAGGCCCGCGAGGACGAGCGCGTGGGGCGCCTGATGCAGGTCGAGGGTATCGGTCCGATCACGGCCACCGCCCTGGTGTCGGCCGTGGGCGATGCCCGACAGTTCCGCAGCGCCCGGCAGTTCGCTGCCTGGCTGGGGTTGGTTCCTCGCCAACACTCCAGCGGCGGCAAGGAGCGCCTGGGCTCGATCAACAAACGAGGCGATACCTATTTGCGGACCCTGTTGATTCACGGCGCCCGAGCGGTGTTCAGGCACTGCCAGGACAAGGCGGATCGACGCAGCCAGTGGCTTCGGCAGCTGGTGTGCCGGCGCAACCCGAACATCGCCACGGTGGCCCTGGCGAACAAGAACGCCCGGATCGTCTGGGCGATCCTCAGCCGGGGCGAGGGTTATCGGCCTAGCTGAGGCCCCCGGGCTGTAAAGCCTGGGAGACGTTGAGCGGTAGATCCACCACGATTGCACAGTGACATGCAGCGATGACGAACCGGGCGAACCGGCATGTGTGAAACCTGCTTGTACCCCAGACCCTCTGCTCACCAAGGCCGCTAGGGCGATCAGGCGCACATGAGCGGATATTCATCATGGCTCGGGGCAAACAGAGCCCCCTCGAAAGCCGGATATACGGAAGCAGTCGTACCAAGGTCGTCGACACAGCGTTTCACTGGCAAACCGGGGGGAGTCCATATACGG
>NZ_FOFJ01000005.1:7893-167801 GCF_900110885.1 Azotobacter beijerinckii | reverse complement strand
GGCGCGGTGATCAGCATCGACGCCATCGGCTGCCAGAAAACCGTGGCCGAACAGATCGTCGCGGCGAAAGCCGACTATGTGCTGGCCCTGAAGGACAACCATCCGACGCTGCGCGAGGAGGTTGCGCTGTGGCTGGACGAGCAGAGCGACAAGGGTGCCCTGCCGATCCTGGAAACGATCGACAAGGACCATGGCCGTCTCGAGGTGCGTCGCTACAGCTTGAGCGGCCAACTCGACTGGCTGGAGCCCCGAGCCCAGTGGAAGGGCCTGACAGCGCTTGGGCGAGCGGCCGGGAAACGCGCGAGTGCCGCTATTTCCTGAGCTCGATCGGCGGCCTGGAACGCTTTGCCGGCGTGGTGCGCGACCACTGGGCCATTGAGAACAGCCAGCACTGGGTGTTGGATGTGCAGTTTCGCGAGGATGCCAATCGCAGTCGCAAGGACCACTCGGCCAGCAACCTGGCCGTGATACGCCGCGCGGCACTGAACCTGATACGACAGAACGACAGCAGTCAACTGAGCATTGGCAGGCGGCGCATGCGGGCTTGCACCAATGCGTAGTACCGAACCCAACTGCTGTTTGGCCCGGATGCCTCATAGCGCGATTGCCTTGACCCCGCCCCCTCGATTCAGCACATCAACGCCCCGCTCTTCGCCTGCTGGCCCATCATCGCCCTAGCGATCCGTCCACCAGAGCCAGCAGGTAGACCAGCTCGAGCAGCTGGAGCAACGTGTCGGGCGATCAACCCCACCAGTAGGCAGGACAACCCGAGCAGCCGGCCCCGCATCCTTTTTTGGTATCCATTCCCAGCACTTCTCCAAGATCTTCAGTAGTGCATCGATCTGCGCGGCGTACCGCTCGAAACACGAAAGGGCAGCCAAGCGTGCCCAGATTTCGGAAATTGGTGTTCCGACTAGACAACCGATAGCCCGCCAACGATCAAGGCACTGATCACTCATCCTCCCCGCACTTCAAAAGCATCGCTCGATACCTGCGCAGGCCTGCTTGTGTTCCCTAGCCGACCGCCAAGGCCGAGTGGCCTGCAGGAAATAGTAGGGGTGGTGTTCGGCTGATCGGCGGATTTACGGAACACGACTGGTGCTCTGAACACCACGTGTTCCACCTTGCGTGTGTTGGTGCTCCATCGCTGTAAGCCTTGCCATTACTGGCTTTCAGCGATTCGGGAACACCAAGAACACGGAGAACACCGGATTTTCGAGGGGAAAGGTTTGAATGTCCCCAAACCCCCGGTAGGGGCGAAGACCAGCAGCGAGGAAAGTCTATGCCCTGCTCCAGACGGATCAACATAAATGGGGCATAGGAGTTTGCGCTGATACTGGTCATTGGCAGTCATCACAGCGGGTCCTCCCCAGGGGGGCCACCCTACACGGGTAATTCGACCCGCGTTTTCTCTCTAGCTGATATTTGCTCGGGGATGTCCGTCTTTCCTTGACCTAGCTAGGTGAGCTCGGAGACTCAATCAGGTAGCCTTGGCCAAAGACACACCGGCACCATGGAAACAGGAAAGGATGATCCTCAACATCATCGGCTTTACCGGCTACGACTTAGCGCTGCTCGCTGCATGCACTGTAGGAGCAGTGATCGGGAGCTTCGCTCAAACGATCATCTCAACCATTCACCCTGATGGCCCGCCATGCGAAGAAGGGGAGATGCTCTTCGCTTCCAATGAACTCCAGAAAGCTCGAGGTGCCTGGATAGTTCTGCGCCTCATGCTTGGAGCAATCCTCGGCTTCGTGTTCGGGCTGTACTTCGTCGGATCACTTCATGAGACCCCTGCGACCTTCGCCAAGGTGTGGGCACTGTCCTTCGTCGTCGGGTATGCCGCTCCGAAGATATGGGCCGTCAAGGAACAAGTACTTATACAAAAGTTAGAAACGGTGACGCACCACCAACCTGAGAATTGATAGCGCAGGCTGCCATGTATGCCAACCTGTATGCCTTACGCTATCTAAAAAATAAAAAACCATATAAAACAGAAACTTAATACTCCAGTTCAAACGTCGGTGTCGCCGTGTATGCCGGCATGTATCCCTTTGCGAAAACCGAACCCAAGGAATACATGCCCCACGAAGCGCCCCGAAACCGAACGCCGGCCCCTCTGGCCGGCCGAGCATGGGGCTTCTTCTTCTCCGAACGGACAGCAGACCTCCAGGCCCCTACCCGGCCGGCTCGCGGACGTGGCGGGCCTGCCACTCGGCCAGTGTCCGGGCATACTCGGCGCGGGCCTCGTTGTAGTGCGCCCAGACGCAGGCCTCGCCGCAGCCGTCCTCGCAGCACTCGCCCTCCTGGGGCGGCTCGGGGGGCAGCGGAGCGGGATCGTCGTGCACTGGCCGGTCGTTCATTGCGCTGTCGCTCCCGATGATTCGGCGGGGTCCTTCCGCCCCGCCCCGACCAGCTCGGCCAACTGCTCGGTGTCGAGGGTTTCCTCCTCCAGCAGGCGCCGGGCGCAGCGTTCGAGCAGTTCGTGGCGCTCCTCGAGCAGGGCCACGGTGCGCTGGAAGGCCCGCTCGATGATCGCCTGCACCTCGGCGTCGATGGCGGTCGCGGTGGTTTCGCCGTATTCGTGGCGGGCCGGCAGGCCGTACATCTGCTCGACGCCCAGGAAGCTGTGCTGCTCGCGCTCCAGGGTGACGTGGCCGAGACGTTCCGACATGCCGTAGCGGGTGACCATGGCGCGGGCGATGTCGGTGACCTTGGCCAGGTCGTCGGCGGCACCGGTGGAAAAGTGGGAGTAGACGACCCACTCCGCCGCGCGGCCGCCGAGCAGTACCGCCATCTTGTTCTCCAGCTCCTCGCGGGTCATCAGGAAGCGGTCCTCGGTGGGTCGCTGGATGGTGTAGCCGAGCGCCCCCATGCCGCGCGGGATGATCGACACCTTGTGCACCACGTCCATCCCCGGCAGGGCCATGGCCACCAGCGCGTGGCCCATCTCGTGGTGGGCGACGATCTCCCGCTCCTTCGGATTGAGCAGGCGGTTGCGCTTTTCCAGGCCGGCGACGATGCGCTCGATGGCCGCGGTGAAATCGTCCATGGTCACCGCCTCGGCCTGCCGGCGGGTGGCGAGCAGGGCCGCCTCGTTGACCAGGTTGGCGAGGTCGGCGCCGGTGAAGCCGGGGGTCAGCGCGGCGATCTGCTGGGGATCGATGTCCGCCGCCAGGTGGGCCTTCTTCAGGTGCACCTCGAGGATCTGCACGCGCCCGGCCTTGTCCGGCCGGTCGACCAGCACCTGGCGGTCGAAGCGGCCGGCGCGCAGCAGGGCCGGGTCGAGGATTTCCGGACGGTTGGTGGCGGCCAGCAGGACCAGCCCGGCGGAGGTGTCGAAGCCGTCCAGCTCCACCAGCAGCTGGTTGAGGGTCTGCTCCTTCTCGTCGTGGCCGCCGCCCAGCGGGCCGACGCCGCGGGCGCGGCCGAGGGCGTCCAGCTCGTCGATGAAGATGATCGCCGGCGCCTGCGCCCGGGCCTGCTCGAAGAGGTCGCGGACCCGCGCCGCGCCAACCCCGACGAACATCTCGACGAACTCGGAACCGGAGATCGAGAAGAACGGCACCTTCGCCTCGCCGGCCACCGCCCGCGCCAGCAGGGTCTTGCCGGTGCCCGGCGGGCCGACCAGCAACACCCCCTTGGGCATGCGCCCGCCGAGGCGACCGTAGGTCTGCGGGTCCTTGAGGAAGTCGACGATCTCCTTGAGTTCGTCCTTGGCCTCGTCGACCCCGGCCACGTCGGCGAAGGTCACCTTCATGTCGGTCTCGACGTAGACCTTCGCCTTGCTCTTGCCGATCTGCATCATGCCGCTGCCCAGGCCGCCGCCGAGACGCTTGAGGAGGAACAGCCAGAGGCTGAAGAAGATCAGCGCCGGCAGGGTCCAGGACAGCAGGTCGCGCAGCAGGGTGCTCTCGATCTTGCCGGCGTAGCGCACCGGATACTGCTGCAGGTGCTCGGCCAGGCTCGGCTCGATGCGGGTCGCGACGAAACGGCTCTGGCCGCTGGGCAGCGGCTCCTTGAGCTTGCCCTCGATCTGCCGATCGGTGACCGCCAGCTCCTCGATCCGACCATCCTTCAGGTACTGCTCGAAGTCGCTGTAGGGAATCTGCGCCACCTGCTGCTGCTCGGTCAGCAGGCTCTGGATGAGCACGAAGCCCAGGATGGCGACGAACCAGTAGCCGATATGAAACTGCGCCTGTTGCTTCACGATGCCTCCGATGAATGACCGCCCGCTTCCCGCGAGCCTCGCCCGTGCATTATCTGCGCAGCGGGCGGAAGGCAGGCAAGCCGGACGAGCCCCGGACCTTGGCATTATCGGTCCGAATCGGCACTGGCCATGTGCTATTTTGCCGCCGGCGTGGCACGGACCCCACGACGCCCCATCAACAGGAATCGGCGCCAGACCCGCACGGAAGGGGAACGGCCGGCCATTGCCCGCACCTGCCCATGCACACCTTCAACCGAATCGACCTGCGCCGACTGATTCTCCTGCTGACGCTGACGGTCGCCCTGTTCAGCTTCTTCAACAGCTTCCATGCCAGCTACCAGACCCAGCGCGACCTGCTGATCCACCACACCCTGGAGTCCAATCGCGTCTATGCCGCCAAGCTTCGCCTGAGCACCGAACAGCTGCTCGACACGATGCGCCAGCAGCTGACCTACAGCGCCAGCCAGCTGGCGGAGCGGATGGACCAGCCGGAACGGCTGGCCGGCGAAACCGAGCGCCTGATCCGCCAAACCCGCCATTTCAACTCGGCCTTCGTGGTCCGCCACGACGGCAAGGTCCTGGCCGCTTCGCCCGAAAGCCTCGGCATGCTCGGTCAGATGCTCGACAGCGCCGGCGCACGGGAAGCCCTGGAAAAGCGCCGCCCGCTGATCAGCGACCCCTACGTCAGCGCCAAAAACAACCTGGTAGTCTTCGTCTCGCAGCCGATCCTCGCCGCCGACGGCACCTACCAGGGCTATGTCGGCGGCAGCATCTACCTGCAGCAGGAGAACATCCTGCACACCCTGCTCGGCGAGCATTTCTACCAGGACGGCTCCTATCTCTACGTAGTCGACCGCAACCGCCACCTGATCTACCACCAGAACCTGCAACGGGTCGGCGAGACCGTTGCCGGCAACCCGGTGATCGAGCGGGTGATCCGCGGCGAGGCGGGCAGCCAGGCGCTGAGCAACTCCCAGGGCATCGAGATGCTCGCCGGTTTCGCCCCGGTGACGGACGCCGGCTGGGGCATCGTCGCCCAGCGGGCGACGGAACTCACCCTGCAGGAGCTGGATGGCCTGATGCTGAACATCCTGCGTCTGTCCCTGCCGATGCTGCTGCTATCGCTGGGCGGCATCTGGTGGCTGTCGCAACTGATCTCGCGGCCGCTCTGGCAACTGGCCAAGAGCGCCCAGCAGTGGGACACCGACGAGTCGCCGGAGCAGGTGCGGCACGTCAAGGCCTGGTACTTCGAAGCCGACCAGCTCAAGCGCGCGGTACTCAGCGGCCTGGCGCTGCTCCATCAGCGCCTCGGCAAGCTCAGTCAGGAAAGCCTCACCGACCCACTGACCGGACTGAGCAACCGCCGCGGCATGCAGGCGCAACTGGGACAGTGGCAACGGCAATCCCAGTCCTTCGCGGTCATCGCCCTCGACATCGACCATTTCAAGCAGGTCAACGACAACCACGGGCACGAATTCGGCGACCGCGTGCTGCAGCACCTCGCCCAGCAGATGAGCGACTGCTCGCGCGCCAGCGACCTGCTCTGCCGCAGCGGCGGCGAGGAATTCCTCATGCTCCTGCCGGGTACCAGCCCGGAGGCCGCCCGCCAGGTCGCCGAGCGCCTCCGCGACCGGATGGGCAGCACCTGCTGCGCCGACTGCCCGAGCGTTACCGTCTCGGCCGGCGTGGCGCACTGGCCGAACAGCGCCGCCAGCGTCGAGGAGGTGCTCAAGCGTGCCGATGCCGCCCTCTACCGGGCCAAGCACGCGGGGCGCAACCGGGTGGCGGTGGGCTGAAGGGCTCTCTCAGAGGCCGCCGGACACGCTCAGCCCCAGCCCCAGTTCGGCCGCCAGGGTGAAGGGCAGGAACAGGGTATCCAGCAGCGCGCTGGCGGGCAGGTCCAGGGCCGGATAGCGGGGCGGCTCGGCGCCGAAGCGATCCAGCGGGCAGCAGCCGCCGTGGAGGGCGTACCAGTCCAGGCGGGTGCCGGAGTAGATCAGCGGGGCGCCGGGCTTACCGGCGTTCAGGGTGCCCAGGCTGGCACAGCCGGCCAGCGAGAGCGTGCCCAGCAGGATCAGGCCGCGGCGCGCCTCATGCCTCGCCGCTCGCCACATGGTGCTCTCCCCAGCGCGGCAGCATGTCCTGGGGAATGTCCAGCAGATTGAGGATGCGCGCCACCACGAAGTCGACCAGGTCGTCCAGACTCTGCGGCTGGTGGTAGAAGCCCGGCGAAGCCGGCAGGATGATCGCGCCGAGGTTCGACAGCTTGAGCATGTGCTCCAGGTGGATGCTCGAGTACGGCGCCTCGCGCGGCACCAAGATCAGTTGGCGGCGCTCCTTCAGCGCCACGTCGGCGGCGCGCTCGATCAGGTTGTTGCAGGCACCCGTGGCGATCGCCGACAGGCTGCCGGTGGAACAGGGCACCACCACCATGGCGTTCGGCGCACTGGAGCCGGAGGCTGGCGGCGCCAGCCAGTCCTCCTGGCCGAACACGCGGATCTGCTCCGGCGCGGCGCCGGTGTATTCGCTGAGGAAGGCCTGCATCGCCTGCGGCTTGGCCGGCAGGGTGACGTCGGTCTCGGTGGCGATCACCAGCTGCGCGGCCTTGGAGATCAGGAAGTGCACCTCGCGCTCTTCCTGCACCAGGCAGTCGAGCAGGCGCAGGCCGTACTGGGCGCCGGAGGCGCCGGTCATCGCCAGGGTGATGCGTTGCGGTCCGGCCATGCTCAGCGCTCCAGGGCCTTGGCCAGCTTGCCGTGCAGGCCGCCGAAACCGCCGTTGCTCATGATCACCACCTGGGTGCCGGGCGCCGCCTGGCTCGCCACCCGCGCGATGATCGCCTCCAGCGAGTCGCAGACCACCGCCGGCACCGGGCAGGCGGCGGCGGTGGCGGCCAGGTCCCAGCCGAGGTTCGGCGGCGCGTACCAGACCACCTGGTCGGCCTGGGCCACCGCGTCGGGCAGGCCGTCGCGGTGGGCGCCGAGCTTCATGGAGTTGGAGCGCGGCTCGATCACCGCGATGATCGGTGCCTCGCCGACCCGCTTGCGCAGGCCGTCGAGGGTGGTGGCGATGGCCGTCGGGTGGTGGGCGAAGTCGTCGTAGATCGTGATGCCGTTCACCTCGGCGACCTTCTCCATGCGCCGCTTGACGCTCAGGAACGAGCCCAGCGCGGCGATCCCCTGTTCCGCCAGCACGCCCACGTGGCGCGCCGCGGCCAGCGCGGCCAGCGCGTTGGCGACGTTGTGCCGCCCCGTCAGCGCCCAGCCCACCACGCCCTGCGCCGCGCCCTCGAAGAGCACCTCGAAGCGCGAGCCGTCCTCGGCCAGCAGGCGCGCCTGCCACTGGCCGCCCTCGCCGGTGGTCTGCACCGGGGTCCAGCAGCCCATGGCGAGCACCCGCTCGATGGCCTGCTCGGTGGTCGGATGGACGATCAGCCCCTGGCCGGGAATGGTCCGCACCAGATGGTGGAACTGCCGCTCGATGGCCGCGAGGTCCGGGAAGATGTCCGCGTGGTCGAATTCCAGGTTGTTGAGGATCGCGGTCCGCGGGCGGTAGTGGACGAACTTCGAGCGCTTGTCGAAGAAGGCGCTGTCGTACTCGTCGGCCTCGACCACGAAGAACGGCGTGCCGCCCAGGCGCGCCGAGACGCCGAAGTTCTGCGGCACCCCGCCGATCAGGAAGCCCGGGCTCATCCCGGCCTGCTCCAGCACCCAGGCGAGCATGCTGGTCGTGGTGGTCTTGCCGTGGGTGCCGGCCACCGCCAGCACCCAGCGGCCCTGCAGCACGTGGTCGGCCAGCCACTGCGGGCCGGAAACATAGGGCAGGCCCTGGTTCAGCACATGCTCCACCGCCGGGTTGCCGCGCGACAGGGCGTTGCCGATCACCACCAGATCCGGCGCGGGCTGCAGGTGCTCGGCGGAATAGCCCTGCAGCAGCTCGATGCCCTGGGCCTCGAGCTGGGTGCTCATGGGCGGGTAGACGTTGGCGTCGGAGCCGGTGACCCGGTGGCCGAGTTCCTTGGCGAGCACGGCCAGCGAGCCCATGAAGGTGCCGCAGATGCCGAGAATGTGGATGTGCATGAATGAGTCCTGGCCGGTGGAAAGCTATCGCGGCAGGTTAGCACAGCGCCCGGCGGCGCCGCAGGCGGCCGGGCGCGGCGGCAGGACACCGTCTCAGTCGGTTTCGCGGCGGATGCCGTGGCGCTGCAGCTTGCGGTAGAGGGTGTTGCGGCTGATGCCGAGCTGCGTGGCGGTACGGCTCACGTGCCAGTGGTGCGCCTCGAGGGTGGCCAGCAGGGCGTCGCGCTCGGCCTGCTCGAGCAGGCCGGCGGCCTCCTCCCGCACCTGGGGTACCGGCAGCGCCGGCGCCTGGCGCAGCTCCGCCGGCAGCTCGGCCTGGCGGATCAGGCCGTCCTCGCAGAGCGCCACCTGGGCGCGCAGCACGCTGCGTAGCTGGCGCACGTTGCCCGGCCAGGCATAGGCGAGCAACGCCTGGCGCGCCGCCGGTTCGAGGCGGATCGCCTCGCCGCGGGCCTCGCGCTCGAGCAGGTGGTCGATCAGTTCGCCCTTGTCGGTCCGCTCGCGCAGCGGCGGCAGGATCACCGCCAGGCCGTCCAGGCGGTAGAAGAGGTCCTCGCGGAACAGTCCGGCGGCGACCCGCTCGCGCAGGTCGCGGTGGGTGGCGCTGATCACCCGCACGTCCACCGGCTCCGGCTCGCCGCCGATCGGCACCACCTGGCGCTCGTCGAGCACGCGCAGCAGGCGGGTCTGCAGCGTCAGCGGCATGTCGCCGATCTCGTCGAGGAACAGGGTGCCGCCGTCGGCCTGCTGCAGCTTGCCGCGCATGCCCTCCTTGCGCGCGCCGGTGAAGCTGCCGCCGCGGTAGCCGAACAGTTCGCTCTCGATCAGGTTCTCCGGGATCGCCGCACAGTTCAGCGCGACGAACGGCCGTTCGGCACGCTTGCCGGCCTGGTGCACGGCCTTGGCGAAGGCCTCCTTGCCGGAGCCGGTCTCGCCGTGCAGCAACAGCGGCACGTCGCGCTCGACCACCCGCAGCGCGCGGCGAAAGGCCTGCTGCAGAGCGGCATCGCCCAGGCAGATGCTCGCCGGCACCGCGGGCGCCGCGGCATCCGCCACCGGCACCGCGCTCACCGGCCGGCGCGGCCGCCCGCGCAGCAGGGCGAAGAGCATCCGGCCGTCCTGGGTGCGCAGCGGCCAGCTGGCGCTCGGCTGTTCGCTGGCCAGCGCCAGCAGATCGTCCAGGCGGCTGGCGAAGAGCGCCTCGACCGACTGGCCGAGCAGCTCGCGGCGGCTGCCGCCGAGCAGGTTGATGGCGGTCTGGTTGACCGCCAGCACCCGCCCCTCGCCGTCGAAGGCCAGCAGCCCCTCGCTGAACAGCCCGACGTATTCGGCCTGCAGATGGAAGCGCAGCAGCCACTCGCCCTCGAAGCGGCGCAGGAAATAGCAGCTCTCGATCACCTTGGCCGAGAGGTTGACCAACGCCATGGTGTGGAACTGGCTCTGCCGCGACACGTTGCCCTGCAGCGAGGACACGTCGAGCACCGCGAGCAGCTCGCCGTGCGGATCGAACACCGGACTGGCCGAGCAGGTCAGCCCGGTGTGGCAGCTGCGGAAGTGCTCCTCCTGCTGGATGGTCAGCGGCTGGCGCTCGACCAGGCAGGTGCCGATGCCGTTGGTCCCCTCGCAGGCCTCGCTCCAGTCGGCGCCCAGCCACAGCCCGGCGTGCTCGAAGGTCGACTGCTCGGCGGCGGCGCTGACGCGGTTGAGGATCACGCCGCGGGCGTCGGTCAGCAGCACCGCGTGAGCGCTGCCGGCCAGTTGCAGGTGAAGGCTGTTCATCTCGCCGCTGGCGATCTCCAGCACCTGCTGCAGGCGTTCGCGGCGCTGCAGCATATGGGCGTGCTCCAGCACGCTGGGCGTCAGCGGCAGCGACGGGTCCAGCTGATGCTGCTCCAGGCAGCGCAGCCAGGAACGGGCAATGGAGGGATCGTTGGCCGGCCCGATGGCCCTTCCCTCGGCCAGGGTCCGTACCTGCTGGGCGTGGCGCAGCATTCGGTTCGCTTGCATTGTCATTGTTGTCTCCGCGGTGATCGGCGGGCAGCTCCCGTAGTGACCGCACAGCATCGTCCAGTGCCGGTGGCTTTGCAATGCCGCCGTCCCTCGCCCCGGGGGGACACTGTCAAGTGTGCGGGACAAACTGTCACACCCCTGTCCCAGCCCCGCCACAGGAATCCCCGGCGAACACCTGCCAAACCGCGGCAAATCCGCGCAGGCACTGGGCTTCCGGCACCTTGGCCCACCCCTTGCAACTCCCTCTAGCAGATGTGCACTTGCGCACCCCCACAAAACCAAGAATCACAAGAACCAGGAGAATCCCCATGCGATACGCCCATCCCGGTAGTGAAGGCGCCATCGTTTCCTTCAAGGTCCGTTACGGCAACTATATCGGCGGGCAGTTCGTGCCCCCGGTGAAGGGTCAGTACTTCACCAACAGCTCGCCGGTCACCGGCGAGGAATTCGCCGAATTCCCCCGCTCCACCGCCGAGGACATCGAGAAGGCCCTGGATGCGGCCCATGCCGCCGCCGGCGCCTGGGGCCGCACGTCGGTACAGGAGCGCGCCGCCGTCCTGCTGAAGATCGCCGACCGCATCGAGCAGAACCTGGAAGTGCTGGCCGTCACCGAAACCTGGGACAACGGCAAGCCGGTGCGCGAGACCCTCAACGCCGACGTGCCGCTGTCCGCCGACCACTTCCGCTACTACGCCGGCTGCATCCGCGCCCAGGAAGGCAGCGCCGGCGAGATCAACGAGAACACCGTCGCCTACCACTTCCACGAGCCGCTGGGCGTGGTCGGCCAGATCATCCCGTGGAACTTCCCGCTGCTGATGGCCGCCTGGAAGCTCGCTCCGGCCCTGGCCGCCGGCAACTGCATCGTGCTCAAGCCCGCCGAGCAGACCCCGCTGTCGATCACCGTGCTGCTCGAACTGATCGGCGACCTGCTGCCGCCGGGCGTGCTGAACGTCGTCCACGGCTTCGGCCGCGAGGCCGGCGAGGCGCTGGCGACCAGCAAGCGCATCGCCAAGATCGCCTTCACCGGCTCCACCCCGGTGGGCGCGCACATCCTCAAGTGCGCCGCCGAAAACATCATCCCGAGCACCGTCGAGCTGGGCGGCAAGTCGCCGAACATCTTCTTCGAGGACATCATGCAGGCCGAGCCGGCCTTCATCGAGAAGGCCGCCGAAGGCCTGGTGCTGGCCTTCTTCAACCAGGGCGAAGTGTGCACCTGCCCGTCGCGCGCGCTGATCCAGGAATCCATCTACGACGACTTCATGAAAGTCGTGATGAAGAAGGTCAGCCAGATCAAGCGCGGCCACCCGCTGGACACCGAGACCATGGTCGGCGCCCAGGCCTCCGGCCAGCAGTTCGAGAAGATCCTCTCCTACCTGGAGATCGCCCGCAGCGAGGGCGCCGAAGTACTGACCGGCGGCGCCGCCGAGAAGCTCGAGGGCAGCCTGGCCAGCGGCTACTACATCCAGCCGACCCTGCTCAAGGGCCACAACAAGATGCGCGTGTTCCAGGAGGAGATCTTCGGCCCGGTGGTCGGCGTCACCACCTTCAAGACCGAGGCCGAGGCCCTGGCGATTGCCAACGACACCGAATTCGGCCTGGGCGCCGGCGTCTGGACCCGCGACATCAACCGCGCCTACCGCATGGGCCGCGGAATCCAGGCCGGCCGCGT
The DNA here is from genome assembly GCF_900110885.1 of Azotobacter beijerinckii. Classification (GTDB taxonomy): domain Bacteria; phylum Pseudomonadota; class Gammaproteobacteria; order Pseudomonadales; family Pseudomonadaceae; genus Azotobacter; species Azotobacter beijerinckii. Next base: position 155,833 of record NZ_FOFJ01000005.1, on the reverse strand, counting down.
ATGGACCAACTGCTACCACCTGTACCCGGCGCACGCCGCCTTCGGTGGCTACAAGAAGTCCGGCGTCGGCCGCGAAACCCACAAGATGATGCTCGACCACTACCAGCAGACCAAGAACCTGCTGGTCAGCTACGACATCAATCCGCTGGGCTTTTTCTGATGCACCCCCGGCTCCTGCGCCAGGAGCCGGGGTTCAAGCGAGACGGTCAGGGCGAACCCTCGCCCGAATCACGGTAAAGCCTGGCCGACGGACGTGCCTTCCCGCCGGTGCCCGCGTGCGCGACCCGCGCGGGTGCCGGGAAGGTCCACCGCAGCCACCAGGTGTGCAAGGTCGCCTAAAAACAAGATAACAACAGAGAGGAAATCCCCATGAGCAGCACCTTCTTCATCCCTGCAGTGAACATGATGGGCATCGGCAGCCTCGACGAGGCCATGGGCGCGATCAAGAACCACGGCTTTCGCAAGGCGCTGATCGTCACCGACGCCGGCCTGGCGAAAGCCGGCGTGGCCGACCGGGTTTCCCAGTTGCTGGCCCAGCAGGACATCGAATCGGTCCTCTACGACGGCGCCAAGCCCAACCCCACTGTCAGCAACGTCGAGAACGGCCTGACCCTGCTCAAGAGCAGCGCCTGCGACTTCGTCATCTCCCTGGGCGGCGGCTCGCCCCACGACTGCGCCAAGGGCATCGCCCTGTGCGCCGCCAACGGCGGGCACATCAGCGAGTACGAGGGCGTCGACCGCTCGGCCCGCCCGCAGCTGCCGCTGGTCGCCATCAACACCACCGCCGGCACCGCCAGCGAGATGACCCGCTTCTGCATCATCACCGACGAGGCCCGCCACGTGAAAATGGCCATCGTCGACCGCAACGTCACCCCGCTGCTCTCGGTCAACGACCCCTCGCTGATGGCCGCCATGCCCAAGGGCCTGACCGCCGCCACCGGCATGGACGCCCTGACCCACGCCGTCGAGGCCTACGTCTCCACCGCCGCCACGCCGATCACCGACGCCTGCGCCCTGAAGGCCGTCGAGCTGATCTCCGCCAACCTGCGCAACGCGGTGGCCAACGGCAGCGACATGACCGCCCGCGAGAACATGGCCTACGCCCAGTTCCTCGCCGGCATGGCCTTCAACAACGCCTCGCTGGGCTACGTGCACGCCATGGCGCACCAGCTGGGCGGCTTCTACGACCTGCCGCACGGGGTCTGCAACGCCGTCCTGCTGCCGCACGTGGAAAGCTTCAACGCCAGCGTCTGCCCGGAGCGTCTGCGCGACGTCGCCAAGTCCATGGGCGTCAACGTCCAGGGCATGAGCGCCGAGCAGGGCGCCCAGGCCGCCCTCGCGGCGATCCGCACCCTGTCCAAGGACATCGGCATCCCGGGCGGCCTCGGCGAGCTGGGTGCCAAGGCCGACGACATCCCGGTCCTCGCCGCCAACGCCCTGAAGGACGCCTGCGGCCTGACCAACCCACGCCCGGCCGACCAGCAGCAGATCGAAGAGATCTTCCGCAGCGCCTTCTAAGGCGGCGGATCGCCCGGGCCGGCCGCCCCGCTTCGGACGGCCCGGGCCAACCCCCACGCGCGCTCCCTGCCACGGTCTCCCCTCCCGCGGCGGGGAGCGCTCGTTTCGCCCGCCGCCTGCAGTCCGTCCCCCCGTCCTGGCGAGTCGGCCGAATCCGGCTTTACTGAACGGTCCCACCCGCCTCATCCGATGAGGGATAGATCATGGCCAAGACGATGAAAGCGGCCGTCGTCCATGCGTTCGGCAAACCGCTGGAGATCCGCGAAGTGCCGGTGCCCAGCCCCGGCCCCGGCCAACTGCTGGTGAAGATCGCCGCCTGCGGCGTCTGCCACACCGACCTGCACGCCGCCGAGGGCGACTGGCCGGTCAAGCCCAAGCCCCCCTTCATCCCCGGCCACGAAGGCGTCGGCCAGGTGGTCGCCGTGGGCGCCGGCGTCACCCACATCAAGGAAGGCGACCGGGTCGGCGTGCCCTGGCTGCACTCCGCCTGCGGCCACTGCGAGCACTGCCTGGGCGGCTGGGAAACCCTCTGCCACGCCCAGAGCAACACCGGCTACTCGGTGAACGGCGGCTTCGCCGAATACAGCCTGGCCGACGCCGAATACGTCGGCCGCCTGCCGGACAACGTCGGCTTCGTCGAGATCGCTCCCATCCTCTGCGCCGGGGTGACCGTCTACAAGGGCCTGAAGATGACCGCCACCCGCCCCGGCCAGTGGGCGGCGATCTCCGGGGTCGGCGGCCTCGGCCACATGGCCGTGCAGTACGCCCGGGCCATGGGCCTGAACGTCGCCGCCGTGGATGTAGACGACACCAAGCTGGAGCTTGCCCGCCGGCTCGGCGCCAGCCTCACCGTCAATGCCCGCCAGCAGGACCCGGCGGCCTTCCTGCAGAAGGAAATCGGCGGTGTGCACGGGGTGCTGGTCACCGCCGTCTCGTCGAAGGCCTTCGAGCAGGCCCTCGGCATGACCCGCCGCGGCGGCACCGTGGTCCTCAACGGCCTGCCGCCGGGCGAGTTCAGCCTGTCGATCTTCGACATGGTGCTCAACGGCACCACGGTGCGCGGCTCCATCGTCGGCACCCGCCTGGACCTGCAGGAAGCGCTGGACTTCGCCGGCCAGGGCAAGGTCCGGGCGACGGTCGCCAGCGAGCCCCTGGAAAACATCAACGACATCTTCACCCGCATGCACGAGGGGCGGATCGAGGGACGCATCGTGCTCGACCTCGCGGGCTGAGCCACCGGCCTGCGCCCACCCCGGCGCAGGCCTTTCCCGCCCCACGCTTGCCCCCCGGCCGCGCCGCCCTTAAGGTGAACCCTCCGTGCTCTGGAGCCTTTGCCGATGTGGTCACTGCGCGCCTGGCGCCGCCGGCGCATCCTCGCCCGCCTGGCGGTCGATCCCCAACTCTGGCGCGAGGTGCTGGGCAGCCTGCCGATTCTCGACGGCCTGAGCGCCGAGGAAACCGAACGGCTGCGCGAGCGCTGCGTGCTCTTCCTGCACGCCAAGCGGCTCACCGCGCTGCCCGGCGTCGAACTGGACGGCTTTGCCCGTCTACGCCTGGCCGCCCAGGCCGAGCTGCCGCTGCTCAACCTGCCGGAGTTCGACTGGTACCGGGGCTTCCACGAACTGGTGCTGTATCCCGACGACTTCCTCAGCCCGCAGAAGCACCGCGACGCCGCCGGGGTGGTCCACGAGTGGGACGCCGAGCGCAGCGGCGAAGCCTGGCACCAGGGGCCGGTGATCCTCGCCTGGCCGGGCGTCGCGGCCAGCGGCGAGTGGGACGGCTACAACCTGGCGATCCACGAGCTGGCGCACAAGCTGGACATGCTCAACGGCGAGGCCGACGGCCTGCCGCCGCTGCACGCCGACATGCGCGTGCAGGACTGGGCCGCCGCCCTGCAGGCCGCCTACGACGACCTCGACGCCCGCCTGGAGACCGACCCCGACGCCGAGACGCCGATCGACCCCTACGCCGCCGAGGACCCGGCGGAGTTCTTCGCGGTGACCAGCGAGTACTTCTTCAGCGCCCCCGACCTGCTCGTCGAGGCCTACCCGGCGGTCTACGACCAATTGGCGGCCTTCTACCGGCAGGACCCGCTGGCACGATTGCGCCGCCTGCAGGTCGAAGATCCCCAGTACCGTGCGGCGGCCCAGCCAGCGACCAAGAGCTGAGCCGGCCGTCATGGCAAGCGCACGGGAATCTACCTATAATCCCCGCCACTTTTTGGCCTTCCCTGAGAGTCAGTCCATGAGCTACAGCAAGATCCCCGCGGGCAAAGACCTGCCGAACGACATCTACGTCGCGATCGAGATCCCGGCCAACCACGCGCCGATCAAGTACGAGATCGACAAGGACAGCGACTGCCTGTTCGTCGACCGCTTCATGGCCACCCCGATGTTCTACCCGGCCAACTACGGCTACATCCCCAACACCCTGGCCGACGACGGCGACCCGCTGGACGTGCTGGTAGTGACCCCCTACCCCGTCGCCCCCGGCTCGGTCATCCGCGCCCGCCCGGTCGGCGTGCTGCACATGACCGACGAAGGCGGCGGCGACGCCAAGCTGATCGCCGTACCGCACGACAAGCTGACCGTCCTCTACCAGGACATCAAGGAATACACCGACCTGCCGGCACTGCTGCTGGAGCAGATCAAGCACTTCTTCGAGAACTACAAGGACCTCGAGAAGGGCAAGTGGGTGAAAGTCGAGGGCTGGGGCAACGCCGAAGCGGCGCGCGCCGAGATTCTCAAGGCGGTCGCGGCTTACCAGAAGTAAGCCAAGCCCCTCCGAAGAAGCCGGCCGCGAGCCGGCTTTTTTCATTCTGAACGCCGCGTGAAAGGGATTGAACGACCGGGCGGAGAGTTCGCACCAACTACCCCGGGTACGCGAGAAAGTAATGCAGTAATGCGCTGCTTCAAATCGGCGCGCCAGTTGCCACGATTTGCTTCGGTCCACCCTCAGGTCGCCAACCTGTTCATGCACTACAGCTACCGAACGAACGCACAAGAGAAACGAGAGGCACGCACCCAAGCCTTCACGGCTTGGGAAGGGGTGATGTGCGCTCCGATGCCTGGACGTCTCGCCGCATGAGTTCTTCCATACTCGCGCGGCGCACTTTCGGTCGTGCCGTACATCGACAACGTGACAGTGCTATTCGCCCTCGCCGACGAGTTGTTCGGTTATCTGATCAAGACCGGAATCGTAGACTGCCAGCGAACTCTCGAATTACGCCAGAACGGCATCCCCTATCGCCTTGCTCGCCCCGATCTATTGTCGGGGGAGTTCACGCAAAGAGCTTGAAAAGAACTTTAAATGGCCGGATCTTAAACAGCCACGTCCACAGCCACCGAATGACTCACTCCGGTGACTTCAATGCCAACCGACGTAGCGGCGTCTGGAGAGCAGGTATCGACGGCGACGTCGACCGACACGCTGGAGCATTGAGAGTCGGTGTCGACGGCGAGGTCGACCGACGTGCCGGAGTGGGTATCGACGGCAAGGTCGACCGATGTGCTGGAGCCTTTAGGACCGACATCGATGCCGAGGTTGATACTTTTGTCACTGACGATGTTTTGAAGGATCTGGCTAAGCATTTCCACACTCTCCCTAGAATTTATTCGCGGTGAATAATCTTTCCACTAAGTACGTGAAGAAAAATAATCCGATATTTTCTCGATGCATGCCCGCGCAAGCCCATGAATCACGTGGGCTTGCGCGGCCAAGGGCAACGAGAATCCAGAAAAATTTCCTTTTCAGTACTTACTAACAGCCTACTGCCGCTGCAGTAGACCGAAAGTCTAGCCAGAGCGCTCTTGCTTGTGGCAAAGATACTTGTAGCGAATTTGAGAGTTAGTTTCCCAACAGCCTGATTCCGTGTGAACGCACTATTGCAAACACCGCAGCGAGGCCATGGTCGTTCTGGGTCATGGCAAGAGCTTACCGAAGCAAGCGGGCAGGAGCCGTCTTATATCCGGCCTGCGGGCCGGGCGCTCGCTGCCAACCGGCGAAGTCGTCCATCCCGCGAGGGCTGCCCGCGTTGCCAGCGGCGCGTACTCGAGTTGCCGGCCGGATGCCGGCTTGGCGAGCAGCCCTGCTCCCATAGGATTGGGCGAGGTGCCCGTCACTGGGTCGTGTCGCTCCGATGGGAGTGGGAATGGTGGTGAACGGCTCCCGGCCCATGGGGCGCCAGATGGAAATGGACATGGGTGTGCACCGTGCCGTCGGCATGGATGTGCTCATGCTCGTGCTCGAAGGCCTGTCCCGGCGCGACATGGACATGGCCGCTGGACGCGGTTCCGCAATTGCAGTTCTCGCACATGCTCGTTTGCTCCTCTAGGCAGGTTCGCCGGCTCGGGCCAGGCGCTCGATGGCTTCGGCAATCGAGGCGACTTCCCGGGCCAGCTCGGGCGACAGTTCGTACAGCGGCGCGCCGGAGCGGTCGGCGGCCATCGCCGCCGGCGACATCTCCAGGCAGCCGGCCAGCGGCAAGCTGCCAGCCGCGCTCTGAAAGAACGCCCGGTCATCGGGGCCGCCCGCCTTGTTGCCGACCAGCAGTAGTTTCTCGATGCCGATGTCCCGGGCCAGCACCTGCACCTGCCGGACGGTACGCATGCTGCGGTTGGTCGGCTCGGCCACCGCCAGCATGACGTCGACGGCCTCGGCGGTGCCGCGGCCGAGGTGTTCGACGCCCGCGTACAGATCGAGCAGGATCACCTCGTCGCGCTCCAGCAGCACGTGCCGGACCAGCTGCTTGAGCAGGGTGCTGGCCGGGCAGATGCAGCCCGAGCCGCCCTGCTGCACGGCGCCGAGCAGCAGCAGGCGGATGTTGCCGAGGCTCGCCGAGAAGCGCTCGGGGATGTCGGAGACCCGCGGGTTGAGCTTGAACATCCCGCCGCTGCCGCCGCGCGGATCGCTGCCGGTGCGTTCGGCGATCAGCTCGGCCATTTCGGAGATCGGCAGCAGATCGAGCAGCGCCGACTCGGAGAAGCCCAGCGCCGGCCCCAGGCAGGGCGAGGGGTCGGCGTCGATGGCCAGGACCCGGCGGCCCTGTTTGGCGTAGTGGTGAGCGAGCAGGCCGGTCAGGGTCGTCTTGCCGACCCCGCCCTTGCCGCTGATGGCGATTTTCAGGCCCATTTGACTGCCCTCAGGGGTTCCAGGGTGTGGATGTAACCGAAGCCGGGATGCGCCAGATGCGTCCCGAAGCGCTCGACGGCGGTGCCTTTCTTCATCATCTCGTGCAGCACGCCGGTGCCGTTGATCTCGCCGATCAGCTGGCCGCCGGCCAGCCGCCCCTCCTTGAGCAGGACCTTGCGCACCGCGCCGCGGCCGTCCTGCCAGCGCAGGCAGCTATCGCCCGTCTGTACCCCGAACGAGGCGATCGGCAGGTCGAAGACCCGCACCACGTTGACCGCTTCCAGCCCGGGATGGCGTCTGACAACTCCCAGCATGTTCCACGCGGCGATCCGGCCGGTGGAGACCGCGTTCGGCCAGTTGGGCACGATCCGGTGCTTTTCCGGCGCGTCCGGGCGCTCGATGACGTCGCCGGCGGCGAACACGCCTTCGACGCTGGTGCGCATCCGCTTATCGACCAGAATGCCCCGATTGGCGGCAATGCCGCTGCCCTCGAGGATCGACAGGTCGGCGTGTACCCCGGCGGCGCAGATCACCAGCTCGCAGGGGATTTCGACGCCGCCGGCCAGCACGGCGCGCACGCCGTCGGCGCCTTCGAGAATCCGTTCGGCGCCGCAGCCGGTACGGACCTGCACGCCGTGCTCGACCAGCCGCCGCTCGACGAGGGCGGCCATTTCGCCGTCCAGCATCGCCGGCAGCACCTGCTCCCGGGCTTCCAGCAGGGTCACCTCGAGCCCCCGGCGGACCAGCGCCTGCACGGCTTCCAGGCCGATGAAGCCGGAACCGATCACTACCGCGCGCCGGGCGATTCCGATCCGCTCCAGAATGGCCTCGGCATCGCCCAGGGTTTTCAGCTCGAACACCCCGCGGGTGCCGGCGAGGCCGGGCACCGGCGGGACGAACGCCCGGGAGCCGGAGGCGATCAGCAGCCGGTCGTAGGCGACGGCCTCGCCTTCCGCCCAGACCTGCCGGGCCTGCGGCTCGATCCGCGTCACCGGGCGAGCGTAGCGGATATCGATCCCGGTTCTGGCATAGAAGTCCCGGTCGCGCAGAAAGAGATGCGCTTTCGGGACGCTGCCCTCCACATACTCCGCCAGAGGACAGGGGGAATAGAAAGGCACGCTCTCCCGGGAGAGCATGACGATCTCGCAGTCCCGGTCCTGCTGGCGGAGGGTTTCGGCGGCAGAAACCGCCGCCGGACCGTTGCCGATGATGACGATCTTCATCCCGCCTCCCTCAGATCCCGAGCGCCGCGCGTTTCTCGGCGATATGCGCGACCATCCAGTCGGCGGCGCCCTTGGGTTCCAGCTCCACCCGCACCACGGCGCCGGTCAGCTCCTGCAGGTCCTCGGTGAGCAGCTTGGTGACCATCGGGCCGCCGAGGATGCGCGGCGCCGGGGCGATATGGCAGGACACCCCGAGCGCCAGGAAGGAGCCGCCGATGGACACGGCCTTCTCCTGCACCAGCTCCGGCGCCGAACCCACCGCGGGCAGCTGGCCGACCTTGACGCCGAGGCGCTCGGCCAGCGCCACCATCAGGTCGACGATGCGCGAGTTGTCGACGCAGGCGCCCATGTGCCAGACCGGCGGCAGCGGGCCGTCGAGGCCGGCGGCCTTGCCCAGCACCTCGAGCACCGCCTTGAGGCCGTCGCCGCAGTAGCGGTAGGTCGCCTCGCTGGTCATCAGGCCGTCCTGGGCGCAGATGTGCGCGGTGCAGCCGGTGGTCAGCACCAGCACGTTCTGGCGCAGCAAGTGCTTGACCATCTCCTCGGTCATGGCGTTGTCGCGGAACTTGATGCTCGAACAGCCGACCACCCCGACGAAGCCGAAGAGGTTGCCGTTGGCGACGTTGTCGATCACCGGCTTGAGCGGGTCCTCGGCATCCAGTTTGGACAGCAGGTCGATGATCGCTTCCACCGACAGGCCGGCCACCGCGGTGCTCTTGTGCTGGGGAATGTCCACCGGCTTGCCGCGCCGGCGGCGGAAGGCCTCGATGGCCGCCTGGACGATCTCGCGGGCGCTCTCGTCGGCGTGGTGCGGCTCGAACGGGATGTGCCGGGCGTCGGGGATGCGGACCATGGCGTCGGTGGTGATGAAGGCGGTGTCGAAGCACTTGGCGACCTGCGCCAGCTGCGGCCAGATGCACTGGATGTCGACCACCATGGCATCGACCGCGCCGGTGGCGAGGATCAGCTCGGTCTGCGAGTTGTGCGCGGCCAGCTTGACGCCGTGGCGCATGCTCAGCTCGTTGCCGGTGCAGCACACGCCGACCACGTTGATCCGCTCGGCGCCGGCGGCGAGGGCTTCGCCCTCCAGCTTCTCGGCCCATTCGAGGATCTTTTCCGAGAGCACCGGGTTGTGGCCGTGGGCGGCGAGGTTGACGCTGTTCTCCTCCAGCACGCCGACGGCGGCCTCGGTCACCGCGATCTCCGGCACGCCGAAGAGGATGTCCTGCAGGTCGACGCACAGGGTCAGGCCGGTCCAGCCGTCGATCAGGCTCATCTTCAGCACCCGCAGCATCAGCGAGACCGGGTCGGCGTCGTTGCCCATCGAGGTGGCGTGCATCGCCGTCTCGATCTCGTTGTGCGGGTTGGAGTACATCAGCCCCAGATCGCTCCACAGCGCCTGCTCCGCGGCCGGCGCGCGCTTGCTGAGCCAGTTGTTCGGCAGTTCGTCCTGGCGGCCGAAATCCTCCAGGGCGATGTTCACCAGATCGCGGCAGATGTCGTTGACCTCGCGGCCTTCGGTCGGCACGCCGAAGGTCTTGGCCAGCGCCATCACCTTGGACACGCCCTTGATCTGGTAGGGGGCCTTGCCGTTCAGCGCGTCGCGCAGGGTCAAGAGCACGTGGCGGGCGTGGCCGACGTGGGAGGCGGTGCCGCCCACGGTGTCGCGCAGCAGGTTGCGGGCGACCATGGCGTCGGGGCTCAGGCCGCACACGCCGGTTTTCGGGCCGTTGCCGAAGGGGTCGATGCGGCACGGACCCATGTAGCAGATGCGGCAGCAGGTGCCCAGCTCGCCGAAGCCGCACTGCGGGCTCATCACCTCCAGGCGGTCGCGGGCGGTGGCGAAGCCTTTGTCGTGGGCGACCTTGAGCAGGGCCGTCTCGATGACGGGAAGAATGGTGTTGTCCATGTCAATGGGTTCTCTTCAAGGATCGCAGGATGTCCATGCCGTTGGGGGTTGCGCTCTCGCCGCCGCAGACGGCCGCCTTGGCCGTCGCCTGGCGGCGCTGCGCCGCGAATTCTTCCGGCGTGAGGTAGAGCAGAGTGTCGGTCGGGCAGGCCGCCACGCAGGCCGGCGCCTCGCCCCTGGCGGTGCGCTCGGGGCAGCCGTCGCACTTCACGGCCTTCTTGCCGACCGGATCGGCGGTCACCCCGCCGAACGGGCAGACGACCACGCACATCCAGCAGCCGATGCACTTGTCGTGGTCGGAAAACACCTTGTCGGTGCCGCCGTCGCGCTGCATCGCGCCGGTCGGGCAGGCGGTGATGCAGGCGGCATCGGCGCAGTGCTGGCAGCGCGACGGGTAGTTGTAGGCGCCGACGCCTTCCACGCTGATCCGCCGCTGCGGGGGCGGCGTCTCGAGGATGGCGCCGGCCAGGGTTTTCGACCGGGAATGTTCGACCGCGCAGGCGATTTCGCAGGATTTGCAGGCGACGCACTTCTCGACCACGGTAAAGATGGTTCTGGACATCGGCTTCACTCCTGCGCCCCGAGGCGCGCCAGTCTTGCCTGCGCCGGCCATATCCGGTCGTGACAGTGAACTCTCAACGTAAACCTCCTTTTCTGCGGCGGCGGTTTTCCCGCCGCCGCACTCGATAGCGTTTTTCAGGAATCCCCTCAGATCATCATCAGCGCGCCGCTGGCCGCGATGACCGCGCCGATGCCGCGGGCCAGCAGAGGCAGACGCCGCTGGACGGCCGTGGCGAGCAGGCCGCCGCCCAGGTGCAGCGTCAGGCTGGCGCCGAGGAAGCCGCCGGCGAAGGCGACCAGGCTGCCGCGGGCCTCGACGCCGTGGGCGTAGCCGTGAAACAGCGCGAAGGTACCGGCCAGGGCCAGCGAGACGGCAGCCGGCAGACGTGCGGCGCAGGCGATGAGCAGTCCCAGCAGCAGCACCGAGAGGGCCATGCCGGTTTCCACCCGCGGCAGAGCGACGCCGCCCGTGCCCAGCAGGAAGCCGCCCAGCAGGGCGGCAAGGAAAGCGCCCGGCACGGCGAACTTCAGGGCACGCGGCTGCAACGCCGCCCAGATGCCGACGGCCAGCATCGCCAGCAGGTGATCCGCACCGCCGAAGGGGTGCACCAGGCCGGCGAGCAGGCCGCTCTCGCCATGGCCGGGGTGGGCGAAGGCGGCTCCGGGCAGAAGGCCCAGGGCCAGCAGGGGCAGGTAATCGCGTGTTCTCATGTCGGTGGCTCCTGAATGCCGGTCGATGGATTTCGTCATGGCGCGAGCGCCAGCCTGACCGTCGACACCCCGAAACGGGAGACGCGCCTTGCCAGGCCGGGCTGAACTGGCGGAAACGGTATCGAAGCCGGAGCGGCCCTGTCTGTCGGCTAGACGACACCCACGGCCGGATCGACAGGCGGCCAGGAGAGACGGGAGCGCGCCGTGCGGATCCCGACAACTTTCGCCCCTTCTTGCCGGCCGTTTATTGAATCGAGGCAACTTTTTAAAGCGCCGCGATTCCCGCTGCCATGCACTTTCGCTAACGTGTCGTTTCCCTGGTTGGAGTGACAGGATGCGCATCCTCCTGTTGGCGCTGATACCCCTGGGCCTGCTGGCCTGCAAGATGGAGCCGGCCGGCGTGCGGGTGGTCGACCGCCAGCGCGTCGTCGCCGGACGGCGCGAGCACCTGAAAGCGCCGAGGTACGAGGCCCTGCAGGACACCCTTGCCGGGCTGGTGCCGGGCGATCCCGCCCTCAACCGGCAGATGCGGGAGGACGGCCGCCTGCTGCGCGGCAGCGAACGACTCGATCGCTACAAGGTCGAACACCGTCTGCCGCCTCGACCGGCCAGACCACAGGAACTGCTCGCCAGCTGCGGGGACTACGGATGCTGACCCACCTCTCCCGGCTGTCCCTGCGCACATCCCTGCCGCTGCTGCTCGGCCTCTTCGCACTGCTCTTCACCCTGCTGCAGACCACCCTGTACCTGCCGCGCAGCATCGACAAGGAACTGCATGCCTGGCGCAGCCACACCAACCAGCTCCTCGTACTGCTGCAGAGCACCCTGAGCGACCACCTGCGCCACGGCCGCCAGGCGGAACTGGAAACCGCGCTGGCCGATTTCGCCAGCCTGCAGGGTATCCGCTGGGCCATGGTCGCCGATCCGCAACTGCAGGTGCTGGCGACCACCCGCCTGGGCCTTGCCCCCCGGCAGCTCGGCATCACCGCCGAGCAGGTGCAGGCGCAACTGGCCAGCGGACATCCCACCTGGCTGGAGCGCGCCGGGCAGCACTATCTGGCCATCCTCCCGCTCGACCAGGCGCAGGCGCGCCAGCCCAGCGGCGAGAGCGGCGAGGCGCTGCTGGTCGACCTCGACCTCAGCCCGCTGCTCAGCCGGACCCACCTCGACGCCTGGCTCTACCTCGGCCAGGTCCTGGCGCTGCTGCTGCTGCTCGGACTGCTCCTCAACCACCTCTACCACCACCTGATCGTCCGCCGCCTGGCGCACATCGACCGGGCCACCCGGCGCTTCGCCGCCGACCAGCAGCCGCAGTCGGCGGCGGTCGACGGCCACGACGAGATCGGCCAGTTGGCCGAGACCGTCAGCCAGATGATGGGCCAGCTGCACGAACGCCGGCAGGCCCTGCGGGACAGCGCGCAGCTGATGCGCGAGCTGTTCGACAGCTCGCCGGTCGGCATGCTGGTGCTCGACGGCAAGCTGCGGACGCAGCAGGTCAACCCGGCGGCGGCGGCGCTGTTCGGCTGCGCCCCGGAGGATCTGCTGGGCAGGCGCCCGCGGGAGCGCCCGCTCAAAGGCGATGCGCTGAAGCGTCTGCTGCGCGCGCCGGCCAATACCCCGGTGGAACTGAGCGGCCTGTACCGGGGCCGGGAGCTGCCGCTGGAGGTCACTTGGACCCCCTTCACCCGCGACGGCGCCCGGCACTACCTGCTCCTGCTGCGCGACATCGGCGAACGCCTGCAGGCCGAGCAGCGCCTGCGCTTTCTCGCCCATTTCGACCCACTGACCCACCTGGCCAACCGCCACGGCCTGATCCAGCACCTGGAACGGCTGCTCGCCGCCAACGCTCCGCTGAGCCTGCTGTTTCTCGACATCGACCACTTCAAACGGATCAACAACACCCTCGGCCACGAGGTCGGCGATCGCCTGCTGGTGGAGATCGCCCGGCGCCTGACCCGATTGGCCCCCAAGCAGGTCTTGGTGGCGCGCTTCGGCGGCGACGAATTTCTCCTGCTGCTGGAGGAGCGCAGCGCGGGGCAGGCCCGGAAGCTGGCCGAAACCCTGCTGCACGGCTTCAAGGCCCCCTTGCAGATCGGCCAGTACGAATGCTTCGTCACCCCCAGCATCGGCATCGCCGGCTTCGATGGCCAGGGTAGCGCTACCGAACTGCTCAAGCAGGCCGATCTGGCGCTCCACGCAGCCAAGGATGCCGGCCGCAACCGCCTGGCCGTCTACAGCCACCCGCTCGGCGAGGCCGCCGAGCACCGCCTGCAGCTGGAGCAGGAGCTGCGCCACGCCCTGGACCAGCGGGAATTCGTCCTCCACTACCAGGCCCAGGTCGACGAGCAGGGCCGCCCCCAGGTCATGGAGGCCCTGCTGCGCTGGAACTCGCCGCGTCGCGGGCTGGTGCTGCCGGGCGAATTCATCCCGGTGCTGGAAGAAACCGGGATGATCATCGAGACCACCCGCTGGGTGTTCCGCGAAGCCTGTCGCCAGGCCCGCCGCTGGGCCGAGCAGGGCCACCCCCTGCGCATCGCGGTCAACCTGTCGCCGCTGGACTTCCGCCAAGCCGACCTGGCCGGCAGCCTGCTGGGTATCCTCGCGGAGGAACAGCTCCCGCCCGGACTGCTCGAGCTGGAAATCACCGAAAGCGCCCTGCTCGATGCCGGCCAGGAAGTCCAACGGGCCTTGGCCCGCCTCAAGGCCGCCGGCCTGCCGCTGCTGCTGGACGACTTCGGCACCGGCTATGCCTCGCTGACCTACCTGCAGCAGTTCCCCTTCGACGGCATCAAGATCGACCGCCAGTTCGTCGCCGGCCTGCCGGAAAGCGAGCATTCGGTGGCCCTGGTGCGCGGCATCCTGACCATGGCCAGGCACCTCGGCCTGCACGTGGTGGCCGAAGGGGTGAGCAACGAGCGCCAGGCTGCCTTCCTGCGCCGCAACGGCTGTCCCAGCCTGCAGGGCTACTACTATTGCCGCCCGCAAACGGCCGCCGCCATCGAGCGCGGCTGGAGCCAGGACGCACCGCGCAGCCTGCTGCCGCAGGACCACTGAAACGGCCGGCCATTCGCCCGGCGGCCCTGCACCGGCTTTAGCGTTTGCCGCCCTGCCCCGGCTCTGCTAGTGTCGCGGCGATTTTTAGAAGTACCGCCGACACAGGTTCCCCCTCCATGGCCCGCAAGAAAGCCGCCGTCGATTTCGAAAGCTCCCTCGCCGAACTGCAGCAGTTGGTCGAGCGCCTGGAGGGCGGCGACCTGTCGCTGGAGGACTCCCTGACCTGCTTCGAGCAGGGCATCCGCCTGACCCGCGACTGCCAGGCAGCGCTGAGCCAGGCCGAGCAGAAGGTGCAGATCCTCCTGGCGCGCGGCGGCACCCTTGAGCACGTCCCCTTCGACGCGGATTCCCAAGCATGATCGCAACCTATCAGAAGCAGTGCCAGGCGCGCGTCGACGCCGCCCTGGAAAACCTCCTGCAAGCCCCGCGCGACGAACTGCAGCGGCTCTACCGGGCGATGCGCTACAGCGTCGTCAACGGCGGCAAGCGGGTCCGCCCGCTGTTGGTCTACGCCGCCTGCGAAGCCCTCGGCGGCACGCCGGAGCGGGCCGAAGGCGCCGCCTGCGCGGTGGAGCTGATCCACGCCTACTCGCTGGTCCACGACGACCTCCCGGCGATGGACGACGACGACCTCCGCCGCGGCCAGCCGACCACCCACAAGGCCTTCGACGAAGCCTGCGCGATCCTCGCCGGCGACGGCCTGCAGGCGCTGGCCTTCGAGGTGCTCGCCGATGCCCGGCGCAATCCCCAGGATGCCGAGCTGCGCTTGGAGATGTCCCGCACCCTGGCCTGGGCCGCCGGTCCCGCCGGCATGGTCGGCGGCCAGGCCATCGATCTCGAGGCGGTCGGCCGCCAGCTCGACCAGAAGGCCCTGGAAACCATGCACCGGCACAAGACCGGCGCGCTGATCGAGGCCAGCGTGCGCCTCGGCGCCCTGGCCAGCGGCCGGGCCGACGAAGGCAGCTTGGCCGCGCTCGCCGCCTATGCCCGGGCCATCGGCCTGGCCTTCCAGGTGCAGGACGACATCCTCGACGTGGAAAGCGACACCGCGACCCTCGGCAAGACCCAAGGCAAGGACCAGGCCAACGACAAGCCGACCTACCCGGCGCTGCTCGGCCTCGACGCGGCCAAGGCCTATGCCCTGGCCCTGCGCGACCAGGCCCTCGCCGCCCTCGAACCCTTCGACGCCGGCGCCGAACCGCTGCGCGCCCTGGCCCGCTACATCGTCGAGCGGCGCCATTGAGCGCGCCCCGGCGCTCCCTGCTACCATCGAACGAGCCTGATCGCTGCCGACGAATATCTAGACGTCGCCGCGATCGGGTAGAATGCCGCCTCTTTTTACCTCCCGCATAACGATCACGATGCCCAAGACTTTCCACGAGATTCCCCGCGTGCGCCCCGCCACTCCCCTGTTGGACCGCGCCGCGACGCCCGACCGGCTGCGCCAGCTCGGCGAGGCGGAGCTGGAAGTGCTGGCCAACGAACTGCGCCAGGATCTGCTCTATACGGTCGGCCAGACCGGCGGGCACTTCGGGGCCGGGCTCGGCGTGATCGAGCTGACCATCGCCCTGCACTACGTCTTCAATACCCCCGAAGACCGTCTGGTGTGGGACGTCGGCCACCAGGCCTACCCCCACAAGATCCTCACCGGACGCCGCGAACGCATGCTCAGCCTGCGCCATAAGAACGGCATCGCCGCCTTCCCGCGCCGCTCGGAAAGCCCCTACGACACCTTCGGCGTCGGCCACTCCAGCACCTCCATCGGCGCGGCGCTGGGCATGGCCATCGCCGCGCGGATGAAGGGCGAGCGGCGCAAGTGCATCGCGGTGATCGGCGACGGCGCGCTGACCGCCGGGATGGCCTTCGAGGCGCTCAACCATGCATCCGAAGTCAGCGCCGACATGCTGGTGGTGCTCAACGACAACGACATGTCGATCTCCAACAACGTCGGCGGGCTCTCCAACTACCTGGCCAAGATCCTTTCCAGCCGCACCTACGCGAGCATGCGCGAGGGCAGCAAGAACATCCTCTCGCGCATCCCCGGCGCCTGGGAAATCGCCCGGCGCACCGAGGAGCACGCCAAGGGCATGCTGGTGCCCGGCACCCTGTTCGAGGAGCTCGGCTGGAACTACATCGGCCCGATCGACGGCCACGACCTGCCGATCCTGCTCGCCACCCTGCGCAAGATGCGCGACCTCAAGGGCCCGCAGTTCCTCCACGTGGTGACCAAGAAGGGCAAGGGCTTCGCCCCGGCCGAAGCCGACCCCATCGGCTACCACGCGATCACCAAGCTGGAGCCGGAAGGCAGCGAGCCGAAGAAGCCCAAGGGGCCCAAGTACTCCAGCGTCTTCGGTCGCTGGCTGTGCGACATGGCCGCCGCCGACCCGCGGCTGGCCGGGATCACCCCGGCGATGAAGGAAGGCTCGGATCTGGTGGACTTCAGCCGGCGCTTCCCGGAGCGCTACTTCGACGTCGCCATCGCCGAGCAGCACGCCGTGACCCTCGCCGCCGGCATGGCCTGCGACGGTGCCAAGCCGGTGGTGGCGATCTACTCGACCTTCCTGCAGCGCGCCTACGACCAGCTGATCCATGACGTCGCGGTGCAGAACCTCGACGTGCTGTTCGCCATCGACCGCGCCGGCCTGGTCGGCGAGGACGGCCCGACCCACGCCGGCAGCTTCGACCTCTCCTACCTGCGCTGCATCCCCGGCATGCTGGTGATGACCCCCAGCGACGAGAACGAGCTGCGCCGGATGCTCACCACCGGCTACCTGTTCGACGGCCCCGCGGCGGTGCGCTACCCGCGCGGCAGCGGCCCGAACGCGCCCCTCGAGCCGGGCCTGGAGCCGCTGCCGATCGGCCGGGGCGTGCTGCGCCGCCAGGGCCGCAAGGTGGCGCTGCTGGTGTTCGGCGTACAACTGGCCGAGGCGCTCCAGGTGGCCGAGACGCTGGACGCCACGGTGGCCGACATGCGCTTCGTCAAGCCGCTGGACGACGCCCTGGTGCGCGAACTGGCCGCCGGCCACGAGCTCCTGGTGACCGTCGAGGAGAACAGCATCATGGGCGGCGCCGGCAGCGCGGTGGCGGAATTCCTCGCCGCCGAGAACATCGTCAAGCCGATCCTCCACCTGGGCCTGCCGGACTACTACGTGGAGCACGCCAAGCCTGCGGAAATGCTCGCCGAATGCGGCCTCGATGCCGCCGGCATCGAGGCGGCGGTGCGCCAGCGCCTGACGCTGCTGGACTGAACGGGCCGGACAGGGACGTCGGGTGAGAAACCGCCGGCGCAGGCGCGGAATGAAGCTTTCCCGCCTCGCCCTGGCGGTGCTCCTGCCGCCCGGCGGCGCCCTTGCCGCCGAAGCGGCCGACGCCCCGCAGGTCTACCTGCCGGCCCAGGTCGTTGCCTCCCGGCAGTTGCCCGAGTCCGCGGGGCCGTCGAGCGCCGCCGCCACGGTATTCAACCGCGACGATATCGAGCGCCTGCAGGTGCAGAGCGTGCCGGAGCTGCTGAACCGGGTGCCCGGCGTCTTCATGGTCCAGGCCGGCGGGCGCGGCACGCTGACCGGCGCGTTCATCCGCGGCGCCAATCCCGGCCAGACCCTGGTGCTGGTCGACGGGGTGCGCATCAATGCCGCCGCCAGCGGCCTGGCCCGCCTGGAGTTTCTCGACCCCGGACGGATCGAGCGGATCGAGGTGATCCGTGGC
Organism: Azotobacter beijerinckii; assembly: GCF_900110885.1. Lineage (GTDB taxonomy): Bacteria > Pseudomonadota > Gammaproteobacteria > Pseudomonadales > Pseudomonadaceae > Azotobacter > Azotobacter beijerinckii. The sequence continues at coordinate 138,022 of NZ_FOFJ01000005.1, read as the reverse complement.
CCGCAGGCCAGCCAGTACGGTGCCGATGCGATCGGCGGGCTGATCCGGATCACCACCCGCCGCGGCCAGCCCCGCCTGCGCCTGGCGGCCGGCAGCCAGGGCAGCTTCGAGCGCGAGCTGGGGCTGTCCGGCGGCGACGGCCAGACCCGCTTCGACCTCGGCGCCAGCCAGGTGGAGAGTCAGGGATTCGACCGCAGTTCCGACGATCGCGGACACGACGCCGACCATGACGGCTTTCGCCGCCGGGCCCTCGACCTGACCCTGGCGCACCGTTTCGGCGATGGCCTCGAAGCCGGACTGAACCTGCTCGACCAGCGCGGCGAAAGCGAGCTCGACGACGTCTACAACTTCAGGCCCGGCGACGCCTACGAGCGCTTCAGCGTCAGCAGCGCCGCCGCCCATCTCGAGGCCCGCCCCACGGACGACTGGACCAGCCGCCTGGAGCTCGGCCACTTCGAGAACAAGAGCGAAAACCGCAACGACCTCAATGCGCTCAACAACTACAGCTTCAACACCTACCGGGACTCGCTGGTCTGGTTCAACACCCTCCGGCTCGACGACCGCCGGCAGCTGCTGCTCGGCGCCGAGTGGTACGAGGAGCGCTTGGGCAGCGATCTCGACTACGCCGAAAGCCGGCGCTGGAACCGCGCGGCCTTCCTCCGCCACAGCTACCGGGGCGAGGGCTTCAGCGCCGAAGTCGGCCTGCGCCACGACGACAACCAGCGCTTCGGCAGCGAAGACAGCTGGAGCGCGGCGCTGGGCCTGGACGTGGCGCCGGCGACCCGACTGGCCCTGAGCTACGCCGAAGGCTTCCATGCCCCGACCTTCAGCGAGCTCTACGTTCCGCCCACCCCCTTCTACCGCGGCAACCCCGACCTCTCGGCGGAACGCTCGAAAAGCTACGAGATCGCGCTGCGCGGCGAACACCGCTCGACCCAATGGAGTCTCTCCGCCTACCGCACCGAGGTGGACGACCTGATCGTCGTGACCGGCCGGCCGGGGCAACTCTTCAACCGCCCGGAGAACATCGCCAAGGCACGCCTGCAGGGCCTGGAACTGAGCCTGGCGCGCACCCTCCTCGGCTGGCGGGCCGCGCTGGCCGCCAGCCTGGTCGACCCGCGCGACCGCGCCACCGGCCACACCCTGCCGCGCCGGGCCAAGCGCAACCTGAGCCTGGACCTCGACCGCCAGTTCGGCACCTTCGCCGTCGGCCTCGGCTGGCAGGCGGTATCCAGCCGCTACGACGACGACGCCAACCAGCATGAAGTATCCGGCTACGCCCTGCTCGGCCTGCGCGGCAGCTGGCAGATGAGCGGCACGCTGAAATGGCAGGTCAAGATCGACAACCTGCTCGACAAGGACTATTCGCAGGCCCTCTACAAGCGACCGGACACCCCCTTCTATACCCGCATCAGCCAGCACGAGTACCGCCAGGAAGGCCGCAGCGCCCTGCTCTCGCTGAGCTGGGTGCCATAGCTCCCCTGCAGTCGCCGAAAGCGGCCCCTACCCGATTGCGAGCCGCGCAAAGGCACGCCTCGGATGCAGCGGGCCGCAGATCCTGGGAGACTGCCCGAGTCCCCAATGGCCAAAGGAGTCGGTAACCATGCGCTCGGACAACCTTCTCGCTCTTCCCGATGATCTGCCCGTTCCACCGGACGATGGCGCCTGCGACCACCTTCCCGGTGCGCGACTTCCGCCGATCGCTTTGCAGGCGACCTCCGGAGATGCCGTGGATCTTTCTAGGGTCGGAATGCCCTGGGTCGTCGTCTATTGCTATCCGCGGACAGGGAAACCCGATCAGGAGCCGCTTGGCGGCACGCAGGCATGGAACGCGATACCCGGTGCCCGTGGCTGTACGCCCCAGTCCTGTGCCTACCGCGACCATCATGCGGAACTCCATGCCCTGGGCGCGTCGGTCTATGGCCTGAGCACGCAGGATACGGAGTACCAGCGGGAAGCCGTCGAGCGGCTGCACCTGCCGTTTCCGCTGTTGAGCGACGCCCGGCTCGCCCTCGCCGGAGCACTGCGGCTTCCCACCTTCGCGGTGGCCGGGCAGGAACTGATCAGGCGGCTCACGCTGATCGCCCGCGACGGCAGGATCGAGAAGGTGTTCTACCCCGTCTACCCCGCCGACAGCGATGCGGAACACGTCATGGCATGGCTCGCCGCCCAGGGGTGCTAGCGCCTGGGCGCCCGGCAAATTTTCGCCGCTCCGCCGAGCTGCTATCATCCGCAGCCCTTTCGCGCCGCGGCGCGCATCCCGCCCAGCCCTCCCCCGCGGCCGGGGCATCGACGGAGGTCCGCATGCTGGAGAAGCTGTTCCGACTCGAGGCGCACGGCACCACGCTGCGTACCGAGCTGCTGGCCGGCCTGACCACCTTCCTGACCATGGCCTACATCCTCTTCGTCAACCCGAGCATCCTCGCCGAGACCGGCATGGACAAGGGTGCGGTGTTCGTCGCCACCGCCCTGGCCGCGGCGATCGGCTCGGCGCTGATGGGACTGATCGCCAACTACCCGATCGCGCTGGCCCCCGGCATGGGCCTCAACGCCTTCTTCACCTACGGCGTGGTGCTGCAGATGGGCCACAGCTGGCAGGTCGGGCTCGGCGCGGTGTTCCTCTCCGCCTGCCTGTTCCTGCTGATCTCGCTGCTGCGCATCCGCGAGTGGATCATCGACAGCATCCCGCTGGAGCTGCGCCTGGCCATCGGCGCCGGCATCGGCCTGTTCCTCGCGCTGATCGCCCTGCAGAACGCCGGCATCGTCGTCGACCATCCGGTGACCCTGCTGACCCTCGGCGATCTGACCGAGGCCCCGCCGATCCTCGCCGCGCTGGGCTTCCTCTTGATCGTCGTGCTGGAGGCGCGGCGGGTGCCCGGCGCGGTGCTGCTCGGCATCCTCGCCGTGACCCTCGCCGCCGTCGGTCTCGGCGTCACGCCCTTCGCCGGCGTGCTGGCGCTACCGCCGTCGCTGGCGCCGACCCTGCTCCAGCTGGACATCGCCGGCGCGCTGGAAATCGGCCTGCTCAGCGTGGTCTTCGCCTTCCTGTTCGTCGACGTGTTCGACAACTCCGGCACCCTGATCGCGGTAGCCCGCCGCGCCGGGCTGATGGCGCCGGACGGCCGCCTGCCGAAGATCGGCCGCGCGCTCATCGCCGACAGCGCCGCGGCCCTGGGCGGCGCGCTGCTCGGTACCTCGACCACCACCAGCTACATCGAGTCCGCGGCCGGGGTGAGCGCCGGCGGGCGCACCGGGCTGACCGCCTGCACCGTCGCCGTGCTGTTTCTGCTCAGCCTGTTCTTCGCCCCGCTGGCCGCCAGCATTCCGCCCTTCGCCACCGCGCCGGTGCTGCTGTTCGTCGCCGTACTGATGGTTTCCTCGCTCGCCGAAGTCGACTGGAGCGACCTGACCACCGCCGCGCCGGTGCTGGTCACCGCCCTGGCGATGCCGCTGACCTACTCGATCGCCAACGGCATCGCCTTCGGCTTCATCGCCTGGAGCGCGATCAAGCTCTGCGCCGGCCGCCGCCACGAGCTGAACCCCGCGCTGTTGATCCTCGCCGGGCTGTTCGTGGTCAAACTGGGCTGGTTCAACGCATGAGCCATATTCCGAACGGATCGGGCGCGCCTGCCACGTCGATGCCGACCCCCGCAGGGTGGAAAACGGCCGTAGGCCTTTCCCGCCAGGCCGGATGGAAAATCCCTGCGCGCGTTTTCCACCCTACGGCAGCCCCCTGAAAACCAGTCGCCGCAATCAGGCGCCTATCCGCCCCCGCAACCCACGAGTACCCCCATGAGCCTCCCGCACTTCGATCCCTCGCACTACGACACCCAGCTGGCCGGGAAGAAGGCGCGCCTGGCCGAACTGCTGGCGCCCTTCGCCGCCCCCGAACCGGAGGTCTTCGACTCGCCCCGCGAGCACTACCGCCTGCGCGCCGAATTCCGTCTGTGGCGCGAGGGCGAGGAGCGCCATTACGCGATGTTCGCTCCCGGCGACAAGCACACGCCGATCCTTCTCGACGACTTCCCCATCGCCGGCGAGCGCATCAACCGGCTGATGCCGGCGCTGAAGGCCGCCTGGCGGAACAGCGCGGCGCTCGCCTTCAAGCTGTTCCAGGTGGAGTTCCTCACCACCCTGGCCGGCGACGCGCTGATCACCCTGTGCTACCACCGCCCGCTGGACGCCCTCTGGCAGACCGCCGCCGAGCAGCTCGCCGCGGAGCTGGGGGCGAGCATCGTCGGCCGCTCGCGGGGCCAGCGGATCGTCGTCGGCCGCGACTACGTGGAAGAGGAACTGGAGGTGGCCGGACGGCGCTTCCGCTACCGCCAGCCGGAGGGCGCCTTCACCCAGCCCAACGGCGCGGTCTGCCGGAAGATGCTGAACTGGGCCTTCGAGGCGCTCGGCGAGCGCGACGACGACCTGCTGGAACTGTACTGCGGCAACGGCAACTTCACCCTGCCGCTGGCGACCCGCGTGCGCCGGGTACTGGCCACCGAGATCAGCAAGACCTCGGTGTACGCCGCGCTGGCCAACCTGGAAGGCAACGGCGTGGACAACGTGACCCTGGTGCGCCTGTCCGCCGAGGAGCTGACCCAAGCGCTCAACGAGGTGCGCCCGTTCCGCCGGCTGGCCGGCATCGACCTGAAGGGCTATGACTTCGGCAGCGTGTTCGTCGACCCGCCGCGCGCCGGCATGGACCCGGACACCTGCGAGCTGACCCGGCGCTTCGAGCGCATCCTCTACATTTCCTGCAACCCGGAAACTCTCGCGGCGAACCTCGCCCAGCTCCACGACACGCACCGTATCGTGCGCTGCGCACTGTTCGACCAGTTCCCCTACACCCATCACATGGAAGCCGGGGTGCTGCTGGAGCGGCGCTGAATTCAGTCCCCCGGCGGATCGCCGCGCAGGTCGATCGACGGCTCCTGGCGGCGGCGCGGCAGATGCTCGACGTCGTCGTCGAACGCGCTTCGGGGCAGCTCCGCCGGCGAGGGCGGCACGGACGGCACCTCGGATTCGGGCTTCAGCCGGTACAGGGCGAGCAGCGCCAGCAGCGCGCTGCCCAGCTTGTAGGCCAAGGCGCCGAGGTCCAGGCTCTGCAGGGCGCCGCCATCCAGCCACAGCGCGCCCAGGCGCGCCAGCACCAGCGCCGTCTGCATGGTGACCAGCAGCACCAGGGCGCTGCGCAGCCGCTCCGGGCGCCGGGTCGACCACAGCAGGAACAGCGCCAGGCCCAGCTGCAACCCGCCGTAGTAGACGCGGGTATTGCTCGCCGAAACCGCCTCCATCAGCAGCATGCCGTTCAGGTTGGCCATCTCGTAGGGCCGCAGCCAGTAGGCCAGACCCACGCCCCCCATGACCACGGCCTGAACCAGCAGGATGATTCGGGCGAAAAGCATGTCGATCCTCTCCATCAAGGGATGGGCCGCCGCCCCTCGCCAGCGCGGGCGAGGCAGCCGTTGGCCATCCGTGCGTCAATCCACAAAAGACCCGCGGCGCGGCCATTGGTTCGCCGCAGCGGAGATTCGCGCCGGACCGGGCGAGGCTTGGGCCACCGGGACACGGAGTTTATGCTGCACGCCTGCCCCAGCCGGAGATCCCCATGCGCCGTCTCGCCCTGCTCGCCGCCCTCGCCTTCGCCGCCGCCGTCCAGGCCGCCGAGCCCATCGCCATCGACGTGTACCGCGATGCCTACTGCAGCTGCTGCAAGACCTGGATTCGCCATCTGCAGGCCAACGGCTTCACCGTCACCGAGCACGTCGAGGAGAACATGAGCAAGATCAAGACCCGCCTGGGCGTGCCCTACAGCCTGGGCTCCTGCCACACCGCGGTGATCGACGGCAGGTTCGTCGAGGGCCATGTGCCGGCCGCCGACATCCTCAGGCTGCGCCGCCAGCCGGACCTGATCGGCGCCGCCGTGCCGGGCATGCCGGTCGGCTCGCCGGGCATGGAAAGCGGCGACCGCCGGGATGCCTACCAGGTGATCGGCGTCGCGCGGGACGGCAGCCGGCGCGTGCTCGCCGACTATCCGCAACGCTGAAGATGCCGGCGCGCTACAGCAGCGCGAGCAGTTCGAAGCAGTCGCGCACCTGCCGGTCGGTCAGCTCGGGCCAGGGATTTGCCGCCGGGCAGACCAGCACGGCGTGCGCCCCGGCGCCGCGCGCGCACTCCAGGTCGTTGCGGTAGTCGCCGACCATCACCAGCGCTCCGGGCGCCACGCCCCAGGCCGCGGCCAGCTGCAGCAGGCCGCCGGGATGGGGCTTGGGCGGCGCCTCGTCGCGGCCGACGATGTCCGCGCGGGCGAAGCAGTCGGCCAGACCGATCGCCTGCAGGGTGAGCAGGGCCAATTCGTGGGCGTTGCGGGTCAAAAGGCCCAAGCGGCAGCCGCGCCCGCGCAGCGCACGCACCAGCTCCGGCGCGCCGGCGGCCGGGCGCGCAGCCAGGGCCAGCGCGCGCTCGTGCTCGAGCAGCCAGGCGTGCTTGGCCGCCGCCTGCGCCACCGGCAGGGCGGCCAGGTGATGGAGGATGTCGTCCTCCGGGGGGATTTCCAGGGCGCGGCGGATGGCGGCGAAGTCGTGCACGGCGACGGTCAGGGTGCCGTCCATGTCGAACACCCAGTAGTGGGCCGCGGCGAACCTCACTGCCAGTCCTCGCGCCGGCGGATCAGGCCTTCCTGGGCCATGGAAGCGACCAGCCGGCCGCGGCGGTCGAACACGTGGCCGCGGGCGAAGCCGCGGGCATTGGCGCTCCAGGGGCTCTCCACCGCGAACAGCAGCCAGTCGTCCAGGCGCAGGTCGCCGTGGAACCACAGGGCATGGTCGAGGCTGGCCACCTGCATGAACTTCTGGAAAACCGACACCCCGTGCGGCTGCAGCGCGGTGTTCAGCAGGGAGAAATCCGAGGCGTAGGCGAGCAGGTAGCGGTGCAGTTGCGGATCGTCCGGCAAGCGTCCGTCGGCGCGGAACCAGGCATGGCGGATCGGCGCGCAGGGCTCGGGGGAGAAGGGGTTGACCCGGGTCACCGGGCGGATTTCGATCGGCTTGGCGCTGATCGCCCAGTCGTGGAGGCGCTCCGGCAGCCGGTCGGCGACCTGCCGCGCCAGCTCGGTTTCCGAAATCAGCCCCTCCGGCCCCGGCACCTCGGGCATGACCGGCTGCTGGTGGTCGAGGCCCTCCTCGCCGGTCTGGAAAGAGGCACAGCAAGTGAAGATCGGCCGGCCCTTCTGGATCGCGGTGACCCGCCGGGCGCTGAAACTCTTGCCGTCGCGCAGCGGGTCGACCTCGTAGAGCACCGGCAGGCTGGCATCGCCGGGGCGCAGGAAGTAGCCGTGCAGCGAGTGCACCTGGCGACCGGACTCGACCGTCTGGCTGGCGGCCGACACCGACTGGCCGAGCACCTGGCCGCCGAACAGCTGGCGCAGGCCGAGGTCCTCGCTACGGCCGCGGAAGAGGTTTTCCTCGATGGGCTCGAGGCTCAGCAGGGCGACCAGGTTGTCCAGAATCTCCGTCATCGGTGTATCCCTCACGCAAGGCTTGGCGGCGGCCAGACGGCCGCCCTGAGGGATACGACTTTGCCAGCGCCGGCCGTCCGGGCCAAGGGGCAGCCGCTACCAGTAGTTCTCCACCGCCACCTGGCCCGGCTGGCGGTTCAGGCTGAGCTGCAGGCCGCGCGCCTTGAGCAGCGCCCGGCAGTCCTTGATCATCTGCGGGTTGCCGCAGAGCATCAGCCGCGAGTGCGCCGGCTCGATCGGCAGGCCGGCGGCGCGCTCCAGCGCGCCGCTGTCGAGCAGCGTGGTGATGCGCTCGTGCAGGGCGCCGGGCACCTTCTCGCGGGTCACCAGCGGCAGGTAGCGCAGTTGCTCCCGGCCACCCGGCGCCTGCATGCGCGCCGGCAGTTCGGCGATCTGCTCGCGGTAGGCCAGCTCGCCCGCGGTGCGCACGCTGTGCACCAGCAGGATGTGTTCGAAGCGCCGCCAGACCTCCGGATCGCGCAGGATCGAAAGAAAAGGCCCGAGCCCGGTGCCGGAGGCCAGCAGCCAGAGGTCGCGGCCGTCGGGGAAGCGCTCGAGGGTGAGGAAACCGTAGGGCTGGCGTTCGACGAACAGCGCATCGCCGGGTTTCAGGCGGCACAGCTCGCTGGTGAACTCGCCGCCCGGCACCACCACGGAGAAGAACTCCAGCTGCTCCTCGGCCGGCGCCGAGACCATCGAATAGGCGCGCCAGACGTTGTTGCCGTCGGCCTTGCCGAGACCGAGACGGGCGAACTGGCCGGCGTGGAAGCGGAACTCCGGCGGGCGCGTGCAGCGCAGGCTGAACAGGGTATCCGTCCACGGCCAGACCTCGAGCAGCGTCTGCCGGGTGAACTTGTCTTCGCTGGCGGTCATACTTCGCTCCTCGTTCGCCGCGGGTATCCGGGCGAACGCTATGACTGTGTCCGGGCCGGCGCTCGCGGCCGGGGCGGATCGACCGCCCGGCAAAGGCGCTGGCCTCTCTTTTGGTATAGACAAGCGCCGTCCCGCCATGCCCATTCTCGATACCCCGTTCGCCCGCCTCGAGCTGCAGCGCCAGCCGCCACGCCGCGACGATCCCCTGCAGGCCTTCGACGCCGCCGACGAGTACCTGCTGCAGCACCTGCCCGCCCAGGCGCGGGTGCTGCTGCTCAACGACACCTTCGGCGCGCTGGCCTGCGCCCTGGCGGGCCATGCCCGGGTGACCAGCAGCGGCGACTCCCACCTGGGCTGGCTGGCCCTGCAGGACAACCTGCGCCGCAACGGCCTGGCGGCGGACACCGTGGACTTCGTGCCGGCCAGCGCGGTCGCCGAGGGCCCCTTCGACCGGGTGCTGATCCGCGTGCCCAAGACCCTGGCGCTGCTCGAGGAGCAACTGATCCGCCTGCACGGCCGGCTGGCGCCGGGCGCCCAGGTGATCGCCGCCGCCATGCTCAAGCACCTGCCGCGCGCCGCGGGCGACCTGCTGGAGCGCTACGTCGGCCCGCTGCAGGCCTCGCTGGCGGTGAAGAAGGCGCGCCTGCTGTTCGCCACGCCGGAAGAAAAACCGGCCCCGCGCTCGCCCTACCCGAGCCGCTACCGCCTCGACCAGCCGCCCGTCGAGCTGGTCAACCACGCCAACCTGTTCTGCCGCGAAGGGCTGGACATCGGCACCCGCGCCTTCCTCCCCCACCAGCCGCGCAACCTCGGCGATGCGCGGGTCGCCGACCTCGGCTGCGGCAACGGGGTGCTGGCCATCGCCTGCGCGCTGGCCAATCCCGAGGCGCGGCTGACCCTGGTCGACGAGTCCTATATGGCCGTGCAGTCGGCCGAAGAGAACTGGCGCACGGCGCTCGGCGCGCGGCCGGTGGAGATCCGCGCCGCCGACGGTCTGGCCGGGCAGGCGGAGCAGTCGCTGGAGGTCGTGCTGTGCAACCCGCCGTTCCACCAGCAGCAGGTGGTCGGCGACTTCCTCGCCTGGCGCATGTTCCAGCAGGCGCGGGCGGCGCTGGTGCCGGGCGGCGCGCTGTGGATCGTCGGCAACCGCCACCTGGGCTACCACGTCAAGCTCAGGAAGCTGTTCTCCCGCGTCGAGCAGGTGGCGGCGACGCCCAAGTTCGTCATCCTCAAGGCGACTCGCTGAACCGGAAACGCTCGGCTCCGCCCGGAGCCGCCACCTGGGCCCGCGCCATCGGTGCGCAGCTTATCCACAGGCTGCGCCAGCACTTTTCTGGGCAAGCGGAGAGCACCTTCGGCCGCCCCGAGTCCCGTCGCCGCAGCCCTTGACACCAGAGAAACCGCCGGTTCCGTTCCTTCGGGCGCGGGTGCCGGCCATTGTCCTGGCCACCGCCGCCCGGCCTCGGGCGAGGAGTTTGTACCCAATCTTATCCACAGAACTTTCGGAGATTTCCCGGGGTGACCGGGGTCTTCCCCGACGTTCGCCGCTACTTCCCCGAACGGGAACCCGCCCGCCACCGCTCCGCCGGGGTACCATGGGCGCCCCCGTTTACCAAGGACTGCCCCATGCGCCCTCTTGTCGCCACGGTCGATCTGGCCGCCATCCTCCACAACCATGCCTTGGCCAAAGGCTGTGCGCCGCAGGCGCGGGCCTTCGCGCTGGTCAAGGCGAATGCCTACGGGCACGGCGTGCGCGAGGTGGTGACGGCGCTGCACGACGAGGCCGACGGCTTCGCCGTGGCCTGTCTGGAGGAGGCCGCCGAGGTCCGCGCCCTGCACAGCCGCGCGCGGATTCTGCTGCTGGAAGGCTGCTTCGAGCCGGCGGAATACCAGCTCGCCGCCCACCTCGGGCTGGACGTGGCGGTGCAGGGCGTCGAGCAGGCCGAGGCACTGCTCGACGCCGAGCTGGAGCGCCCGCTGAAGCTCTGGCTGAAGCTGGACAGCGGCATGCACCGCCTGGGCTTTTCCGCGCCGGACCTGCGCGACTGGCATGCCCGCCTGCAGGGCGCCCGCCAGGTCGCCGAACTGAACCTGATGAGCCACTTCGCCTGCGCCGACGAGCCGAACCACCCACTCACCGCGCAGCAACTGGAACATTTCCAAAGCCTCGCCGACCTGCCGTTCGCCGGACGCAGCCTGGCCAACTCGGCGGCCATCCTCAGCCTGCCGCAGGCCCACCTGGACTGGCTGCGCCCGGGCATCATGCTCTACGGCGCCAGCCCCTTCGCCGGGCGCGATGCCGCGGCGCTGGGCCTGCAGCCGGCGATGACCCTGACCGCGCAACTGATCGCCATCCGCGAGGTGCCGGCCGGGGAAACGGTCGGCTACGGCGCGACCTGGCGAGCCGGGCGGCCGACACGGATCGGCACGGTGAGCTGCGGCTACGCCGACGGCTATCCGCGCAACGCCCCGGCCGGCACCCCGCTGGCGATCAACGGGCGGCGCGCGCCGCTGGCCGGGCGGGTGTCGATGGACATGCTGACGGTGGACCTGAGCGAACTGCCCGAGGCGCGGGTCGGCGATCCGGTGGAGCTGTGGGGTGCCGGACTTCCGGTCGACGAGGTCGCCCGCGCCTGCGGCACCATCGGCTACGAGCTGCTCACCCGGGTGACCGCGCGGGTGCCGCGGCGCTACCGTTTCTAGCCGGGCGCCCGGCCCGTCCGGGCGGGCGGAACCCGGCCTATAGCCGAGTGTTTTGCTCGGCTTTCTGCTCATTTTTTGTGCTATATTGCGCGCCCGTTTTTCTCCGCCCCGGTCCTTGCCATGCACGCAGCCAAGCCGCTCTTCGACTATCCCAAGTACTGGGCCGAATGCTTCGGACCGGCGCCCTTCCTGCCGACGAGCCGGGAGGAAATGGAGCAGCTCGGCTGGGATTCCTGCGACGTGATCATCGTCACCGGCGACGCCTACGTGGACCATCCGTCCTTCGGCATGGCGATCGTCGGCCGCCTGCTCGAAGCCCAGGGCTTCCGGGTCGGTATCGTCAGCCAGCCGGACTGGCACACGAAGGACGACTTCATGAAGCTCGGCAGGCCGAACCTGTTCTTCGGGGTCGCCGCCGGCAACATGGACTCGATGATCAACCGCTACACCGCCGACAGGAAGATCCGCTCCGACGACGCCTACACCCCCGGCGGCCTCGCCGGCAGGCGCCCGGACCGCGCCAGCCTGGTCTACAGCCAGCGCTGCAAGGAGGCCTGGAGCGAGGTGCCGGTGGTGCTCGGCGGCATCGAGGCCTCGCTGCGCCGCATCGCCCACTACGACTACTGGCAGGACAAGGTGCGCCGCTCGATCCTGATGGACGCCACCGCCGACCTGCTGCTGTTCGGCAACGCCGAGCGCGCCGTGGTGGAAGTCGCCCACCGGCTGGCCGCCGGGGAAGGCATCGCGTCGATCACCGACATCCGCGGCAGCGCCTTCGTCCGCCGCGACACGCCGGAGGGCTGGTTCGAGGTCGACTCCACGCGGATCGACCGGCCGGGAAAGGTCGACAAGATCATCAACCCCTACGTCAACACCCAGGATCTCGAGGCCTGCGCCCTCGAACAGGCCCGGGGCGAGCCGGAGGACCCGAGCGCGGCGCAGCCGGTCGAGCTGCTGCCGCATCCGAAGCTGAGCCGCGAACGCACCGTGGTCCGCCTGCCGTCCTTCGAGAAGCTGCGCAACGACCCGGTGCTCTACGCCCACGCCAACCGCGTGCTGCACCAGGAAACCAACCCCGGCAACGCCCGCGCCCTGGTGCAGCGCCACGACACCCTGGACGTCTGGCTCAATCCGCCGCCGATCCCGCTCTCCACCGAGGAGATGGACTACGTGTTCGGCCTGCCCTACGCCCGGGTGCCGCACCCGGCCTACGGCGGCGAGCGCATCCCGGCCTACGAGATGATCCGCTTCTCGGTGAACATCATGCGCGGCTGCTTCGGCGGCTGTACCTTCTGCTCGATCACCGAACACGAAGGGCGGATCATCCAGAACCGCTCGGAGGAGTCGATCCTGCGCGAGATCGAGGAGATCCGCGACCGGGTGCCGGGCTTCACCGGGGTGATCTCCGATCTGGGCGGGCCGACCGCCAACATGTACCGCATCGCCTGCAAGAGCCGGAAGATCGAGGCCGCCTGCCGCAAGCCGTCCTGCGTCTACCCGGGCATCTGCGACAACCTGAACACCGACCATTCGGCGCTGATCCACCTCTACCGCTCGGCCCGCGACCTGCCGGGGGTGAAGAAGATCCTGATCGCCTCCGGGCTGCGCTACGACCTCGCCGTGGAGTCGCCGGAGTACGTCAGGGAGCTGGTCACCCACCATGTCGGCGGCTACCTGAAGATCGCCCCGGAACACACCGAGCAAGGCCCGCTCTCGAAGATGATGAAGCCGGGCATCGGCACCTACGACCGCTTCAAGAAGATGTTCGACAAGTTCTCCAAGGAAGCGGGCAAGGAACAGTACCTGATCCCCTACTTCATCGCCGCGCACCCCGGCACCAGCGACGAGGACATGATGAACCTCGCCCTGTGGCTCAAGCGCAACGATTTTCGCGCCGACCAGGTGCAGGCCTTCTACCCATCGCCGATGGCCACGGCGACGGCCATGTACCACTCGGGACGCGACCCGCTGCACAAGGTGACCTACAAGAGCAACGCGGTGACTATCGTCAAGAGCGAGCGCCAGCGCCGCCTGCACAAGGCCTTCCTGCGCTACCACGACCCGCAGAACTGGCCGCTGCTGCGCGAGGCGCTGAAGGAGCTGGGCCGCAGCGATCTGATCGGCAGCGGCAAGCACCAGCTGATCCCGGCCCACCAGCCGGAGAGCGACGGCTACCACAGCGCGCGGCGCAAGAACTCCACCCCGGCCGGCGGCAAGAAGGTCGGCGGGACCACCAGTGGCCGGGCCACGGCAGGCAAGCCTTTGCTCACCCAGCACACCGGCCTGCCGCCGCGCAGCCAGGACAGCAATCCTTGGGACAAGCGCGAACAGGCCAAGGCCGCCGCCGAAGCGCGGCGCAAGGCCGACAAGGGCGGCAAGTCGGGAGGCAAGGGCGGCAAGCCCAAACGGCCGGTGGCACCGCGCTAGCCTCGCCTCTTGCCCCCGCTTGGAGGGATTCGTGGCGCGCCGCCAGGGCGTGCTGCGGCCGCCGGATCCGGCCCGGTTCTGCACTTCGGCGGGCCGGGGCAGGAATGCGAATCCCTGCTGTTTGTAAATTTCTCGCGCCCCAGCCGAAAACTCAATAAAGTGCCGACCCCGTAGCGCTCACCCCTTTCGTGCAGGACTTTGCAATGCCCCGCTCCTTCCGGCTCGGCACCCTCCGCCAATGGCACTGGATCAGCTCCGCCCTCTGCCTGGCGGGCATGCTGCTGTTCGCCATCACCGGCATCACCCTCAACCACGCCGGGCAGATCGAAAGCCGTCCGCAGGTGGAAAACCACAGCGCCCGGCTACCCCCGCCCCTGCAGGCCGTCCTGCTGGCGGAACCGCCCGAGGCCGGCCTGCCGCCGGCGTTGCAGCAGTGGCTGGAGGGCGAGCTGGATATCCGCTTGGCCGGGCGCGAGGCCGAATGGACGGACGGCACGCTGTACATCGGCCTGGCCCGGCCGGGCGTCGATGCCTGGCTGAGCCTGGACCCCAAGTCCGGCGCGCTGGAGTACGAGTCCACCGACCGCGGCTGGATCGCCTGGCTCAACGACCTGCACAAGGGCCGCAACACCGGCGAAGCCTGGACCTGGTTCATCGATGCGTTCGCCGCGCTCTGCGGGATCTTCAGTCTCACCGGACTGCTGCTGTTGCAACGCCAGGCCGCCTTCCGCCCGAGTACCTGGCCGCTGACCGGCCTCGGCCTGCTGCTGCCGCTGCTGATCGTCCTGCTGTTCGCCCATTGAAGGAGTCATCCATGCGTCACCGCCTGCTGTTGTCCCTCTGCGCGCTGCTCGCCGCGCCGACCTTCGCCGCCGAACTGGAAATCGGTCTGGAAATCCCCCGCCTCGAGGTCGCCGAGTACCACCGCCCCTATGTCGCCGTCTGGCTGCAGCGGCCGGACAAGACGCACGTCGCCGACCTGGCGGTGTGGTACGGGCTGAACATGAAGAACAACAAGGGCGAGAAGTGGCTCGACTCCCTGCGCCAGTGGTGGCAGATCAGCGGTCGCCACCTCGACATGCCGGTGGACGGCGTCAGCGGGGCGACCCGCCCGGTGGGCGAGCACCGCCTGACCTTCAGCGACGACCGCGCACCGCTCAAGGATCTGCCGGCCGGCGAATACCACCTGATGGTCGAGGTGGCCCGCCAGGGCGGCAAGCGCGAGCTGCTGGGTGCGGCCTTCACCTGGCCGCCCGCACAGGCCGAGCAGTTCAAAGCCCAGGGCAAAAGCGAACTGGGCGCCATGACCATCCGCCTGACCCCCTGAGCCGCAGGCCCTCAGCGCTCCGCCTGCTGCGGAGCGCGCCAGGCCAGCAGCCCCAGGGCGGCCAGCGCAGCGAAGGCGGCGCCGGCGAGGAAGGTGGCGGCGGCGCCGAAGCGCTGCCACAGGACGCCGGCGATCACGCTGGCCGCCAGCAGCGCCACGCCACTGAGCAGGTTGAAGAAGCCGAAGGCGGTACCGCGCAAGGCCAGCGGCGCGCTGTCGGCCACCAGCTTGGCCAAGAGGCCCTGGCTGAGGGCCATGTGCAGTCCCCACAGGGCGGCGCCGGCGAAGACCAGCAAAGGACTAGCGGCGCCGGCCAGCAGCAGGTCGGCGAAGATCAGCAGCAACAAGCTGAGCAGCAGCAAGCGGCGCGCATCGAGGCGATCGGCGGCCAGTCCGGCCGGATAGGCGCACAGGGCATAGAACAGGTTCATCACCACCAGGGTCAGCGGAACCAGGCCGAGGGACACGCCGACGTCCTCGGCGCGCAGGATCAGGAAGGCCTCGCTGAAGCGGGCCAGGGTGAACACCGCACCGATGCCCACCACCCACCAATAGGCACCGTGCAACTGGCGCACGTCGCCCAAGCGCAGCGGCGGTCGGACGCCCTCCCCGTCCCCGGCGCACGCCGGCTCCTGCACGTAGCGCAGCAACAGGGCCACGGTGAGGAAGGCCGGGACCACCGCCACCCACATCACCGCCGCGATGTCGTCGGCGAACCAGAACATGAACAGCAACGCCAGCAGCGGACCGGCCACCGCGCCGAGCGAGTCCAGCGCCTGGCGCAGGCCGTAGGCCGCACCGCGCAGCGGCGCCGGCACGATGTCGGCGATCAGCGCATCCCGCGGTGCACCGCGGATGCCCTTGCCGACGCGGTCGGCGAAGCGCGCGGCGAACACCCAGTCGACGCTCGCGGCCAGGGGAAACAGCGGCTTGCTGAAAGCCGCCAGGGCATAGCCAAGCACCATCAGTTGCTTACGCCGCCCCAAGTGGTCGCTGAGCACCCCGGAGAACACCTTGCCGAACGCGGCGGTGGCCTCGGCCACGCCTTCGACGAGACCCACCGTCACCAGCGAGGTGCCGAGCACGCCGACCATGAACAACGGCAACAGGCTGTGGATCAGCTCGGAGGAGGTGTCCATGAGCATCGAGCCGAAGCCCAGCGCCCAGATGCCCGCCGGCAGGGCACGCAGGCCGGCGATGAAGGCGGAAGGACGTGCCGGAGCAGCCATCTCGGCCTCCCTGTGCGGAATGATGTGGCGTCCTGTTTGACGCTAATCCGCATGGACGGGCCTGTCCAGCGCACTCACTCGTCGAACTGGTAGCTGCCCGGCGCCAGGTTCTCGAAACGCGAGTACTTGCCGAGGAAAGCCAGCCGGGAGGTGCCGATCGGGCCGTTACGCTGCTTGCCGATGATGATCTCGGCAACGCCCTTGAACTCGGTTTCCGGGTGATAGACCTCGTCGCGGTAGACAAACATGATGACGTCGGCGTCCTGCTCGATGGCCCCGGATTCGCGCAGGTCGGAGTTCACCGGCCGCTTGTTGGGACGCTGCTCCAGCGAGCGATTGAGCTGCGAGAGGGCGATCACCGGGCAGTTGAACTCCTTGGCCAGCGCCTTCAGCGAGCGGGAGATTTCGGAAATCTCGTTGACCCGGTTGTCGCCGCTGGAGCCGGGGATCTGCATCAGTTGCAGGTAGTCGACCATGATCATGGCGATCTCGCCATGCTCGCGGGCCAGGCGCCGGGTACGAGCACGCATTTCCGCCGGGCTGATGCCGGCAGTGTCGTCGATGAACAGCTTGCGCTCGTTGAGCAGATTGACCGCCGAGGTCAGCCGCGGCCAGTCGTCGTCGTCCAGCCGGCCGGCGCGCACCTTGGTCTGGTCGATCCGCCCGAGCGAGGCGAGCATCCGGATCACGATGGATTCGGCAGGCATCTCCAGGGAATACACCACGACAGCCTTGTCGCTGCGCAGCACGGCGTTCTCCACCAGGTTCATCGCGAAGGTGGTCTTGCCCATCGACGGACGCCCGGCGACGATGACCAGGTCGGCCGGCTGCAGGCCGCTGGTCTGCTCGTCCAGATCGGTGAAGCCGGTGGACAGGCCGGTGATGGCGTCGCCCGAGTTGAACAGCGCGTCGATGCGGTCGATGGCCTTGACCAGGATGTCGTTGATCGCCAGCGGACCGCCGGCCTTCGGCCGCGCCTCGGCGATCTGGAAGATCATCCGCTCAGCCTCGTCGAGAATCTCGTCGCCGCTGCGCCCCTGGGGTGCATAGGCACTATCGGCGATCCGGTTGCTGATGCCGATCAGTTGGCGCAGGGTGGCGCGCTCGCGGACGATCTGCGCATAGGCCTTGATGTTGGCCACCGAGGGGATGTTCTTGGCCAGCTCGCCGAGGTAGGCCAGACCGCCGACCTGCTCCAGGTGGCCTTCCTTGTCCAGTTGCTCGGACAGGGTGACCACGTCGAACGGCATGTTGCGCTCGGCC
Source organism: Azotobacter beijerinckii (assembly GCF_900110885.1). GTDB lineage: Bacteria > Pseudomonadota > Gammaproteobacteria > Pseudomonadales > Pseudomonadaceae > Azotobacter > Azotobacter beijerinckii. The sequence continues at coordinate 120,690 of NZ_FOFJ01000005.1, read as the reverse complement.
AGCACCGTGATGGCGCGGAAGATCATGCGGTGATCGTGGCGGTAGAAATCGCCGTCGGAAACCTGGTCGAGCACCCGCTCCCAGGTGTCGTTGTCCAGCATCAAGCCGCCCAGCACGGCCTGCTCGGCCTCGATGGAATGCGGCGGCACCTTGAGGGCGGCGGTTTCCAGATCGTACTGCTCGGGAGGACTGATGTCGTTCATGGCTGGCGAGGATTCCGGGACGGCAGAAAGACATCGGGCACGCTCCGCGGTGCGGAGAGTGCCCGATGTTAGGCGTCTGGCAGCCAGGCCGCCAGACGATATAGCGACTGCTTAGCCGCCGATCACGACCAGGCGGATGCTGGCCTCGACGTCGGTGTGCAGGTGCAGAGCCACGTCGTATTCGCCGGTCTGGCGAATGGTGCCGTTGGGCAGACGCACTTCGCTCTTCGCCACTTCCAGACCGGCAGCGGTCAGGGCGTCGGCAATGTCGGCGGTACCGATGGAACCGAACAGCTTGCCTTCATCGCCAGCGGTGGCGGTGATGGTGATTTCCAGCTCGTTCAGTTGGGCCGCGCGCTCTTCAGCGGAGGCCTTCTTCTCGGCAGCCAGACGCTCCAGCTCGGCGCGACGGGCTTCGAACGCCGCGACGTTCTCGGCGGTGGCCGCGGTGGCCTTGCCCTGCGGCAGCAGGAAGTTGCGCGCGTAACCGCCCTTTACACTCACCTTGTCGCCCAGGTTGCCCAGGTTGGCGATTTTTTCCAGCAGGATGACGTCCATTTGAGTCTTACCTCTTAACTTTTAACCTTCACCGTTTCGCCGCTCAGGAGCCGCCCTTGGGCGTCTGGCGAGCACGAAAATCAATCAGACTGTCGACGATGGCCAAGACCATCAGCAACGGATAGATCAGTTGCATGAACAGCAGCAGCGTCACATACAGCCCCACCAGCCAGAATCGGCCCAGTCGCCCCTGTGCTACCAGCCCGTGTACCAGAGCCACGCCGGCGAAGACCAGCGGCACGCTGCACAACGGCGTCACCATGGCTAGCTGCGGCCCCAGGTTGGGCCCGAGCAGCATGCCGGCCAGCAGCGCGAGCGCCCAGGGAAACGGCAGGCGCAGTACGCGGAACTCGCTGGCAAAACCGCCCGGGTTGTACAGCAGACTCTGCCAGTAGCGGCCCAGTACCAGGGCGAGCAGGCTGACGATCTGCAGCAACGCCGCCAGCAGGCCGGTCAGCACCGGCACCAGCAGGGCTCCCAGGTGCGTCTGCTCGTCCGCCGAGAGCGGACCGGACTCCAGCACCTGCGGCATGAGCTTCTGCAACTCGCCGGCCATCGCCTCGATGGGGGCGCGGAACACCTCCCCCAGCACCAGCGCATAGGCCAAACCGACCGGCACGCTGCCCATCAGCACCAAGCGCCAAGACACACTGGCGCGCAGCAGCTGGGCCAACCCCAAGGTACCGAGCAGCAGCAACAGGGTGCGCGGCTCGCCGAAGTACCACCACACCGCCGCCGGCAGCAGAGCCAGAGCGACGATACCGAAGGCATCGCCCAAACCACGACGCAGCAACACCAGACTGCCCGCCGCCGCGCTCAGCCAGAACAGCAGCGGCAAGGCGGCAGTGCTGACGACCACGAAGCTGGCCTGCATGCGACCGCGCATGATGAACTCGGCCAGGGCGCGCATGCGATCTATCCCTTACTTCTGTCGACCGCCCGTCATCAACGGCCGTGGCTGTCGGTGTAGGGCAGCAGGGCCAGGTAGCGGGCACGCTTGATGGCGGTGGCCAGCTGACGCTGATAACGGGCCTTGGTACCGGTGATGCGGCTAGGAACGATCTTGCCGGTTTCGGAGATGTAGGCCTTCAGGGTGTTGAGATCCTTGAAGTCGATCTCTTTCACGCCTTCGGCGGTGAAGCGGCAGAACTTACGACGACGGAAGAAACGTGCCATGGGAGTTGCTCCTCAATAGATCCGTGGATTACTCGTCAGCTTTATCGCTGTCGCTATCGCTGTCGTGACCTTCGTGGCCGCCGTGTTCGGGGCGCTCACGACGCTCGCGGCGCTCGCTACGGTTTTCCTCGGCCTTGAGCATCTCGGACTGGCCGGTGACGGCTTCGTCGCGGCGGATGACCAGGTTGCGGATGACAGCGTCGTTGTAGCGGAAGTTGTCTTCCAGCTCGGCCAGGGCCTTGCCACTGCACTCGACGTTCAGCATCACGTAGTGAGCCTTGTGCACGTTGTTGATGGCATAAGCCAGTTGGCGACGGCCCCAGTCTTCCAGGCGATGGATCTTGCCGCCGTCTTCTTCGATCAGCTTGGTGTAACGCTCCACCATGCCGCCGACCTGCTCGCTCTGATCCGGATGGACCAGAAAAATGATTTCGTAATGACGCATTGGATGCTCCTTACGGGTTGTAGCCTGCCGACGCGGTGCGGTCAGGCAAGGAGTGAAGACTCGTTGGACTTGCCCTGAGCCGGGGCGCAGTGCCCAGGCTCAAGGCAAGGGGCGCAATTCTAGAGAAGGGCCGAGAGGGAAGCAAGGCGCACGGCGCCGCGCGATTATGGTGTACGACGCTGACGCACCGCCTCGAATAGGCAGACACCGGTGGCGACGGATACGTTCAGACTGCTGACACTACCGACCATCGGCAGGCGCACCAGGTAATCGCAGTGCTCGCGGGTCAGCCGGCGCATGCCCTTGCCCTCGGCACCCATGATCAGCACGGTCGGACCGCGCAGATCCAGCCCATAGAGTTCCTGCTCGACTTCGCCGGCGGTGCCGACCGTCCACAGGCCACGTTGGCGGAGCTTCTCCAGGGTCCGCGCCAGGTTGGTCACCGCCACCAGCGGCACCGCCTCGGCGGCGCCACAAGCAACCTTGCGCACCGTGGCGTTCAGCGTGGCCGACTTGTCCTTGGGCACGATCACCGCCTGCACGCCGGCTGCGTCGGCAGTACGCAGGCAGGCGCCGAGATTGTGCGGATCGGTGACTCCGTCCAGAACCAGCAGCAGCGGTGGCCCTTCGCAGCGGTCGAGCAACTCGTCGAGCATAGCCTCGCCCCAGACCTGGCTCGGACTGACCTCGGCGACTACGCCCTGATGCACGCCCTCGGCCCACTCGTCCAGCTCGCGCCGCTCACGCTGGCCGACCGGCACCCGCGCCTGCCGGGCCAACTCGAGCAGCACCTGCGCCCGCGGGTCCTGACGCCCCTCGGCCAGCCAGAGCTGCTTGACCCGCCGGGGATGGTGACGCAGCAGGGCTTCCACGGCATGCACGCCGTAGATCCTTTCCAGTTCGCTCATGTTCTGGCCTTGCTCCGGGCCTTGCGGGGAGCGCCTTTATCGGCCGGCTTGTGCGGCCTACCGCTCCCCTTGTCGGCGGCCGCCTTGGGCGCCGGCTTCCGGCGCTCCGGCTTGGCGGTCTTGGCCTCGGCCAGCAGTGCCTGCTTGGTCGCCCGACTTTTCTTCACGTCGGTGTTGCCGAGCAGAGCCTCGGCCTGGGCCAGCAACTCGGAAGCCAGCGGAGCCAGCTCCTTGCCCTTGCCACGCCCCTTGCTGGCAGTCTCCCCGACCGCTGCCTCCAGCTCGGCCCCGCGCCGACGGCGCCCGGTCGGCTGTCCGCGCTCCCCCTCGACCAGTTCGAAGTCGATCCGTCGCTCGTCCAAGTCGACCCGCATCACCCGCACCGCAACGCTGTCGCCGAGCCGGAAGCCGCGCCCGCTGCGCTCTCCGGACAGGCGGTGGTGAACCGGATCGAAGTGGTAGTAGTCACCCGGCAAGGCGGTGACATGTACCAACCCCTCGACATAGATGTCCTTCAGTTCGACGAAGATGCCGAAGCCGGTCACTGCCGTGATCACTCCGTCGAAACTTTCGCCGACGCGATCCTGCATAAACTCGCACTTCAGCCAGTTGACCACGTCGCGGGTTGCTTCGTCGGCACGCCGCTCGGTCATCGAGCAGGCCTCGCCGAGCTGCTCCAGAGTCGCCTCGTCGTAAGGGTAGATGCGTGCCTTGGGCATGCTCGCCGCGCCCGCACGGCGGACATGGGGCGTCTCGCGCTTGGAGCGGATCACACTGCGGATCGCACGATGTATCAGAAGGTCCGGATAGCGGCGAATCGGCGAGGTGAAATGGGTATAAGCCTCGTAGTTAAGGCCGAAGTGGCCGTGGTTATCGGCGCTGTACACCGCCTGACTGAGCGAACGCAGCATGACCGTCTGGATCAGGTGGAAATCCGGGCGCCCCTGAATCGACTCCAGCAGCATCTGGTAGTCCTTCGGCGTCGGACCGTCCTTGCTACGGTGCAGACTCAAACCGATCTCGCCAAGAAAAGCCTTGAGCTTCTCCAGACGCTCCGCCGGCGGGCCGTCGTGTACCCGGTAGAGCCCCGGCAATTCGTGCTTCTGCAGGAACGCGGCTGTCGCCACATTGGCGCAGAGCATGCACTCCTCAATGAGCTTGTGCGCATCGTTGCGTTCGGTCGGCAGGATTTCCTCGATCTTGCGCCCGGAACCGAAGACGATGCGTGTTTCCTGGGTCTCGAAATCAATGGCACCGCGCACCTGACGCGCCTTCACCAGCACCTTGTAGAGCGAGTGAAGCTGCTTGAGGTGCGGCAGCACCCCGGCATAGATGCTGCTCAGCCGCTTGCCCTCCGGGGTCTTCGGCTGCTCCAGCATAGTGCTGACCTTGTTGTAGGTCAGTCGCGCATGGGAATGGATGACTGCCTCGTAGAACTGGTAGTCGGTCATCTTGCCGGAACGGGACAAGGTCATCTCGCAGACCATGGCCAACCGGTCGACCTGCGGGTTGAGCGAGCAGAGACCGTTGGAGAGTTCCTCCGGCAACATCGGCACCACCCGCTCGGGGAAATACACCGAGTTGCCGCGCTGGCTGGCTTCCTCGTCCAGCGCCGAGCCGATCCTGACGTAGTGGGATACATCGGCGATCGCCACATACAGGCGGTAGCCCCCGGCGAACGGGGCCAGAAGGCCCTTCTCGCAGTAGACCGCGTCGTCGAAGTCGCGGGCATCCTCGCCATCGATGGTGACGAAGGGCAAGTGGCGCAGATCGATGCGCTTGAGCTTGTCCTTCTCCTCCACCTCGGGCTTGAGCTTGCTCGCTTCCTTGCGCACGGCCTCCGGCCAGACGTGGGGAATATCGTAGCTGCGCAGGGCGACGTCGATCTCCATGCCCGGCGCCATGTAGTTGCCGATCACCTCGACGATGTCGCCCTGCGGCTGGAAGCGCAGGGTCGGCCAGTGGGTGATGCGGATCTCGACGAACTGGCCGACTGCGGCGTTCCCCGTGCGACCGGGAGTGACCAGCACCTCCTGCTGGATCTTCGGGTTGTCGGGAATGACGAAACCGATGCCGCTCTCTTCGTAATAGCGGCCAACGACGGTTTCGTGAGCCCGTGAAACCACCTCGACGATAGCCCCCTCGCGGCGGCCACGCCGATCGAAGCCGGATACCCGTGCGAGGGCGCGGTCGCCGTCGAACAGCAGGCGCATCTGCATCGGACCGAGAAAGAGGTCGTCGCTGCCGTCGTCCGGAATCAAGAAGCCGAAGCCATCGCGATGTCCACTGACCCGACCGAGCACCAGATCAAGCTTGTCCACCGGCGCATAGGTGCCGCGACGGGTATGGATCAGTTGGCCATCGCGCTCCATGGCGCGCAGGCGCCTGCGCAGCGCCTCAAGCTGCTCCTCTTCGCGCAGGCCAAACTCCTCCGCCAGCTCCTCACGGCTGGCGGGGGCCCCGCGATCGTCGAGACGCTTGAGAATCAGCTCGCGACTGGGAATGGGGTTATCGTACTTTTCCGCCTCGCGGGCGGCCTCGGGATCGAGACTTTGCCAATCGGCCATCAGTGCGTTGTCACCTTGTTCATGGTTTCCATTCGATGTATTTGCCATCTGCTTATTGAAGCGCGAAATCCATCTGTCGGTCAGCTTTGCGGTGACAATAATTTTTTCACCGCAAGGGTTTACAAGCCAAGACCTGCTCCGTATAGTTCGCGCCCACAACGTTGTCAGACGTTGTAGCATGAAATCGACGCGATAGCATCGAGATCAAGATGCAGTGCCCAGGTGGCGGAATTGGTAGACGCACTAGGTTCAGGTCCTAGCGGTGGCAACACCGTGGAAGTTCGAGTCTTCTCCTGGGCACCATATTAAAAGCACGAATCGCCAAAGAGACGTGCAATTTGTAGCGGACAGCAGGCTCCGCATCGGTCGACCCGATAAATACTGCAAAAGCCGGCGCTTGATCGTCGCATGTGCCCAGGTGGCGGAATTGGTAGACGCACTAGGTTCAGGTCCTAGCGGTGGCAACACCGTGGAAGTTCGAGTCTTCTCCTGGGCACCATCTTATTCATAAAAAACCGAGCCCATGGCTCGGTTTTTTTGTTTCTGCACATTCGAAAATACCATCGAGTCCCTTCCCCGGCCTATCCAGTAGAACTGACACCCGACCCGGAAGGTCGCCTGCAGGCGACCTTCCGAAGCAACTTCGGCCTCAGGCGAACGGATGGCGCAGCACGATGGTCTCGTTGCGGTCCGGACCGGTGGAGATGATGTCGATAGGCGCACCGACCAGAGCCTCAATGCGCTTGATGTAGGCACGAGCATTCGCAGGCAGAGCATCCAGGCTCTTGATGCCGACGGTCGACTCCGTCCAGCCTGGCATCTCCTCGTACACCGGCTCCAGCCCCACATAGCTGTCGGCATCGGTCGGCGCCTCGGTGACGACACCTTCGGCGTTCCGATAGGCCACGCACAGCTTGACGGTCGCCAGGCCATCGAGCACGTCCAACTTGGTCAGACACAGGCCGGAGATGCTGTTGATCTCGATGGCACGACGCAGAATCACCGCATCGAACCAGCCACAGCGACGAGCGCGACCGGTGGTAGAGCCAAACTCATGCCCTTTGCTGGCCAGGTGCGCACCGATCTCGTCGAACAGCTCGGTAGGGAAAGGCCCGGACCCCACACGAGTGGTATAGGCCTTGGTGATGCCAAGGATGTAGTCGAGGTACAGCGGACCGAAGCCGGAACCAGTGGCGGTACCGCCGGCAGTGGTGCTGGAACTGGTCACATAGGGATAGGTGCCGTGGTCGATGTCCAGCAGCGAGCCCTGGGCGCCTTCGAACATGATGTCGGCACCCTGCTTGCGCAGTTCGTGCAGGCGCACCGCGACGTCGGTGATCATCGGCCTGAGCAGTTCGGCGTAGCCCAGTGCCTCGTCAAGGGTCTTCTGGAAATCCACCGGCTCGACCTTGTAGAAGTTCTGCAGGACGAAGTTGTGGTACTCCAGCAGCTCGCGCAGCTTCTTGGCAAAGCGCTCCGGGTTGAACAGGTCGGCGATGCGCAGGCCGCGACGCGCCACCTTGTCCTCGTAGGCCGGGCCGATGCCGCGACCGGTGGTACCGATCTTGCCTTCGGAACGGGAAGCCTCGCGCGCCTGATCCAGAGCCACATGATAGGGCAGGATCAGGGTGCAGGACGGACTGATGCGCAGGCGCTCGCGCACCGGCACGCCCTTCTCCTCCAGCTTGGCGATCTCGCGCAGCAGCGCATCCGGGGCCACGACCACTCCATTGCCAATCAGGCATTCCACATTGTCGCGCAGAATCCCGGACGGAATCAGGTGCAGCACGGTCTTCTCGCCATCGATGACCAAGGTGTGACCGGCGTTGTGTCCACCCTGATACCGCACGACGGCCGCCGCCTGATCGGTCAGCAGATCGACGATCTTACCCTTGCCCTCATCGCCCCACTGGGTGCCCAGGACCACGACATTCTTACCCATAACGCTTGTCCTCTTCGGGAAAAACTGATGCCGGCCACCGGCCGGCGAAAAAACTCAGGACGCCAGCGGCACCACCCGCCACTGACCATCGCTCAGCAGCAACTGCCGGTCACAGCCGCAAACCCGGGCGGCAGCGATCTGCTGCCCCGGCAACGCCTGGATCACTCGTTCGCCCTGGCGCCGCAGGCGCTGCACCATCTGCCAAAGATAGACATCGTGACTGTCCGGAGCCCAGATGCCGACCACCGGCTCGGCCGGCGCCACCTGCCCCAGGGCTACCAGGGTCTTCAGGTCGGTGGAAAAACCGGTGGCCGGTCGAGCACGACCGAAATCGGCGCCGATGTCGTCGTAGCGACCACCCTGGGCGATCGATTGGCCGACCCCCGGCACGAAGGCCGCGAACACCACGCCAGTGTGGTAGTGATAGCCGCGCAGCTCGCTCAAATCGAAATACAGCGGCAGCTCCGGATAGCGCACGCCCAGCGCGTCGGCGATGGCGATCAGTTCGTCCAGCGCTGCGTGCACCTCGGCGGGTGCATCGACCAGGCAAGCCTGAGCCAGATCGAGCACCTCGCGACCGCCACAAAGCTCGGCCAGGGCACGCAGCATCGAGGCCTGAGCCTCAGGCAACGGCGTGGTCAGGACCTCTACCTCGTCGACCGACTTGCGCTGCAAGGCATCGAACAACTGCTGCTCGACCTCGCCGGACAGCCCCGCCGCCCGAGCCAACCCGCGGTAGATGCCGACATGCCCAAGGTCCATGTGCACATCCGGCACCGCGACCCGCTCGAGCACCTCCAGCATCAGGCCGATGACCTCCACATCGCTCGCCGGACTGGCGTCGCCATACAGCTCCGCCCCCAGCTGGATGGGGCTACGCGAGGTGGACAGGGCCCGCGGCTGCGCATGCAGCACGCTGCCGGCATAGCAGAGCCGGCTCGGCCCCTCGCGGCGCAGGGTGTGCGCATCAATGCGCGCCACCTGCGGGGTGATGTCGGCACGAAAGCCGATCAGGCGACCAGACAGCGGGTCCGTCACCTTGAAAGTACGCAAATCCAGATCCTGACCGGCGCCGGTCAGCAGGGACTCCAGGAATTCGATATGCGGGGTGACGACGAACTCGTAGCCCCAGCGCTGGAACAGATCCAGCATCTGGCGGCGTACCACCTCGATACGAGCCGCCTCTGGCGGCAGAACTTCCTCGATACCATCCGGCAGCAGCCAGCGGTCTACCGTTGCCATTACGCCTTTCCTCTCTCGATCCGGGCGGCAAGCCTTCAGTGAAGCCAATAAAGGAGGGCTGTTCCCAGCAGCATGCTGGCCAGCCCGGTGAGGCGCAGTTGGCGATCCGACAATTGCAGCACCTGCATGATCGCACTACGCCAGCGTCGCGGATTGAGGAATGGCAGGATGCCTTCGAGCACCAGCATCAGACACAAAGCAATCGCGAATTCCTGCCACATGATTTCCACAGACGCAAAAAAGCCGGGATTTCCCCGGCTGGCTCATCATAGCACGTTTTCCACTCGGGACATCCCGGCGGGACCTGCAGTCCCGCCGGGATGTCCGTCACGGCTTGGCCTGTTCGAGATAGCGGAAGAACTCGCTCCTCGGATCCAGAACCAGTACGTCCTTCTTGTCCGCGAAACTGCTGCGATAGGCCTGCAAGCTACGATGAAAGGCGTAGAACTCCTGATCCTGCTTGTAGGCTTGGGCATAAACGGCAGCCGCCTGTGCATCGCCCTCGCCACGGACCTCTTCCGCCTTGCGATAGGCCTCGGCCAGCAATACCCGGCGCTGGCGGTCGGCGTCGGCACGAATGCCCTCGGCCAGCTCCTTGCCCTTGGCGCGGTGCTCGCGGGCCTCACGCTCGCGCTCGGTGCTCATCCGCTCGAATACACTGCGGTTGACCTCCTTGGGCAGGTCGATGGCCTTGACCCGCACGTCGAGCACCTCGATCCCCAGTTCCTTGCGTGCCAAGCGATCAAGCGTCTGGGTAATGTCCGCCATCAGCGCATCGCGCTCGCCGGAAACCACCTCGTGCAGGGTGCGTTTGCCGAACTGATCGCGCAGCCCCGATTCGAGACGGCGTAGCAGACGCTCGTCGGCGACCTGCTTAAGGCCGGAGGTAGCGGTATAGAAGCGCTCGGCATCCGCCACCCGCCACTTGGCATAGGCATCGACCATCACCGCCTTCTTCTCGAGAGTGAGAAAACGCTGGGTCGGCGAATCCAGCGTCACCAGACGAGCATCGAACTTGCGCACCTTGTCGACGTAGGGAATCTTCACGTGCAACCCGGGCTGGACATCCGCCTCGACGATGCGACCGAACTGCAGCAGGACGGCCTTTTCGGTTTGTGCCACGATATAGAAGCTGTTCCAGACGACGATTGCCAGGACCACTCCGACGACCAGGGCAACCACGGACTTGTTGCTCATCAACGCCTCTCCCTTGAACGCGGGTCTCGCTGCTGCAGATCATTGACGACCTGCGAACCCTGATCGGCGGCGCCAGCCGCGGCAGGCGCCGACAAGCCGACAGAAGCACCGCTGGCGCGCCCCTCGAGCATCTTGTCGAGCGGCAGGTAGAGCAGGTTGCTCTGCTCCCCCTTGGTGGCAACCAGCACCTTGCTGCTGTTGCTCAGGACCTCCTGCAGGGTTTCGAGATACAGGCGCTGGCGGGTTACCTCTGGCGCCTTGTGATACTCCGCCACCAGCTTGCTGAAGCGATCAGCCTCACCTTGGGCGCGGGCCACAACCTCCTCGCGATAGCCATTGGCATCCTCGATAATCCGCTGCGCCTGGCCGCGCGCTTCGGGGACCACGCCATTGGCATAGGCTTCCGCCTGATTGCGCTCGCGCTGCTCGTCCTCACGAGCCCGGATCACGTCGTCGAACGCCTCCTGAACCTCGCGAGGCGCCTGGGCGTTCTGCACGTTCACCTGGGTCACGACGATACCGGTACGGTAAGTGTCGAGGAAACGCTGCAAGCGCTCCTGCACCTCGCTCGCCAACAGCTCGCGCCCCTCGGTGAGCACCTGATCCATCTCGGTGGAACCCACCACATGGCGCAGGGCACTGTCGGTGGCATGCTGCAGACTGACCTCGGGCTGATCCACATTCAGCACGAAGTCCTTCAGGCTGCTGATTTTGTACTGCACGGTGAGCGGCACCTCGACGATGTTCTCGTCCTCGGTGAGCATCTGCCCCTGCTTGGTGTAGGCCCGCTCGCGGGTGACGTTCTCCACGAACTTGCTATCGATCGGCGGGAAATAGATATTCAGACCCGGCCCGACGGTTTCGTGATATTTGCCGAAGCGCAGCACCACCGCCTGCTCCTGCTCGTCCAGCACGTAGATCGCGCTGTACAGCCAAAAGGCCGCCAGCACCGCCAGGGAGATGCCGAACAGGCCGAAACCGCCGCCCTTGCCACTCGCCCCGTCACCACCGCGCTTCTTTCCGCCCAACATGCCGCCTAGGCTTTCCTGCAACTTGCGGAATGCCTCGTCGAGGTCCGGTGGCCCCTTGCGGTCGCCTCCGCGACGCCCCCCCCAGGGATCCTGGTTGTTAGAATTGCCACCCGGCTCATTCCAAGCCATAGCGCTCTCCATCCGAAAAACAAAGACGCGCCCACGGCACGCCGCCCCATGCTACTCAATGCCTGCATCCCACGGCAAAACCGCTGGCTGAGCTTTCATTGCAAAGTATGTTGCGCAAGGAACTCGTCCGGCTGCAGGCCCTCCCGGCTGACCAGACGGTTCAAATCGATCCGCGGCAGGCGTACCGCCAACAGGCTTCCCCCCTCCTCGTCATGCGCTTCGCTGCGCACCGCCCCGAGCGCGAAGAACTGCGCACGCAGTCGGCTCAAGCGCTGCGGCAAGTGCAGGGTACCGACAAACAGATCGTCCCCCAGCAGCTCGGCAATGGCCTGGCGCAACAGATCCAGACCGCGCCCGTCGCGAGCCGATACCCAGACTCGCTGCGGCTTGCCGTCGGCATCGCGCTGGATCTGCGGCTCCATGCCCTCGAGCAGGTCCAGCTTGTTGTATACTTCGAGGATCGGCAGGCTATCGGCACCGATCTCCCCCAGAACGACCATGACCTGCTCGATCTGCGCCATGCGCTCGGGCTCATGGGCATCGATCACATGCAAGAGCAGGTCGGAATTGCTCGACTCCTCCAGCGTAGCGCGGAATGCCTCGACCAGCTTGTGCGGCAGATGGCGGATAAATCCCACCGTATCGGCCAGCACCAGCGGCCCCAAGTCGTCCAGCTCGAGACGACGCAGGGTCGGATCGAGGGTGGCGAACAGTTGGTTGGCCGCATAGACCTCGGAAGCCGTCATCGCATTGAACAGGGTGGACTTGCCGGCATTGGTGTAACCGACCAGGGAGACCAGGGGAATCTCTGCGCGCTTGCGCCCGCGCCGCGCCTGCTCGCGCTGGCTGCGTACCTTCTCCAGACGCTGGCGGATCTGCCGGATGCGCACCCGCAGCAGGCGCCGGTCGGTCTCGAGCTGGGTTTCCCCGGGACCGCGCAGACCGATACCGCCTTTCTGCCGCTCCAGGTGGGTCCAGCCGCGGACCAGCCGGGTACTCATGTGCTCCAGTTGAGCCAGCTCGACCTGCAGCTTGCCCTCATGGGTACGCGCGCGCTGGGCGAAGATATCGAGGATCAGGCCGGTGCGATCAAGCACCCGGCACTCGAAGGCGCGCTCCAGGTTGCGCTCCTGGCTGGGTGTAAGGATGTGATTGAAGATCACCAGTTCGGCCTGCTCGGTCCTGACCAGATCGTGCAGCTCATCGACCTTGCCGGTGCCGATCAGGTATTTGGCCGTCGGCTGGTGGCGAGCCACCCCGACGAACGCCACCACATCGGCCCCCGCCGAACGGGCGAGCTCCTGGAACTCCTGCGGGTCCTCACGCGCCTCGGGATCCTGACCTTCCAGGTGAACCAGAATGGCCCGCTCTCCACCACCAGGGCGCTCAAAGAACAAGGCGGACTCCTATCAGGCGTTGCCGGGTTCGGGCTGCTCGCCCTCGCCCGCGGTGGGCAGGCGCACGGGACGGCTCGGTACCACGGTGGAAATCGCGTGCTTGTAGACCATCTGGCTGACAGTGTTCTTCAGCAGGATCACGAACTGGTCGAAGGACTCGATCTGCCCCTGCAGCTTGATGCCGTTGACCAGGTAGATGGAAACCGGGACGCGCTCTTTGCGCAGAGTATTAAGGTAAGGGTCTTGTAGCGAATGCCCTTTTGACATGTGGCGCTCTCCTATAGGGATTGTTTGGAAATCGAAGAAAATGACAGGCCGCTCCACAGAAAACCAGAAACGGCAGCAAGGACAGAAGTTCAGGCCAATATGGCGGCAGACTCGAGGTATTTCAAGGTACGTTGAAGATTGTCGCCCCCCAGGCTGTCCAACCAGTGGAGGTCGGTCCAGCTGCGCAACCAGGTGAACTGCCGCTTGGCCAGTTGGCGCGTCGCGACGATGCTGCGCTCGACCATCTGCTCCCGCGTCAGTCGGCCATCCAGATGTTCCCACACCTGCCGGTAGCCGACCGCCCGCATGGAAGGTAGGCCTTCATGCAAGTCGCCGCGCCGCCGCAACGCCTCGACCTCGCCGACAAAACCCTGCTCCAGCATCAGGCGGAATCGCCGGGCGATCCGCTCGTGCAGAATCTGTCGCTGCATCGGCGCTATCGCCAGATGGGCGACAGTATAAGGCAAATGCCTACCCGCTGAGTCGCCGGATGGAGGATTTTGCTCGACCTGCCGTAAGCGATGCGCGGTCATCGACAGGCCGCTGACCCGATAGACCTCCAGCGCCCGCACCAGACGCTGGGGATCGTTGGGGTGGATGCGCGCCGCCGACTCCGGATCGACCGCCGCCAGTTCCCGGTGCAGGGCCGGCCAGCCCTCCGCCGCTCCCCGCGCCTCCAGCTCCGCGCGCACCGCCGGATCGGCGCTCGGCATGTCCGCCAGCCCCTCCAGCAAAGCCTTGTAATACAACATGGTGCCGCCCACCAGCAGGGGGATGCGCCCGCAGGCGGTGATTTCCGCCATCGCGGCCAGAGCGTCGTCGCGGAACTCAGCGGCGGAATAGCTTTCCGCCGGGTCGCGGATATCGATGAGTCGATGGGGAAACTCCGCCAGCAGCGCCCTCGCAGGCTTGGCCGTGCCGATATCCATCCCCCGGTAGACCAGCGCCGAGTCGACGCTGATCAGCTCGCATGGCAGGACCCGCGTCAGCTCTAGCGCCAGGTCGGTCTTGCCGGAAGCGGTCGGCCCCATGAGGAAGATGGCGGGAGGCAAGCGAGACATCGGCAAACTCGGCACAGGCACGAAAGGGCTCATAGTTTCGGGCGCCGGTCGGCAGGCTGCAAGCGGACTCGCTCGGGCCACAAGCCCGCTAACGGCCGCGCAGGAACAACCTGTCCAGCTCGTCCATGCCCAGTTGGGTCCAGGTCGGCCGCCCGTGGTTGCACTGGCCGCTGCGCTCGGTGTGCTCCATGTCGCGCAGCAGGGCGTTCATCTCCGGCAGGGTCAGGCGCCGGTTGGCACGCACCGCGCCGTGACAAGCCATGGTCGCCAGCAGTTCGTTGAGGTGGGCCTGAATGCGGTCGCTGCTGCCGTACTCCAGCAGATCGGCCAGCACGTCGCGCACCAGCCGGCCCGCCTCGGCCTGACGGAGCAACGCCGGCGTCTGGCGGATCGCCAGGGTTTCCGGGCCGAGGCGCTGCAGCTCGAAGCCCAGCCGCTGGAACCACTCGGCGTGCTCCTCGGCGCAATCCGTCTCGCGCTGGCTGAGGGCCAGGCTTTCCGGCACCAGCAGCGGCTGGCCGCGCAGTCCCTCGCTGGCCATGGCGCTCTTCAACCGCTCGTAGGTGATCCGTTCGTGGGCCGCATGCATGTCCACCAGCACCAGCCCCTGGACGTTCTCGGCAAGGATGTAGATCCCCTTGAGCTGGGCCAGGGCATAGCCGAGCGGCGGAACGTCGCCCTGTCCGTCCGGCAGGGCCTCCGGCGCGGAGCCCGAATCGGCCAGCGGCGCGAAGAACTCGCGATAGACCCCTCCGGATTCGGCGGAATGCACTGCCGGACGCGACGGCGGCGCCTGATAGCCAGCGCCGCCCCCCCTCCAAGCAGGCGGCTCGACCGACACCCGCTCGGGCACGCTGGCGGACAGCGACATCTCGCCCTGCCCCCGGAACTCGCCGGCGGCCGGCCCCGTGACCGGAGGCGCTGATGGCGCAGCAAGCGGCGCCGCCAGTTGGTCTTCGGGGCGTACCTCGCCCAGCGCGTGGTGCAGGGTGCCGTAGAGGAAATCGTGGACCATGCGGCCGTCGCGGAAACGCACCTCGTGCTTGGTAGGATGCACGTTGACGTCCACCACCGCCGGATCGACCTCGAGGAACAGCACGAAGGTCGGGTGGCGGCCGTTGAACAGCACGTCACGATAAGCTTGGCGCACCGCATGGGCGACCAGCTTGTCGCGCACCATCCGGCCGTTGACGTAGAAGTACTGCAGGTCGGCCTGGCTGCGCGAGAAGGTCGGCAGGCCGACCCAGCCCCACAGGCGCAGGCCGCCCCGCTCGACCTCGACGGGCAGTGCCTGCTCCAGGAAGGCCGCTCCGCAAACCGCTGCGACCCGCCGCGCACGGGCCGCCTCGTCGCTGGCCTCGTGCAGGACCAGCGCCCCCCGGCCGTTGTGGCGCAAATGGAAAGCCACCTCGAAACGCGCCAGGGCCAGACGCTTGACGACCTCCTGCAAGTGCTCGAACTCGGTCTTCTCCGCGCGCAGGAACTTGCGCCGCGCCGGGGTATTGAAGAACAGGTCGCGCACCTCCACCGACGTACCGACCGGGTGCGCCGCCGGCTGCACCCGCGCCTCCATATCGCGCCCCTCGGTTTCCACCTGCCAGGCCTGCGCGGCATCGGCGGTGCGCGAGGTCAGGGTCAGGCGTGCCACCGAGCCGACCGAGGCCAGCGCCTCGCCGCGAAAGCCCAGGCTCGTCACCCGCTCGAGATCGTCCAGATCGCGGATCTTGCTGGTGGCATGGCGGGCCAGAGCCAGCGGCAGGTCATCGGCGGCGATGCCGCTACCGTCGTCGCGCACCCGCAGCAGCTTGACGCCACCCTGCTCCACCTCGATGTCGATGCGCCGGGCGCCGGCGTCCAGGCTGTTCTCCAGCAGCTCCTTGGCCACCGACGCGGGCCGCTCGACCACCTCGCCGGCGGCGATCTGGTTGGCCAGCCGCGGACTGAGCAGTTGGATGCGCGCCGGGCCGCTCATGGCTGGGCCGCCAGGCTCGCAGCCGGGATATCGAGAACCTGGCCGATCTTCAACTCGTCGCTCCTCAACCGATTGGCTCCGCGCAACTCCGCCATGCCGACCTGGTAGCGCTCGGCGATCAGCGCCAGGGTTTCGCCGGAGCTGACCACATGCTCCTGCCGCCCCCGGGCGATCTTCCCGGAGTCGCGCAGCCAGGCGATGTAGGTGCCCGGCGGCGGGTTCTGCTGGAAGAACTGGCGCACCCCGCCGTGGATGGAACGAGCCAGCGCCTGCTGGTGGCTGCGGGTCTGTAGCTTGTCGGACTCGTCGGGATTGGAGATGAACCCGGTTTCCACCAGGATCGATGGGATGTCCGGCGACTTCAGCACCATGAAGCCGGCCTGCTCGACCCGCTCCTTGTGCAGCGAGGTGATCCGCCCCATGTTGCTCAGCACCTTCTGGCCGACGTTCAGACTGGAGGACAGCGAGGCGGTCATCGACAGGTCGAGCAGCACGCCGGCGAGCATGCGGTCCTTGTCCTCCAGGCTGACGCTACCGACGCCGCCGATCAGGTCCGAGCGGTTCTCGCTGTCGGCCAGCCAACGCGCCGTTTCCGAGGTCGCGCCGCGATCGGACAGCGCATAGACCGAAGCACCGAAGGCCGACGAACGCGGGGCGGCGTCGGCATGGATCGAGACGAACAGGTCGGCGCCCTTCTTGCGCGCGATCTCGGTACGCTCGCGCAGCGGGATGAAGTAGTCGCCGGCACGTACCAGCTCGGCCCGGAAGCCCTTCTCGGCATTGACCTGCTGTTGCAGCTCGCGGGCGATGGCCAGGACGACGCTCTTCTCCTGCACGCCCTGCGGGCCGATCGCACCGGGGTCCTCGCCGCCGTGACCGGCATCGATGGCGACCACGATATCGCGCTTGCCCCTGGGCAACGGCGTGGTCGCCTTGGCCGCCGACTTGGGCGACGACACCACCGGGATCGGAGCCGGGACAGGGACAGGGACAGGGACCGGCCGACTGACGACCCGTGTCGGCGGCAGCTCGGGGGCCACGCTCGGCACCTGGTCGTAGAGGTCGAGCACCAGACGATGGCCGTACTGCTGGTTGGGGGCGAGAGTGAAACTCTTGGGCACTACCGACTTGGAGAGGTCAAGCACCAGGCGCAGGCCGTCCGGGGTCCGCTGCGCCGCGCGCAGGCCGCTGATCGGGGTATCGCCGAAGGCCAGCCGGTCCAGCGGGGTGCGCAACTGGGCGCCGTTGACATCGATGACGATCCGGTCCGGCGCGGTCAGGGTGAACACGCTGTGCTGCACCTGACCGCTCAGATCGAAGACCAGGCGGGTATTGTCCGGCGCACGCCACAGGCGCACGCCCCGCACCTCCACGGCGGCCCAGGCGTCGACGGCCAGGGCGGCGAGCAGCAGACCGACGCCGGCCGCCCAGGCACGCATGGGATTCCCCCTCATAATTGTCTAGTTCTCCTGAACCAGGGAGGCGCACCAGGCCTCGCCCCGCGCGCCATGGGGCGACAGGAGCAAGACACGGCCTCCCGCTTGCTGGGTAATGGTAATGTCGAGGTCCGGCCTTGGCAAAAAGCCCGAGCCACGCTGCGGCCACTCGACCAGACACAGCGCGCCGCCCTCGAAATAGTCACGAATCCCAAGAAATTCAAGCTCTTCCGGATCGGCCAGGCGATAAAGGTCGAAATGGTAGGCCTGCCGCTCGCCGATCCGGTAGGGCTCGACCAGGGTGAAGGTCGGGCTCTTCACCGCGCCGGCATGGCCCAAACCGCGCAGGATGCCGCGCGACAGGGTGGTCTTGCCGGCGCCGAGATCGCCGTGCAGGAAGATCGTTCCGCAGCCGCCGGTGAGCGCGCCGAGACGCTCGCCAAGGGCCAGTTGGACCGCCTCGTCGGCGGCGAAAAGACTCAGTTCAGGCACGGCGAATGCTCCTCCAGCAGCTGGCGGATCGCCGGAAACAGATCGCTGGCCAGCAGCCCGCGGCCCATCGGCGCCAGCCGCTCGCCCGCCCGCGCATGCAGCCAGACCGCCAGGCAGGCCGCCTCGAAAGGTGCCAGCCCCTGGGCCAGCAGGGCGCCGACCAGCCCGGCGAGGACGTCGCCGAGCCCCGCCCCGGCCATCGCCGGATGACCGTGGTCGCACAGCGCCAGGCGCCCCTCGGGATCGGCCACCAGGCTGCCGGCGCCCTTGAGGACGACCACCGCGCCATGGCGCCGCGCCAAGGCGAGGGCCGCCGCCGGCCGGTCGGCCTGCACCGTCCCGATATCGCTGCCCAGGAGGCGCGCGGCCTCGCCGGGATGGGGCGTCAGCACGGCCTGCGCCGGCGCGCCCACCGCACCGGCGGCGAGCAGGTTCAGCGCGTCGGCGTCCCACACCTGGGGCTGCGCGCAGCCGGCGGCGGCCGACAGCAGGCTGCGCCCCCAGGCGGCCTGGCCGAGTCCCGGGCCGACCACCAGCACGTCGGCGCGGGCCATCAGCGCCAGCGCCTGATTGGCCGAGTCGACGCCGCGGCTCATCAGCTCCGGACGCCGTGCCAACGCCGCCGGCACGTGCGCGCCGCGGGTCGCCAGGCTGACCAGCCCGGCGCCGGCGCGCAGGGCGCTTTCCGCGCCGAGCAGCGCCGCGCCGCCGAGGCCGAGGTCGCCGCCGACCACCAGCACATGGCCGTAATGCCCCTTGTGCGCGGTGCGCGGCCGTGCCGCCAGGCGCGCCAGATTGCCGGCCGCGAGCCGCAAGGCGGCAACCGGCTGTGCGGCGACGATCTGCGAATCGGCCGCCAGATCGGCGAACACCAGCGTGCCGACGTGATCCGGCGCCTCGCCGGTGAACAGTCCCAGCTTGAGGCCGATGAAGGTCACCGTCAGCTCGGCGCGTACCGCCACGCCCAGCGCACAGCCGGTGTCGGCGCTGAGCCCGGAAGGGATGTCCACCGCCAGCACCGGCAAGCCGCTGGCGTTGATCTGGCGGATCGCCTGGGCATAGGGTTCGCGCACCGCGCCGCCGAGGCCGGTGCCGAGCAGGGCGTCGACCAGCACGCCCTCCAACGGCGCGCACTCGCTCCAGGGCTCGACCGCCACGCCGGCCTGGCGCGCCTCGCCCAGCGCCTGCGCCGCGTCGCCCTGCAGCTGCTGAGGGCCGCCCACCGCCAGCACCCGCACGCGCCAGCCGGCGCGCTGCGCCAGCGCGGCGACCAGATAACCGTCGCCGGCATTGTTGCCGCGCCCGGCGAGCACGGTCAGCGCACCGGCCTGCGGCCAGCGCCGGCGCAGGGCCCGCCAGGCGGCATGGGCGGCACGACTCATCAGCTCGAAGCCGGGCGTGCCGGCGGCGATCAGCCGCGCGTCGAGTTCGCGCACCTGGGCGGCGCGGTAAAGGGAAAGCGGCAGGTCTTCCGGGATATCTGGCATGCGTCGATCGGCTCCGAGGTCTGGCAGAATTATCGCATCGAATACAGGTTTCCTTCAGCATGTCCGCCAGAGCACCCGATCCCGCCCGCCTCGCCCAGTCGATCAAGGACTGGGGCCACGAACTGGGCTTCCAGCAGGTCGGCATCGCCGGGATCGACCTGCACGAGCACGAGGCCCATCTGCAACGCTGGCTGGCCGCCGGCTATCAGGGCGAGATGGACTACATGGCCGCCCACGGCGACAAGCGCTCACGCCCCGCCGAGCTGGTGCCCGGCACCCTGCGGGTGGTCTCGCTGCGCATGGACTACCTGCCGGGCGACACCCGGATGGCCAAGCGCCTCGCCGCGCCGGAGCAGGCCTACCTGTCCCGCTACGCCCTCGGCCGCGACTACCACAAGCTGATCCGCAAACGACTGCAGCAACTGGCCGAACGCATCCAGGGAGAGATCGGTCCGTTCGGCTACCGCGCCTTCGTCGACAGTGCCCCGGTGCTGGAGAAGGCCCTCGCCGAACAGGCCGGGCTCGGCTGGATCGGCAAGAACACCCTACTGCTCAACAAGAAGGCCGGCAGCTGGTTCTTCCTCGGCGAGCTGTACGTCGACCTGCCGCTGCCGATGGACGCCCCCCACGCCGGCGAGCATTGCGGGCGCTGCACGGCCTGCCTGGACGCCTGCCCGACCGGCGCCTTCGTCGGCCCCAAGGTGCTCGATGCGCGGCGCTGCATCTCCTACCTGACCATCGAGCTGAAGGGGCCGATTCCCGTGGAGCTGCGCCCGCTGATCGGCAATCGGGTGTTCGGCTGCGACGACTGCCAGTTGGTCTGCCCCTGGAACCGCTTCGCCCGGCCCACCGCGGAAAGCGACTTCCAGCCGCGTCACGGGCTGGACAACGCCGAACTGGCCGCGCTCTTTCTCTGGAGCGAGGCGGAATTCCTCGCCCGCAGCGAAGGCTCGCCGCTGCGCCGCGCCGGCTACCAGCGCTGGCTGCGCAACCTGGCGGTCGGCCTGGGCAACGCCCCCTCGACCGTCCCGGTGCTCGCGGCGCTCGAAGCCCGCCGCGAGCACCCCTCGGCGCTGGTCCGCGAGCACGTGCTCTGGGCACTGCGCCGCCACGGCCGGGACTGACGCCGCTCCTCAATACTTGATGAAATGCTCGCGGTAGTGGCGCAGTTCGGCGATCGACTCGCGGATGTCGTCCAGCGCCAGGTGGGCAGCGGACTTCTTGAAGCTGTCGCGCACCTGCGGCGCCCAGCGCCCGGCGAGCTCCTTGAGGGTCGAGACGTCGATATGGCGATAGTGGAACCAGGCCTCCAGATCCGGCATGTAGCGGGCGAGGAAGCGCCGGTCCTGGCAGATGCTGTTGCCGCACATCGGCGACTTGCCCGTGGGCACCCACTGCTCGAGGAAGGCCAGGGTCTGCGCCTCGGCCGTCGCGGCGTCGATGCGGCTGTCGCGGACCCGCTGGGTCAGACCGGAACGGCCATGCTGGCGGGTGTTCCACTCGTCCATGCCGGCGAGGGCCTCGTCGCTCTGGTGCACGGCGATCACCGGCCCTTCGGCCAGCACGTTCAGCTCGCTGTCGGTGACGATGGTCGCCATCTCGATGATGACGTCCCGGTCCGGATTCAGCCCGGTCATTTCCAGGTCGATCCAGATCAGGTTCTGCGGGTTCTGCATGGCTAGACTCCTTGGCTTTGCTGCGCAGTTTAGCAGGGCACGGCCCGTGCTAAACTCGCCGCCCCCTGCCACCTGCGATCGAATCCCGACCCATGGCCAAACGCCAACTGACCCGCCGCCAGAGCTGGCGCATCGAAAAGATCCAGGAAGAGCGTGCCGCCCGCGCCGCCAAGCGCGAGTCCCGCGCCGTGGATGAACTGGAAGGTGGCGACCTCGGTCCCGAGCAGAACGGCCTGGTGATCGCCCACTTCGGCGTCCAGGTGGAGGTCGAGGCCGAAGACGGCGAGCTGGCCGGACAGGTCTGCCGCTGCCACCTGCGCGCCAACCTGCCGGCACTGGTCACCGGCGACCGGGTGGTCTGGCGCGCCGGCAACCAGGGCGGCGGGGTGATCGTCGCGCAGCTGCCGCGGCGCAGCGAACTGTGCCGGCCGGACATGCGCGGCCAGCTCAAGCCGGTGGCGGCCAACGTCGACCGGATCGTCATCGTCTTCGCCCCGCTGCCCGAGCCCCACGCCAACCTCATCGACCGCTACCTGGTGGCCGCCGAGCACGCCGGCATCCGCCCGCTGCTGCTGCTCAACAAGGCCGACCTGGTCGACGAGGCGAACGCCGCCGGCCTCGACGCCCTGCTCGCCACCTACCGCCAGCTCGGCTATCCCCTGCTGGAGGTCTCGGCCCGCCAGGGCGCCGGCATGGCGGAGCTGCAGGCGGCGCTGGACGGCCACGTCAGCGTCTTCGTCGGCCAGTCCGGGGTGGGCAAGTCGTCGCTGGTCAACAGCCTGCTGCCCGGCGTCGACACCCGCGTCGGTCCCCTCTCCGAACTGACCGGCAAGGGTACGCACACCACCACCACCGCCCGGCTGTTCCACTTCCCCGGCGGCGGCGAGCTGATCGACTCGCCCGGCATCCGCGAGTTCGGCCTCGGCCATGTCAGCCGTGCCGACGTGGAGGACGGCTTCATCGAGTTCCGCGACCTGCTCGGCCACTGCCGCTTCCGCGACTGCAAGCACGACCGCGAGCCCGGCTGTGCGCTGCTCGCGGCGCTGGAGGACGGACGCATCCAGCCGCAGCGGATGGCCAGCTACCGGCACATCCTCTCCAGCCTGCCCGAGGCGGAATACTGAAAAAACCGGGGCGGAGGCTACAATTCCTCCCCTCGTCAACCTTGCCTGGAGCCCCCCATGAGCGACTTCGCCACGCTGCCGCGGGTCATCGAACCGGCCGATCTGGATGCCCGCCTGAGGGCGCCCGAGCTGATCCTGGTCGACCTGACCAGCGCCGCCCGCTACGCCGAGGGACATATCCCCGGTGCGCGCTTCGTCGATCCCAAGCGCACCCAGCTTGGCCAGCCGCCGGCACCCGGCTTGCTGCCTCCCCGGGAGCAGCTGGAAGGCCTGTTCGGCGAACTCGGCCACCGCCCCGAGGCGGTCTACGTGGTCTACGACGACGAGGGCGGCGGCTGGGCCGGGCGCTTCGTCTGGCTGCTCGACGTCATCGGCCACCACCGCTACCACTATCTGAACGGCGGCCTTACCGCCTGGCTGGCCGAAGGCCGGGTGCTGTCCCGGGAGGTCCCGGCGGCGGCCGGCAGCCCCGTGCCCCTCGTGCTGCACGACGAGCCGACCGCCACCCGCGACTACCTGCAGGGCCGCCTCGGCGCCGCCGACCTGGCAATCTGGGACGCCCGCTCGCCCCAGGAATACCGCGGCGAGAAAGTGCTCGCGGCGAAGGGCGGGCATGTCCCCGGCGCGGTCAACTTCGAGTGGACCGCGGCCATGGACCCGGCCCGTGCCCTGCGCATCCGCCGCGACATCGCCGACTGCCTGACCGCGCTGGGCATCACCCCGGACAAGGAAATCGTCACCCACTGCCAGACCCATCACCGCTCCGGCCTGACCTACCTGATCGCCAAGGCCCTCGGCTACCCGCGGGTCAAGGGCTATGCCGGCTCCTGGGGCGAATGGGGCAACCACCCGGACACGCCGGTGGAGATCTAAGGAAAAACGATGAAAGACCGTCTGTTCCTCCTCGGCCAGTACCTGCTGCCCCACCACCTGCTGTCGCGCGCGGCCGGCGGCCTCGCCGAATGCCGCACCGGCTGGGTCAAAAATGCCCTCATCAAGGTCTTCGCCCGACGCTTCCGGGTCGACATGGGCGAGGCGCTGGTCGAGGAGCCGACCGCCTACGAGCACTTCAACGCCTTCTTCACCCGCGCCCTGAAAGACGGCGCCCGGCCCCTCGACCCGGCTCCCGACGCCATCCTCAGCCCGGCCGACGGCGCCGTCAGCCAGCTCGGCACCATCGAGCAGGGCCGCCTCTTCCAGGCCAAGGGCCACAGCTTCAGCGTGCAGGAACTGCTCGGCGGCGACCCCGCCACCGCCGCCCCCTTCCTGGGCGGCGACTTCGCCACCGTCTACCTGTCGCCGAAGGACTACCACCGCGTGCACATGCCGCTGGCCGGCACCCTGCGCGAGATGATCCACGTGCCGGGCAAGCTGTTCTCGGTGAACCGCCTCACCGCGGAAAACGTCCCGGAGCTGTTCGCGCGCAACGAGCGGGTGGTCTGCCTGTTCGACACCGAGCGCGGCCCGATGGCCGTGGTGCTGGTCGGCGCGATGATCGTCGCCAGCATCGAGACGGTCTGGGCCGGGGTGGTCGCCCCACCGCCGCGCCAGGTCAGGCGCTGGCGCTACGACGAGGCGGCACGTGAGCCGATCCGGCTGGAAAAAGGGGCAGAGCTCGGGCGCTTCAAGCTCGGCTCGACGGCCATCGTCCTGTTCGGTCCGAACCAGGTGCGCTGGAACGGCGATCTCGCTCCCCTGAGCCCGGTACGCATGGGCCGGGCGATCGGCCAAGGCACCGTCTGACCGCTTGTCGCCAGGCAGGGATGCCGGCCGTGCCTGCGGCATCCCATGCTTTGACTCGCCCCGACCGCCCCTGTAGATTCCGCCGACTCCCGTTTCCGCGGTGAGCGGGTCGAAAGCCTCGGGCGGCCTTCGACGGCCCGCGACCGCCCTGTAGCGACGCCACTCCCGCCATGGCCACCGATAAGAAAACCGTCCGCCTGCTGATTCTGGAAGACTCGCAGAACGAAGCCGAGCGCCTGGTCAGCCTGTTCCGCAACGCCGGCCGCGCCACCCGGGTGCACCGCCTGACCTCCAGCGAAGACCTCGCCGACTCCCTGCAGCAGACCTGGGACCTGCTGATCGCCGCTCCGCACAGCGAAAACCTCAGCCCTGCCGAGGCGATCGCCGCGATCCGCCGCCAGGCCAAGGACATCCCGATCCTCCAGCTGCTGGCGGACAACGACTCCGACTCAATCACCGAGGCCCTCGCCCTCGGCGCCCAGGACGCCCTCCCCCAGGGCGAGGACGAGCGGCTGATCCTGGTCGCCAACCGCGAGCTGGCCAACCTGAACGAACGCCGCGCCCGGCGCAGTGCGGAAGTCGCCCTGCGCGAGGCGGAGAAGCGCTGCCAGCTGCTGCTCGACAGCTCGGTGGACGCCATCGCCTACGTGCACGACGGCATGCACATCTACGCCAACCGCGCCTACCTGCAACTGTTCGGCTACGAGGAGGCCGACGAGCTGGAGGGCATGCCGATGATCGACCTGATCGCCGGTTGCGACCAAGCCCGCTTCCGCGACTTCCTGAAGAACTACGACAGCGTCCACGGCGCAGGCGACCTGCAGTGCAGCGGGATCGGCATCGAAGGCCGCCCGTTCCGCCTGCGCCTCGAGCTGTCGCCGGCCAGCTACGACGGCGAGCCCTGCATCCAGGCGGTGCTGCGCGCCGAAAGCCTCCAGAGCGAGCTGGAAGAGAAACTGCGCGAGGTCAGCTGCCAGGATCTGGTCACCGGACTGTTCAACCGCAACCACTTCCTCGAACTGCTGGACGGTGCCTGCGCGCGCGCGGTCAACGCCGGCCAGCCGGCCTGCCTGGCCTACCTGACCCTCGACTACTACGCCCAACTGCACGCCGACCTCGGCCTGGCCGGCCTCGACCAGCTGCTCGCCGATCTGGCCGCCCTGCTGCGCGGCGCGTTCTCCGCCGACGCCCAGCTGGCGCGCTTCGCCGACGATGCCTTCGCCGTGCTGCTGTCCGGCCCGCCGGAACAGGCGCGGGACGGACTCGCCGCCCTGCTGAAGAAGGTCGAGGGCCATCTGTTCGAGATCGCCGGACGGACCGTCCAGCTCACCCTGTCGATCGGCGTCGCCGGCCTCAACGAGACGACGCCCAAGGCCCAGGCGGTGATCGAGCGTGCGCACCGCTGCGCCGACCAACTGGTCGACGGCAACGCCCTGAAGCTCTACGACCCGGCCGAGGAGCTGGCCGCCGAGGCCAGCCGCGGCAACGTCGCCGCCATGGTCCGCCAGGCTCTGGAGAAGGACAGCTTCCGCCTGCTGTTCCAGCCGATCATCAGCCTGCGTGGAGACAACATCGAACACTACGAGGTCCTGCTGCGACTGATCGATCCCCAGGGCGCGCAAGTGCCGCCCGCCGACTTCCTCGCCGCCGCCAGCGAGGCCGGCCTAGCCGAAACCGTGGATCGCTGGGTGATCCTCAACGCGATCCGCCAGCTCGCCGCGCACCGCGCAAACGGCCACGATACCCGCCTGTTCGTCCATCTCTCCGCCGCCAGCCTGCAGGACCCGACCCTGCTGCCCTGGCTCGGCGAAACGCTGCGGACCGCGCGCCTGCCCGCCGCGGCGCTGATCCTGCAGCTCGACGAAACCGACGCGACCACCTACCTCAAGCAGGCCAAGACCCTGCTCGAAGGGCTCGCCGCGCTGCACGGCAAGAGCGCGCTGATCCACTTCGGCCGCGCCCTCAACCCGTTCAACACGCTCCGCCACCTGCCGGTGGACTACGTCAAGATCGACGACTCCTACACCCACAACCTCACCGAGGAAGAGGGCCGGGAGAACCTCAAGGTCCTGCTCGCCGGCCTGCATGCCCAGGCCAAGCCGAGCATCGTGCCGGGCATCGAGAACTCCAGCGTGCTGGCGACGCTCTGGCAGGCCGGGGTCAGCTACATCCAGGGCTACTACCTACAGGCGCCGGGCCCGGCGCTGGACTACGACTTCCCCAGCGAAGAGTAGCGGCCCCGCGACCAGGAGCGCCTGCGCCGCCGGCTCGGCGAAGCGGGCTTCAGGCTCCCGGCTCGCCGCGGTCCCGGTAGCCGAGCAGGTAGAGGATGCCGTCCAGCCCGAGGTTGCTGATCGCCTGCTTGGCCGACTGGCGGACCAGCGGCTTGGCGCGGAAGGCCACCCCCAGGCCGGCCAGGCCGAGCATCGGCAGGTCGTTGGCACCGTCGCCGACGGCGATGGTCTGCTCCAGGCAAAGCCCCTCCTGCGCGGCCAGCTGGCAGAGCAGGTCGGCCTTGCGCTGGGCGTCGACGATCGGCTCGACGGCCACCCCGGTGACCTTGCCGTCGACGATCTCCAGCTCGTTGGCGAACACGTAGTCGATACCCAGCTTGGCCTGCACCTGGCGGGCGAAGTAGGAAAAGCCGCCGGAGAGGATCGCCGTCTTGTAGCCCAGACGCTTGAGTTCGGCGAACAGCACCTCGGCGCCCTCGGTCAGCCGCAGGGAGGCGCCGACGTCCGCCAGCACGCTGTCCGGCAGCCCCTTGAGCAGCGCCAGGCGCTCCTTGAAGCTGGCGCGGAAATCCAGCTCGCCGCGCATCGCCCGCTCGGTGATCGCCGCCACCTGCTCGCCGATGCCGGCGGCCTTGGCCAGCTCGTCGATCACCTCCGCCTCGATCAGCGTCGAGTCCATGTCGAACACCGCCAGGCGGCGGACGCGGCGGAACACCGTGTCGAGCTGGAAGCCGATGTCGACGTTCAGCTCCTGAGCGGCGAGCAAAAACTCGTCGCGCAGCGCCGCCGGGTCGGCCGGCTCGCCGCGCACCGAGAACTCGATGCAGCCCTTGCTGCGCGCCTCCGGCGTATCCAGCGCGAGGCGCCCGGACAGGCGGTCGATCTGATCGATCTCCAGAGCGTGGCGGGCGGTGATCGCGCTGACCCGCTCGAGCTGCGCGGCGGTGACCCGGCGCGTCATCAGGGTGACGATGTAGCGCGGCTTGCCTTGGCCGGCGACCCAGGCCCGGTAGTCGGCCTCGGCAACCTGGGTGAAACGCACCTGCTGCTCCAGGGCGTGAGCGACGAACAGCACCTCCTTCTGCAGCGCCGACAGCTCGCCGCCGGCCGGAATCTCGACCAGGATGCCGAACGACAGGGTGTCATGGACGACCGCCTGACCGATGTCGAGGATGCCCACGCCGCAGCGGGCCAGCGCGCCGGTGATGGCCGCGGTCAGGCCGGGACGATCCGCCCCGGAGATGTTGATCAGGACAATTTCGCGCAAGGCGCCTCTCCCATGGCAAAGAAGGCGGCATTCTAGCAGGCCCCGCCGGGCCGGGTGCTTCCCGACCGAACGCCGAATCCGTCGGACAGTTTCCCCCGATCAAACCTTACGGCGCCCCCCCGGCATTCCGTATACTGCGCGCCCGACCGCCTCAAGAGCCGCGATCAGTGAACCGGCCAGCCCCCGTCAAGCCCGACAATTTCTTCGTCCTGCTGTTTCGTGCCCTGACCCAGCGGCGCGTCCCAGTCCCCCTGCGCATCATCAGCCACAGCCTGGTGCTGGTGATCCTCGCGCTGGCCCTCTATTCCTGGCTGGTCGGCCTGCAGGTCCGCCAGACCATGCACGAGCAGGCCGACGCCCTCGGCCAGACGCTGATCACCCAGACCGCGGCCTCGGCCAGCCAGTTGCTGGTGGCCAACGACATCCTCAGCCTCAACGTGCTGCTGGGCAACCTGACGAAGAACCCGCTGGTCGCCCACGCGGCCGTCTACAACGCGGACAACCACCTTCTCGCCGAGGCCGGCAGCCGTCCGCAGAAAATGCCGCCGGAAGGCGACCCCACCCTCCATGCCCGGCCCATCACCTTCCAGGACAGCGTCACCGGACACCTGCGCATCGTCCTGAGCATGCCGCAGTTCCGCGAGCCGTTCATCGTCGGTCTGCGCAACATGGGCCTGATCGGCTTGGGGCTGCTGGTCCTGACGCTGATCCTCGGCCTGCGCCTGGGCTACAACCTCTCCACGCCGCTGCTGCAGCTGCGTATCTGGCTGCGCGATCCGGACGACCACGCTCCCGGCGCCGAGCGCCAGGACGAGATCGGCGACCTGGCCCGCCAGCTGCAGGCCCGCCTGGGGCCGGAGCGGCCGGCCCGCCCCGCCTTCGACGAGCTCGAGGACGAGGACGAGGACGAGGACGACGAGCTGCCGCTCGGCATGCCGACACCCGCCAAGCCGGTCTCCCGTCCCGCGACAGCCGCCAAGCCGGCCCCTTACGCCGCGCCGCCCGAGGTAGCACCGCCCCCCGTGGCACCGCCCGCCAAGCCGGTGCCGGCCGTGCAACCGTCGCCCCTCTCCAAACGGCTGCGCGCCGACCTCGACCTGGACGACGAGGACGAGGACCCGCCGCTGCGCCGACTGGTCCCGGAGCGCGACGACGAGCCCGACTTCGCCTCCGCGCTGGACGAGGACTTCGCGCCCGCCGCCGCACCCACCTCGCACCGGCAGGCTCGCGAAAGCGCGGTGCTGGCCATCCAGCTCGGCCCCCTGGATCAGCTGCGCAGCCTGTCCCGCGATCAGTTGGTGGAGCTGCGCCGGCGCTATCGCGACAGCCTGGAGCAGGCCGCGGCGTTCTACGGCGGGGAGCTGCACCCCCTCGACGAGGACAGCGGCCTGCTGCTGTTCCATCGCCGCGAATGCGGCGACGACTACCTGGCCAACGCCATCTGCTGCGCCGAGCTGCTGCGTTCGCTGAAGTCCGAGCTGGAACGCGAGGCGGCCAACGGCGTCACCCTGCAACTGCAGCTCGGCCTGGCGCGCGGCGAGCAACTCGCCGGCCTGGGCCAGGCGGCCCTGCTGCTCAGTCCGGGCGGCCAGGCCGCACTGACCCTCGCGCAGTACAGCCACAACGTCCTGCTGCTGGAGCGGCAGATCGGCGAGGACCCCGAGGTCCGCCTGCGGGTGCGTCTGCGCCCGCTTGCCATGCCCGAGGGCGGCGCCGCCATCGAGCGCCTGCTGGAGCCCTATCCCACCGAGCTGGCCGGTCAGTTGGCCCGCCTGCGCGAAGAGCTGCAGAACTACTGACCCCCGGCCCCGCCGGCGCCGGGTCGCAGTCCGGCGTCGGCGGAACTCGACGCCCATCGCCGTTCCCGCCAGCAGCCGCGCCGGTCGATTGCCGGAGCACCGGCGGCGGGCCGGGGTGCCGGCCTCCTGAAACCGCACGCCAGGGAGCGGCTCCGATGCCCGACGCCATTGCCTTCTACCTCGCCGGGCTGCCGGCCTTCGTGCGCTACTTCGGCGCAGGCATGCTCCTGCTGGCACTGTTCGGCCTGATCTACGCCACCCTCACCCCGCACAAGGAATGGCGGCTGATCCGCGCCAACGTGCCGGCCGCCGCGCTGGCCTTCGGCGGCAGCCTACTGGGCTTCGCCCTGCCGCTGGCCGGCGCCATGCGCGAGTCGGTCAGCCTGCTCGACTTCCTGTTCTGGGCCCTGGTGGCGCTGCTCGTCCAGCTGCTCGCCTTCGGCCTGCTGCGCCTGCTGATCCCCGATCTGGGCCGGCGCATCGGCGACAACGAAATGGCCAGCGCCATCTTGGTCGCCCTGGTGTCGGTCGCCGTCGGCGTGCTGAATGCCGCGGCCATGAAGGGCTGACCCGACAGAGGACGCCAGCCCGATCCTCCTGCCGCACTGCCTCCTCGACCGGGCGGCCCGGTCTAGACTGAACACAGAACCCCGCCGTTCCCGAGTTCGACCATGGCCCTCAGCGTCTTCGACCTGTTCAAGATCGGCATCGGCCCCTCCAGCTCCCACACCGTCGGCCCGATGCGCGCCGCCGCGCGCTTCGTCGAGGGGCTGCGCGACGACGGCCTGCTGGCCGCGACCGAGCAGGTGAGGGTGGAGTTGTACGGCTCCCTCGGCGCCACCGGCAAAGGCCACGGCAGCGACACCGCGGTGCTGCTCGGCCTGGAGGGCGAGCAGCCGGACCGGGTCGATACCGCCGCCATCCCCCGGCGCCTGGCGGCGATCCGCGCATGCCGCGAGCTGCGCCTGCTCGGCGACCGGCCGATCCGCTTCGTCGAGAAGGAACACCTGGCGCTGATCCGCAAGCCTCTGCCCTACCATCCCAACGGCATGGTCTTTCGCGCCTTCGATGCGGCCGGCCTGCAGATCCGCAGCCGCACCAGCTACTCGGTGGGCGGCGGCTTCGTGGTCGACGAAGGGGGCGCAGCGCCGATCGACGGCGGCCCGGCGCTGCCCCACCCCTTCCACAGCGCTGCCGAACTGCTGGCCCGCTGCACCGAACGGGGCCTGTCGATCGGCGCGCTGATGGCCGAGAACGAACGGGCCTGGCGCAGCGACGCGCAAACCCATGCCGGGCTGCAGCGCCTCTGGCGAACCATGCAGGACTGCGTCGCCGCCGGCTGCCGCCATGAGGGCGTGCTGCCCGGCGGCCTCGGCGTGCGCCGGCGCGCCGCCGATCTCCACCGCCAGCTCGCCGAGCGACCCGCGGCGGGCCGCCACGATCCGCTCGACGCCCTCGACTGGGTGGACCTCTACGCCCTGGCGGTGAACGAGGAAAACGCCGCCGGCGGTCGCGTGGTCACTGCGCCGACCAACGGCGCCGCCGGTATAATCCCCGCCGTACTGCACTACTACCGCCGCTTCGTCCCCGGCGCCGACGACGCGGGCGTCGAACGCTTCCTGCTCTGCGCCGCCGCCATCGGCATCCTCTACAAGGAGAACGCCTCGATCTCCGGCGCCGAGGTCGGCTGCCAGGGCGAGGTCGGCGTGGCCTGCTCGATGGCTGCCGGCGCGCTCTGCGAAGTGCAGGGCGGTACCCCGGCGCAGGTCGAGAACGCCGCCGAGATCGGCATGGAGCACAACCTCGGCCTGACCTGCGATCCGGTCGGCGGGCTGGTCCAGGTGCCGTGCATCGAGCGCAACGCGATGGGCGCGGTGAAGGCGATCAACGCCGCACGCCTTGCCCTGCGCGGCGACGGCCGGCATTTCGTCTCGCTGGACAAGGTGATCCGCACCATGCGCCAGACCGGCGCCGACATGAAGAGCAAGTACAAGGAAACCGCCCGCGGCGGCCTGGCGGTGAACATCGTCGAATGCTGACCTCCCACCCCGGCGGGACAAAGGCCGACGGCACCGCCGCCACAGCAATTCCCTCGCCCCTTGGGCAGAGGACCAGGGAGAGGGGCCGCAAGCGCCCCTCTCCGTCATTTTCCAGGAGACCCGCATGACCCCCGAAACCCTTGCCCGCACGCCGCTCCACGCCCTGCACCTCGAACTGGGCGCGCGCATGGTGCCCTTCGCCGGCTACGAGATGCCGGTGCAGTACCCGCCGGGCATCCTCAAGGAGCACCTGCACTGCCGCGACCAGGCCGGGCTGTTCGACGTCTCGCACATGGGCCAGATCGTCCTGCGCGGCGCCGGGGCCGCCGCCGCCCTGGAAAGCCTGGTGCCGGTGGACATCCGCGACCTGCCGGTGGGTCTGCAGCGCTACGCCCTGTTCACCGACGACAACGGCGGCATCCTCGACGACCTGATGGTCGCCCGCCTCGACGAAGACAGCCTGTTCCTGGTGGTCAACGCCGCTTGCAAGGAACAGGACCTGGCCCACCTGCGCCGGCACCTCGGCGGACAGTGCGAGATCGAGTCGCTGTTCGAGTCCCGCGCCCTGCTCGCCCTGCAGGGCCTCAAGGCGGTGGACGTGCTGGCCCGCCTGGCGCCCTCGGTGGCGCAGATGACCTTCATGCGCTTCGCCCGCGTCGAACTGCTCGGCATCGACTGCTTTGTCAGCCGCTCCGGCTACACCGGCGAGGACGGCTTCGAGATCTCCGTGCCGGTCGAGCACGCCGAGAAACTCGCCCGCGCCCTGCTCGCCGAGCCGGAAGTCCAGGCCATCGGTCTCGGCGCCCGCGACTCGCTGCGCCTGGAGGCCGGCCTGTGCCTCTACGGCCACGACATGAACACCGCCACCACCCCCGTCGAGGCCAGCCTGCAGTGGGCCATCTCCAAGGTCCGCCGCGAAGGCGGCGCACGCGCAGGCGGCTTCCCCGGCGCGCAGCGGATCTTCGCCCAGCAGCGGGAAGGCGTGGCGCGCAAGCGCGTCGGCCTGCTGCCTCTGGAGCGCGTGCCGGTGCGCGAGGGCGCGGAGATCGTCGATGCCGACGGCACCCCCATCGGCCAGGTGACCAGCGGCGGCTTCGGCCCGAGCCTCGGCGCACCGGTGGCGATGGGCTATCTCGACAGCGCCCACAGCGCCCTGGACACCCCGGTCTGGGCCATCGTGCGCGGCAAGCGCGTGGCCATGAAGGTCGCCAGAACGCCCTTCGTGGCCCAGCGCTACTACCGCGGCTGAAGCGGCGGCGGCCGATCCTGTGAACCGGGCCGGCGGCTCCCGCCGCCGGCCCTGCCCCTGCACGCCGATCAAGCGCCCTTTGACAAGCGACTCCCCGACCGCTAAACAGAAAAACAAGAGTCAGCTAACCATTGGGCAACCACAGGTGAACAACATGAAGAAAAACACCGCGCTCGACCCGAAGAAGCACCTCGAACCCGGGCTGGAAATCCATAGCTGCGAAGACCTGCCGGACCTCGTCCTGCCACGCCTCCAGGGCGACTGGCGCCTGTCGCGCTCGGACAAGCCAAGACGTACCTGGCGGCTGAGCAAGTAGACCGTCCCCACCGCTCCGGGCTTCCACGCAGGCCTGTGGAAGCCTTCGAATAACCTGCAACCACCCCCAAGCGACTTTGCGTCGGCTGGGAAACCGCGAAACGCTTTCCACCGTCGGCCCTGATCCCGCGGCCCAATGGCCGGGCGACCGCCCGTCGAGCCCCTCCTACCGTTCATCCGCTGCCCGACCCTTCGCCGGAAAGACCGGAACTCTGCCGATAGGCTTCTCTCAGTAACTGAGCAGGCGGATGCACGTCCGGCCTGCCGACCCATCAGCACGCAAGGAGAGAGGCCATGTCCAAACACGCCAATCCCGGCAACTTCGCCAACGATCCCGAACGGGCCGCCGCTGCCGGCCGCAAGGGCGGGCACAACAGCGGCGGCAACTTCGCCAACGATCCGAAGAAGGCCTCCGAGGCCGGGCGCAAGGGGGGCCGCAACAGCCACGGCGGCGGTCGGCACTGACGCCGCAAGGGCGGGAGCGCCAGGCTCCCGCCCGTCAGGCCATTTCCACGGCGATCGCCGTCGCCTCGCCGCCGCCGATGCACAGGCTGGCGATCCCGCGCCGCCCGCCGCTGCGCCGCAGGGCGCCGAGCAGGCTGACTAGGATCCGCGCGCCGGAAGCGCCGATCGGATGCCCCAGCGCGCAGGCGCCGCCGTGGACGTTCACCCGGCCCGGATCGAGTTCCAGGTCGCGGATCGCCGCCAGAGTCACCACCGCGAAAGCCTCGTTGATCTCCCACAGGTCGACGTCGCCGGTCGTCCAGCCGGCCCGCTCCAGCATCCGCCGCATGGCGCCGACCGGCGCGGTGGGGAATAGGCGCGGCTCGTGGGCATGGCTGGCATGGCCGACGACGGTCGCCAGCGGCGCGAGTCCGAGCCGCCCGGCCGTGGAGCGGCGCATCAGCAGCAGCGCGGCGGCACCGTCGGCGATCGAGCTGGAGTTGGCCGCGGTCACCGTGCCGCCCTCGCGAAAGGCTGGCTTGAGTTCGGGAATCCGCTCCAGCCGGGCCTTCGGCGGCTGCTCGTCGTGCTCGAGGACAATCTTGCCCTTGCGCCCGGCGAGCTTCACCGGGACGATCTCCCAGGCGAAGGCGCCGGACTCGATGGCCGCCCGGGCACGGCTCGTCGAGGTCATGGCCCAGGCGTCCTGCTCCTCCCGGGTGAAGCCGTAGCTGGCCGCACAGTCCTCGGCAAAGGTGCCCATCAGCCGGCCGCGGTCGAAGTAGGCGTCCTCCAGGCCGTCGAAGAACATGTGGTCGAGCACCTGCCGGTGGCCGAGGCGGTAGCCGCCGCGTGCGCCGGGCATCAGGTACGGCGCGTTGCTCATCGACTCCATGCCGCCGGCCAGCATGACCTCGGCCGTGCCGGCGAGCAGCAGATCGTGGGCCAGCATCGCGGCCTTCATCCCCGAACCGCAGACCTTGTTGACCGTGGTGCAGCCGACCGACAGCGGCAGGCCGGCCTCAATCGCCGCCTGGCGGGCCGGCGCCTGGCCGAGGCCGGCGGGCAGCACGCAGCCGAGAATCAGCTCCTGCACCCGCTCGCCGGGAAGGCCGGCGCGCTCCAGCGCCGCCCGCACGGCGACGCCGCCCAGCTGCGGGGCGCTCAGGCTGGAGAGTTCGCCCTGGAAGCCGCCGAGCGGCGTGCGGGCGGCGGAAACGATGACAACCGGATCGTGGGACATGGCACCCTCGCTGATGAAATGAAGGGTCGGAGCCAGCCCTTGGCAGCCTCTCCCGGTGGGAAGAGGCGTGGGGACGAGGCGCTCGCACGCCCACCCCGGGCAGGCCAACCGACCACGTTGGCAAGACAGGAACTCCCCGGCGGGCTAGCGGGCGGCCATGCGGATGGCGCCGTCCAGGCGGATGACCTCGCCGTTCAGGTACTGGTTGGCGAAGATGTGCTCCACCAGGGCGGCATACTCGCCCGGCCGGCCCAGGCGGTTCGGAAAGGGCACCATCCGGGCCAGCGAATCCCGGAGTTCGCCGGGCATGCCGAGCAGCATCGGCGTCTCCATGATCCCCGGAGCGATGGCCATGACGCGGATACCGTAGCGGCACAGCTCGCGGGCGATCGGCAGGGTCATCGCCACCACGCCGCCCTTGGAAGCGGCATAGGCGGCCTGGCCGATCTGCCCCTCGAAGGCCGCCACCGAGGCGGTGCTGACGATCACCCCGCGCTCGCCCGAGGCGTCCGGCTCGCCGGCACTCATGATCTCGGCGGCCAGGCGGATCATGTTGAAGCTGCCCAGCAGGTTGATGTTGAGGGTGCGCGCGAAGGTCTCCAGCGCATGCGGCCCCTCGCGCCCGACCAGCTTCTCCGCCGGGGCGACGCCGGCGCAGTTCACCAGGCCGCGCAGGGTGCCCATGCCGACCGCGGCGGCGAAGCAGGCGCGGGCGCTGTCGGCGCTGGTCACGTCGGTCGCGACGAAGCGGGCGCGCTCGCCCAGGTCGCAGGCCACCGCGGCGCCGGCCTCGCGGTTGACGTCCGCCAGCACCACCTTGCCGCCCCGCTCGACGATCATCCGTGCCGTTGCCGCCCCCAGCCCGGAACCCCCGCCGGTCACCACGCACACGCTGTCCCTGATCTGCATGAGCCTTCCTCCCTGTCGTCCAAGGAAGTCTAGCCCTGCTCCACACCGGTGCCGACGAATGGCGCGGAACGCGGTAACAAAACCGGCGCCGGCGCATCGGAACGCTGCCCCTGCCCCACGGCACCCAGGCCGCTCGCCGGCGCCCTCGACTGGCTGGTCGCCAAGCGCTGCGGCTATCCTCGGGCACGACGCCGAACGCAGGACGACCATGGACGCAGAACGACAACTGATCGAAGGCCTACGGCGCGGCGAAAGCGGCGCCTGCGAGGCCGCGATCCGCACCCACCACCGCTTCCTGATCGCCATGGCGGCCCCGCTGGTCGGCGCGGACCTCGCCGCCGACGTGGCCCAGGAAACCTGGATCAGGGCCTTCGCCGCCATCGGCACCTTCGAGGGCCGCTCGCGGCTGCGCACCTGGCTGGCGCGCATCGCCCTCAACGAGGCGCGGAGCCTGCTGCGCCAGCGCAGGCGCGAGCTGTCCTGGGAGGGCTGGGGCGAGGATTCCGGCTCGCCGCTGGCCGGGCGCTTCGACGCGGCGGGCGAATGGGCCCGGCCGCCGCTGCCCTGGCATCACGACACCCCGGAGGCGCTGCTCACCGAGGCCGAACTGCACACATGCATCCGCAAGCACCTGCACCGCCTGCCCGCCGACCAGCAGGCGGTGGTGACGATGCGCGAGCTGGCCGGGCTGGAGTTCGCCGAGATCGCCGAAACCCTGGGCCTGACCGCGGGTAACGTGCGGGTCCTGCTGCATCGCGCGCGCCAGCGCCTGCAGGCCATGCTGGAACATTTCGAGGAGGAAGGAACATGCTGAAATGCCGGCAGGTCAGCGAGCTCGGCTCGGAAATCGTCGACCGGCGGCTGAGCTTCGGGACGCGTCTGGCAGTCCTCGCCCACCTCGGCCTCTGCCCCCACTGCCGCCGCTACCTCGGGCAGTTGCGGCTGACCGCCGAGACCCTGCGGCGGCTGCCGCTGGAGGACGAGCCGGAGGCCCCGGCGATCCTCGCGGCGATTCGCCGGCGCCAGGGCGAAACCAAGGACTGATCGCGACACGTCGGCCGCTGTAACATTTCCCGGCCCGTTCCATCCAACTCTCGCCGGCCGCTAGCCGCGCGCCGGAGTCCGCGACCGCCCCGAGAGACGACCATGCTGATCCAGATCCCGCCCCGTTCGCACTGCCCCTCCTCCGAGATCACCCCGGAGTCCGTCTACCTGTCGCGCCGGCGCTTCCTTGGCGTCGCCGGCACGGCGCTGGGCGCCGCCGCCCTGCCCGCCTGGGCCCTGGCCGACGACGCCCCGCGCTACCCAGGCGTAGAGCCGGGCCGGCCGCCCGCCTGGTTCGCGCAGAAGCTGCCCGACACCCGCTGGCAGGCGGTCGAGGCGCCGGGCGAGGCCATCACGCCCTATCGCGACGCCAGCCACTACAACAACTTCTACGAGTTCGGCCCGGACAAGGGCGATCCGGCGGCGAACGCCGGCCAGCTGCCCACCG
This sequence comes from Azotobacter beijerinckii, assembly GCF_900110885.1. GTDB lineage: Bacteria > Pseudomonadota > Gammaproteobacteria > Pseudomonadales > Pseudomonadaceae > Azotobacter > Azotobacter beijerinckii. The sequence goes on along the minus strand of NZ_FOFJ01000005.1, from coordinate 83,646 downwards.
AACCCTGGACGGTGCGCATCGACGGCGAGGTCGGCAAGCCGGGCCAGTACGCCCTGGAGGACCTGATCCGCCCGCACGCGCTGGAGGAGCGCATCTACCGCCTGCGCTGCGTGGAAGCCTGGTCGATGGTGATCCCCTGGCTGGGCCTTCCCCTCGCCGACCTGCTCACGCGCGTCGAACCGACCGGCAAGGCCCGCTACGTGGCCTTCGAGACGCTGGTCGATCCCGAACACATGCCGGGGCAGCGCTCGCATTTCGCCCTGCTCGACTGGCCGTACCGGGAAGGCCTGCGGATCGACGAGGCGATGCACCCGCTGACCCTTCTCGCCGTCGGCATGTACGGCCGTGTGCTGCCCAACCAGAACGGCGCGCCGCTGCGTTTGGTGGTGCCTTGGAAGTACGGCTTCAAGAGCATCAAGTCGATCGTCCGCATCAGCCTCACCGAGCAGCAACCTTATGCCACCTGGAACCGGCGGGCACCCGGCGAATACGGCTTCTATGCCAACGTCAACCCCGGAGTGGATCACCCGCGCTGGACCCAGAAGCGCGAGCGGCGCCTGCCCAGCAGCCTGTTCAGCCCCAACCTGCGCGACACCCTGCCGTTCAACGGCTACGCCGAAGAAGTCGCCGGCCTCTACGCCGGCATGGACCTGACCCGGGACTACTGACCATGAAACATCCGTTCTGGCGCTGCGGCGTCTTCGTCGCGGCCCTGCTGCCGCCACCGTACTGGCTGTACCAAGCCTGGACCTTCGCCCTCGGCCCGGACCCCGGCAAGGTGCTGCTCGAACGCCTCGGCCAGGGCAGCCTGGTCCTGCTGCTGCTGACCCTCTGCCTGACCCCGCTGCAGCGGGCCACGCACTGGAGCGGCTGGGCGCTGGTGCGCCGCCAGCTCGGCCTGTGGTGCTTCGCCTATGCCTGCCTGCACCTCTCCGTCTACCTGCTCGTCGTCCTGGGGCTGGATTTCGCCCTGCTCGGCGACGAGCTGCGCAAGCGTCCCTACATCCTGGTCGGCGCGCTGGCCTGGTGCAGCCTGCTGCCGCTCGCCCTCACCTCGAACCGCTTCAGCATGCGCCGCCTGGGCCGCCGCTGGAAGCAACTGCACCGCCTGGCCTATGCGGCCCTTGGCCTGGGACTGCTGCACATGCTGTGGATCGTCCGTTCGGACCTCGGCCAGTGGACGCTCTATGGCGTCTGGGCGCTGCTCCTCCTGGCGCTGCGCCTGCCCGGCGTGGGCCGCCGGCTCGGCCGGGGACGGGCGGCGTCCTGAACGAGCGCAGCCCTCACTCGGCGACACCAGCCGTAGGAGGGAAAAACGCGAAGCGTTTTCCTCCATACCGACGCCCTTGGTGGGGATATCTCAGTTCCTAAGTGGAAACTAAGAAAAAACTCAAAGGTAAATAACTCATACCCGATTAGAATCCCCCCATCACTAACTTTTTGAGATTCACGCAGCATGGGAACATACCGCCTCATTCTGGCACTCCTGGTCGCGATCTCCCACATGGGGGGGTAAGTATCTTTGGAGTTAACGAAGGTGTGATTGCCGTCATCTCATTTCTGATGATTTCAGGTTTCGTGATGACAGCGCTCATCAATGGACACTATCGAAATGCACAGGACATTCCAGCATTTTATCTAGACCGTCTGCTACGCTTACAACCGCAATATTTATTCTACCTTGCCTTGACGCTAACCTATTTCTTCACCATAGGAATAGATGACCCCCTATTCAACTCAGCAACCTTAGAAAGCATTATACTGAACGTACTTATAATACCTGCAAACTTTTACATGACCGAGACCCTTAATGCCCGAGTCATAATCCCACCAGCGTGGTCACTTGGGCTAGAAGCATGCTTCTACCTGACAATTCCAATCCTTGTAGCCTTTAGGCTGCGCCACTTGGCGCTTGCCATCTCATTAATTATTTTTCTATTTGCCTACTCAACAGTTATCGACACGAACCTATTCGGTTACCGTTTTTTGCCCGGAACGCTTTTCATGTTTCTATTAGGCAGTTTCCTCTGCGACGCAGGGAGGTATGGAAAACTGATCATCTTGAGCACTTACTCTCTATGTTGCTCGCTCCTGGCCGCCACCATTATTTTCAACACCTATCGAGCTCCCTACAACATAGAGACACTACTCGGAGTAGCGCTTGGTTTGCCAATCATTTATCTATTAAAAAAAGAAAATACGGCAAACTTGACCAGACCCTTGGAAATATCAGCTACGGCGTATTTCTTAATCATTTTTTATTACTATGGATTTGGAAAGAGCTCGGACTCTCCATATCATCTCCCTCTCAAATGACTGCGTTAATTATGACCTCTATCACCTTGGCTTGGGCAAGCTATCAATTCATTGAAAAGCCGGCAATCCAAATCAGGAAGGATCTGAGACGTAGCTGCAACCCAAACAATCAGGGCCAAAAGCCTTCTAACTCCGGACGAGTGCTTGAAACCGTATCCACGGCTGCTGGGCAAGATCATATCCTGCATTCTGGTTTAATTGAAAATAAAGACAGGGGGGAATAAATCCCCCCTTTTCACGTCGCATCAGAGTGCAGTATTTGCAGATGGGTCTTTGTGGTTGACCCCGCTCGGTTCAGATGACCGAGATCGAGTCGAACGGTGATTCAGTATCGGAGCCTCGGACTCCGAAATCGACTAAACGAGTCAAGCAGGCAGGTCGCTAAGGTTTCTTGCTTTGGTTCTGGCCTTCCGGCCTGGATTGGCTGGAGCCTTGTCCCCCTTGCTTAGCCTGGCTTGGATCTTCTCGACCTTGTCGAGCCTGGCCGCTACCCTCGGCGTGTCTTCCTTGTTCGTGCTGGCCTTCTTTACGAGCAAGATTCGGGTCGCTTTCCGGCCTTCCTTGCTCATTACGACCCGCACCTTGTTTCTGTTGGCTGGCTTCGTTTACGCTGCCTTTTGCACCCTCTCTTTGATTGCCTTGACTGCCTTGCTTTTCATCTTCGGGTTTACGTGTAGTGGCCATGATGATGAACCCCTTACTGTCTTGTTGGAGTTTCGAGTGTTCGGGCATTGGTTCAACTCCCCGACACGCTGACCACCCTTGCAGCTTCCCGCTTCGCCGCCCTTGTAGCTGATTCCCCGCTGGCGCTGGAAACCGTGGTTGTGAGCCGCCGAAATGGCTTCATCGCCCTTGCGGCCTTTCTCACTAATAGTCGCCGTGTCTTTGCTCATGTGCTTACTTCCTCATGAACCACTGTTCTTGCCCTGGAGTCTTTCCTTTGTCTGATGAACTCATGAAATATAAGCTCATTACGTGGTCAATTTCCCTGTGCAACTTTCTTTTCTAGGGCGCGACAGTGGTATTGCGCCCTTCATTATCACTTGCTTTTCGACACACGTGATATCTTTTTAATATAATGCCATCCGTTTTTATAAAGAAGGAACAATCAATCAAGCCTGTTCAAAAGTAGGTAACTCAACTTCCTCCCGATGACACTGCCAGCGTTGTTGGCAGGTTGACGGAGATGTGGCGACAATCCCGGATATGCAACGAACCACCCGGCAGCACGACACCCCTTCCAGCGACGCCATTTCCTATGCCGGTTACCGCTTCCCCTTGAGCCTGCGCATGGTCGAGGAGCGGCCGGCCTCACGTGGCACCTCGATGAGGTGGTCGCCACCCTCAACGGCAGGAGGCACTGGCTGTGGCGCACGGTGGACCAGCCAGCGGCGACACGCTCGTGAGCGGACATTGGAAGAGCCGATATCAGGCAGCTATTCTGCGAGAGAAGTGGCGTCGCCCGTTCACCGCCCCACCCTCAGCCGTTTCGCTGGATTATTGCCAGCGAGGCAGGCCGGACAGACGGAAGGCGGCGGCCGCAGCGGCTGACTCAAGCGATGCGAAAGCCCCGATCCCAGGCTTTGGCAAGGCTGCTCCTGGCGAATAGAGCAACCCAGAACGGGACCGACAGAGAGGTATTGAAAGATGCCGGAGCAGGAAGATGGAGGCATCGCGGATGCCATGAAGAGCCATGGTGACGCCCAACATCACGAGAGTAGTAACCCATGACGAATCATGTCATCCACTTCACGGGTCCGATCAACTCTTCGACGTGCGGGCAGCTCATCAACAAGTGCTCGCAAGCGCTGAAGCAGGATGCATCCGAACTCACCATAAAGATCGCCACCATGGGTGGGGAATGCAGCTATGGCTTTTCTCTTTATAACTTTCTGATGTCGCTGCCCATCCCGGTCAATACCCACAACCTCGGCACCGTCGAGTCCATGGGCAATATCATCTTTCTGGCCGGGCAGCGACGCACCGCGTGCCACCACAGCAAGTTTCTCTTTCATCCGTTCCATTGGACCATCCACGGTTCGGTCGATCACGCCCGGATGTCCGAATACGCCATGAGCCTGGATTTCGACCGCGTCCTTTATGCGCGTATCGTCGCAGAGCGTACCCAGGGGGCCGGAGAGCCCCTGGATGTCTCCCAGTATCTGACCGCCGATTCGCGGATAGTGACGCCCGACGAAGCCATCGCCGCCGGGCTGATCCATGCCGTGGAAGACCTCGGCATGAGCGCCGATACGACCAGCTGGTGCATCCACTCCTGACCCGGCGACGCGAAGCAGTTCGCGGCGCCGTGGCGCGCATCTACCCCTGCCTACCTGCCCAGCCGGCGGCAATCAGCATGGGTTCCGACTCTCCCTCTCCATGTGCTCCGGCTCCGTGTCTTCCCGGTCCTGCTCCAGCACCACCGCCTCGTCGTAGGAATCCAGCGGAATCTCGCCCTCGTCGACATTCGCCTCGTCGTCGTCGGGGTTCAGATCGACGTGCTCCGTGCTCATTGGGTCGCAGGCTCCCGGATACGACGTTCTTCTGGTTCGACTATGGCTCATAAGTACCTCCCGGCAGGCCCGGCACACGTGGGGCCCCGATGAGTTAGAGAGGCGGCGGGATCGACGCGTTCGAGCGGCGTCATGACCATCCGTCACCACGAAATGGCTCCCACGTCCCGCGCCGGAACCCGCCTGCGCCCGAGTGCGCCTCGGGCATGCCCGGCATCTGGCCGCGCATAGGGCGGCCAATCGTCAGCGTGCATCTTTCCGCTACGCGCCATGCCTTTCTCCCACTGCCCTGGCCCGCGATACGGGCAGCGCCAGCCTTTTGTTATCGACTGACGAAACGCGGCAATGACTCCTCCCGCGTCGATGAACGGTTCCCGGCCGACAAGCGGCGTGGCCGGCGCCCGCCGGGCGCACATGCCGCCCGGCGCATCGGCGCCAGGCACTCAGCACTATCGCTCGCCCGCAGGGTCGTAATCAGGAGCCGCCCAGCCACGCAGGCCAGGGCGCTTGGCGGACAGGGGCGCCAAGAGCGATCCGCCGCCCTTCCCGGCGCCAGTTCGCCCCGGACGCCAGGTCAGAGAACCAAGAGGAAAACAGCACATGTCCACCCTGACACTCAAAGATGGCACCGGCCTCTTCTACAAGGACTGGGGTTCGGGTCAACCGATCGTCTTCTCTCATGGCTGGCCGCTCTGCGCGGATGCCTGGGACGCCCAGATGCTGTTTCTCGGCCAGCGCGGCTACCGGGTGATCGCCCACGACCGCCGCGGCCACGGTCGCTCGCAACAGACCTGGGACGGCAACAGCATGGACCAGTACGCCGACGACCTGGCGCAGTTGCTGGACGCGCTCGACGTGAAGGATGCCGTGCTGGTCGGCCACTCCACCGGCGGCGGCGAGGTGGCCCGCTATGTCGGCCGGCACGGCACGGCGCGGGTGGCCAAGGTGGTGCTGCTGGGCGCGGTGCCGCCGCTGATGCTGAAGACTACCGGCAATCCCGGCGGCGTACCGAAGGCGGTGTTCGACGGCATTCGCCAGGGCGTCCTGGAAAACCGCGCGCAGTTCTTCAAGGATCTGCCGACCACCTTCTATGGCTTCAACCGTCCGGGGGCGAAGGTCTCCGAGGGCCTACGCGACGCGTTCTGGCTGCAGGGCATGAGCGCCGGGATCAAGCCCGCCTACGACTGCATCGAGCAGTTCTCCGAAACCGACTTCACCGAGGACCTGAAGAAGATCGACGTGCCGACCCTGATCGTGCACGGCGACGACGACCAGATCGTGCCGATCGAGACCTCGGCCAAACGCTCCGTGCAACTCGTGCCGAACGCCACCCTGAAGGTCTACCCGGGCGGCGCGCACGGCCTGGCACAGCTGGAGGTGGAGCGCTTCAACAGCGACCTGCTGCACTTCATCGAGGGGTGAGATAAGGAGCGGCCTGAAAAACCCGCAGCGAAAGCATTGCTCTGCCCAGGCAAAGCAATGCCCGCGAATGCGGGCATTGGTGCGGGCTGCGGGCGCTTTACTGGCGGACGACCGGGTCGCAGGGAGTCTTCCGGTCCGCTTGGCCGCCGCGGATCAGGCCTGATCGATACCGCGCTTGAGCGCGTCCTTCACCTCGCCTTTCAGCTGCTGGGCCTTGCCCTTGGTTTCCTGAACGCGGCCTTCACCCTTGAGGCGCGGATTATCAGTGGCTTCGCCGACGCCCTGCTTGATCTTGCCGACGGCTTCGTTCGCTTTGCCCTTGATCTTGTCTCCGGTGCTGCCCATTTGTCCTCTCCTCTTTCAATGAGTGACACCTGAATGGACTGACAAGACGCAGCGATAGTTTGCCGTGACCGGACGAGCGGTATCGAAAATGACGACAACGGGCCAGTGGCCGACCAAAGGAGATCGAACTCGGGCGGGCGGACCCGGCGGCGTCATGACCAGCCTCCTCGATACCGCAGGGGCGTAGTGCGGGAAGGCTGCGCCGACCTGTTGAAGCGCTGAACCGGAGGGAGTCGGGTTACGATGGCTTCCCGTCGGAGCCTCCCCGGTGCATGCCCACGCAGGAATGTGGGCACGACCAAGTTCAGCGCCAGGCTTCGCCCCGCACGGCAAGCCCCGCTCGCACACTCCCTGGAAGGATCACCACCCGACTCGACCAATCACCTTCCCTTCCCACCGCAACGTCCCACGCTCCAGTTATCGGAGAAGAAAACTCCGACTAAAATCACTATATTCAAGCTTTTCAGATCATACGAAGAGCTGAGAAGCTTCTCACTTGCTTAGCTTCCTGAAGCTACACATGGAGAGCCCAAGTGATTAAAAATATTTTTGCAACCTGTTTACTACTAAGTATTACAGGCTGCACAAGCAAGGTAGTTCCCGCAAGGCTCTACGATCTATCTAATGCAGAAGTGATCCAAGCCAGATTTGAGTTCTCCGGCACAACTCATGGCGGTATCTCCTTTGACTTACCTTCTGGCGAGAAATTCCAAGGAGAATACCAAACCATAAGAGGTGGCAGCACCGGGTGGGGCATAATCTATAGTAGTGTGTGGACACCAAACGGCAGCGCCACGGGCACAGATACTAGCTACGCAGCATCCTTACCCACGGAATATCGGGGCTCTGCCGTAATGGCAAGCGATCGAGGCAGGGTAATAACCTGCGAATATCTCACTAACCGATCACGATGGGAGCCACATGGCCAAGGTGGCTGCAAAGACAATCTCGAAAAGACCTACAAACTAATGTTTTGAGTACAGCTAAAAATTCAAAGCAGGAACATATACATGAGTATGCTCGCATTTCTACCTTGGCTTCAGATCACCACGCACCAAAATGCCGCCGAGTTTCAACTCGTCCCTTTTCAACGTGGACTCGCTCCGGCTGGGCAAGGCACACCCGAACAAGACATCCTCGATGGGGTGTTGGCTCCATACCATGCAGGAGGGGCGCCAATCGCTTACGCGACGCTCATTCAAACCACTGGCGGAAACCTCACCCGTGACCTTTCGGATGAAGAGCGCGGCGCACTGTTTATCTTCTCCGAACTCCTGTCAGTCGCAGGACTTTCGGCCCGCGAGCTTTTCGGTCCAGGTGGCATGGGGTATCGGAATCGTGACAGCTTCCGATTGGTCATTCAGGGCTTCTCCGATGACCATCATGGAACTGCGATAACCACTCGCCGTCGCGATGGCTCGACCACGAACTATTTGACCGAAGACGACTATCATGTTCAAAAACCCGAGCATATTCCATTACCACACGGGAACACGGCGCTTGACTTCAAGCTATTGGAGCCACTCCTCGACTACCGAGAATCCAAGGACTGGGAAGCAATATATGAAGCAATCCTCGGATTCAATCTTGCCAACACAGACTCTTCAGACATTTCCGAACATATTGAGGCCGTTCTGCTTGTTAGTGCACTCGAACGCCTGTTTGAGTGCCCACACGGAAAGGAGGATGATCTCGCCAAGCACTTCTCGGCAAGCGTAAAACCAACCGAGACCATAGATCCGAACACAGTGTTTACTTCAAGCCAGACCTTGAAATTCAAGAAATCAAAATCCGTGCGCGACATGTGGATTAGAGATTTTTTCCGACTCCGCGGAAACCTTGCTCACGGCAAGATTGAGTCGAAGTATCCGCCGGAGTGGAGCCTCCGCAATCACCTTCTCCTTGGAAGCTTTGTGTTCCCGCTTGCGCTAAAACTCAAACTGCAAGCGTCCAACGTCTACCAACTGACCGAGCACGATTGTGAAGCGATTGATATGTTCGAGAAACAATTGCTCCACGACCATTTCGCGCCTGTGGAAAACCGCCACAACCACTCTGCCTATCCATGGAATCGTGTAAAAGATGAGGCGGATCAGCGGCGCTTGGGATGGTCTGAAAAAGACTTTTTCTGAAAATCATAAGCCAGTAACTATGCGGCTCACAGGGCATGTGATCTCGTGAAAATGGGGCTTTTTCAGGGTTTCCCTTGTGGGCCGAACTCACAAGAAGCATCCCTGATGGCAAAGATGGTGCCTAACCGGGCAAAAGACCAAGCGTCTCAACTCCCCCACCACCAAAGCCCTGCCTGGTGAGCACAACCCGCACCATATCGAGCCCCGTAGGGCGGGTGCAACCCGCCGGACATGGCCAGGGCCCGATCCGCAATGGCGGGTTTCACCCGCCCTACCTGTAGCCGGAACGCCCGAAATAATCCCTTTCGAATCAAATGGATAAAAGAAAATCCGGCATTTCGCCCGACTGGCACGCATTCTGCCTTTAGACTTCAAGGCAGCGCGATAGAGCTGTCCGAAGGATCGGGCTATCGCCCTCGGCCAAAACAACGAGTAGAGGGAAACACCACATGCGTATCGCTACCCGCCTGCTGAGCAGTGCCATCGTCCTCGCCCTGTCGTCCGGCGCGGCCTTCGCCGCGGAAGAGCTCACCGGCACCCTGAAGAAGATCAAGGAATCCGGCACCATCACCCTCGGCCACCGCGACGCCTCCATCCCCTTTTCCTATCTGGGCACCGACTCGCGCCAGCCGATCGGCTACTCCCACGACCTGCAGCTGAAGGTCGTCGAGGCGCTCAAGCAGCAGCTCGGTCTGCCCGAGCTGAAAGTGCGCTACACCCTGGTCACCTCGCAGAGCCGCATTCCGCTGGTGCAGAACGGCACCGTCGACCTCGAGTGCGGCTCCACTACCAACAATGTCGAACGCCAGCAGCAGGTAGCCTTCTCGGTGGGCATCTTCGAGGTCGGCACCCGCCTGCTGACCAAGAAGACCTCGGGTGTCCAGGACTTCCCCGACCTCAAGGGCAAGAACGTGGTGACCACCGCCGGCACCACCTCCGAACGCCTGCTCCGCTCGATGAACGCCGAGAAGCAGCTGGACATGAACATCATCGCAGCCAAAGACCACGGCGAATCCTTCCTGATGCTCGAATCCGGCCGCGCCGTGGCCTTCATGATGGACGACGCCCTGCTCTACGGCGAAATGGCCAAGGCCAAGAAACCCGACGACTGGGCGGTGGTCGGCGCCCCGCAGTCCTTCGAGATCTACGGCTGCATGCTGCGCAAGGGCGATCCGGCGTTCAAGAAGACGGTCGACGACGCCCTCGTCGCCACCTACCGCTCCGGCGAAATCAACGCCATCTACGACAAGTGGTTCCTCCAGCCGATTCCGCCCAAGGACCTCAACCTCCATTTCCCGATGAGCGACGAGTTGAAGAAGCTGATCGCCGTCCCGACCGACAAGTCGACCGAAGAGCTGTAAACCCCGTCCTGCGCGGGGGAAATCCCTCCACGCAGGCCTCCTCCCAACCCCTGGCAGAGAGAAACCCCATGGATTACAACTGGGACTGGGGCGTGTTCTTCAGGTCCACCGGCATCGGCGAGGAAATCTACCTCGACTGGTTCGTCGCCGGCCTCGGCTGGACCGTCGCCGTCGCCCTGGCGGGCTGGATCGTCGCCCTGCTGCTCGGCTCGCTGCTCGGCGTGCTGCGCACCCTGCCGAACCGCTGGCTGTCCGGCCTGGCCACCCTCTACGTGGACCTCTTTCGCAACGTGCCGCTCTTGGTGCAGCTGTTCCTCTGGTACTTCCTGGTGCCCGACCTGTTGCCCGAGCCGCTGGAGCTGTGGTTCAAGCAGGACCTCAGCCCGGCCACCTCGGCCTATCTCAGCGTGGTGGTGTGCCTCGGCCTGTTCACCGCCGCGCGGGTCTGCGAGCAGGTGCGCACCGGCATCCAGGCGCTGCCCAGGGGCCAGACCGCCGCGGCCCTGGCGCTGGGCCTGCGGACCGGGCAGGTCTACCGCCAGGTGCTGCTGCCGCAGGCCTTCCGGATCATCATTCCGCCGCTGACCTCGGAGTTCCTCAACATCTTCAAGAACTCCTCGGTGGCCTCGCTGATCGGCCTGATGGAGCTGCTCGCGCAGACCAAGCAGACCGCGGAGTTCTCCGCCCACCTGTTCGAGGCCTTCACCCTGGCCACGCTGATCTACTTCACCCTGAACATGAGCCTGATGCTGTTCATGCGCTGGGTCGAGAAGAAGGTCGCGGTGCCGGGCCTGCTCGCCGCGGGAGGCAAATGATGGATTTCAGCTCGATCCCCGCCGCGCTCCCGGCGCTCTGGGACGGACTGCAGACCACCCTGCAGCTGCTCGTGCTGGGCGTGCTCGGCGGCGTGCTGCTGGGCACCCTGCTGGCGATGATGCGCCTGGCGCACAACCGCCTGGTGGCCAACCTCGCCGCCCTCTACGTCAACTACTTCCGCTCCATCCCGCTGCTGCTGGTGATCACCTGGTTCTACTTCGCGGTGCCCTTCGCGCTGCGCGAGATCACCGGCGAGGACACCCCGGTGGGTGCTTTCGCCTCCTGCCTGGTGGCCTTCGTGATGTTCGAGGCGGCCTACTTCTGCGAGATCGTCCGCGCCGGCATCCAGGCCATTCCCAAAGGGCAGATGAGCGCCGCCCAGGCGCTGGGGATGACCTACGGGCAGAGCATGCGCCTGATCGTCCTGCCCCAGGCGTTCCGCAAGATGACCCCGCTGCTGCTGCAGCAGAGCATCATCCTCTTCCAGGACACCTCGCTGGTCTACAGCGTGGGCCTGATCGACTTCCTCAACGCCGCCCGCTCGCGCGGCGACATCGTCGGCCAGCCCCACGAATTTTTGATCGTCGCCGGCCTGGTGTACTTCGTCGTCAGCTTCGCCGCCTCGCAGCTGGTCAAGCGTCTGCAGAAAAGGTTAGCCGTATGATTTCGATCCAGAACGTCAGCAAGTGGTACGGGGACTTCCAGGTCCTCGGCGACTGCACCACGCAGGTTCAGAAGGGCGAGGTGGTGGTGGTCTGCGGGCCGTCGGGCTCCGGCAAGTCCACCCTGATCAAATGCGTCAACTCCCTGGAGCCCTTCCAGCAGGGCGACATCGTGGTCGACGGCACCTCCCTGGCCGATCCGAAGACCGACCTGCCCAAGCTGCGCGCCCGGGTCGGCATGGTCTTCCAGCACTTCGAGCTGTTCCCCCACCTGACGGTCACCGAGAACCTGACCCTCGCGCAGGTCAAGGTGCTCGGCCGCGGCAAGGCGGAGGCCACCGAGAAGGGCCTGGCGCTGCTCGAGCGGGTCGGCCTCAAGGCCCACGCCCACAAGCACCCCGGCCAGCTCTCCGGCGGCCAGCAGCAGCGCGTGGCGATCGCCCGCGCGCTGGCCATGGACCCGGTGGTGATGCTGTTCGACGAGCCGACCTCGGCGCTCGACCCGGAAATGGTCAACGAGGTGCTCGACGTGATGGTCCAGCTCGCCCAGGAGGGCATGACCATGATGTGCGTGACCCACGAGATGGGCTTCGCCCGCAAGGTCGCCAACCGGGTGATCTTCATGGACCGCGGGAGCATCGTCGAGGACTGCGCCAAGGAGGAATTCTTCGGCGACGTCTCGGCGCGCAGCGAGCGCGCCCGGCAATTCCTCGCCAAGATCCTCCAGCACTGAGGAGCGCCGCCATGAAGAACCTCCTGAGTGCCCTGAGTCCGGCCCTCCTCGCCCTGACCCTGCTGCTCCCGCTCGGCCTGCAGGCCGAAGAGCCCGCGCCGACCGAAACGGCAGACCGGCTGCCGCGGGTGGTGATCCTCGCCACCGGCGGCACCATCGCCGGCGCCGGGGCTGGCGCCGCCGACAGCGCCACCTACCAGGCGGCCAAGGTTCCGGTCGAGCAGTTGCTCGCCAACGTGCCGCAACTGCCGGCGCTGGCCGAGGTGCGCGGCGAGCAGGTCTTCCAGATCGCCTCGGAAAGCTTCGGCAACGAGCAACTGCTCGCGCTCGGCCGGCGCGTCGCCGAGCTGGCCGAGGATCCCGAGGTCGACGGCATCGTCATCACCCACGGCACCGACACCCTGGAGGAGACCGCCTACTTCCTGACCCTGGTCGAGCGCACCGACAAGCCCATCGTGCTGGTCGGCTCGATGCGCCCCGGCACCGCCCTGTCCGCCGACGGCCCCCTCAACCTCTACAACGCGGTCGCCGTGGCCGGCAATCTGCAATCGCGCGGCAAGGGCGTACTGGTGACGCTGAACGACGAAATCCACTCCGGGCGCGACGTCAGCAAGGCGCTGAACATCCGGACCGACGCCTTCCAGAGCCCCTGGGGTCCGCTGGGCATGGTGGTGGAGGGCAAGAGCTACTGGTTCCGCCTGCCGGCCAAGCGCCACACGCTGAATTCCGAGTTCGACATCCGGCAGATCGCCAGCCTGCCGCGGGTCGACATCGCCTACGCCTACGGCAACCTCGACGGCACCGCCTACCGGGCCTTCGCCCAGGCCGGTGCCAGGGCGATCATCCACGCCGGCACCGGCAACGGCTCGGTCGCCGCGGCCCTGGTGCCGACCCTGCAGGCGCTGCGCCAGGAAGGCCTGCAGATCGTCCGCGCCTCGCGGGCCGACCGGGGCGGCTTCGTCCTGCGCAACGCCGAGCAGCCGGACGACAAATACGACTGGCTGGTCGCCCACGACCTCAATCCGCAGAAGGCGCGCATCCTCGCCATGGTCGCCCTGACCCGGACCCAGGACAGCCGGGAGCTGCAGCGGATCTTCTGGGAATACTGATCCGCGGCAAGGCCGGGCGCCGCACTTGCGGCCCGGCTTCCGGCGGCCGAAGCTAGGCGCCTTTTCAGGAGCCCGCCATGAACACCGCCGAACTCACCCGCCGCCTGCACGCCATCCGCGACGCCAACGACTGGCGGCGCTTCCACAGCCCGAAGAACCTCGCCATGGCCGCCAGCGTGGAAATGGCCGAGCTGGTGGAAATTTTCCAATGGAAGCGCGAGGACGAATCCCGTGCCCTGCCCGCCGGCGAACTGGCCCACGCCGGCCAGGAGATCGGCGACGTGGTCCTCTACCTCCTCTTGCTCTGTGCCGAACTCGGCCTGGACCTGGACGAGGTGGTGCGCGCCAAGCTGGCCGACAGCGAACGGCGTTTCGCCCGATGAGCGACCGCCACTTCGACGACCTGGCCCTGCGTTTCGCCGAGAAGATCTACGGCGGCGCCAAGGGCGCGATCCGCCTCGCCGTGCTCCAGGCCGACCTGGCCGAAGCCCTGCCCGAACGCCCGCTGCGGGTGCTCGACGTCGGCGCCGGGCTCGGCCACATGGCGCTCTGGCTGGCCGAGCGCGGCCACCGGGTGACCCTCGCCGAGCCGGCCGCGCCGATGCTCGACGCCGCCCGCGAACGCTTCGCCGCCGCCGGCCAGTCCGCCACCTTCCTTCAGGCACCCTGGCAGGAACTGCTCGGCCGACTCGACGAACCCTTCGACCTGGTGCTCTGCCACGCCGTACTGGAATGGCTGGCCGAGCCGCAGCACATCCTCCCGGTGCTGCACCAGCTCACCGCGTCCGGCGGCTGGCTGTCGCTGGCCTTCTACAACAAGGACGCGCTGATCTACCGCAACCTGCTCAAGGGCCACTTCCGCAAGCTGCGCAAGGAAAAGTTCGCCGGCGAAGGCCGCAGCCTGACCCCGCAGCGCCCGCTCGACCCGCGCGAGTTGAGGGCCGCGATGGAAAGCGCCTGGCAGATCGACGGCGAAAGCGGCGTGCGCGTCTTCCACGACTACATGCCGGCGGAATTCCAGGCCAAGGCCGAACTGCTCGACCTGCTGGAAATGGAACTGGCCTACCGCCGCCACCCGGCCTTCGCCGGCCTCGGCCGCTACCTGCACTGGCTCTGCCGACCGCGCCCGGCTTGCTAAGCTGGAAACAGGATGGTCGCCGCCCCGGACAGCGGGGCGAGGCCGAGGAACTCCCATGCACCGCCTGGCCGCACTGACGCTCTGCCTCGCGCTCGGCGCCTGCCAGAGCCCCAACCCCTACCGCGCCGAGTCCGCCGCGCTGCCCCCGGCGCCGGCCGGGGTCGCCACGCGCACCGTCTACCCCGCCGCGCTGCGGGACTACGCCGGCTACCGCGACTGGGCCTGGTTGAACGACCGCCCACCGGGCGACGGCGACGGTCTGGCGCCCGGCCAGTTGCAGGAAACCCTCTCCGCCGAACTGGACCGTCGCGGCCTGCGCCCGGTCCGACCCGGCGCCATGGCGGACCTGCGGGTCGCGGCGCAGCTGGCGCTGGAATGGCGCATCCGCACCTACGAGGACTATTACGGCAGCTTCGGCGGCTACTACGGCTACGGCCATGGCCACTACCATGACCATGACCATGACCATTACGGTTACGGCGCCTGGGGTGCCGTGCCGATCGTCCGCAGCTACGAGGAGCAGGTGCTGGTGGTGCGCGTCGAACTCAGCGACGGCGCCGACGGCCAGCCGGTGTGGAGCGGCAGCGGCGAGGCTCGGACCGACGACGACCCCGGCCAGCGCGCCGACGCCCTGCGCCAGGCGGTCCGCCGCGCCCTGAAAGGCTTTCCGCCGTAGCCCGGACAAACGCCGCCCGTCCCTCGCGCTCCTCGGGAAAGAGCCGGAGCGCGGGGAAAAGCCCGCGACAGTCCGTCTGCCGCGCGCACGCCACCGGAGGAACCACCCCATGCGTACCCGTCTGCTGCTGCCCCTTCTGCTGCTGCTCGCGGCCTGCCAGACCGTCCACCTCGAGCGCGACTTCGACCCCGAGCGCAACTTCTCCGCCTACCAGAGCTGGAGCTGGCAGGAGCCGGCGCTGCAGTACCGCCCCGCCGACCCGCGGCTGAAGAGCGATCTCACCGAACAGCGCGTGCGCAGCGCCGTCGCCGACCAGCTCGACCAGCGAGGCCTGCGCCAGGCGCCGAGCGGCAAACCCGGCGACCTCAAGGTGCAGGTCTGGCTGATCGTCGACCAGCGGCAAGAGCAGGTCACCACCTACTCCGGCGGCTACTGGAACAACCCCTGGTACGGCTACTGGAGCGGCCCCGGCTACGGCGAAACCCGCACCTACGACTACCGGGTCGGCACCCTGCAGATCGACTTCCTCGACGCCCGCGACGGCAAGCTGGTCTGGCGCGGCAGCGCCCAGCAGACCCTCCGCGACGGCCCCGACAACCCGGCCGAGCGCACCCGGACGATCCGCGAAACCGTGGCCAAGGTACTGTCGCAGTATCCGCCGTATTGAAGCCGGGTACCGGGCGCCGGCGAAGCGGCCGGCGCTCTCCCCGTCAGACCCCCTCCAGCAGGGCGTCCAGATCCAGCGTCGAACGCCGGCCCAGGTCCGGACGATGGGATTCGAGGAAGCTTTCGGCCGCAATCCGCCCCTCGTCGCGCAGCATCGTCAGAAACGCCCACTCCGCATTCAGCTTCGACGAATAGCCCAGCTTCAGCAGCACGTCGCTGGAAATCCGGTGAATCCGCATCGAGGCCCAGCGGGCGCTTTCGTCATTGCCCAGACAGGCCGTATTGCGCAGCAGCCCGATCATCTTCAGCTCCTTCAACAGCACGGCATTGAAGGAGACCTCGTTGAGACGGCTGTGAATATTGCGCGCCGTGCGCGGCGTGCCGGGGCGCTCGATGGGATTGATCTGTACCAGGATGGTGTCGCTCGAGGCGCACTCGCGCACCAGCGGAGTGATCGTCGGATTGCCGGCATAGCCCCCGTCCCAGTAGGCGTCGCCGTCGATCTCGATGGCCTGGAACAGGCCCGGCAGGCAGGCCGAAGCCAGCAATGCGTCGATCGTCAAATCATTGTTGCGGAACACCCGGCCGCGGCCGGTACGCACGTTGGTCGCCGTCACGAAGAGCTTGATCGGCCCGTCCGCCAGATGGGCAAAGTCGATGGACTCCGCCAGGATGGTACGCAGGGGATTGTTCCCGCTCGGGTTCAGGTCGTAAGGGGAGAACAGCCGCGTGAGGATGTCCATCGTCACGAACATCGGCGAATGATCCAGCGTCCAGCACCCCAGCAGCACATCGAGCGGACTGCGCCGGAACGGACTCACGTGCGCCGCCCGCGACACCTTGCGCCAGAACGTCTCCAACGCGCGGCGGGCCCCCTCTGCTCCGCCCCTGGCGTAACCGTCCACCAGAACGGCCGCATTCATCGCGCCGGCCGAAGTTCCCGAAATGCCCTCCAACTGAAGATCCGGCTCCTCGAGCAGCCGGTCGAGTACGCCCCAGGTGAATGCACCGTGGGCACCACCTCCCTGCAACGCAAGGTCCACCCGCAGAGGATGCTTGCGTGTTCTTTCCGGTCCTGGTGAAGGCATGAATCCCCCCAAAACAACGACAAAGAGAACGTGTCCGGGCCAACGCACGCATGGACCCGGCACCCCGCCAACAAGGAACTACGCCACTCCGCAATGACTTGTATCATGTTTTACCGATTTATTGGCATAACCTGGCAGACGTGGAAGTCCCGGACCGGCGAGTACGCCTGGCTCGGAACGAAATTCACCGCGCCCTGGCGGCGCGCTCTACCGAGCCGTGTCCGGAAAGTCGCCTGGCGGCATGAGGCAGGGACAGGGGGAATCGGCTTCGGCGCCCGGCGGACAGGCCTCGGACGGGCTGTCGCAAGCGTTGACCGGCTCGGGAGGCGGGGCCGCCGGCGCAGCGTCGTCTGCCGAGTCCGGAATCAGCGAGCCCGCCGCCGCGCCCGACGCCGTATAGCACCAGCAGGGCGTGCCGACGGGGCCGGGGTTGTCGATCTGGCAAGCCGTGACCTCGGTGCCGCAGGTGCTCGAGCGGTCGCCATCCGGAAGGGGAGGAATCGGACGATGTTCGGTCGCCGCGTCGCCCGGGTCGCCGCCGGGGGCCGGCTTCCAGTTTTTTTGCAGCTTCGCCCAGGCCGCATAGCGCGGCTCGGCCTCGTAGGCCTCGCGCTCCACGGCCTGGTAGTCCCGCAGGTAGCGGGCGGAAAACTCCTGGATACCCCAGCGCTGGTACTGATCGACGTGGGTCAGTTCGTGCGCCCAGAGCGTCGGGTTGTGGAGCGCGTCGTCGGACTTCTCGAACACGATGACGTAATCGAGGGTGATCGCCTGTGCATCGCCATAGCGGATCAGATTCGATTGCAGCGTGAGGTCTTCACCGCCCTGCACGCGGTATCGCGCAGCCTCCAGGACCCGCTCCGGCAGGAAGCCCGCGAGCTGGCGGCGGATATCCGGCGGCATCGGCCGAACGCCGCTACGCAGCGCCTCGTCGCGCGAGCCGACGATCAGCTCCTGCAGCACGGGCACCCCGGCCTGCAGCAGGGTTTCGTCGACGGCGTCGCCGGTGCCGGCCGACGGGATGAGCGCCCTGATCTGCCGATGAAGTTCGTCGAGCTCGCTGCTCCCCGCCGGGACGCCCCCGCCGGCGCTGGCAAGCAGGCCCGTGCAGAGACCCAGCACCAGCCCGGTCACGCGCAACCCCCTTGCGAACATCGAATGCTTTCCCATGAGCCTCTCCTGCGCCGCCAGCCCGAGCGCCGCTGCCGCCCGCGGCAGCCGTCATGCGCTTGTCGCGCGCATTGTCAGGGCGCATACAGGGCAAGCGCCAGAGCGCTGCCGAGCGCCGCGACGAGAAGGTTCACGGCAACGCCCCAGCGGGCGCCATAGCCCGGCGGGCATTCGGCAGGCGTCAGCGTCTTCAGCACGATCAGGTATTGCCGGGACGAATGGAGCGCGGCAAAGGCCCCCAGCGCGATGAACGCCAGGCCGAGCCAGAAGCTGACGGCCGAGGCCCTTGCCGACGGGCTGTCCGGGGCGAGCATCTGCACCAGCAGGCCGGAGCGCTCGACCACGAAGCCGAAGGCGATCAGGGCCAGGCTGGTCCTGTTCCACGCCAGCAGGGTCCGCTCGGCGGCGAACAACACCCGGGGGTCTTTCAGGTCTGACATGGTTTCTCCCCATCGGAAGATCGGCGCACGCCGCTCAGGCCGGGCAGTCCGAAGGGCTCGGCCAGCACCGCGTCGATCGTCTCCGCGGCCACGGACGCCACCTGCACCTGGCCATTCCCGATCGTCTTCAGGGTATCCCCGAAGAGGATCGCCCGCCCGCTGGGGGCATGACGCACCACGAGCAACTTCTGCACGAAGATGGCCTCGGGATGCGTGGAGTTCAAGTAGTTGGCCGGCATGAAGTCGATCCACTCCCGGGGCGCCAGCGCCTCCCGATATTCGTTGCGACGCTCCCTCACTCCGCCAGCGCATCCGCCCCATGCTCGGACAGCTGGGCGCCGAACCAGCGGTGGATCGCGGTGATCATCGCGAGGTCGCCGGTTTCGAAGCGGATTTCGCCGCCGTTGGGCAAAGGCGCGTAGACTTCACGCGCGAGGCACCGGCTTCCAGTTCCTTGAGGCCCGGCATCTGCTCGCCGTGCAGGCTGGCCGGGACGGAGAAATCGCCGCTGGAGAAGCGCGCCGTCATGTGCAGGAGATGGCGCTGGATGAGCGGCAGCTGGTCTTTCGCGCCCACGTCCCGGAGGACGACCCGCATGCTGCCGCCGGTTTCGGTCATGCGAAAGACGTGCAGGGTGCGACCGAGGACGAAGGGCATCACACGGTGGCCCTGGTGATGGATGTGCTCCTGCCGGGTCTGCGGCACGGAGGCGTCGCCGGCCAGGGCCGGCACGGCGAGGCAGGCGCAGAGGCCGACGAGGTAGGGATGCAGAGGGGCGGGCATGGCGGGGCTCTTTCGGAAATGGCATAGCAGGCGATGGACGCCAACTTACCGCAGTCGGCGGCGAAGGTGAACGGAATGCCCGGGCGCCGCCAGCGCGACGGCCGGCAGCCCCCGCCCCGACGAACGCGTCGGCGGCAGGCTACGCTATCCATACCTGTCGACCAATCGGGAGTGAAAACAACGGTCTGCCGGTGCCGCGGCGGACGCTCCCCGGGGTCGATGTCGGGATACCCGCTCGCGGGCGGGGAGGTGGGCGTCGTGCGTCGCCAGCGGGCGGCTGAGGTGAAAGGGATGTCGTTCGGCGAGTCGGAGATGCCCGTGCTGGGGAACGTTCGGCGGCCGGCGCCGGAGCGCGGCCGCCAGCGCGGCGCGAGGCCGTCGGCCCTGCCCGTCCCCGTGCGGCCGAGACCGCTCCCCCACCCTGTCGGGCGTCGCCGCCACGCCCCCCACGCGCCGCCCCGGCAAAAACGGCTTGAAGCCATTCCTCCAGGCGTGATACTGCACGGCCCTTACGGTCTGTTCGCCCTCCTCCGGGCAGAACCCCGACCGGCGCGCAGACAGGAGGTTATCGAATGCCGATGAGCCAGAGCAGCCCGGATCATCCCTCCTTGCGGTGGCAGTTCGCCCACCTGGTGATGCCCTACTGGAACAGCGAGCGCAAGTGGCCGGTGCGCGGCGCCGTGGGCATGCTGGTGCTGCTGACCCTCGGCCAGGTCGGCCTGGCGATCTGGACCAGCTACTGGCACCGCGAACTCTTCGACGCCCTGGAGGCGCGCTCGCTCAACACCCTGCTGCTGCAGATCGCCACCTTCGCGCTGATCTTCGCCCTGACCATGCTGGTCACCGCGGTGCACCTGCACATCAAGCGCTGGCTGCAGCTGGACTGGCGACAGTGGCTGACCCTGCACCTGCTCGACCAGTGGCTGGTGCGCGCCCACCACTACAAGCTGCAGTTCACCAGCGGCGAGCACGACAACCCCGACGGGCGCATCGCCGAGGACATCCGCATCGCCACCGAGAACGCGATCACCCTCGCCCATTCGCTGCTCTTCTCCCTGCTGATCCTCGGCAGCTTCGTCGACATCCTGTTCAAGCTTTCCGGCAGCCTCGCACTGCCCGGCACCGACATCGTCATCCCCGGCTTCCTGGTCCTGCTGGCCTTCGTCTATGCCGGCGGCGGCAGCGTGCTGGGCCTGCTCCTCGGCCGGCCGCTGACCCAGTCGACCAACCGCCTGCAGACCGTCGAGGCGAACCTGCGCTTCGGCCTGGCGCGGGCCCGGGAGAACTCCGAGTCGATCGCCCTGATGCACGGCGAGGGCATCGAGCGTCGCTACGCCGGCCGGCTGTTCGCCGACGTCGGCCGCGGCTGGAACCGCCAGACCGTCGGCTACCTCGGCATCGTCTCCTTCTCCGCCGGCTACGGCGCCCTGCTGCCGGTGTTCCCGGTCCTGGTCGCGGCGCCGCAGTACATCGCCGGGGCGATGACCCTGGGGGTGCTGATGCAGGCGGCGCAGGCCTTCCAGCGCCTGACCTCGGCGCTCTCCTGGCCGATCGACAACCTCGGCGAGCTGGCCAAGTGCAAAGCCTCGGCGGACCGGGTGGCCAGCCTCTACAACGACATGCTGCAACTGGAGGAACAGGCGCACCAGCCGGTCGAGCACCGTATCGAGCTGGGCCACGGACGGGCCAACGAGCTGGTGTTCCGCGACCTGTGCCTGGCCAATCCGGATGGCGAGATCCTCGTCGAACGGCTCAACGCCACCATCCACCGCGGCGAGCGGGTACTGATCGCCGGCGACCCGGCGGTGACCATCGGCCTGTTCAAGGCGGTGGCCGGGCTGTGGCCGTGGGGCAACGGCGAGATCCTGCTGCCCGACGATGCCGGCATGGTCTTCCTCTCGCAGCACCCCTTCCTGCCCGACGGCAGCCTGGAGTCGGTGCTCAGCTACCCGCACGAACCCGGCCATTTCGGCCGGACCGAGCTGCACCATGCGCTGGAATGCGCCGGAGTGGCCTGGCTGACCCCGCGCCTGAACGATGCCGACAGCTGGAGCCGGGTGCTGCCGCTGCGCGCCCAGCAGTGCCTGGGCATCGCCCGACTGATCCTCCACCAGCCGCCCTGGGTGTTCCTCGAGGAAGCCACCGACGCCTTCGATCCCAAGGGCGAGGACTGCATGCTGGCCATGCTCTGCCGCGAGCTGCCCGACTCGACCCTGCTGACCATCAGCTTCCACGCCGGGCTCGAACACCACCACTCGCGCAAGCTGATCCTCAACCGCCAGGCCGAGCCGCGCTTTCTCGCCTGCGCCAACGAGCTGTGCGCCCTACGCAAACGCTGAGGGCAGCCAGCCGCGCTCGACGCTGTCGCGGAAACACCAGGCCGGGGTGGTTTCGGTCTTGTAGTTCCAGAAGAACCAGCCCTGGTACTTCTCGAAGGTCGCCAGCTGGGCGGCGGCGTAGCCGCGGTAGGCGACGCTCTCCTGGAAGGCGTCCATCTGCTCCAGGGCATGGTTGAACGGCCCCGCGGCCCACAGCGACACCACCTTGAGGTCCAGCCCCAGGCTCCACTCGCCGCAGATGGTCGGCAGGCCCAGCTCGGTGATGACCGCGTCGGCCTCGGCCTTCCAGTCCCCGGCGGCCTTGCGCATGTGGCCGTAGATGTCCATGTCGATGTCGCCGCGCTCGAAGCACTGGTAGCGGTGGATGTCGAAGATCACGTTGCGGTACTGCGGCGCCTGCATGAAGCCCAGGTATTCGCGGAAGTCGCGGAAGCCGTCGTGGAAGATCACCGCCACCCGCTCGGGCGGGCAATGCCGGCGGATGCGCGCGTAGGCGTCCAGGTTGTAGGCCTTGAGGTAGTCGGTGGGCACGTCCCAGCGCGGCTCGTTGAGCACCTCGATGGCGTGCAGCGCCGGGTGCTCGCGGTAGCGCTCGGCCAGCCGCTCGAGCACCGACAGCGAGTGCTCGCGGTATTCCGGGCGGGTGTGCCACTCGCAGACGTCCTTGATCCCGCCGTTGTCGAAGCCGTTCTGGCAACCCGGCGCGGCATGCAGGTCGAGCACCACGTGCAGGCCGCATTCCCAGGCCCAGGTCATGGCCCGGTCGAGCACCTCGATGCCGCCCTCGACGAAGGGATAGCGGGCCTCGCCGTAGCTCGGGTGATAGGGGTAGTCGGGGCCGAAGATCCAGTGGCCGACCGGAATGCGCACGGCGTTCAGGCCACGCTCGGCCAGCCAGGCGAAGTCGTCGCGGGTGATCCAGCGGTTCCAGTGGGCACGCAGGCGCTCGCCGGCCCGCTCGCCCAGCTCGGCGCACCAGGTAGTCTCGTCGGTGGCCGCCAGGCCCTCGAACAGGCTCGGCACCATCCACTTCTCCAGCACCAGCCAGCTGCCCAGATTGACCCCACGCAATTTCAGGCCGTTCTTGTTCATCCTTGCGCTCCCCTGCGGAAAAAGCCTTTTCATTAGCATAGATGGCCCGCTTCGCTGGAGCCGCAACGGCGCAGATCGAATGCAGTTTGCAGGGTGGGGCCGCGCAGCGCTGCGCGGCGGATGGCGAAAGCGGCCGGACGGCTCGCGCCCGGCGCCCCGCTCACGACGGGCGGGAGGGGCCGGGCTCCTCGGCGATCAGCCGATAGACGGCGGCGCCGAGCAGCGCGCCGCCGATCGGCGCGATCCAGAACAACCAGAGCTGGCCGATCGCCCAGCCGCCGACGAACAGGGCGACGCCGGTGCTGCGCGCCGGGTTCACCGAGGTGTTGGTCACCGGGATGCTGATCAGGTGGATCAGCGTCAGGGCCAGGCCGATGGCGATCGGCGCGAAACCGGCGGGGGCACGCTTGTCGGTGGCGCCGAGGATGACCAGCAGGAAGAACAGGGTCATCACCACCTCGGTTAGCAGTGCCGCCAGCAGCGAGTAGCCGCCCGGCGAATGGGCGCCATAGCCGTTGGAGGCGAAGCCCTTGGCGACCTCGAAGCCGGCGGCGCCGCTGGCGATGACGTAGAGCACGCCACCCGCCGCGATCCCGCCGAGTACCTGGGCGACGATGTAGGGCGCCAGGTCCTTGGCCGGAAAACGCCCGCCGGCCCACAGGCCGATGGACACCGCCGGATTCAGGTGGCAGCCGGAGATATGGCCGATGGCATAGGCCATGGTCAGCACCGTCAGGCCGAACGCCAGCGAGACGCCGTGCAGACCGATGCCGACCTGCGGGAAGGCGGCGGCGAGGACCGCGCTGCCGCAGCCGCCGAGCACCAGCCAGAAGGTTCCGAGAAACTCCGCGCCATACCTGTTCATTTTTCCGACCTCCCTGGGGTCGTGGGGGAACGCCTCGCATGCTCGAGGCGCACGGCAAGTCTAAGTCGGAGGGGGACGGCGCTCCTTTGGCGGGAAACTGATTCCCACTGGATGGGCTTGCGCACTCGGCTAGTAGCGTTCTAGTGGCACCCCGACCGCGCCGGGCGAAGAAGTTGCGCGGCAACGCTTGCAGGGGCGGCAGCGGGGTTGCGCTCAAGAAAAAATGGAATACAATTCCAAAAAATACAAAAATTCCTAAAATGTCCAACCCTCGCACCCACGCCCTGCCCATCGTCCCGACGCCCCATCCCCAGGTCGCCGCCTGCGCCCGTCCCCGGCCGGCCGCGAACCCAACGCCCGAACATCCATCCGCGGAGAACCCGACCATGAACGACGCCCTGCTCATTCCCAGTCCCACCGGCAGCACCCGGCTGTACGCCGTGGTCGGCGATCCCATCGCCCAGGTGCAGGCTCCCACCCTGCTCAACCGGCTGTTCGCCGAGCGCGGCATCGACGCGCTGATGCTGCCGGTGCAGGCCGGCGCGGCGGACTTCGCCACGGTGATCGAGGGCCTCAAGCGGATCGGCAACCTCGACGGCCTGCTGATCACCGTGCCGCACAAGCTGGCGGTCGCCGCCCATGCCGACGAACAGAGCCTGACCGTCGCCCTCACCGGCAGCAGCAATGCCCTGCGCCGCCAGGCGGACGGCCGCTGGCTGGCCGACAACTTCGACGGCGCCGGCTTCGTCGCCGGCCTGCGCAATGCCGGGCGCGACCCCGAGGGCTGGCGCGTGGCGCTGTTCGGCAGCGGCGGCGCGGGCAGCGCGATCGCCGTCGCCCTGCTGCAGGCCGGCATCGCCCGCCTCGACCTGTTCGACGTCGACCGGGCCCGCGCCGGCCGCTTCGCCGAACGCCTGGAGCAGCACTGGCCGGGCCGGGTGCGCGTGCTCGAAGCGGCGCGGCCGGGCGAGGTGGAGCTGGCGATCAACGCCACGCCGATCGGCATGCGGCCCGACGATCCGCTGCCCTTCGAGCTGGACGGCCTGGCGCCGCGCACGCTGATCGCCGACATCATCATGAAGCCGGCCGAGACCCGCCTGCTGCAGAGCGCCGCGGCCCGGGGCCATGCGGTGCAGCCGGGCATCCACATGCTGAGCAGCCAGCTCGGCCTCTACCGGCAGTTCTTCGGCCTCGATCCGGCGCAGTGACCGGCCCACGCCACCCCGACAAGCACAAGGAAGTCAGCCTATGTCCACGCCTCTGCGTATCGCCCTGATCGGCGCCGGCGTCATGGGACGCCAGCACGTCCAGTACATCCGCCAGGAAGCCGGGATCGAACTGGTCGCCATCGGCGATCCCTTCACCTCGGCGCTGGCCGACGAGTACGGCGTCCCCGCCTTCGTCGACCACCGCCGGATGCTCGAACAGGTCCGGCCCGAGGCGGTGATCATCGCCAACCCCAACGACCGCCACGTGCCCACGGCGATCGACTGCCTGGAGGCCGGCATCGCCACCCTGCTGGAAAAACCGCTGGCCTGCTCGCTGGAGGAGGCCCGCCGGCTGATCGAGGTGCAGGCGCGCACCGGGGTGCCGCTGCTGGTCGGCCACCACCGCCGGCACAACCCGATCGTCGCCGAGGCCCGGCGCATCCTCGCCTCCGGCGCCCTCGGCCGGCTCGTCACGGTCACCGGGCTGTGGCTGGCGCGCAAGGACGAGCGCTACTTCGACGCCGCCTGGTGCCGCGAGCCGGGGGCCGGCGTGCTGCTGATCAACCTGGTCCACGACCTCGACCTGCTGCGCTTTCTCTGCGGCGAGATCGCCAGCGTGCAGGCCCTCGCCAGCCACGCCGCGCGCGGCTTCGCCGTCGAGGACAGCGCGGCGCTGCTGCTGCAGTTCGAGAACGGCGCGCTGGGCACCCTGAGCGGCTCGGACGCCACCACCGCACCCTGGGGCTGGGACCAGAACGCCGGGGAAAACCCCGCGGTGTTCGCCCAGCAGCCCGAGCAGCCGTGCTACCTGCTCGCCGGCACCGAGGGCTCGCTGAGCGTCCCGCAGCTCAAGCTCTGGCGCTACGGCGAGGAACGGGGCTGGCACCACCCGCTGCTCTGCCGCCAGGGACAGCCCTCGCCCGGCAGCGCGATGCACAATCAGTTGCGCCATTTCGTCCAGGTGGCGCGCCGCGAGTGCCCGCCGATCATCGACGCCGCCGATGCCGCACGGACCCTGGCGCTGGTCGAGGCGGCCCGCCAGGCCGCCCGCGAGCGGCGCCCGGTGACGCCGCAGGCCCTGTAGCCCTAGAAGAGGCCGCTGCGCTTTGCACGGGTCGCCACCTCGGAATAGGATTCCGTAAATTAATCCCACGCCCCGAACTCCATCCGGATCGGGCCTCGAACCGCCAAGGAATCCCCATGAGCAATGCCCTGGAACGCGGCCTCTCCGCCTTGGAACTGCTGGCCGGCAACGCGGCCGGCCTGCCCCTGCAGCAGGTCGCCGAAACCCTCGGCATCCCGCCGAGCGCCACCCACCGGATGCTCAACTGCCTGGTCGAGCAGGGCTACGTCCGCCAGGAACACCAGCACGGTAACTACATCCTCGCCCTCAAGGTGGTGTCGCTGGCCCTCAAGCACCTGTCGCAGAGCAGCCTGGTCGACCTCGCCCGGCCGGTGCTCGAGCGCCTGGCCGGGCTCTCCGGCGAGCTGGTGCGCCTCGGCATCGTCGACGCCGACCGCCTGGTATGGGTCTCCAAGGCCCAGGGATCGCGCTCGGGGCTGCGCTACGACCCGGATGCCGGTGCCGAGGCCAAGCTCTGCTGCACCGCCTCGGGACTGGCCTGGCTGAGCTGCCTGAGCAACGAGCAGGCGCTGGAGCTGGTCTACCGCCAGGGGCTGGCCAAGCCCGGCGAATACGGCCCCAACGCGCCGATCACCGTCGAGGACCTGCTCGCCCGCCTGCAGCGCGCGCGCAGCCTCGGCTACGCCACCGCCGACGAAAGCTTCGAGGCCGGCGCGGCGGCCCTCGCCACGGCGATTCGCCATCCCCAGCAGCCGGGCGCGATCGGGGTGATCAGCATCGCCGGCCCCAGCGTGCGGCTCACCGCCGAGCGCATGGAGGCACTGGTCCCGGCCCTGCTGGAGGCCGCCGGCGAACTGGCCGCCACCAGCCTGGACTGCGTGTCCAAGCTGTCCGTGATGACCTCGACCCAGGCCCCCGCCCCCTGAGCCGTCCGGCGGGCGCTCCGCCGCCGGCCGCCCCGCCCTTCGCCCCTTCGCCCTGCCAGCCCCGCCTCCGTCGGATGCGGGCGCGGCGTCCCTTCGCCCGCAATCTGAAAATGGAATAATCTTTGTAATTGGAATGATGTTCCATAAAATGCTACTGTCCATTGGCCCTCCGGGAAAAACTCTCCCGGAGCCACGGCCGGCGGCTCGCCCGCCGGCTCGAACGCATCTCTGCACAACAACAACAAATTGGAGGTACACGAATGACGACTTCCGCTCGCGTGGACGTCGGCACCTTCCTCGACGCTCGCTCGATAGGTGCTCGGCAATGGCTGGTCCTGCTGCTCGGCTTTCTGGTGCTGGTCTTCGACGGCTTCGACACCACCGCCATGGGCTTCATCGCCCCCGCGCTGATCGACGACTGGGGCGTGCTGCGCCAGGATCTCGGCCCGGTGATGATGAGCGGCCTGCTCGGCCTGGCCGCCGGCTCGCTGACCGCCGGCCCGCTCGCCGACCGCCTCGGCCGCAAGCTGGTGATCGTCGGCTCGGTGCTGTTCTTCGGCCTGTGGAGCCTGGCCTCGGCCTATGCGACCGATATCTTCACCCTGAGCGTGCTGCGCTTTCTCACCGGCATGGGCCTCGGCGCCTCGATGCCCAACACCGCCACGCTGGTCGCCGAATACGCGCCCCAGCGCCGCCGCTCGCAGATGGTGACCTTCATCTACTGCGGCTTCGCAGTCGGCGCGGCCTTGGGCGGCATCGGCAGCAAGGCGCTGATCGATCACTTCGGCTGGCGCTCGGTGCTGGTCGCCGGCGGCGTGCTGCCGATCGCCTTCGCCGTGCTGCTGCTCCTGCTGCTGCCCGAGTCGATCCGCTTCCTGGCCCAGCACCCGGCGCTCAAGGGCCGCCTGATCCGCGCGGTGAACAAGGTCGCACCCGGCCTGGCGAACGGCGACACCCAGTTCTACAGCTCCGAGGAGCAGGTGCAGAGCGGCAGCTCGGTCGGCGCGCTGTTCGCCCCCGGCTACCGCCTGGGCACCTGCATGATCTGGCTGACCCTGTTCATGGGCCTGCTGACCATGTACCTGCTCTCCAGCTGGCTGCCGCTGATCAGCCGCGACGCCGGCCTGAGCCTGGCCGACGCCGCGATCATCGGTTCGCTGCTGCAACTGGGCGGGGTGGTCGGCAACGTCACCGTGGGCCTGAAGATGGACCGCTGGAACCCCCACAAGGTGATCGCCCTGACCATCCTCGGCGGCGCCGCCTGCGCGGTGCTGATCGCCCTGCTGCCGCCGACCATGGCGGTGCTCTGCCCGCTGATCCTGCTCCTCGGCTACTTCGTCAACGGCGTCTCCCCCGGCTGCTATGCCCTCTCCGCGCACTTCTACCCGACCCGGATGCGCGCCACCGGGGTGAGCTGGGCCACCGGCATCGGCCGCCTCGGCGCCATCAGCGGGGCCGGGATCGGCGCGCTGATCCTCGCGGCGAACTGGAACTTCAGCCAGGTCTTCCTGTTCCTCGCCGTCCCCTCGCTGTTCGGCATCCTCGCCCAGTACCTCAAGGGACGCCAGGCGCGGCCGGCACTGGCCGCCGCCCCGGCCCTCTGACGGCCCGGCGGACCGCCCGGTCCGCCGCCGCCATTCCGCTTTTCCGACTCCGGGGCGGCCGCGCCGCCCCTTCACGTTCCCGGAGACTCCCATGCAACCGACCTATTCCATCGCCCAGCTCACCGCCCTGCAGCTGAGCCCGCTGCAGATGATCGAACTGGCGGCGCGCACCGGCTACGACCAGGCCGGCGTGCGCCTGCTGCCGGTGGCGCCCGGCGCCGTGGCCTACCCGCTGATGACCGACAAGCCGATGCTGCGCGAAACCCTGGCGCGGATGAACGACAC
Source organism: Azotobacter beijerinckii (assembly GCF_900110885.1). Taxonomy (GTDB): domain Bacteria; phylum Pseudomonadota; class Gammaproteobacteria; order Pseudomonadales; family Pseudomonadaceae; genus Azotobacter; species Azotobacter beijerinckii. The sequence goes on along the minus strand of NZ_FOFJ01000005.1, from coordinate 54,873 downwards.
CGGCGTGCGCATCTTCGACCTGGAGCTGATCCGCATCGGCGCGGAGTTCGATCTCGAACGCTACCTGCCCTTCCTGGAAACCGGCGCCGAACTGGGCGCCCAGGCCGTGCTGGTGGCCGGCGACGATCCCGAGGAGGAGCGCCTGGTCGAGCACTACGCACGGCTGTGCGACGCCATGCTGCCGTTCGGCCTGTCGGCGGACCTGGAATTCATGCCCTGGACCCCGGTGCGCGACCTGGACAGCGCCCTGCGCATCGTCCGCCGCGCCGACCGCCGCAACGGCGGCGTCCTGGTCGACGCCCTGCACTTCGACCGCTCGGCCAGCCGCTTCGAGCAGTTGGCCGAGATCCCTGCCCAGTGGCTGCACTACGCGCAGATCTGCGACGGCCCCGCCGAGCGCCCGACCACCGACGAAGGGCTGATCCAGGCCGCCCGCGGCGAACGCCTGCTGCCCGGCGAGGGCGGCATCGACCTGCGCCGGCTGTGGCGCGAGCTGCCGGCCAGCCTGCCGGTGAGCATCGAGATCCCCAACGACCGGCGCGTCGCGGAAATGGGCAGCGAAGCCTGGGCCCGCGCCGCCCTGCAGGCAGCCAAGGCGCTGGTGGAAAGCGTGCGCGACTGAGGCGAGCCGCCTTTGCGAAGAGCCCGCCGGACCCGGCGGGCGTCGGAACCGCGAGATCGGGCCAGTGGCGACCGCCCGGCTTTCGTTTCGGAACGAGGCCTTGCGTCGACTCCCCGCGCCATGGCCGTAATCCCGTCCCACGCAGTCGTTGCGCCGATTCAGGATCGTGGGGCGTGCCTTGGCGAACGCGGCGTGCAAGAATCGGGCGGTCTGCTTGAGGGGTATCGGTGGGTCTGGCGACCACCGAGATCGCCGGTCCATGCGGACCTCATCAAGCGCTATCCATTTGATTTTCAATGAAGCGTCCCAGGAACCCTCAAGCTCCGGGGGCTGTTTCGATAGTTCGTGTGGCGACGAGCGACAAGACTCGCGCCGCGGTGCTCATGACCTGAGTCGGGTGACCTCTTGGCCGTGGGTGGCCCGACTCGGCGGCCGACCGGCGCCGCTCGCCAAGCCATGGCAGCAAAGGCTTTCACAGGGAAGAATGCACGGGGGCAGTCGCGTTGCCGCCGCCTGTGCCGCTCACTGAACGGTCGGGCGTTTTCGGCTTGCGGGAAAACTCGAGTGAGGTGATGAAATTGAACCAGCGGATCGAGAAACCAACGGAATCGGCTTCCGATGCGTCGTCGCCGGCGAATAATGACCCGGCCGCCCTCCCGGAGGGGGCTGCCGAAGCGGCGGCCGCGTCGACGACAGCTCGCAAGAGCAGTGCCCACGAATACGCCAGGGCTGCCATCGTCGGGGCGAAGCGGCTGACGGCGGCGGCGGCAACCGGGACAAAGACTATTTCCGGCAAGGTTGTGGCGAAGGTCAAAGAGGTCGATGCGAATCACCGGGAAGTGGCCAGCAAGATAGACACGGTCTCCATGGGATTGGGCATTACCTCCGGCGTGGTGACCGCCGGCGCAGCGCTCGCCGCCCCGACCGGGCTAAGTGCGATAGGCGTCGCTCTCGGCCTGACCAGTGCTCCCTTGATCGTGACGGCCGCACCGCTTGTCAGTGCTGCAGCGGCTGTGACGGGGGCCATCTCGGGCGGGGCGTATTTCTATTCGAAATGGAAGTCGGCGAAGAAAACGAAAGCCGATCTGGCGGCGCAAGACGCCCAACCGGTCGACTCGCCGGATGCGGCGCCATAGGGCCGACGAACGACGAAAAGGGACGGCTTCCGATTCGAGACTGCTCCCCCGCGCGCCCGGACCGGCGCCATGAAAAAGCCCTCGCCGGGCGGACCCGGCGGGGGCTTTTTCATAGGGGGAAGACTCAGGCGACGGCGGACTTCGCCTCCTGGGCCTGAGGCGCCCGGGCCCGCGCCACGGCGTGCTGGGCGGCGAGGTAGGCGAAGGTCAGACCCGGACCGAGGGTGATCCCCGGCCCCGGGTAGGTGCCGCCCATGATCGAGTGCATGTCGTTGCCGACCGCATAGAGACCGTCGATCGGCGCGGCGTCGCCGTCCAGCACGCGGGCGTCGGTGTCGGTGGCGAAGCCGGTGGCGGCGCCGATGTCGCCGGGGTAGAGGCGCACCGCGTAGAAGGGCGCGGTGCCGATCGGCCCGAGGTTGGGGTTGGGCTGCTGCGCCGCGTCGCCGTTGACCCGCTGGTAGTCGGTGGTGCCGCGCCGGTAGTCAAGGTCGACGCCGGTACGTGCGTATTCGTTGATCCGCCGTACGCTGTCCTGCAGCCCGGCGGCGTCGATGCCCAGGCGCCCGGCCAGCTCGGCGAGGGTCGAACCTTCGACGAGATAGCCGTCGGCGAGGAACGGCTTCAGCCCCTTGCCGCCCGGGCGCACCATGCCCAGGCCGTACTTGCGCAGGCCCTCGGCATCGGTGACCAGATAGGCCGGCGCCACCCCGGCCTCCTGCATGCCGATGCCGAACAGGTGGTAGGAGGTGGATTCATTGAGAAAGCGCCGCCCCTCCCGGTTCACCGTGATCATCCCCGGCTTGCCGCGGTCGAGGATGAAGTGCGGGAAGGCCGCGACGCTGCCGTCGCCGCGCTTGCGGATCGACACCGGCGCCCAGAAGGCGTGGCTCAGGCCGGGCTTGCCATAGTGGGCGCCCACCGCCTCGGCGACGTCGTGGGCCTGCCCGGTGTGCCCCGGCGCCCCCGGGCACCACTGCGGATCGCTGCCCGGCAGCAGCGCGCGGCGCCGCTCGGGATGGCGGTTGAAGCCGCCGGAAGCGAGGATCACCCCGCCCTTGACGACGATCCGCCGCTTCACGCCCTTCTGCGACACTTCCAGCGCCTCGATGCCGGCGGTGCCGCGCTGCAGGCGGTCGAGCCGGCATTCGGTGAGCACCGGCACGTCCCGCGCGTCCAGCGAGTGCAGGAGACTGGCGATCAGCGCGTTACCCATCACCAGGCGGGTGCCGCGCGGATGGCGCAGGCGGTCCAGGGCATGCCGGGAGAGCAGCTTGACCGCGTGGCGGAACGAGGCGAACGAGCGGGTCAGCTTGAGCAGGTGGTTGACGTCGTCGCGGTCGATCATCATGCCGCCGAGCACGGTGAACTCGGGGATCGGCGGACGCACCAGGCGAAAGCGCTCGCCGAGCAGCCGGCCGTCGAAGGGCAGCGGCTCCAGGGCGCGGCCGCGCAGGGTCGAGCCTTCGAGGTCGGAGATGTAGTCCGGGTGCAGCGGGCGGGCGCGGTAGCGCACCGAGGTGCCGGTTTCGATGGCCTTGACCGCCTTCGGCCCGTTCTCCAGGAACACCCGGCGCAGCTCGGCGCTGGAACGCTCGCCGACCGCCAGGTCGAGGTAGCCGCCGACCTTGGCCAGGCTGTCGTCGTGCACGCCGATCTCGGCCGCGTGGTGGCTGTTGGGAATCCAGGTGGTGCCGGCGGAAAACGCCGTGGTGCCGCCGACGTACTCGGTCTTCTCCAGCAGCAGCACCTTGGCGCCCTGCAGCGCGCCGAACAGCGCGGCCGACATGCCGGCGCCGCCGGCGCCGACGACGACGATGTCGAAGCTTTCGCCGTCCTGAATCTCTTGAAGGGTCGTTCTCATTGTTATGGGTCTCCGGGCGGATTGGAAAGCCGGGGGCCCGCCGCCGTGCACGCAGGCCGGCAGACGGTCGAGACAGGCTTTTCTGGAATTACATTCCAGAAAATAATCCAATCCCTCCATTCATTCAAGAACGAGGTTCCATTTTCTGCAGAGCAGCCGCCGGACGCCCGCGGCAGGCCGCGGCGTGCCGCTGAACCTCGCATCGACCGCGCAGCCATGCCCGTACCTACCGAGCGGCAGGACAGGTATCCTTCAGCTCCTCGAGCACGTTCGTCGAAGCCTTCGATTTCAAGGAGGCACCGAACCGGGTCGCCATCGACCTGTCCCGTACCCACCTCCGGGACATCGCCGCGCGGGGGCGGCGCTGGAGGTGCTCGGCCTCGATGCGGCCAGCGCCCCCTCGCCGGCCGCTTCGGCGTGCACGACCCACCCGATGCCATCGAGCTACCCATGGAACACTGAAAAAGGAACGACCCATGACTCGGATTACGGCCTGCATCGACGGCTCCGCAGCCACCGCGGCGGTCTGCGACGGCGCCATCTGGGCCAGCCGGCGCCTCGGCCAGCCGCTGACCTTCCTGCACGTACTGGACCGCGGACGCTACCCGGCGCCGGGCGACTACAGCGGCGCCATCGGCCTGGGCAGCTGCGAGCACCTGACCGACGAGCTGACCCGGCTGGACGTGCGGCGTGCCCAGGTGGCCCTGGAGCAGGGCCAGGCGATCCTCGCCGCCGCCCGCGCACGCGCCCTGGCCGCCGGCCTGGAGGAGCCGGAACTCTGCCAGCGCCACGGCGATCTGGTCGAAACCCTCGCCGAGATGGCCGCCGACGTCCGCCTGCTGGTGATCGGCCGCCAGGGCGAGGACAGCCGGCGCCACGCCGGCCAGCCGATCGGCAGCCAGCTGGAGAACGTGACCCGCAGCCTGGCCCGGCCAACCCTGGTCGTGCCGGACGACTTCAAGGCACCGGGCAGCCTGCTGCTCGCCTACGACGCCAGCCCGAGCGCCCGCCAGGCGGTGAGCACGCTAGCCGCCAGCCCGCTGGTCAAGGGCCTGCCGCTGCATCTGTTGATGGTCGGCGAGGACAACGCGCTGACCCGCGCCGCGCTGCACGACGCCCAGGCACAGCTGGAGATCGCCGGCTTCCTGGTGATCCCGGCGATCCGCGAGGGCAACCTCGAGCCGGTGCTGCATGCCTACCGGCAGGAGCGCGCCATCGACCTGGTGGCGATGGGCGCCTACGGCCATTCGCGAATCCGCCGCCTGCTCCTCGGCAGCACCACCAGCCAGATGCTGCACAAGTCGCGAACGCCCCTGCTGCTGCTGCGCTGAAAGCGCCCGCCCGGCGCGCTATCCTTGCGCGGTTTTTCCGGGCGGCCCCGCTCCCCCGGCGGGGGAGCCGGGACCGCCCCTTTCTGGGTTCGGCAGGGGGATGCAATGCAAGCGGGTAACTTCTTCGAATGGCTCGGCGAGGCGGTGGGCGCGGCGCTCCGTTACCTCGTCGAGGGGCTGGGCGGACTGTTCGGCTCGGTCGCCCGGGCCGGCGCGCAGTTCCTCGACGGACTGTCGCACACCCTCGGCATGAACCCCACGCTGCTCGGCGTCCTGGCCCTGGTCCTCGGCCTGGCGCTGCTGGTCGCCGGGGTGCGCGCGCTGCTGCGGCGGAGCTTCGTCGGCGGGGCGATCTACCTGCTGCTGGGACTCTGGGTGCTCAGTTGGCTGATCCGGTGAACGCCCGCGCCCTGGCCGAGGCCTGGCGCCACGCGCCGACCCAGCGCCGGGTCTGGGCGCTGGCCGCGCCGATGATCCTCTCCAACCTCTGCGAGCCGCTGGTGACGCTGGTCGACAGCGCGGTGGTCGGCCACCTGCCGCACGCCCACCAGCTCGGCGCAGTGGCGGTCGGCGGCAGCCTGTTCACCCTCCTCGCCTGGGCCTTCGGCTTCCTGCGCATGGGCACCACCGGCTTCGCCGCCCAGGCCTGCGGCCGCGCCGACGGCGCCGCACTGCGCCGGGTACTGCTGCAAAGTCTGCTGCTCGGGCTGCTCTTCGCCCTGCTGCTGGGCCTTTTGGCGCTGCCTTTCGGCGAGTTCGCCCTCGGCCTGATGCAGCCCTCGGCGGCGCTCGACGCGCTGACCCGCGAATACTTCCACACCCGCCTGCTCGGCCTGCCGGCGGTGCTGGCCGGCTACGCGCTGATCGGCTGGCTGCTCGGCACGCAGAACGCCCGCGCGCCGCTGGCCATGCTGCTGGTCACCAGCCTGGTCAATGTGGCCCTCAACCTGTGGTTCGTCCTCGGCCTCGACTGGGGCGTGGCCGGCGCCGCCCGCGCCTCGGCGATCGCCGAGTGGAGCGGCGCCCTGCTCGGCCTCATCCTGGCCCGCCGGGCGCTGCGCCAGCACCCCGGCCGGCTGCCCTGGGGCGCCCTGCGCCGCTGGGCGGACTGGCGCCCGCTGCTGGCGGTGAACCGCGACATCTTCCTGCGCAGCCTGCTCCTGCAGCTGGCGTTCTTCCTGATCACCGTGCAGGGCGCCCGGCTCGGCGACGCCACGGTGGCGGCCAACGCCCTGCTGCTCAACGGCCTGCTGCTCACCGCCCACGCCCTGGACGGCCTGGCCCACGCCGTCGAGGCGCTGTGCGGGCACGCCATCGGCAACCGCGACCGCACCGCCCTGCGCCGGGTGCTGACGGTCGCCGGACTGTGGTCGCTGCTGGCCAGCCTGGGCTTCGCGCTGTTCTTCCTGGTCGGCGGCGCGCTGTTCGTCCGCCTGCAGACCGACATCCCGGCGGTGCGCGAACTGGCCGAGACCTACCTGCCCTACCTGGCCGCGCTGCCCTTGATCGCGGTGTGGAGCTACCTGCTCGACGGCCTGTTCGTCGGCGCCACCCGCGCCCGCGAGATGCGCGACGCCATGCTGCTCGCCGTGGCCCTGGCGCTGCCGCTCGCCTGGCTGCTGCAGGGATTCGGCAACCACGGCCTGTGGCTGGCCTTCCTCGCCTTCATGGCGCTGCGCGCCCTGGTCATGGGCCTGTTCGCCCGGCGCCTGCTGGGCGAGGTCTGAGCGCTACCCCCGCTTGCTGGCGATCGGAAGCCCCGTAGGGCGGGTGAAACCCGCCCTACGGGAAAGGCCGCGCCTTTTCGCTCAGGCCGACAGGTAGGACGAGCGCGTCAGCCCCAGGCGCAGGGCGTCCAGGTACTGGGCGCGCTCGCGGGCGCCGATCGGCGCGCCGGCCACCTTGTCGCGGTAGTAGGTCATCAGCTCCTCGGGCGACAGGTGCACGTAGCGCAGCATGTCCTCGATGGTGTCGTGGGTCTCGATGCCGGCGTGATAGACGCTGCCGTCGGCATTCTGGTAGACGTTCACCGAATCGGTGTCGCCGAACAGGTTGTGCATGTCGCCGAGGATCTCCTGGTAGGCGCCGACCAGGAAGATCCCCAGCAGGTACTCCTCGCCCGCGCGCAGCTCGTGCACCGGCAGGCTGGTCTCGATGCTCTGCTCGTCGACGTACTGCTTGATCTTGCCGTCGGAGTCGCAGGTCAGATCCTGCAGCACGGCGCGGCGCAGCGGTTCCTCGTCGAGCCGACCGAGCGGCAGGATCGGCAGGACCTGACCGATCGCCCAGGTGTCCGGCAGGCTCTGGAATACCGAGAAGTTGCAGATGTACTTGTCGGCCAGCTTGTCGTTGAGTTCGTCGAGCACTTGGCGGTGGGAACGCTGGCGGGCCTTCAGGGAGTCGTGCAGACGCCGGCAGAGCGCGTAGTAGCACTGCTCGGCGAGCGCCTTGTCGGCCAGCCCCAGCTTGCCGTCGGCGTACTGGCGGGACAGCTCGCCGAGGTACTGGGTCGCCCGCCAGTAGGTTTCGGTGACCATCTCGTCGTCGGTCGGACCGAGCAGCTCGACCAGCCAGCGCAGGGTTTCCGGCAGGCTCTGCGGATCGGCGATCTCCGGCAGCTGGTCGTTGTGGCGCTCCACGTCGGTGACCTGCACGACCAGCAGCGCGTGGTGCGCGCTCAGCGCCCGGCCGCTCTCCGAGAAGATGTGCGGATGCGGCAGCGCCTGGGCGTCGCAGAACTCCTGGAGCATGCCCACCACCACGCCGGCGTAGTCGTCCATGTCGTAGTTGATCGAGCTGGCGTTGCGCGAGTGGGTGCCGTCGTAGTCGACGCCCAGGCCGCCGCCGACGTCGATGTGGTCGACCGGCAGGCCGAGGGCACGCAGCTCGCCGTAGTAGCGGATCGCCTCGCGAAAGCCGCTCTGGTAATCGGCCAGGTTGGCGATCTGCGAGCCCATGTGGAAGTGCAAGAGGCGCACCCCCTGGTCCAGCCCGGCGCCGCGCAGGCGCTCCACCACGCGCAGGAGCTGCGCCGCCGAGAGGCCGAACTTGGCCCTCTCGCCGCCGGTGTCGGCCCACTTCGAGGAGGCCAGCGAGGACAGCCGCACGCGCAGGCCGAGTTGCGGGACGACCTTCAGTTCGGCGGCCTCCTCGATGATCAGCTGCACCTCCGACTCCTTCTCGACGACGATGAACACCGCATGGCCGAGCTTCTGGCCGATCAGCGCCAGGCGGACGAATTCGCGGTCCTTGTAGCCGTTGCAGACGATGGTGCCGCCCTTCGGCGCCAGCGCCAGCACGGCGAGCAGCTCCGGCTTGGAGCCGGCCTCCAGGCCGATGGAGACGTTCGGCGTGGCGATGATGTTCTCCACCACCGCCTCCTGCTGGTTGACCTTGATCGGATACAGCGCGGTGTAGCGGCTCCGGTAGCCGAGCCGCGCGATGTGCGCGTCGAAGGCACCGGTCAACTGGCGCACGCGCTCCTGCAGGATGTCGGGAAAACGCACCAAAAGCGGCAGCGACAGGCCCGCCTCGCGCAGTTGGCCGACCAGCTCGACGAGGTCGACGGGCCGCTCGGCGGCGCGGTTCGGCCGCGCCTCCACGTGACCGGCCTCGTTGATCGCGAAATAGCCGGCACCCCAGTGACGGATGCCGTAGACCGCGCGGCTGTCGGCCACGGTCCACTGGCTGCCGTCGTCCTTGCGTGTACGTCGTGCCATCGGTTTCTCCCGTGCAGAGATGTCTGATACAGCCTAGCCGCCGGATTTTTTCGCCTTGAAACCGCGCAGGGCGAGTTCCTCGACCAGCAGCTCGACGTGCTCGCCCTGGATCTCGATGACCCCGTCCTTGAGCGCGCCGCCGGTGCCGCAGCGGCGCTTCAGCGCACTGGCCAGCTCCTTCAGCTCGGCCTCGGCCAGCGGCACGCCGCTGACGGTGGTCACCGTCTTGCCGCCGCGGCCCTTGGTCTCGCGGCGCACCCGGGCGATGCCGTCGCCGGCCGGCACCGGGCTCTGCCCGCAAACGCAGGCGGCGACCGGCTGGCCGCAGTCGGGACAGTGGCGGCCGCTGTCGGTGGAATAGACCAGACCGCCCAGGGCGGCGAGTGAAGAGGCTTTCTTGGCCAAGGCGGGCTCCTCGGAAATGCGCGGAAACGAGGGGGCAGTGTAGCGGCAAGCGTGTGAAATGCCGAAGACGGTGTCGGGCGGCTTCGCTGCCAGTGGGCGCGGCCCTGGCCGCGACGCTGCAGCCCACCCTCCCCAACCGCAGCCCTGGCGCAGGGGGATAACCGCTCCGAGCCATCCCCCTCCCGCGGTTACTCGGCCATCAGAACATTCTCGCAGGCCCGGCCGCCGACGAAGCAGTCGAGGTTGTGCAGGGTGGTCTCGGCGATCTCGCGCAGCGCCTCGACGGTGAAGAAGCCCTGGTGGCCGGTGACGATCACGTTGGGGAAGGTCATCAGGCGCATGAAGACGTCGTCGTCGATGATGTCCGAGGAGCGGTCGTGGAAGAACAGCTGGCTCTCCTGCTCGTAGACGTCGATGGCCAGCGCGGAGAGGCGTCGCGACTTGAGCGCGGCGACCACCGCGTGGGTGTCGATCAGGCCGCCGCGGGAGGTGTTGACCAGCATCGCGCCGGGCTTGATCCGCGCCAGGCTGGCGGCACCGATCAGATGTCGGGTGGCGTCGCTCAACGGGCAGTGCAGGCTGACCACGTCCGATTCGGCGAGCAGGACGTCGAGCGCCACGTACTCGCCGAGTGCGGCGAACTCGGCCGTCTCGTACAAATCGAGGCCGAGCACCCGGCAGCCGAAGCCCTTGAGGATGCGCGCCGTGGCCATGCCGATCTTGCCGGTGCCGATCACCCCCACGGTCTTGCCGTGCAGGTTGAAGCCGAGCAGGCCGTCGAGCATGAAGTTGCCCTCGCGGACCCGGTTGTAGGCGCGGTGGATCTGCCGGTTGAGGGCCAGGATCAGGGCGACGGTGTGCTCGGCCACCGCCTCCGGCGAATAGGCCGGCACCCGGGCGACGAACAGCCCCAGCCGGCGGGCGGCCTCCAGGTCGATGTTGTTGAACCCCGCGCAGCGCAGCAGGATCGCCCGCACGCCGTAGCCGTGCAGGGTTTCCAGCACCGGCGCATCGAGCAGGTCGTTGACGAAGACGCACACCGCCTCGCTGCCCTCGGCCAGCGCCACGGTCTGCACCGACAGCGTGGCCTTCTGGTAGATCAGCTCGAAGCCGCGGGAGGCGTAGTCCCGCTGCAGGACCTCGTCGAAAGAACGCTCGTCGTAGGGCTGCGCACTGAATACCACGATCTTCATGGATGAAAGCTCCTGCCGTTCGGTCGGCCGCCACCCTGGCAGGCCGACGCGTGTGGAAATCAGGAACAGTGTAGGGAATCCGGGCGCGCCGCCAGATGCACCGGGTCAATGCCCCGCAACCACACCCAGAAAAGCCGGGGTCACGTTTCCAGCGGCGGCGCGCCGCCCCTCGAAAGGTCGCGGCCGCCTCAGCCCATTCCGAGGCAGCGGCGCAGGGCCTGCAGGGAGTCCGGGCAGTAGGGGCGCTCCAGGGCTTCGCGCAGGGCCTCGTGGGGCGGGATGAAGCGGGCTTCCAGGACTTCCTCGGGCTGCAGGACCAGGGGAGCGTCGGAGGTCGCCGAGAACACTGCGCACCACAGGCGGTTGTCCGGCTGGTCGAAGAAGAAGCGCCCGTGCTCGCGCAGTTCCACGCCGGCGATGCCGAGTTCCTCCTCCAGTTCGCGGGCGGCGGACTCGCCGTAGTCCTCCCCGGCCTGCACCATGCCGCCGGCGGCGACGTCCCAGTAGCCGGGATAGATCGCCTTGCTGAGGGTGCGCCGGTGTACGCAGAGTTGCCCGGCGCCGTTGAACAGCAGGATGAAGGTGCCGCGACCGATCAGCCGGCGCGCGCGCAGCTCGGCGCGGGGCAGCGCGCCGAGCGGGCGGTCGTCGGCGTCGACCCAGGCGATCAGTTCGGCGTCGGAGGCGGCCCGGTGGGCCGCCTCCCGTGCGGAGATGTCCATCAGCCCTGGGAGAGCAACGCGCGCAGGTCGATCAGCGCGGCGTTGGCCCGAGAGATGAAGTTGGCCATCACCAGCGAGTGGTTGGCCAGCACGCCGTAGCCGCCGCCGTTGAGCACCATCGGGCTCCACAAGGGCTCCTGCGCCGCCTCCAGCTCGCGGATGATCTGCTGGAGGCTGACGGTGGCGTTCTTGCGCGCCAGCACGTCGCCGAAGTCCACCTCGATGGCACGCAGGAAGTGCGACAGCGCCCAGGCCTGGCCGCGCGCCTCGTAGAACACGTTGTCGATCTGCAGCCAGGGCGTCTTGACGACTTCCCCTTGCTGGGTCTGGCCGGTCGCTTCGTCGGGAACCAAGTCGGCGTCCAGGCGCTCCTGGCCGATGCTCGCCGAGAGCCGTTGGGAGAGCGAGCCGAGGCGGGTGGAGACGTCGCCCAGCCAGCCGCTCAGGTTGTCGGCGCGGGCGAAGAACTGGGCGCCGGGCTTGGCCGGGTCGGCCAGGCGGGCCAGGTAGTTGTCGAGCAGCTTGAGCCCGACGCGGTATTCGGTCTCGGAGGCCGGCAGCGCCCAGCTGCGGTTGTCGAAGTTGAAGCGCGGCTCGGCCTTGGCCAGGTCCGTGTCCTCGGTGGACTGCGACTGCGAGCGAGCGATGTCCTTGCGCAGCGAGCGGGCCAGGTCGCGCACCTGGGTCAGCACGCCGAATTCCCAGCTCGGCATGTTGTCCAGCCAGAGTCCGGGCGGGGCAAGGTCGTTGGTCAGGTAGCCGCCCGGCTTGTCGAGCAGGGTACCGGCCACGGTCCGCAGGGTCTCGACGGTGGTGTAACCCTTGACGAACTTGCGCTGTGCCTGCTCAGCCGCGGCCTGGGCATTCTCTTGCACCGGGAAGGGGTCCGGCTCCAGGCTCCAGAACCAGCCCAGCAGCCCGGCCACCAGCAGGTAGACGGCGAGCAGCAGCGCCAGGGCGCGACCCAGCCAGTGGTTGCCGACGACGCGACGCAGCGCGCCGTCGATGCCGTCGCGCGTACGGATTGCGCATTCTTTCCAGTCCAGCATGGCAAAATCCTTCTTGATTCGAAAATTCGGCAGGCCCGAGGGCCTGTTGCGCAGAGCCTAACACTATTGAGGAAAGCACCGAGACAGAGCGGCGACGCTCCGCTCCTCGACCCAAGCGGCAGTTGCCGCGGCAGGCCCCGCCCTGCAGCGCTCCGTCGCCTCCGGTATCATCCGGCCCGTTGTATTTCTGCACGTTTCTGCGAGAACGCCATGCGCCGCCTGCTGCCCCTGCTCCTCTTGCTGTTCGCCCTGCCCGCCGCCGCCAGCCTGTTCGGCAGCCGGCCCAGCGCCACGCTGGGCGGACTGGACAATCGCGGCGACTTCCTGCCGGTCCGCGAGGCGTTCCGCCTGAGCCTGGTGGAGAGCACGCCACAGTCGGTGCGGCTGCGCTTCGTCGCTGCCGAGGGCTACTACCTGTACCGCCAGCGCCTGCAGTTTCGCGCCGAACCGGCCGGGATCACGCTCGCCGCGCCACGCCTGCCGGCCGGGAAGCTCAAGACCGACGACTACTTCGGCGAGACCGAGGTCTACTACGGCGTGCTCGACGTCGAGCTGCCGCTGGACAATCCGGACGGACAGCCCTTCACCCTGCAGGTCGGCTACCAGGGCTGTGCCGACAAGGGGCTCTGCTACCCGCCGGAAACCGAGCGGCTGCAGATCGCCGGCGCCCCTGCCGGCGCTCCCGGGGCGGGCGTCCCGAGCGAGGCCGCCCCGCCCGCCGGGACGATGGCCTGGAGCTGGCGGGAGCTGGCGCTGTTCTTCCTCGCCGGCCTCGGCCTGACCTTCACCCCCTGCATGCTGCCGATGCTGCCGATCCTCTCCGGCGTGGTGCTGCGCGGGGAGATCGGCGGCGCGCGCGGCTTGGTCCTGTCGCTGGCCTACGTGCTGCCGATGGCCGCCTGCTTCGCCGCGCTCGGTGCGCTGATGGGGCTGTTCGGCGCCGAGCTGAACCTGCAGGCCCGCCTGCAGTCGCCCTGGGTGCTGGCGCCCTTCGCGCTGTTCTTCGCGGCGTTCGCCCTGGCCATGTTCGGCGTCTACGAACTGCGTCTGCCGCAGGCCCTCGCCATGCCGCTGGAGCGCCTGGCCGGCAATACGCGCGGCGGCTCGCTGTGGGGCGCTGCAGCCCTCGGCGTGCTTTCCAGCCTGCTGGTCTCGCCTTGCGTTTCCGCTCCGCTGGCCGGCGCGCTGCTCTATATCAGCTCCAGCGGCGATGCCCTCGGCGGCGGCCTGAAACTCTTCGCCCTAGGGCTCGGCATGGGCGCGCCGCTGGTGCTGCTGGCCACCGGCGGCGGCGCCCTGCTGCCGAAGAGCGGCCCCTGGATGCTCGCGGTGCGCAATGCCTTCGGCGTGCTGCTGCTGGCGGTCGCCGTGTGGCTGCTCGAACGGGTGCTGCCCGGCCCGCTGGCGCTGGCCCTGTGGGGTCTGCTGGCGGCGGGGGTGGCGCTGTTTCTCGGCACCCTCGAACTCACCGCGAAGAGCCACCGGCAGAAGCTCGGCCAGCTCGCCGGGCTGGTCCTCCTGGTCTATGCCCTGGCCAGTTGGACCGGTGCGCTGCGCGGCGAGTCCGATCCGCTGCGCCCGCTGGGCAGCGCGCCGCTGTCCGCCGCCCCCGCCGCGCAGGCCGCCGGCGCCTGGCGGACGGTTACCGCTGCGGAGGATCTGGACGGCGCCCTGGCCGAGGCGAAAGACGCCGGCCAACCGCTGCTGCTCGACTGGTATGCGGATTGGTGCATCAGCTGCAAGGTGCTCGAACGCGAGGTGTTCGTCGCCCCGGAGGTCGCCGCCCAGCTTGGGGGCTACCGGCTGATCCGCTTCGACATCACCGCCGGCACCCCGGCGCAGCGCGCGCTGCTGGATCGCTATCAACTGTTCGGTCCGCCGGCGATCCAGTTCTTCGCCGCCGACGGAGAGGAGCGCGAGGCGCTGCGGGTGGTCGGCGAAATCGACGCCGCGGGCTTTGCGCAACGCCTGCGGGAAAGTCAATCCCAGCACTGATCCTGCAAAACATCTACGATTGATCGCAGGTAACATGCGGCAAATTCCGGTTAAAATGCCCGGCTGAAGGTCCCGACGGAACGGCGCCCCAGCCAACCCGCAGTCTGCGGGACGGGCCGGCCCGTTGCCGAGCCCCACTCATAGCATTCAAGGACTACGACCGACATGGCCACCCTACTGGTGCTGCACGGCCCCAACCTCAATCTGCTGGGCACCCGCGAGCCCGGCGTGTACGGTGCCACCACCCTCGAACAGATCAACCAGGACCTGGAGCGCCGTGCCGGCGCGGCCGGCCACCGCCTGTTCCACCTGCAGAGCAACGCCGAGCACGTGCTGATCGAGCGCATCCATGCCGCCCGCCTGGAGAATGTGGACTACATCATCTTCAATCCGGCGGCTTTCACCCATACCAGTGTCGCCCTGCGTGACGCATTGCTGGCGGTGAGCATCCCATTCACCGAAGTGCATCTGTCCAACGTGCACAAGCGCGAGCCTTTCCGCCATCACTCCTACTTTTCCGATATCGCCGTAGGGGTGATCTGCGGTCTGGGCGCCAGCGGCTACCGGCTGGCCCTGGAAGCCGCTCTCGAAAAACTTGAACATTCCTGATTCGCACCCGGAGTTATTTCGAATGGATATCCGCAAAGTCAAGAAACTGATCGAACTGCTGGAAGAGTCCGGTATCGACGAGCTGGAGATTCGCGAAGGCGAAGAATCGGTTCGCATCAGCCGCCATTCCAAGACCCCCCAGCCGGTGTATGCCGCGCCTCCGGTCATGGCCGCCATGCCCGCACCGGTCGCCGCCGCCCAGATCGCCGCGCCCGTCGAAGCTGCCGCGCCGACCGCACCCAAGCTGAACGGCCATGTGGTGCGCTCGCCGATGGTCGGCACCTTCTACCGCTCGCCGTCGCCGAGCACTCCCTCCTTCGTCCAGGTCGGCCAGAGCGTCAAGAAAGGCGACATCCTGTGCATCGTCGAAGCCATGAAGATGATGAACCACATCGAGGCCGAGGCCAGCGGCGTCATCGAATCCATCCTGGCGGAAAACGGTCAGCCGGTAGAGTACGACCAGCCGCTGTTCACCATCGTTTGAACCGCGGAGAGCCTGCGATGTTGGAAAAAGTCCTGATCGCCAACCGTGGCGAGATCGCCCTGCGCATCCTGCGCGCCTGCAAGGAGCTGGGGATCAAGACGGTGGCCGTGTACTCCACGGCCGACCGCGAGCTGATGCACCTGGGCCTCGCCGACGAGACCGTGTGCATCGGTCCGGCTCCGGCGACCAAATCCTACCTGCACATCCCGGCCATCATCGCCGCCGCCGAGGTGACCGGCGCGAACGGAATCCATCCGGGCTACGGCTTCCTCGCCGAGAACGCCGACTTCGCCGAGCAGGTGGAGAAATCCGGCTTCGCCTTCATCGGCCCGACCGCCGAAGTGATCCGCCTGATGGGCGACAAGGTCTCGGCCAAGAACGCCATGAAGCAGGCCGGCGTGCCCACCGTGCCCGGCTCCGACGGCCCGCTGCCGGAAGACGAGGAAACCGCCCTGGCGATCGCCCGCCAGGTCGGTTATCCGGTGATCATCAAGGCCGCCGGCGGCGGCGGCGGACGCGGCATGCGCGTGGTGCGCCATGAAGAGGACCTGATCAAGTCGGCGCGACTGACCCGCACCGAGGCCGAGGCGGCCTTCGGCAACGGCATGGTCTACCTGGAGAAGTTCCTGGAAAACCCGCGCCACGTGGAGGTGCAGGTGCTCTCCGACGGTCAGGGCAACGCCATCCATCTGGGCGACCGCGACTGCTCGCTGCAGCGCCGCCACCAGAAGGTCCTGGAAGAAGCTCCGGCACCGGGCATCGACCCGCAGGCCCGTGCCGAAGTGCTGGACCGCTGCGTGCGGGCCTGCATCGAGATCGGCTACCGCGGCGCCGGCACCTTCGAGTTCCTCTACGAGGACGGCCGCTTCTACTTCATCGAGATGAACACCCGCGTGCAGGTGGAGCACCCGGTCACCGAGATGGTCACCGGCATCGACATCGTCAAGGAGATGCTGCGCATCGCCAGCGGCGAGAAACTGTCGATCCGCCAGGAGGACGTGGTGATCCGCGGCCATGCGCTGGAGTGCCGGATCAACGCCGAAGACCCGGCGACCTTCATGCCCAGTCCGGGCAAGGTCAAGCACTTCCACGCCCCGGGCGGCAACGGCATCCGCGTCGACTCGCACCTCTACAGCGGCTACGCGGTACCGCCGAACTACGACTCGCTGATCGGCAAGCTGATCGCCTACGGCAAGGACCGCGACGAGGCCCTGGCGCGCATGCGCAACGCCCTCGACGAGATCGTCGTCGACGGCATCAAGACCAACGTGCCGCTGCACCGCGACCTCACCCGCGACCCGGGCTTCTGCAAGGGCGGCGTGAACATCCATTACCTGGAAAAGAAACTGGGTCTGGACAAGCACTGAGCACCGTGCCAGTAGCGCATGACAGGGGCCGCCTTCGGGCGGCCCCTGTCGTTTCGAGCATCCCGCCCTTCACCCGCCACGCTGGCAGAGGCCCCGCCCCTCCAGTAAGCTTGCCCGCCATTCGCCCGCCCCACTCTTGAAGAGGTCTTCCCATGCCCTGGCTGCAAATCCGTCTCGCCATCACCCCCGACCAGGCTGGCGCGCTGGAAGACCAGCTGCTGGAGCTGGGCGCCGTTTCGGTGACCTTCATGGACGCCGAGGACCAGCCGATCTTCGAACCGGACCTCGGCACTACCCCGCTCTGGTCGCACACCCACCTGCTCGCCCTCTTCGAAGACGGCACCGACGCCGAGGCGGTGCTCGCCCACCTCAAGCTGCTGCGCGGCGGCGAGCTGCCCGAGCGGCGGATCGAGCGCATCGAGGACCAGGACTGGGAGCGCAGCTGGATGGACAACTTCCAGCCGATGCACTTCGGCCGCCGCCTGTGGATCGTGCCGAGCTGGCACCAAGCGCCGGAGCCCGACGCGGTCAACCTGCTGCTCGACCCGGGCCTGGCCTTCGGCACCGGCACCCACCCGACCACCGCGCTGTGCCTGGAGTGGCTGGACGGCCAGGAGCTGAGCGGCTGCACCGTGCTGGACTTCGGCTGCGGCTCGGGCATCCTCGCCATCGCCGCGCTGCTGCTCGGCGCCGAACGGGCGGTCGGCACCGACATCGACCCGCAGGCGCTGGACGCCTCGCGCGACAACGCCACACGCAACGGCATCGACCCGGCGCGCTTCCCGCTCTACCTGCCGGCCGCCCTGCCGCCGCAACCGGCCGACGTGGTGGTGGCGAACATCCTCGCCGGTCCGCTGGTGCAGCTCGCGCCGCAGATCACCGCCCTGGTCAAACCGGGCGGCCGTCTGGCGCTGTCCGGCATCCTCGCCGAACAGGCCGGGGAAGTGCGCGCCGCCTACGCCGAAGCCTTCGCTCTCGACCCCACCGCGGAGCAGGACGGCTGGGTACGCATCGGTGGCGTGCGGCGCTGATCCCCGGCCCCTGGGCAATAGAACTGCACCACGGCCCGACGTCGATTGCTTCCGCAAGCGTGGAAACAATCGGTGGCAGCCCCTAGACTAGCCACCCGTTCCGTCCAGACCGCCGGCTGCCGGTTCCCCGCATGACAGACACCTTCGCCACCCAGTGCCCGCACTGCCAGACCCGCTTTCGCATCAACCGCACACAGCTCGACGCCGCCCGCGGTGCAGTGCGCTGCGGCTCCTGCCTGCAGGTGTTCAACGCCGCCAAACACCTCATCGAGCACCCGGCCCCGCCGCCCGCAGCCAGCGAGGCGCCGACCGCCGACAGCGCCCCGGCCACCCCGCCGACCGCCGAGCGCTCGCCGGCGCCCGCCCCCCACTGGGACTACGACGAACTCGACCTGGGCGATCTGGACCTCGACACCCTCGACCTGGACGAGGAGCTGGCCAAGCTGGAAAGCCAGGAGCGCCAGCTGATGGCGCGCCTGCAGAGCGTCGACGCCCCCCCCCCGGCACCGAAGACCGCTCCCGCCCGAGCGCACCCGGAACCCACCGAGCCGCTACTGCCGCCAACCGGCAGCCTGCTGGTCACACCAAGCGGTCCGGGCGAGCGCGACGAGCCGACCCTGACCCTGAAGCCGCCCGTCGAGGACGACGAGCCGCTCCGCCCTCCACCGCCCACGCCCCGGGAGACGCCTGCCGCCCAACCCGCGCCGAGCCAGACCTCGCCCGTCGGCCCGCTGCAGCGCAGCGAATCCGAGCGGCCCGAGGAGGGACTGCTCGAACTGGCCGACGAGCCCCTTCGCCTCGACTGGCGAAAACCGCGCCAATCCTGGGGCCGCCGCCTCGGCTGGCTACTCCTGAACCTGCTCGCCGCCGCCGCGCTGGTCGGCCAGTACGTCTGGTTCCACTACGACGAACTGGTCCGCCAGGACCGCTACCGGCCCTGGTTCGAGCGACTCTGCCCGCATATCGGCTGCACCCTGCCGCCGCGGGTCGACATCGAGCAGATCAAGAGCAGCAACCTGGTGGTGCGCCACCATCCCGAATTCGCCGGCGCCTTGGTGGTAGACGCGATCCTCTACAACCGCGCCACCTTCGCCCAACCCTTCCCGCTGCTCGAACTGCGCTTCGCCGACATCAACGGCCGGTCCGTCGCCACCCGGCGCTTCAAGCCCAACGAGTACCTGAGCGGCGAGCTGGCCGGACAGCAGGAAATGCCGCCGCAGACGCCGATCCACATCTCGCTGGAGATTCTCGACCCCGGCGCCCAGGCGGTGAATTACAGCCTAAGCTTCCACTCTCCGGAGTGACGGTCCGCCCGAGAGGGCAGCCGTCGGACTGCCGAGCGGTCGCGGAAGCCTGCCCGAAGCTGTTCATATTTTGTGCAGGACAGCCTTTATCCGTTCATGGAGAGCAGGTATCATGCCCACCCTTTTTTTGCGGTCCCCGTTCGACCTGAAACCAGTCTCCAGCAGGGAAGACCTATGTCGGCGGTACGTATCGGCCCCTACACTTTACCCAACCGACTGATCCTCGCGCCCATGGCCGGCGTTACCGATCGGCCGTTTCGCGCCCTGTGTCGCCGGCTCGGTGCCGGCATGACAGTGTCGGAAATGCTCACCAGCGACGTTCGCCTGTGGAACAGCCGCAAGTCCCGCTTGCGCCTGCCGCACGAGGACGAACCGGAGCCGCGCTCGGTGCAGATCGCCGGCGGCGATCCGCAGATGCTCGCCGAGGCAGCCCGGCGCAATGTCGAACTGGGAGCTCAGATCATCGACATCAACATGGGCTGCCCGGCGAAAAAGGTCTGCAACAAGGCCGCCGGATCGGCGCTGATGAAGAACGAGGCGCTGGTCGCCGAGATCCTCCAGGCGGTGGTTGCCGCCGTCGAGGTACCGGTGACCCTGAAGATCCGCACCGGCTGGGACCGGGCGAACCGCAACGGGATCGCCGTGGCCCGGCTTGCCGAACAGGCCGGCATCGCCGCCCTCGCGGTGCACGGGCGGACCCGCGCCGACCTGTACAGCGGCGAGGCCGAATACGACACCATCGCCGCGATCAAGCAGGCGGTGTCGATTCCGGTGTTCGCCAACGGCGACATCGACTCGCCGGAAAAAGCCCGCCGGGTGCTCGACGCCACCGGCGCCGACGGCCTGCTGATCGGCCGCGCAGCCCAGGGACGGCCGTGGATCTTCCGCGAGATCGAGCACTACCTGCGAACCGGCGAGCGCCTGCCGGCAGTGACGGCCGCGGAAGTGGAACCGGTTCTGCTGGAGCACTTGGCCGCACTGCACCTCTTCTACGGGGAAGAATTGGGCGTGCGCATCGCCCGCAAGCACGTTGGCTGGTATCTGGCGACCCTGTCCGGCGCAGGGGAGTTTCGAGCCCGCTTCAACCGCTTGGATAGCACGGACGCACAGAACACCCAGGTTCGGCAATTCTTCGCCGAACGTCACGACGATGGAGAGGGGGTGGCCGCATGACGACGACGACCGAGACTTTAGAGAGTGGAACGACACCCGTGAGTGACAACGCCAATCTGAAACAGCACCTGAACACGCCGAGCGAGGCGGGCCAGACGCTGCGCGACAGCGTGGAGAAGGCGCTGCGCAACTATTTCGCCCATCTCGAGGGGGCCGCCGTCACGGACGTCTACAACCTGGTGCTCTCCGAAGTGGAGGCCCCCCTGCTGGAAACCGTGATGCAGTACGTCAAGGGCAACCAGACCAAGGCCTCCGAACTGCTCGGCCTGAACCGCGGTACCCTGCGCAAGAAGCTCAAGCAGTACGACCTGCTGTAACCCTATCCGTCTGAAACGGGAGCGGCCCGGCCGCTCCCGTTTCCATTCAATCCTGTCCTGATGGAATCCGAGATGACCGACCAGACCACCCGCCTTCCCGTCCGCCGCGCGCTGATCAGCGTGTCCGACAAGACCGGCGTCGTCGACTTCGCCCGCGAACTCGCCGCCCTCGGCGTCGAGATCCTCTCCACCGGCGGCACCTTCAAGCTGCTGCGTGAAAACGGCGTGGCCGCCGTGGAAGTGGCCGACTACACCGGTTTTCCGGAAATGATGGACGGCCGGGTGAAGACCCTGCATCCGAAGATCCACGGCGGCATCCTCGGCCGGCGCGACCTCGACGGCGCGGTGATGGCCGAGCACGGCATCGCTCCGATCGACCTGGTCGCGGTCAACCTCTACCCGTTCGCCGCCACCGTGGCCAAGCCCGGCTGCACCCTGCCGGATGCCATCGAGAACATCGACATCGGCGGCCCGACCATGGTCCGCAGCGCGGCGAAGAACCACAAGGACGTCGCCATCGCGGTCAACGCCGGCGACTACGCCGGCATCGTCGACAGCCTCAAGGCCGGCGGCCTGACCTACGCCCAGCGCTTCGACCTGGCGCTGAAGGCCTTCGAGCACACCGCCGCCTACGACGGCATGATCGCCAACTACCTGGGCACCGTCGACCAGTCGGCCGAGACCCTGTCCACCGAAGGCCGCAGCGAGTTCCCGCGCACCTTCAACAGCCAGTTCGTCAAGGCCCAGGACATGCGCTACGGCGAGAACCCGCACCAGAACGCGGCCTTCTACGTCGAGGCCAACCCGCTTGAGGCCAGCATCGCCACCGCCAAGCAGTTGCAGGGCAAGGAACTCTCCTACAACAACGTGGCCGACACCGACGCCGCACTGGAGTGCGTGAAGAGCTTCGTCAAGCCGGCCTGCGTGATCGTCAAGCATGCCAACCCGTGCGGCGTGGCCGTGGTCCCGGAAACCGAGGGCGGCATCCGCAAGGCCTACGACCTGGCCTACGCCACCGATACCGAATCGGCCTTCGGCGGCATCATCGCCTTCAACCGCGAGCTGGACGGCGAGACCGCCAAGGCCATCGTCGAACGCCAGTTCGTCGAGGTGATCATCGCTCCGAGCGTGTCCGCCGAGGCCCGCGCGGTGGTCGCCGCCAAGGCCAACGTGCGCCTGCTCGAGTGCGGCCAGTGGCCCGCCGAGCGCAGCGCCGGCCTGGACTACAAGCGCGTCAACGGCGGCCTGCTGGTGCAGAGTCGCGACATCGGCATGATCGCCGCGGCCGACCTCAAGGTCGTCACTCAGCGCGCGCCGAACGAGCAGGAAATCCACGACCTGATCTTCGCCTGGAAAGTGGCCAAGTTCGTCAAGTCCAACGCCATCGTCTACGCCAAGAACCGCCAGACCGTCGGCGTCGGCGCCGGCCAGATGTCTCGCGTGAATTCGGCGCGGATCGCCGCGATCAAGGCCGAGCACGCGGGCCTCGCGGTCCAGGGCGCGGTGATGGCCTCGGACGCCTTCTTCCCGTTCCGCGACGGCATCGACAACGCGGCCAAAGCCGGCATCACCGCGGTGATCCAGCCGGGCGGCTCGATGCGCGACAACGAAGTGATCGCCGCGGCCGACGAAGCCGGCATGGCGATGGTATTCACCGGCATGCGCCACTTCCGCCACTGAGATCGACCGCACCGACCAATCATCCCCGCGCTCCGCGTGGGGATGCAGCCCGGGACGCTCCGCGTCCCATGCCGCGGACGCCGAGCGTCCACAGCAACGTTCCCACGCGGAGCGTGGGAACGATCACATGAGGCTTGAAACATGAACGTACTGATCATCGGCAGCGGCGGCCGCGAGCACGCCCTGGCCTGGAAGGTGGCGCAGGACCCGCGCGTCGAGAAGGTCTTCGTCGCCCCGGGCAACGCCGGCACCGCGCTGGAAGCCAAGTGCGAGAACGTCGCCATCGACGTGCTGGCCATCGAGCAACTGGCCGACTTCGCCGCCAACAACGTGCAGCTGACCATCGTCGGCCCGGAAGCGCCGCTGGTGAAAGGCGTGGTCGACCTGTTCCGCTCGCGCGACCTGGCGATCTTCGGCCCGACCGCCGCCGCCGCCCAGCTGGAAGGTTCCAAGGCCTTCACCAAGGACTTCCTGGCGCGCCAGAACATCCCCACCGCCGCCTACCGGAACTTCACCGACGTCGAGCCGGCGCTGGCCTACCTGCGCGAGCAGGGTGCGCCGATCGTGGTCAAGGCCGACGGCCTGGCCGCCGGCAAGGGCGTGATCGTCGCCATGACCCTCGCCGAAGCCGAGGACGCGGTGCGCGACATGCTCTCCGGCAACGCCTTCGGCGACGCCGGCGCGCGCGTGGTGATCGAGGAGTTTCTCGACGGCGAGGAAGCCTCCTTCATCGTCATGGTCGACGGCGCGAACGTGCTGCCGATGGCCACCAGCCAGGACCACAAGCGCGTCGGCGACGGCGACACCGGCCCGAACACCGGCGGCATGGGCGCCTACTCTCCCGCCCCGGTGGTCACCGCCGCGGTGCACCAGCGGGTGATGGACGAGGTGATCTGGCCGACCGTGCGCGGCATGGCCGCCGAGGGCAACGTCTACACCGGCTTCCTGTATGCCGGCCTGATGATCGACAAATCCGGCGCGCCCAGGGTCATCGAGTTCAACTGCCGCTTCGGCGACCCCGAGACCCAGCCGGTGATGCTGCGCCTGCAGTCCTCCCTGGTGCTGCTGGTCGAGGCCGCCCTGGCCAAGGCGCTGGACAAGATCGAGGCGCAGTGGGACCCGCGGCCGAGCCTGGGCGTGGTGCTGGCCGCCGGCGGCTACCCCGGCGACTATGCCAAGGGCGACGCCATCTCCGGCCTGGACGCCGCCGCGCAACTGCCGGGCAAGGTGTTCCACGCCGGCACCGCCGTCAAGGACGGCCAGGTGGTCACCGCCGGCGGTCGCGTGCTGTGCGCCACCGCCCTGGGCGAGAGCGTGTCCGAGGCCCAGCGGAACGCCTACGCCCTGGCCGCCGGAATCGACTGGAACGGCTGTTTCTACCGCAAGGACATCGGCTACCGCGCCATCGCCCGCGAGAGCTGAAAGCGGCACACGCCGCGGCATCGGGCAGGGAAGAGGCCATCGGATGATGGCCTTTTGCTTATTACCTTAGAGCGGGCGATTGGTTATAATTTGGCCACTCATTCTGGAAGGGACTTCGCCGTGCGCCGGCTTTGGAATGCCACAACGCTCATCGTCACGCTGCTGCTGGTCGTGCTCGCGACATTGCCGAGCTTGGCGGAGAGCCTGCTGCGTTCGGGCGAAACCGCCATGCCTGCCGCTTACTCCGGTCATGGAATGCCGCGGGGCGACTGGCGGCTTCTCCTCGACGAGTCGGCCAGCCTGACGCTGAAGGACGTCATCAAGCATCGCGACCGCTTCGTCCCGCTCGACCACCACTCCCTCACCCTGCCGGCCAACCAGGCCGCCTGGCTGCACGTGCCCATCGCCGCCCACGACGATCCCCACTGGATCTGGGTGTTCGCCCCACGGGTGGATCGGGTCGACTTCTTCCTGACCAACCGAGGCGTCCAGGAACGCGGGATCGAAACCGGGGCGATGCTCCCGGCCAACCTGTCCGCCCCCGACCAGGCCCACCTGTTCGCCCTGCCGGCGGACCAGATGCCGCGCGAGGTCTGGCTGCGACTGGCCCCCCGGCAGGCGGCACCGGCCTGGTTCGACTACATCGATACCGCCGGGCTGCTCGGCAAGAACAAGCTGGCCTACACGCTGGGCGCACTGCTCAGCGCCCTCGCCCTGGGGGTGCTCTACAACCTGATCCGCTTCGGCTACAACAAGGCGCTCTGCAATCTCTGGCTGGCGGCCATGCAGGGTTCGCTCCTGCTCAGTGCCGTCGCGCACTTCGGCCTGCTCGGCGCCTGGCTGCCACCGCTCGAGCGCTACCAGATACCGGCGGCGGACATCGCCGCCCTCGCCAGCTTCCTCTTCCTGCTGCTGTTCACCTGCAGCTTCTTCGACCAGGTGGAGCGCCCGCGCCTGTTCGACTGGCTGCTGCGCGGCGAGATCGCCGCGCTGGCCCTGGCCGTCGTGCTGGACGGCCCGTCTCCCCACGACGGGCTGCGCAGCGGACTGATCCTGATCGCCAGCCTGACCGCGACGGTCTGCGCGCTCTACCACTGGCTGCGCGGCTATCGTCCGGCGCGCCTGGTGCTGGTCGGGATGGTGCTCTTCCACCTGGGCTTCAGCGCCTATCTGTCGATGCTGCTCGACTTCGGCCAGTTCGGTCCCTGCTGGCAGGTCTTCGCGCTCTTCGCCTTCAGCGCCGCCAGCGGTCTGCTGCTCGGCTTCGCCCTCGCCGAGCGGCAGCGCAAGATCGAGCAGGACCGTGCGGCCCGGCGCACCAGCGAGGCGGCGAGCAGCGCGGAGCTGCGCGCCAAGAGCGAGTTCCTGGCCAAGCTCAGCCACGAGATCCGCACGCCGATGAACGGCGTCCTGGGCATGACCGAACTGCTGCTCGGCACGCCGCTGACCGCCAAGCAGTACGACTACGTGCAGACCATCAACAGCTCGGGCAACGAGCTGCTCAGCCTGATCAACGACATCCTCGACATCTCCCGCCTGGAGTCCGGGCAGATCGAACTGGACGACGTGCCGTTCGACCTCAACGGTCTGATCGAGGACTGCCTGGGCATCTTCCGCATCAAGGCGGAACGGCGCCGGGTCGAGTTGATCAGCTTTCTCCAGCCGCAGGTGCCGCGGGTGGTCAACGGCGATCCGACGCGCCTGCGCCAGGCCCTGCTGACCCTGATCGACAACGCCTTCCGGCAGACCGACGAAGGCGAGATCCTCCTCAAGGTGTCGCTGGAAACCGAGGGTTCGCAGCCGCGTCTGCACATCGCCGTGCAGGACACCGGCCAGCCGATGTCGGCGAGCCGCCGCGAGGCCTTGCTCAACAGCGAACTGCAGAGCCGCGACCTGCTCTCCGCCGCGCAGCTCGACGGCAGCCTGGGCCTGGTCATCGCCCGCCAGCTGGTCCTGTTGATGCAGGGGCGCTACGGCATCGACATCGGCCCCGACAAGGGCAGCACGATCTGGATGTCGCTGCCGCTCGACCCCGCCTGCCTGGAACGCCCGGTCGCCGACCTCGACGGCCAGCTGCAGGACGCCCGCCTGCTGGTGGTGGACGACAACGACACCTGTCGCAAGGTGCTGCTGCAGCAATGCGTGGCCTGGGGCCTGAAGGTCAGCGCGGTATCCTCCGGCAAGGAGGCCCTGGCCCTGCTGCGCACCAAGGCCCATCTGGGGGAATACTTCGACGCAGCGCTGCTCGACCAGAACATGCCCGGCATGAGCGGTCTGCAGCTGGCGCAGCGAATCAAGGAAGACCCCGGCCTGGACCACGACATCCTGCTGATCATGCTGACCGGTCTCAGCGATGCGCCGAGCCGGATCTACGCACGCAACGCCGGCATCACCTGCACCCTCGCCAAGCCGGTGGCCGGCTATACGCTGAAGACCACCCTCGCCGACGAACTCGCCAAGCGCCGCGCCGGCCATCCGCAGCCCGCCGTCCCGGGAGAGAACACCCCCCTGGAGGTGCCGAGCGACTTCCGCATTCTGGTCGCCGAGGACAACAGCATCTCCACCAAGGTGATCCGCGGCATGCTGCGCAAGCTCAACCTGCAGCCGGACACCGCCAGCAACGGCGAGGAAGCCCTGCAGGCGATGAAGACCCGGCAGTACGACCTGGTGCTGATGGACTGCGAGATGCCGATCCTCGACGGCTTCGCCGCCACCGAGCAGCTGCGCGCCTGGGAGATCCTCGAACATCGCCCGCACACGCCGATCGTCGCGCTTACTGCGCACATCCTCAGCGAGCACCGCGAGCACGCCCAGCGGGTCGGCATGGACGGCCACCTGGCCAAGCCGGTGGAACTGTCCCAGCTGCGCGCCCTGATCGAGCAATGGGTGGAACGCAAGGAACAGTACCGCCACGCGCTCCATCCCTGATCCGCACCGGCAGGCGGGCGGGTGCAGACCTCCGGCGAGGGCCTGATAGAATGCGCGCCCCTTTTTCGCCCGAGCCCGCGCCATGACCACCCTGCCCGCCCGCGCCTGCGGCATCGACTTCGGCACCTCCAACTCCACCGTCGGCTGGCTGCGCCCTGGCGCGGAGACGCTGATCCCCCTGGAGGACGGCCGGATCACCCTGCCCTCGGTACTCTTCTTCAACTTCGAGGAGCGCCGCCCGGTGTTCGGCCGCCAAGCCCTGCACGAATACCTGGAAGGCTACGAAGGCCGCCTGATGCGCTCGCTGAAGAGCCTGCTGGGCTCCAAGCTGCTGAAAAGCGAAACCACGGTGCTCGGCAGTGCGCTGCCGTTCAAGGAGATCCTCAAGCTGTTCCTCGGCGAGCTGAAGCGGCGCGCCGAGGCGGTGGCCGGGCGCCCCTTCGAGGAGGCGGTGCTGGGCCGCCCGGTGTTCTTCGTCGACGAGGACCCGCAGGCCGACCGGGAGGCCGCCGACACCCTGCTCGGGGTGGCGAAGGGCCTCGGCCTGAAGGAGGTTTCCTTCCAGTACGAGCCGATCGCCGCGGCCTTCGACTACGAGTCGGTCATCGCCCGCGAGGAGCTAGTGCTGATCGTCGACATCGGCGGCGGCACCTCGGACTTCTCCCTGGTACGCTTGGCGCCCGAACGCCGCGCCCTCGCCGAGCGGCAGGACGACATCCTCGCCACCGGCGGCGTGCACATCGGCGGCACCGACTTCGACCGCCAACTCAGCCTGCAGGGGGTGATGCCGCTGTTCGGCTACGGCAGCCGGATGAAGAGCGACGCGCCGATGCCGACCAGCGTGCACCTCAACCTGGCCACCTGGCACACCATCAACGCCGTCTACGCCCAGGCCTCGCAGCGGGCGCTGGCGAGCATGCGCTACGACATCCTCGACCCCACCGGCATCGACCGGCTGTTCAAACTGATCGAACAGCGCGCCGGGCACTGGCTGGCGATGCAGGTGGAGGACGGCAAGATCGCCCTCGGCGACAGCGAACGCTACCGCATCGATCTGGCGCGCATCGAGGCGCAGCTGGCCGCCGAACTCGACCGTGCGCTCTTCGAGCGGGCCATCGACCCGTTGCTGGAGCGGGTCCGCGCCAGTCTCGAAAGCCTCCTGGCCGGTGCCGGAGTGGCGCGGGAGCGGATCGACACGCTGTTCTTCACCGGCGGCTCCAGCGGCGTGCCGGCACTGCGCGAAAGCGTCGCCGCGCTGCTGCCGGGAGCCCGGCTGGTGGAAGGCGACCGCTTCGGCAGCATCGGCAGCGGCCTGGCCATCGAGGCGCGGCGGCGCTACGGCTGAGAGGCGCCGAGAGCGGCGCAGCGGCGCATCCCACCGGCCGAAGGATTCTGGCCTATGGTTTTGGGATCACCGACGCCTCGCCCCGGGATCCCCATCATGCTCAAGAAACGCTGCCTGCCACTTTCCTGCCTCGTGCTGCTGCTCGGTGCCTCCGTGCTGCTCGGCGCCTCCGCGCGGCTGACTAACCCGGACTGGGACGCCTACGACACGGGAGAGAGATTGACCATCGAGGCGCCGCTGAAACGGATTCACTATCGCAGCGCCCAGACCGAGGTCCGGGTCAACTACCAAGGCAAGGAGTGGAAGGTGATCCTGGGCGCCTCCTCGCTCCTGCTGTCGCGCGGCGTCATCAAGAACGACCTGCGCCCGGGAAGGCCGGTGATCCTGGTCGGCTCGCCGCGCAAGGACGGCAGCGCGGAGATGCGCGCCGAGCGCCTCATCCTCGACGGACGCACCCTGGAGCTGCACTAAAGCCCGGCCTCGGCCAGTCGCGCCAGGTGTTCGAGGTACACCCCGAGCGGATCGGCCGCCCCCTCTCGGCGTCCCTCGCAGCGATTGATGACGTCCAGATGGTCGAAGGGATAGTCGGAGCGGATCACCTTGCCCAGGTGCGAGCTGAAGCGTCCGACCAGGCCGTCGTTCTGTCCGGCCTCGCGGACGAAGCAGCGGGCCAGCTGCCGGCACAGGACATGCCCGGGGTCCAGGTCCAGCACGGCATCGTCGCGGGTCTGCAGGGTGCCGCCCCAGGAGTAGTAGCGCACCCCGTCGACTTCCTCGGCGCCCTCGCCGCCCCAGCGCACGGGCAGCCCCTGCGGGTAGCGGGCGTTGAAGCCGGCCATGCCTTCGCTGGTCAGCGCCAGCAGCGAGGCCGGCCCGTCGAGGGGCAGGCAGAGTCCCGGCTCGGCGCATTCGAGCCGCTCCATCAGCCGCGCCAGCCCTTCGATGCCCCGCGCCAGCAGGCGCTCGCGCCGACCGCTGGGCGGCAGCCGGCCGCGCAGCCGGTCGGCCACCTCGGAGCCGTGATTGGGCGTGGCCACGGTGGTCACCGAGGCCACCCAGTCCGGGCGCCGCGCCGCCGCATAGCGGGCGCTCAGCCCGCCCTGGCTGTGGCCGAGCAGATTGACCCGGGGCGCCCCGCTGGCGTCGCGGATCGCGGCAATGCGTTCGAGCAGTTGGGCGCCCAGCGCCTCGTTGTCGTGCACGCCGGAGAGCCGCACCGGATAGACCGCCACCCCCCGCCGGCGCAGCGCCACATCGATGCCGTTCCAGTAGGAATGGCCGGGCAGGCGCACGAAGCCGAGCAGGCCGTGGACCAGCACGATCGGATAGCGGGTTTCGAGAAGCATGCCCATGACCTCCCTGCGCGCTCCTTCCACATCGGAATGGGACAACGATAGCGCCGCCGCCCGCCCGAATGCATCCGCTTCGCCTGCCCGCCGCGGGCCGATCAGGGCCGGGCCTGGCGCAGCAGCTCGCAGAGCGTGCGGGTGGCCGCCAGCATCTGCAGGCTGGGCCGTTCGAGGCCGCGGTCGGGTACTGCCCAGACCTGCCCGCGGCGCACCGCCCCCAGCTGCGGCCAGGCCTGCCAGGCGGCGAGCTGGTCCGGCTCACTGACCAGGATCACCTCGGGATCGCGCGCCAGCACCGCCTCCAGGGAGAGCTGCGGCGCCGGCAGGTCGAGGTCGGCGAAGACGTTCACCGCACCGCAGACCTGCAGGGCGTCGCTGATGATCTGCACACCGCCGATGCTGTACAGCGGCCGGTCCCAGACCTGGTAGAAGACCCGCAGCGGCACCTCGCGACGGTAATGGCGGCGCAGCTCGGCGAGTTGCCCCCGCAGCTGCGCCGCCAGCTGCCGGCCCCGTTCGGCGCGCCCCACCTGCGCGCCGAGCGCCTCGAGCTGCCCGGCGATATCCTCCAAGCGCCGCGGCTGCGCCTCGAAAACGGGGATGCCGAAACCGCGCAACTGTTCGCGCTGCGCCGCGCCGAGGCTGTCCGGCCAGAGCAGGATCAGGTCCGGGCGCAGGGCGAGCAGGCCCTCCATTTCCAGCCGCCCCCAGCGCCCCAGCGAAGGCAGGCCGGCCAGCGCCGCCGGCCGTTCGCCGCCGTCGAGCACGCCGACCAGGCGGTCGCCGGCATCCAGTTCGAGCATCAGTTCGGTGAGCGACGGCGCCAGGCTGACCACCCGCTCGGCGGCCATCAGCGGCAGGGCGAAGCAGAGCAGGCCGGCGAGCCACGGGCGCATCGCGCGGAACGGGCGCGGCCGGGAACGCAGAGAGACCGGCCTCAGCCCTCGGACTCCGCCTCCACCTCGCCCTGGTGCAGGCTGCCGAGCAGATGGCCGAGCTTGCCGGCCTTGGTCTGCAGGTACTTCTGGTTGTGCGGGTTGAGTCCGGTCTGCAGCGGCACCCGCTCGGCCACCCGGATGCCGGAGCCTTCCAGCGCCTTGACCTTGCGCGGGTTGTTGGTCATCAGCTTGATCGCCGAGATGCCCAAATGCTCCAGCATCGGCTTGCAGATCCCATAGTCGCGCTGGTCGGCGCGAAAGCCCAGGCGCTCGTTGGCCTCGACGGTATCGGCCCCGGCATCCTGCAGCTTGTAGGCGCGGATCTTGTTCAGCAGGCCGATGCCGCGCCCTTCCTGGCGCAGGTAGAGCAGTACGCCGCGGCCCTCGGCGGCAATGGCGCGCAGCGCCGCCTCCAGCTGGAAGCCGCAGTCGCAGCGCAGGCTGAACAGCGCGTCGCCGGTCAGGCATTCGGAATGCAGGCGGCCGAGCACCGGCGCTCCGTCGTCCACCTTGCCCAGGGTGAGCGCCACATGCTCCTTGCCGGTGGCCTCGTCGAGAAAGCCATGCATGGTGAAGACGCCGAACGGCGTGGGCAGCTTGGATGCGGCGGCGAAGACGACGGACACCGGAGGGACTCCTGAAAGATTCGGCGAACGGCCATTGTAACAGCCGTGTCGCCCGGCGGCGCAGCCCGAATTGCCGATCATCGACCGGAAGCCTCGCGCCGAAGGGCGAACCGGGGCGCGCCGCTAGAGCTTCGACTCCAGCATCAGCAGCCCCTGCTCCTCCCGCCAACGCACGCGGTTGAGAAAGCTCATACCGAGCAGGGCGGTGCTCGGCGAGTCGCCCTGCAGGACCACCGCCTCGACGCCGAGCACCTCGAGCGCGCCGACCTTGACCCGCTCCAGCTTGACCTGCCAGCCCTGGGTCGTGCCGTTGGCGGTGCTCACCCGCACCGGCCGCCCGCCGCCGCGATAGTCGATGCCCAGACGCCGGGCCTGGCTTTCGCTGAGCGCCACGGTGGTGGCCCCGGTGTCGACCAGGAACTGCACCGGCTGGCCGCCGATGGCGCCGGCGACCCAGTAGTGGCCGCCCTCGCCGCGGGCGACGCCGAGGCGCGCCTTGCCCGGCGGCGCGAAACCGTCGCCCTCGCCGTATTCACGGGTCAGCTCGTAGCGGCGCTCCACGCCGTCGACCTGCAGCAGCGCGCCGCGGCTGTCGGCGGCGATCAGCCGCACGCCGCCCGGCCCCTCTTGGCCGACCTTGAGCAGCTGGCGCCGACCGTCCAGGTTGACCACCGCGGCGCCGGGGAACAAGCCCACCACCCGCACCTGAGGCGCGGCCGCCAAGCTGGCGGCAACGGCCAGCGGCAGGCCGGCGACGAACCAACGAAAGCGCAGCATCCCTGCCTCCAGGAAGTATCAGTCGAAAGGATAAGGCTGTTGCCAGCGCTCGAAGATCGGCCGCAGCTCGCCGGAGCGCACCAGCTCGCCCATGCGCCGGTCGTACAGCGCGGCCAGCTCGCGCCCGCGGGGCGTGTCGGCGAAGCCAGGGTACAGCGGCAACAAGGTCAGGTCGGTGATGCGGTAAGCGTCGGGAGCTTCTGCCCAGGCGAGAACGCTCTCGAGTTCCGCCCGGGCGGCGATCAGGTAGTCGGCATGGCCGAGCCGGAGCATCGCCAGCGCGCCGTTGTAGCGCTGGATTTCCTGGTAGCGCTGCAACCGCGGCAGGTACTTATCGAAGGCGTAGCCGCGTATCCAGGCCAGGCGGAAATTGCCCAGGTCCTGCAGGGTCGGTACCGGTGCCCGGGCCAGGCCGAGCGCCGCGATCACCTCGGCGGCGTAGTGCCACTTGGGAAACAGGGCTCCCGCGGTCTCCTCCGGATAGGCGCCGACCCAGGCATCGGCATCACCGCGGGCGACCAGACCGACCGCGCGGGTATAGGGCACGGTGTCGGTGCGCACCTGCAGCCCGGCCGGCTCGAAGACCAGGCGCAGGATCTCCCAGACCAGGCCGCGGGCATCGGCACCGGTATGGTTCTTGCGCTCGACGCCGACCAGCAGGATCTCCCGCGGCAGGCTCGCCCCGGCCAGCAGCGCCCCCGGTAGCTCCTCCCCCGCCCCGGCGGCCGCGACGCCCAGGCAGCAGCACAGCAACACGCTCGCCCAGACCCGCTTCATAGCCAGGCCAGACCCCAGACGAGCAGTTGCATCGCCAGCCAGGCGAAGACCCCGGCCAGCACGTCGTCCAGCATGATGCCGACACCGCCGTGCACGTGACGGTCGATCCAGTGGATCGGCCAGGGCTTGAGGATGTCCATCAGGCGGAACATCGCGAACCCCAGCAGCAGCCACTGCCAGCCTTCCGGGACCAGCCAGAGGGTGATCCACATACCGACCATCTCGTCCCAGACGATGCCTTCGTGGTCGTGCACCTTGAGATCGGCGGCAACCCTGCCGCAGAGCCAGAAGCCGAACAGCATGGTCAGCCCGAGCAGCAGCCAGTAGCCCCAGTCCGGCAGCATCTGCCAGAGCGGCACGAAGGGCAGCGCGACCAGCGAACCCCAGGTACCGGGGGCCTTCGGCAGGGTTCCGGAGCCGAAGCCGAAGGCCAGGAAGTGCCAGGGATTGCGCCACACCGAGGGCGGCACGCGCACGGATTCAGTCACGCGGACTCCCGAAATGTTGATAGCCGCCGGGCGGCGCTTCGAGCACTCGTCCGGCCTCGTCCAGCAGGCGCACCCCCGAGCCGGCCTCGACCCGACCGATCACCCGCAACGGCCACTCGGCCTGCAGGGCGGCGAGGAAGCGCGGCGGCAGGGTGAAGGCCAGCACGTAGTCGTCGCCGCCGCCGAGGGCACAGGCCAGTGCGGCCTCCTCGTCGAGCAGGCTGCGCAGCGGCGCCGACAGCGGCACCCGGCGGCGCTCGATGCACAGGGCCACGCCGGATGCCGCGGCGATATGCCCGCAGTCGGCGAGCAGGCCGTCGGAAACGTCCAGCGCCGCACTGGCCCGACCGCGCAGCGCCAGCCCCAGGGATAGCTGCGGCCGCGGCGACCAGTAGCGCGCCAGCAACGGGCCGGCGATCTCGTCGGGCGCCTGGCGCCGGCCGAGCACCAGCGACAGCGCGCCGGCGGCATCGCCGAGCGGGCCGCCGACGCAGAGCAGGTCGCCGGGACGCGCGCCGTTCCGACGCAGCGCCAGACCGCCCGGCACCCGGCCGAACACGGTGAGGGTGATGCACAGGGGACCACGGGTGGTATCGCCGCCGATCAGCGCCAAGCCGCACTCGCGCGCCTTGTGGTCGAGGCCGCGGGCGAAGGCCGCCAGCCAGGCCGGATCGGCCGCCGGCAAGGTCAGGGCGAGGGTGAAGCCGAGGGGCGTGGCGCCCATCGCCGCCAGGTCGCTGGCGGCCGCGGCCAGGGCGCGCTGGCCGAGCAGAAAGGGATCGCAGGGATCGGGGAAGTGCACCCCGGCGACCATGGTATCGGTGGAAATCGCCAACTGCTCGTCGGCGGGAAGCTCCAGCAGGGCGCAGTCGTCGCCGATGCCGAGAGCCACGCCGGGCGCCGCCTGCGCACAGGCGGCGGCGGCGAAGTAGCGGCGGATCAGCTCGAACTCGCCCATCGGCGCGCTCAGCGCCTGCCGCCGCGGGCTTCGGCCGCGCGCAGGCGCGGCGCCAGCTTGTCCAGCACGCCGTTGACGAACTTGTGTCCGTCGGTGGCGCCGAACACCTTGGCCAGCTCGATGCCCTCGTTGATCACCACCCGGTAGGGTACGTCGGGACGGCTGCGCAGCTCGTAGGTGGACAGCCGCAGGATGGCCAGTTCCACCGGGTCGACCTCCGCCAGCGGGCGATCGAGCAGCGGCGCAAAGGCCTCGTCGATCTCGGTCTTCTGCCGCGGCACGCCGTGCAGGATTTCGTGGAAGTAGGCACCGTCGACCGTGCTGAAATCGTTGTCGGCGCGAAACTGCGCCTCGATCTCGTTGAGCGGCTGACCGGCCACGTGCCACTGGTAGAGCGCCTGCATGGCCAGGACGCGCGCCTGCCGGCGCGCCGCTATCTTGCCCTTGGCCGGCTTGGCGCCCTGCCCGCTCTGGCCGTCGTCGCGATTCGCGCTCACTTGGCCTCCAGGGCCGCCATCAGGCTGACCATTTCCAGGGCGGACAGGGCCGCTTCGGCGCCCTTGTTGCCGGCCTTGGTACCCGAGCGTTCGATGGCCTGCTCGATGGAGTCGACGGTGAGCACGCCGAAGGCGACCGGCACGCCGAACTGCAGGGACACCTGAGCCAGGCCCTTGGTGCACTCGCCGGCGACGTATTCGAAGTGCGGGGTACCGCCGCGGATCACCGCGCCGAGGGCGATGATGGCGTCGAATTCGCCGCGCTGGGCGACCTTCTGGGCCACCAGCGGGATCTCGAAGGCGCCGGGGACACGGACGATGGTCAGCTCGCTCTGCTCGACGCCGTGGCGCACCAGGGTATCGATGGCGCCCTGCACCAGGCTTTCCACGACGAAACTGTTGAAGCGGCCGACCACCAGGGCGTAGCGGCCCTTGGTGGCGGTGAAGGTACCTTCGATGGTCTTCAGGGTCATTGGCGAATCTCGTCTCGTTAAAGAACCGGAGCGCCCTCGGCGGCTCCGCAAACCAATCGGTCCCGACCTCCCGGACGGCACCGCCCGCCCCTGCCGGCAAGGGCATGGGAGTGGAGGGCGGTTCCGGCGGGGATCATTCGGCGGGCAGGTATTCTACAACCTCCAGGTCGAACCCGGATATCGCGTTGAACTTCATCGGCGCGCTCATCAGGCGCATCTTGCGCACGCCGAGATCGCGCAGGATCTGCGAACCGGCACCGACGGTGCTGTAGGTGCTCGGCGACTTGGGCGTCCCCTCGCGCAGCAGGGTCAACACCTCGTTGGCCTCCAGCGGATGGCCGAGCAGCAGCACCACGCCGCGGCCGGCGCGGGCCACCTCGGCCATCGCCGCGCGCAGGCTCCAGCGACCCGGCTGGCGGACCATCAGCAGGTCGCGCAGCGGGTCCATGTTGTGCACCCGCACCAAGGTCGGCTCGTCGGCGTGAATCTCGCCCATGATCAGCGCCATGTGCACGTCGCCTTCCACCGCGTCACGGTAGCTCACCAGGTGGAAGCGGCCCAGTTCGCTGTCCAGCTCCTGCTCGGCGATGCGCTGGATGGTGCGCTCGTGGATCAGCCGGTAGTGGATCAGGTCGGCGATGGTGCCGATCTTGATGCCGTGCTGCTCGGCGAAGGCCTCCAGCTCGGGACGACGGGCCATGCTGCCGTCGTCGTTCATGATCTCGCAGATCACCCCGGAAGGCTCGAAGCCGGCCATCCGCGCCAGGTCGCAGGCCGCCTCGGTGTGTCCGGCACGGGACAGCACGCCGCCCGACTGGGCCATCAGCGGGAAGATGTGCCCGGGGCTGACGATGTCGTCGGCCTTGGCATGCTTCGCCGCGGCGACCTGCACGGTGCGCGCCCGGTCGGCGGCGGAAATTCCGGTGGTGACGCCCTCGGCCGCCTCGATGGAGACGGTGAACTTGGTGCCGAAGCCGGAGCCGTTGCGCGGCGCCATCAGCGGCAGCTTGAGGGTTTCGCAGCGCTCGCGGCTCATCGGCATGCAGATCAGCCCGCGGGCGTGCTTGGCCATGAAATTGATGTGCTCGGCCTGCACGCATTCGGCGGCCATGATCAGGTCGCCCTCGTTCTCGCGGTCCTCGTCATCCATGAGGATGACCATCTTGCCCTGGCGTATGTCTTCGATCAGTTCGTCAATGCTGTTGAGAGCCATCTGGCCACTCCTCGATTACTTCAGGTAGCCGTGCTCGGCCAGAAAGCTGGTGGTGAGGCCGGAGGCGCTGGGCTCGGCGGCCTTGTCGCCGAGCATCAGCCGCTCCAGGTAGCGCGCCAGGAGGTCGACCTCCAGGTTCACCTGCCGGCCCGGCCGGTAGTCGACCATGATGGTCTCGCCCAGGGTGTGCGGCACGATGGTCAGCTCGAACTCGGCGCCGTTCACCCCGTTGACCGTCAGGCTGGTGCCGTCGACGGTGATCGAGCCCTTGAGGGCGATGTAGCGCGCCAGCTCGCGCGGCGCACGGATGCGGAACTGCACGGCGCGGGCGTTCTCCTCGCGGGAGATCACCTCGCCGACGCCGTCGACGTGCCCGCTGACCAGGTGGCCGCCGAGGCGACTGGTGGGGGTCAGGGCCTTTTCCAGGTTGACCCGGCTGCCCGCCTTGAGGTCGATGAAGGCGCTACGCGCCAGGGTCTCGCGGCTGACGTCGGCCCAGAAGCCGTCGCCGGGCAGCTCCACCGCGGTCAGGCAAATGCCGTTCACCGCGATGCTGTCGCCGAGCTTGACGTCGCCGAGATCGAGCTTGCCGGTCTGGACGTAGACGCGCACGTCGCCGCCCTTGGGGGTGAGGGCGCGGACGGTGCCGATGGCCTCGATTATGCCGGTGAACATGCAGTCCCTCCGGCACGCTGTTGCAGATGATGGTGCATGGAACGATCTCCTGTTTCGGAAAAACAGGGCATGCAGATCGAAAGGGATCGCGCGCGCGGATTGCGCGTGGCGGAACATCCCGCTCTCTCATCCGGACTCTGACCGTCGGCTCCGGAATCGCACCGGATCTGCTGACCTTGCGCGGGATCGCCCCGTGGCAAGCGCTCGCGGGCTGGACGCTGCGCGTCATCACCGCCGGTGGGGAATTCCACCCCGCCCTGAGAACGTCGGGCCCTGCGGCCCGGAGGCGCTTTTTACCACAAGGCGCGCGCCGCCGGCCACCGGCGTCTGGCTCTCTGGGCGAGGATGAGGCGCCGTCTAGGCGGGCACCGCGACGATCTGCCAGTCCTCGCCCACCGCGCGGATGTCGCGGATCTTCAGCGCGCGCGCCTCGGCCATGCGCTCCAAGGGCAGCTCCAGAAGCGGCCGGGCGGTCGAGCCGAGGAACTTGGGCGCGACGAAAATCCGGTACTCGTCGACCAGCCCCAGCCGGGCGAAGGCCCCGGCCAGGCGCGGGCCGGCCTCCACCAGCACCTCGTTGGCGCCGCGCGCGGCCAGCTCGGCGAGCAGCGCCGGCAGGTCGACCCGGTCGGCCTCGCCCGGCAAGGCCAGCAGCTCGTGGCCGGCCGCGCGGTAGGCGGCTTCGCGCTCGGCCGCGCAGCTCGCCACCAGCGCCGGCCCGGCCTGGAAGAAGGGCGCGTCCAGCGGCACCCGCAGGCCTCCGTCGACCAGCACGCGCAGCGGCGGGCGCTGCAGCGCCAGGGCGGCCTGCTCGGGCGCCAGCCCCAGCTCCTCGCCGCGCACGGTGAGCCGGGCGCCGTCGGCGAGCACGGTGTCGGCGCCGGTCAGCACCACGCTGGAGCGGGCGCGCAGGCGCTGCACCGCGGCGCGCGCCGGCGCCCCGGTGATCCACTGGCTCTCGCCGCTGGCCATCGCCGTGCGGCCGTCCAGGCTCATCGCCAGCTTGACCCGCACCAGCGGAAGGCCGCGCTCCATGCGCTTGACGAAACCGGCGTTGAGTTCGCGCGCCTCGGCCTCCAGCACGCCGACCTCGACCTCGATGCCGGCCTGGCGCAAACGCGCCAGACCGCGCCCGGACACCTGCGGATTGGGGTCCTGCATGGCCGCCACCACCCGGCCGACCCCGGCCGCGACCAGCGCCTCGGCGCAGGGCGGCGTGCGCCCGTGATGGCTGCAGGGCTCCAGGGTGACGTAGGCGGTGGCGCCGCGCGCCCGCTCGCCGGCCTGGCGCAGGGCATGGACCTCGGCGTGCGACTCGCCGGCGCGCACGTGCCAGCCCTCGCCGACCACCGTGCCTTCGGCGACGACCACGCAGCCGACCCGCGGATTGGGGTGGGTGGAATACAGTCCCCGGCGCGCCAGTTCCAGGGCGCGGGCCATATAGAGAGGGTGGTTCATGGCTTGGATGGCTCGCGGGAGAGGCGTTCGATTTCCTCGCGGAACTCGTTGAGGTCCTGGAAGCGCCGGTAGACCGAGGCGAAGCGGATATAGGCGACCTCGTCGAGCTTGCGCAGCTCGGCCATCACCAGCTCGCCGAGCACCCGCGACTTGATCTCCCGCTCGCCGGTGGCGCGCAGCTCGTGCTTGATCCGGCCGATCGCCGCCTCCAGGCGCTCGACGCTCACCGGACGCTTCTCCAGCGCCCGCTGCATGCCGGCGCGCAGCTTGTCCTCGTCGAACGGCTGGCGGCTGCCGTCCTGCTTGATCAGCCGGGGCATCACCAGTTCGGCGGTCTCGAAGGTGGTGAAGCGCTCGCCGCAGGCCTGGCATTCGCGACGGCGGCGCACCTGATCGCCCTCGGCGACCAGCCGCGAGTCGATGACCTTGGTGTCGTGGGCGCTGCAGAAGGGACAATGCATGGGCGAGGGCTGTCGCAGAACGGGAGTCCATGGTAGCGCATCCCGCCCCCAAGACAAGCCGCGGGCTTTGCGCTATACAGACGCCCAGCCACCCCCTCGCCAAGGAGCCCCCATGTCGCCGCGCCCTTTCGCCCTCCTCGGCCTGAGCCTCCTGCTCGCCGCCTGTTCCAATCACCCCGAGCCGTCCCCGCCGTCGCCCTCGGCAGCGCCCGCCGCCACGCACGAAGCGCTGCCGGCCGACCAGCGCGAGCTGCGCGGCAGCCTGCTCGGCGCCCCGGCGGACAGCGAGGTGGAGTTGGCGGTGCTGCTGGTCGATGCGCGCGGCACGCCGCGCGAGGAGCTTGGCAGCACCCGCCTGCAGGGCAACGGCCAGACGCTGCCGTTCAGCCTGCGCTTTCACCCGCAGCCCTTCGCCGCCGGCACGCGGATCGAGCTGCGCGGCCGGGCCAGCCAGTCCGGCCGGCTGATCCTGCGCCTGCCGCCGCGTACCCTTTCCGTCGTCGACAGCCAGGCGCTGGGCGCCCTGCAACTGGTCCCCGCGCCGTGAACGCGCCGTTCGAGCTGCAGGCGGCGCTGGACGAGCTGCTCGGCGATGCCCGACTGGTCGCCCAGGCGCTGCCGGGCAGCGACCTGCGCCTCTGGCTGGTCGATCTGGCGAACATGGCACGCGCCTTCAGCCCGTCGGAAACCCGGCGCATCCTCGCGGAACCGCCCTACTGGAGCTTCTGCTGGGCCAGCGGCCTGGCGCTCGCCCGCTGGCTGGCCGAACACCCGGCGTGGATACGCGGCCGGCGCGTGCTGGACTTCGGCGCCGGCAGCGGCGTCGCGGCAATCGCTGCGGCCCGCCTGGGCGCCGCCGAAGTGGTGGCCTGCGATCTCGACCTGCTGGCGCTCGCCGCCTGCCGGGCGAACGCCGCGCTGAACGGGGTGGAGCTAGGCTATTCGACGGACTTCTTCGCCGAGGCCGACCGCTTCGAGCTGATCCTGGTCGCCGACGTGCTCTACGACCGCGCCAACCTGCCGCTGCTCGATGCGTTCCTCGCCCGCGGCCGCGAGGCCCTGGTGGCGGACTCGCGGGTGCGCGACTTCGCCCATCCGCGCTACCGGCGCCTGGCCACCCTCGACGCCTGCACCTGGCCGGACCTGGCCGAGCCGGCGGAGTTTCGCCGGGTCAGTCTGTACCACGCCCGGCGCGGCGCCTGAGCGGGCGCCCCGCCCGCCCCTTGCTTCCCCCGCTGCGCGCCCCCACTTACCATGCTGGCCTCCGTTCCAGCCCATTCCGAGAGTTCCGATGAGCGAAACCCCCTACATCTTCGACGTCACCGACGCCAGCTTCGAGCAACTGGTCCTCGAAAACTCCTTTCACAAGCCGGTGCTGGTGGACTTCTGGGCCGAATGGTGCGCGCCCTGCAAGGCACTGATGCCGCTCTTGGCGAAGATCGCCGAGAGCTACCAGGGCGAACTGCTGCTGGCCAAGGTCAACAGCGACGTCGAGCAGCAGACCGTGATGCGCATGGGCATCCGCAGCCTGCCCACCGTGGTGCTGTTCAAGGACGGTCAGCCTATCGACGGTTTCGCCGGCGCCCAGCCGGAATCGGCGATCCGCGCGATGCTCGAACCCCACGTGCAGCCGCCCGCCCCCGCCGCGGGCGACCCGCTGGAAAACGCCCAGGCGCTGTTCGCCGCCGGGCAGTTCGGCGAGGCGGAGAGCCTGCTCGTGGCGCTGCTCGGCGAAGACAACGAAAACGCCGCCGCGCTGATCCTCTATGCCCGCTGCCTGGCCGAACGCGGCGAACTGGGCGAGGCCGAGGCGGTGCTCGCGGCGGTGAAGGGCGACGAACACAAGCAGGCCCTGGCCGGCGCCCGGGCCCAGCTGACCTTCCTGCGCCAGGCCGCCGACCTGCCGGAGGTCGCCGCGCTGAAGAGCCGTCTGGCCCAGGACGGCGGCGACGACGAGGCCGCCCATCAGTTGGCGATCCAGCAACTGGCGCGCCAGCAGTACGAGGCGGCACTGGACGGCCTGCTCCGGCTGTTCGTGCGCAACCGCAGCTACGCCGACGGCCTGCCGCACAAGACCCTGCTGCAGGTCTTCGACCTGCTCGGCAGCGATCACCCGCTGGTCGCCACCTACCGCCGCAAGCTCTACCAGGCCCTCTACTGAGGCGTGAGCATCATTCCGCCCAGTGGTAGATCGGCGCGTCCGGGCCGTTCTCGACCCGGACCTGCGCGCAGTGGCGCAGCCGCACCAGCAGGCGCTTGCCGGCCTCGGCGCTGCCGGCCAGCGCCTGCAACTGGTTGAGCAGCGCGGGGCCGTCCATCTGCCCGGCGCTGCGCAGCAGCTGCTGGGCGGTCTGCCAGAGCCGGTCGACCGGCTCCGTCGCCGGGGCCGCGGGCGCGCCGGGGTTGCCGGCAGCCAGCCGGGCGCCGAGGCGCGCCCAGTCCTCGTCGTCCAGTTCCAGACTCAGGTCTACCGGCCAGTCGCCGATGTGTCCGCGTATTCTCAGCATGGGCACAGCTCCTCGCGATGAAGGCCGCCATGCTCCCACGCCGCCTGCGCTCCGCCAAGCGCGACCCGCAGCTGGCGAGGCCCGGGCAAACTCGTTATAACATAACGTGAATCCGGCCCGGAGACCGCCATGCCCCGCTCGCTGCTTGCCCTGTCCCTCCTCCTGCTGACCGCCGGCCTTGCCCGGGCCGAGGAGCCCCATCGCCATTCCGAACACGCCCACGGGGAAGCCCTCGCCGCCCACGAGCACGGCAGCGCCCAGCTCAACCTGGCGCTGGACGGGGAGATCCTCGAAATCGAATTCGCCAGCCCGGCGATGAACCTGGTCGGCTTCGAACATGCCGCCCGCAGCGACGCCGAGCAGGCCAGGGTAGCCGAGGTCCGCGCCCGGCTGGAGCAGCCGCTCGACCTGTTCGGCGTACCGTCCGCCGCCCGCTGCCGGGTGCAGGAGCACAGCCTGCACGGCGCACTGCTCGATCCGGACGAAGTCGCCGGACACGAGCACAGCGCCATCGAGGCCCGCTACCGCCTGCAGTGCAGCGCCGCAGACGCGCTGGAGGGCTTGAATCTCGCCGCACTGTTCGGCACATTCCCGGCCACCCGGAAGATCCAGGTCCAACTGATCGGCCCCCACGGGCAGCAAGGCCTGGAACTCGGCCCCGAACGCACCGCCCTGGAATTCTGAGGCCTGCGGCCGACGACCCAATCGAGTACCTCGACCGACACCATGAGCGCCCCCCTGATCGAACTGTCCAACCTCGGTTTCGCCTGGCCGGGCCAGCCCGAGCTGCTGGACATTCCCGAGTTTCACCTGCGGCGCGGCGAGACCCTGTTCCTCAAGGGCCCCTCCGGCAGCGGCAAGACCACCCTGCTCGGCCTGCTCGGCGGCGTGCAGCAGCCCGCCCGCGGGCACATCCGCCTGCTCGGTACCGAACTCGGCGCGCTCTCCGCGGCGGCCCGCGACCACTTCCGGGTCGACCATACCGGCTACATCTTCCAGCAATTCAACCTGCTGCCGTTCCTGTCGGTACGCGCCAACGTCGAGCTGCCCTGCCATTTCTCGAAGCTGCGCACCGCACGAGCCCGCCAGCGCCATGGCAGCGTCGCCCGGGCGGTGGCCGGCCTGCTGGAACACCTCGGCCTGGACGAGTCCCTGCTGGAACGCCGCGCCGCGGAACTCTCGATCGGCCAGCAGCAGCGGGTCGCCGCCGCCCGCGCGCTGATCGGCCAGCCGGAGCTGGTGATCGCCGACGAGCCCACTTCGGCACTGGACACCGACGCTCGCCAGGCCTTTCTCGACCTGCTCTTCGCCGAGTGCCGCGAAGCCTCGGCCAGCCTGCTGTTCGTCAGCCACGACCAGAGCCTGGCGGGATTGTTCGAGCGCAACCTGTCGCTGCTCGAACTGAACCGCGCCGCCCGCCCCCGGGAGATCTGACATGCACCTGCTGCGCCTGGCCCTGGCCAGCCTGACCAACCGCCGCTTCACCGCCCTGCTCACAGTGTTCGCCATCGCCCTCTCGGTCTGCCTACTGCTCGCCGTCGAGCGGGTGCGCACCGAGGCCCGCGCCAGCTTCGCCAGCACCCTGAGCGGCACCGACCTGATCGTCGGCGCCCGCTCCGGTCCGGTGAACCTGCTGCTCTACTCGGTGTTCCGCATCGGCAACGCCACCAACAACATCCGCTGGGAGAGTTTCCGGCACTTCGCCGAGCACCCGCGGGTGAAATGGGCGATCCCGCTGTCGCTGGGCGATTCGCACCGCGGCTACCGGGTGCTCGGCACCACGCCGGCCTACTTCGAGCACTACCACTACGGCCGCCAGCAGCCACTGGAATTGAAAGAAGGCCGCGCCTTCGCCGCGGACCCGTTCGAGGTGGTGCTCGGCGCCGAGGTGGCCGAAGCGCTGCACTACCGACCGGGCGACGAGATCGTCCTGGCCCACGGCGTGGCGAAGATCAGCCTGACCCGCCACGACGACAAGCCGTTCCGCGTGGTCGGCATCCTCGGCCGCACCGGCACGCCGGTGGACCGCACCCTGCACATCGACCTGGCCGGGATGGAGGCGCTGCACGTCGACTGGCGAGGCGGCGTGCCGGCCCAGGGCAGCGCGCGGATCGACGCCGAACGGGCGCGCCGGCTGGACCTGCAGCCCAAGGCGATCACCGCCTTCCTGCTCGGTCTCGACAGCAAGATCGCCACCTTCGCCGTGCAGCGGGAAATCAACGACTACCTGGGCGAGCCGCTGCTGGCGATCCTCCCCGGGGTCGCCCTGCAGGAGCTGTGGAGCCTGATGGGCACGGCGGAGCAGGCGCTGTTCGTGATCTCGCTGTGCGTCGTGCTGACCGGGCTGATCGGCATGCTCACGGCGATCCTCGCCAGCCTCAACGAGCGCCGCCGGGAGATGGCGATCCTCCGCTCGCTGGGCGCGCGGCCCTGGCACATCGCCGGACTGCTGGTGCTGGAGGCCTTCGCGCTGGCCCTGGCCGGCATCTTGCTCGGCCTGGCCCTGCTCTATCTCGGTATCCTGCTGGCCCAGGGACCGCTGCAGGCGGCCTACGGTTTGTATCTGCCGTTCGCTGCGCCGAGCGCCTACGAATGGCTGCTGCTCGGCGCCATTCTGCTCGCCGCCCTGCCGCTGGGCGGCGTGCCGGCCTGGCGCGCCTATCGCCAGTCGTTGTCCGACGGCCTGTCCATTCGTCTGTGAGGAGTCCCGATGCGACGCATTCTGATTGCCCTGCTGCTCGCCCTCGTCCCGCCGCTGTGGGCGGCCGAACCCCGCGACCTGGCCTGGACCGAGATGATCCCGACGGGGACGCCGGCCACTCCGGAACCGCAGGCGCCGATGCACGACCCAGGCCAGGGCAGCGCGCTGTCGGACGAGTCCGACCCGCCCGCGGCGCAGATGTCGCCGGCGGCGCCGGTGGTCGAGGCGCTGAACGGCCAGCTGGTCCGCCTGCCCGGCTACCTGGTGCCGCTGGAGACTGCCAGCGACGGGCGCGTCCGCGAATTCCTGCTGGTGCCCTACTTCGGCGCCTGCATCCATGTGCCACCGCCGCCGTCGAACCAGATCGTGCATGTGCGCAACGAGCCGGGCGTACAGCTCGAGGTGCTGTACCAGCCGTATTGGGTGGAAGGCAAACTACAGGTCGAACATACCAGCAGCGAGCTGGCCGAGGCGGGTTACCGGATGGCTACCAGCAAGGTCTATCCGTACCAGCTGGACCAATAATCGCCGCCTGTCCCAACGGCCTTCGAAGGGGCCGGAAACCGCAACGCTCAGTTCACCGTGGCCGGATGTCGTTCGCGCTCGAACGCCAGTTCGCCCTCCGCCCACTCGCGCCAGGGGCCTACCTGGCTACGGCCCGCGCCGGCCTGCTCGGCGCGCGTCAGCGCCTCCAGGGCGAGATTCCAGTGCGCCTGCTCCAGCTGGGCCGGGCTCAGCCAGTGCAGGGGATTGCCGGAGCGGTACTGCCCGCTCCGCCCTCGGCGCCGCCGGCGGCCATGCCGCGCAGGTTGCCGGCCCCGCTCAGGGCCAGCACATCGAACACCGCGATCATGCCGCCGACGGTACCGAGCAGGCCGAGCAGTGGGGCTACCGTACTGATCAGCTTGACCAGGCCCAGGCCGCGCTCCAGCGGTGGGGTTTCCTGGAGGATCACCTCGCCCAGCTTGAGTTCCAGGGTTTCCAGGTCGGCCAACTGCGGCTGCGGCCCGAGCACGCCGCCGAGATAGAATATCCGCCAGGCGGCGAGGCATAGACCGAATACGCCGAGGGCGACGATCACCCAGCCGACCAGTCCGCCCTGCTGCAGGCGGGTCCAGAAATCCGGCTCGCGTTGCAGCTGGGCCAGCAGGGTGCCGCGCGAGGGATCGACAGGCAGCTCGGCGAGCGCCTCGCCGCTCTCCAGATAGCTCGTCA
Source organism: Azotobacter beijerinckii (assembly GCF_900110885.1). Taxonomy (GTDB): domain Bacteria; phylum Pseudomonadota; class Gammaproteobacteria; order Pseudomonadales; family Pseudomonadaceae; genus Azotobacter; species Azotobacter beijerinckii. The sequence continues at coordinate 10,064 of NZ_FOFJ01000005.1, read as the reverse complement.
CCTGGCCGCGTCCCGAGGGCTGGTTGGCCGCCGCCAGCAGTTCGCCGGCTTCGGCGTCGTAGCGCAGGAAGCCCGCCTCGCCGAAGCTGGAAAAGGTGCCGACGCGCAGCACCGGCAGCTCCAGCCGCTCGACCCGGCCGCTGGAGGCGAGGTCTTCGAGCAGGGTCATCCAGTAGCCGTCGAGATCCTCGCTGGACGGCAGGACCCTGCTTTCCGCCAGCGCCTTGAGGCGCGCCAGACGCTCTGGGGTACTGCGCGTTGAGCAGGCTGTCCTGCCACTGCCCGACGATATCCCCGGCACTCTGGCGAACCACGGCAAACAGCTCGCCGAAGTCGCCGACGTGCAGGGTCAGCTGTTTTTTTCCTGCTCGGCCAGTTGGGCCGCCTGACGGTCGAATTCGGCCTTCAGGCGCTCGGCCTCGGCCTTCTGCGCATTCAGCTCGGTCCGGGCGGCGGCGAGCAGACTGGCTGGCTCGCTGTGCTTGGCAAGGAAGGCCTTTTCTCGCTCGGCCATGGCACCGACCTCGGCGGCGCGTTCGCTGCGGATATGCTCGAGCAGTTGATCGGGACTCAGGACGTCCGCCGCCGGGGCGAGGGTCGGCAACAGGCTCAGGAAAAAGGCGGCCGCGAAACGACGCATCATTGCTTGGCCTCCCGGGTCAGGGTCTTGACGGGCAGCCGCAGGTAGGCGGGAGCCTGTTGCTGCCGGGCGATGGCGATGGCCTGGGCCAGGGGACGTCGGGCGCTGTCGTCAAGCACCTCCCAGCGGCGCGCCTGGGCTCCACCAGCCGCTCTCGTGGCCGTCGAGGGTCTGGTAATAAAGCATCACCCGGCCCAGACGGAAAAATTCGACGCTGCGCAGGCCGCCCTCTGCCTGCAGTTCGCCGCGCCACGCCTCAAGGGTACGACCATAGTCGCTCTCGATCTGGCGGGCCTCGAGGGTCCGCCGGTATTTCTCCGCCAGGGAGACATCCGGCTGCGGCCGCAGCTCCTGCAACTGCGCCAGACGGTCGCCACACTCCTCCGGCAGGAACGGCAGGTCGGCCGCGACGAACTCGCCGAGCACCTCGACCATACGCTGCATCTGCGGCGCCACGGCCTGCCGGGTACGCTCGATATCGTCCAGCTGCTACCGATAACCGGCCAGTTCCTTGCTCTGGGCGACGGTCATTTCGCGCATCTGGGTGTTGTAGCCCCTCAAGGCCTCGGCCTGCCGGATGGCCGCGCGGTATTGCCCGACCGGTATCGTCCAACGCTTCGATGCGCTCTTGCGAGGCCTTTGCCTCCTCGGCCAGGCGTTGGCTTTCCTCCAGCGACGCCGCCGACAGCGGCAGACTGAGCAGCAGTGAGACAGCCGCCAGCAAACGGTGGGGATAAGCGTTCATACGGGGCACCCTCGGCAAGGCACATTCCCAAAGAGAAAAGCATCTTCTGCAGAGGAACCACCCGCAGCCACCGGTGGCAAGGCTTGTCGGGGCTCGGGCCAAGGCCTCCGGCCCGATCTGCGACAACCCGCCTCGGCACCCGCGCCCTCTGGACGAAGGACAGTGTTTTGAGAATGGCTTCACAATTCACTCCCCGCACAAGAACACGAAAGAGCTTTTATTGCGCCAGATCAAGATGAAAGCGACCGAGCAAACTATCATCGCCCATCTGTCCGGAAACCATTATCCAGGTTTCGCCGAACGACTCGCGCAGTACCAGCCGTCGAATCCCACCTCCGCTCTTTCTTCCGCTTGATTGTCGACACACTTCGACGATGACAAGCCTCCTGAAAGTTTTTCGAGCCTCCCTGCAAGCCAAACTTTCCTGCCCGCCAAAAAGTTATCCAGCCAACAACTCGACACCAGATCGCCTTCCACCAGAAACAGCGACTTTATTACCTCCCATCCGGATCGAACAAGATCCCGGAGTTTTATTGAGACAAATCAAGGCCGGACTGTCGGGAGTTATTAATATCAACTCCAACACGTAAATACTTCTTCGGGAGTTCGCCATGGCCAAGTTCAAATCCCTCTTCGCCCTTTCCTTGGTCGGCATGGCCCTGGCAGCCCCCTACGCCACTGCACACGAGCGCGGCGACATCATCATGCGGGCCGGCCTGGTTACCGTCGACCCCCACGAAGAGAGCGAAGACATCCGCCTCCACGGTACCGGCAAGCTGCCCGGCA
>NZ_FOFJ01000005.1:0-6418 GCF_900110885.1 Azotobacter beijerinckii | reverse complement strand
CTCATCCTCAACGCCCAGGTTCGCTACATCGACATCAACACCACGGCCACCACCCACCTCAACGGCACCAAGGTTTCCGTCGACGTGGACGTCGACCCCATGGTTTACATGGTTTCCCTCGGCTACAAGTACTGAACGAGTCCACTACGAAAAAGGCGCCTGCACGGCGCCTTTTTCTTTTTGTCCATATACGGCTGGCGCGGCCAAATCGTCACCGCCAGGCGATAGTTCTCAGGACTGCACGCCGCCCAGCAAACGGGCTAGGCCAGCGGCCATCGGGGTCGGCTCGGACACCTGATAACGCGCCAGCAACCGCCGGTTGTCCGCCCGCGAATGGCGAATATCGCCAGGACGCGCGGCTTCCCGACGCACCTCCGGCAGACCGCCGAACAGCAGCGAGATCTCCTCGAGCAGCCGGTTGAGGCTGACGCTTCGATTCAATCCGACGTTCACCGCTCCCGGCAGCACTTGCGGCATCTCCAGAGCCTGCAGCAACACGCCGACGAGATCGGTGACATAGACGAAATCGCGGGTCTGCTCGCCATCGCCGAACAGGGTGATGGGCAGGCGCTTCGCGGCGCGCTCGGTGAAGATACTGATCACTCCCGAGTAGGGCGAAGAAGGGTCCTGGCGCGGCCCATAGATATTGAAGAAACGAAAGACCGCCGGCTCCAACCCGTGCTGGCGGCGATAGAAGTCCAGATAATGCTCGCTGGCCAGCTTGTCCGCCGCATAGGGGGTGAGCGGTGCCTTCGGTGTATCCTCGTCGATCGCCTCGCCTTCTCCGTTGTTGCCGTAGACGGCCGCGCTGGAAGCGAACAGTACGCGCCCGACTCCCTGCTCGCGCATCGCCTCGCAGACGCTCAGGGTGCCGATGAAATTGCTCCGGTGGGTGCCTGCCGGGTCGATCACCGAAGCCTGTACCGAGGCCACAGCCGCCAGATGGACCACAGCCCGACAGCCGCCCAAGACCTCCCGCACCAGAGCGGCATCGGCGACATCCCCCTCGACCAGTTCGAGGCGGGGGTCGCCGAGCGGCAGATTGTCCGGCGTGCCGCTGGACAGGTTGTCCAGCACGCGCACCGAATGCCCTTGGGCGAGCAGCGCATCGACCAGATGCGAGCCAATGAAGCCGGCCCCCCCGGTTATCAGAACAGGCAGATCAGACATGGCGATAATAGCGATCCAGCAGGTTCGGCAAACCGGCGCGCCAGGCGCGCGGCTTGATGCCGAAGGTGTTGAGAACCTTCTTGCAGGATAGCACCGCATGCTGCGGCTCTTCGGTCGCGTCCGGGCTCACCCCATGCGGCCGGGCCTGAATCTCCTCGACGACCAGCCGACGGTGGACGCGCGCCTCGCCGAGGATCGCCTGGCCGAATGCCAGCGCGGTGGTCGCCTCGTGGCCGCCATAGTGGTAGGTGCCCCACAGCGGTGCACGGCAATCCAACTGCTTCAGCACAGCGAGCATCACCCGCGCGGCATCGTCCACCGGCGTCGGGTTGCCGCGCCGGTCGTCGGCGAGCGCCAGCACGCTTTCCCGTTCCGCACGCTGGAGGAAACGCCCGAGCAGCCCGCCGGGACTGTCGTCGTACAGCCAGCCGAAGCGCAGCAGCACATGCCGGGGGCAGATCGAACGCACGCTCTGCTCGATGCGCAGCAGGGACTGCCCACGCAGCCCGAGCGGCATGGGCTCGTCCTTCTCGCTGTAGGCCGTGGCGCGTGCGCCATCGAAGACCCGGTAACTGGAGGGCTGCAGCAGGATGATCTGATGATGCAGGCAAAGCGCGGCGAGACGCTCGGTCGCGCGCTCCTGGGTGGCAAGGCGCGTGGCGTCGAGCGTCTCGGCCTGGAACCAGTCGTGGTAGTAGGCGAGATTGACCAACGCATCGGGGCGGGTCTCGTCGAGCAGAAGGGTCAGGCTGGCCGAATCCCAGCCCTGCTCCGGCGGCCGGGGAGCCAAGAAGCTGATGTCGGCCTCGGCCCCCAGATGGATCAGCGCCTGGCCCAAGGCGCTGCCACCGCCCAGCAGCATCAGGCGCATATGCATGGGATGAGACTACCCTGGGTTGGCAGAAGTAATAAATGCATGGAGAGACTGAAAACGGTCCGTCATCTGCGGTGAGCGGCGCCAAGATGGTCAAACCATTCCCGGCAATCGGACGTATTGTGCGGCTTTCGACGGTGCGCGTCACTACTGCCCGCGCAGGCCATGCGCCGGAGCAGATCAGAGTGGCAAACAACCGGTTGCCGCCCAGCCTTGAGCACTTTACTCAGGCGAAGCCACCGTTGGCGCGCAGCACCTGGGAATTGATCCAGGCGCCGTCCGGGCCGGCGAGGAAGGACACCACCGCCGCGATGTCCTCGAGCGTGCCAAGACGTTCCAGCGGTGACAGCCTGGCCAGCTGATCGATCTGCTCCGCACTCTTGCCGGCGAGGAACAACTCGGTGGCGACCGGCCCCGGAGCCACGGCATTGACACTGATCTCGTGCCCGCGCAGCTCGTTGGCCAACACATGCACCAAACCCTCGACGCCGGCCTTGCTGGCGATGTAGGGGCCGTAGCTGGGGAAGGACTTGGCGATCGCGCTGGTCGATAAGGCGATGATCCGCCCACCGCGCTCCACCTGGTGGGCCGCCAGGGAAAGCACGATGAAGGCACCGCGCAAGTTGGTGCGCAGCACCCGGTCGAACTGCTCGAGGTCACCGCCGGCAATCGTCAGGCGGGGCATGATTCCGGCGCTGTTGACCACCACGTCGATGCGCCCGAAGGTTGCGCGCGTCCTGGCGAACAGGTGCTCCATGTCGGCCGGCTCGGCCACATCGCCGCGCACGGCGATGGCCCGTCCGCCGCCGGCGACGACTTCTGACACCAGCGACTCGGCCAAGGCCTGGTTGCCGGCGTAGTTGACGGCGATCACGAAGCCATCCTGGGCCAGGCGAAGGGCGATGGCCCGGCCGATGCCGCGCGAGGCCCCGGTCACGATGGCCGCCTTGTCGATTGTCTGCATGATCTCACTCCCGCATGACGGGGCGACGAAGGCCGTCCCTGTTGGAAGTGATTCTGGTCGCTGGGTCTGCTTGGATAAATGCGCTGGAATTGTCAGGATTATTCAACAAGGCCTAACAATTGCGGTGCCCATGGACAGATTCGACACCCTGCAGCTCTTCGCCCGCATCGTCGAGCTGGGCAGCTTCACCCGGGCAGCCGGCGCCCTGGACATCCCCCGCGCCACGGCCACCCATGCCATCAAGACTCTGGAGGAACGGCTCGGCGCGCGACTGCTGGAGCGCACCACCCGTCAGGTGCGCCCGACACTGGACGGGCAGGCTTTCTACGAGCGCTGCAAACGTATCCTCGGCGATCTGGAGGATGCCGAGTCCTCCCTCAGCAGTGCAATGGCCAACCCGCGCGGCACCCTGCGCCTGGACCTGCATGGCGCCCATGCCAACCTGATCATCCTGCCGCACATCCAGGAGTTCCACCGCCGCTACCCGCAGATCGAACTGGCCATCAGCAGCGGCGACCGCCTGGTGGACTTGGTGGGCGAAGGCATCGACTGCGTGGTCCGCGCCGGCAATCCGCGCGACTCCTCGCTGGTGGCGCGACGCCTGGCGCTGATGCCGGAGGTGGTCTGCGCCAGCCCGGACTACCTGGAACGGCATGGCCGTCCCGCCCAGCCCGACGAACTGTCGGCACACCAAGCGGTGGGCTTCTTCTCCAGCAATCGCGACATCCGCTACCCCTTCAGCTTCCTGGTCGACGGCGAAGTGGCGGAGTTCGAGATGGGCGGCTGGATTTCGGTCAACGACGCGGAGTGCTACAGCACCTGTGCGCTGAACGGCTGCGGGCTGATCCAGGTGCCGCGCTTCCGGGTGGAGGAGCATCTGCGCAGCGGAAGGCTGGAGGAGGTGTTGGCGGACTGGCCGAGCCCCGGCCTGCCGGTCTCGGTGCTCTATCCCTATCACCGCCAGTTGTCGCCGCGGGTCAAGGTCTTCGTCGAGTGGCTAGCGGCCGTCTATGCCGAGCGCTTCGCGCCGACCGAGGCGCCGCGGAGTGTCCGGAGGCACCTAGAAGAGTGAGTTCCCGCCTGCCGTGCGGCAGACGGGGAGGCCGCGCTAGAAAGGGATGTCGTCGTCGAAGCTGTCGTAGTCCGGCGCCGGCGGCTGCCGGTCCTGCTGCGGAGCGGGACGCGCCTGCGGGGCCTGGGCCTGCTGCTGCGGTTCGCGCGGGGGACGCGGCGCGCGCGGGGCGTCGTCGCCACTGCCGCCACGGCCGCCGAGCAGCTGCAGGGTGCCGTTCATGTCGACGACGATCTCGGTGGTGTAGCGATCCTGGCCATCCTGCCCCTGCCACTTGCGGGTCTGCAGGCGGCCCTCGACGTAGCACTGCGAGCCCTTGCGCAGATACTCGCCGGCAATCTCGGCGAGCTTGCCGAAGAACACCACGCGGTGCCATTCGGTGCGCTCCTGCTGCTGGCCGGTCTGCTTGTCCTTCCAGGCGTCGGTGGTGGCCAGGGTGATGTTGGTGACCGCATTGCCGTTGGGCAGGTAACGGGTTTCCGGGTCGCCGCCGACGTTGCCGATCAGAATGACTTTGTTAACCCCACGGGCCATAACGTTCTCCTAGGCTTCAGCACGCCGCCGGCGCCGGCTCGATCAGGCGCTCCAAGGACGTGCGGTCCAGTTTTTGGGTATCCACTTTGATATAGAGGGCGGCCTCCTCGGCCACCACCTCGGCATCTGCCACTCCGGGCACGGCCAGCAGACGCTCGCGCAGGGCCGCATCGCGCAGGGCCGCGGGCGACAGCGGCAAGCGCAGGCTGGTCACGTAGGGAGGTTCTCGCATGGTAACAGCAATCGCCAGCCACAGGGCGCAGAGCAGCGCACAGCCGACGAACACCGCGCCCAGCCCACCCTGCTGGTACAGCCAGCCGCCGAAGATGCCGCCCAGTGCCGCGCCGAGGAACTGACTGGTGGAATACACGCCCATCGCCGTACCCTTGCCGCCGGCCGGGGCAACCTTGCTGACCAGCGATGGCAGGGACGCCTCCAGCAGGTTGAAGGCGGTGAAGAACGCCACCGCCCCCAGCACCAGAGCCACCAGGCTGCCGCCAAACAGCCAGAAATACAGTTCGCAGAACAGCAGGACTGCCACCGCCGCGCAGAACACCCGCTTCATCCGACGCTTCTTTTCAGCATAGAAGATGAACGGAACCATACCGAAGAAGCCTACGAACAGAGCGACCAGGTAGACCCACCAGTGCTCTTCCCGGGGCAGGCCACCCCGCTCCACCAGTGCCAGCGGCAGGGCCACGAAGGTGGCCATGAGGATCGCATGCAGCGCGCCGATACCGAAATCCAGGCGCAGCAGATCGGGATGGCTCAGCGTGGCGCCCAGTGCCTGGCGCGCCACCGCAGATTCACGGTGCTGCAGGGCCCGCGGCGCCAACGGTACCAGCGCGGCAACGATCAGGATGCCGAACAGGGCCATGCCGGCGGTCGCCCAGAACAGTCCGGACAGGCCGAAGGCACGGGTCAAGAGCGGACCGATCACCATGGCCGCGGCGAACGACAGGCCGATGCTCATGCCGATCATGGCCATGGCCTTGGTGCGGTGTTGCTCGCGAGTCAGGTCGGAGAGCAGCGCCATCACCGCCGCCGAGATCGCCCCGGCTCCCTGCAGCACGCGGCCGGCGACGACCCCCCAGATGGAGTCGGCATTGGCCGCCAGCACCGCGCCGGCGGCGAAGATCAGCAGGCCGACATAGATCACCGGCCGCCGACCGATGTGGTCGGAGAGGATGCCGACGGGAATCTGCAACACCGCCTGGGTCAACCCGTAGGCACCGATCGCCAGACCGATCAACGCCGGCGTGGCACCGGCCAGTTCCATTCCATAGGTGGCGAGCACCGGCAGCACCATGAACATGCCCAGCATGCGAAAGGCGAACACCAGCGCCAGCCCGCCTCCCGCCCGGATTTCGCTGCCACTCATGCGGTCTCTGTCGTGCATGCTCGAGCCCTCGTGAAAATACGCAATTCTACCAGTCGCTGTCCGGCCAGCCCATGGCAAAGGCGCACACCGCCCAGGGCAATCGCGCTATGAGGCATCCGGGCCAAACAGCAGTTGGGTTCGGTACTGCGCATTGGTGCAGGCCCGCATGCGCCGCCTGCCAATGCTCAGTTGACTGCTGTCGTTCTGTCGTATCAGGTTCAGTGCCGCACGGCGTATCACGGCCAGGTTGCTGGCCGAGTGGTCCTTGCGACTGCGATTGGCATCCTCGCGAAACTGCACATCCAACACCCAGTGCTGGCTGTTCTCAATGGCCCAGTGGTCGCGCACCACGCCGGCAAAGCGTTCCAGGTCGCCGATCGAGCTCAGGAAATAGCGGCACTCGCGCGTTTCCCGGCCGCCCAC
>NZ_FOFJ01000064.1 GCF_900110885.1 Azotobacter beijerinckii | reverse complement strand
ACGGCCGAACTGGCTCTTGGGCTTGCCGTCGAAGTCGTAGCCGCGCCGCGGGATGATGCCGTTACCCGCCATGCCGTTGCCGACCCGCCCGTCGCCGCCGTCCATCTTGAAGCCGAACTGGCCGCGCACGTCCAGGCCGAAACCCACCACCCCGGGCGTGAAGCCGGACTCGAAGTTGGCGATCACGCCGTGCGCCCACTCGGCGCGCAGGTGCTTCTTCTCGCCGGTCTGCGGGTTGTTGAAGGTGTCGCCATGGCGGAAGTCCTGGCTGAAGTAGATGTTGCGGTTGAGCACATTCACGGTCGCCCCCTCGAGAAAGCCCTCTCCGTCGGCGGCGACGGCCGGGATCGCCAGGACAAGGGTCAGGGACGCGGCACAGGCTGGATTCTTCTTATTGTGGAAACGCATGGATTCATTCCTGTTGCTGGATGCGCAGCCGCATACCGTGAGCGTTTCTTAGCATGGTGCTGACGGTGCGAATTCAGCGTCTGGTACCGCTCTTGTGGGCGAGGCGGTACTCGATATCGTATGTGGGCGGTGCCACAGACATCGCCGAGATAGGCGGTGAGAGCGGCTAGTACGCACTTGCTGTCGTCGGCGTGAATCCGAGATGACTGAGCTATTTGGGGCTAGAAAGCACAATCAGTCGTCTTTGTTGACGTGACGTATCAGCGGTGGCGGCCTGATTCCGCCATTCAAGAGCGTGCGCTGATGGCGGGGCGGTTCATGAATCGCTTCGGCTGGACAAACCAGGCATCGAGTTCCATGCCTCCGAGGGGCGTAACTAGGATTTGCCGGGTGAGCCAGCAACGCGTGGGGAGTAGCGGGTGGGCGGCGCTGATGCGCACGGCTGCGGCCTCGCTGGGAAGGTCAGCTAGCGCACTGCGGATAGTGTCGACTGCAGCCGGATCGAGATCCTGCACGATGAACACCAGTCGTCCACAGCGATCGGCGAAAGCGCCGCTGTCGGGCCAAGTCGGGAGTCGCACCGGTGGGTAGGCCACGTCCTGAACGCACTGGATGACATGCGGCTGTGGGTCGCCTGCCACCGCCATTAGCCCCTTCACCCGAAGCAGCTGTTGTCCATACGATGCCAAGATGCGCCCAATCGATACTGCGAAGCTGTGCCACTGGACTGGCGCTTCAAAGCGGATGACGAAGCTCGAGACGGCATTGCTGTGGCGCTCGGCGTGCTTGTGATTGCGTGCGGTAGGCTTATGCACCCAGTGCGGTGCTTCCGTGGTTTCTGCTGGCTGGTATTGCTCGTGCTTGCGTTCATCCATCAGCCAGCGAGCAACGTCGGGTAACTTCCCTGCAACGGCATAAATTCCGCTACCGAAGAGCTGATCTGGCGACACCTTACCGTGGCGCACCTCTAGGCGGCGCGCACTGGGGTTGAGAGCGGCGAGTTTCGTCTCCAATCGTGCCCGAGTCATGGCGTTGCTTAGATCGCTCTTGCTGATCAGCAGGTAATCGGCCATGGCGATCTGACGCACGGCTTCCCCGTGTCGTGTCAGCTGATCAAGACCATGCTCTGCGTCGACGACCGTCAGCACGCTGTCGCAGACGTAGCGCGCAGCGATGAAGCGCTCCTCCATCAGGGTATAGACGACGGGAACCGGGTCGGCGAGTCCGGTCGTCTCGATGATTACCCGGGAAAGGTTCGGGATTTCCCGCCGAGAAAGCCGCTGATGGAGGTTCCGCAGGGCCCTAACCAGATCGCCCTGCACGCTGCAGCAAATGCAGCCGGAGTCGAGCAGCAGCGTGTGCTCGTCGAGCTTGTCGACCAAGTGGTGGTCGATGCCGACCTCGCCAAACTCGTTGATCAGCAGCGCGGTGCCCGACATCGAGGGGTCCTTCATCAACTGGTTCAACAGGGTCGTCTTGCCCGCGCCGAGGAAGCCGGTGAGTAGGCTGACCGGGATGCGGCCGACGGGGCGCTGGGCGGGCCACGATGCAGAGGAGCTAGGCATGGTTGTCTCCGGTGTTGTTGTTGATTTCTGTACTGGAAGCAAGCTGGCAAAACGCAAAAGCAATGCCAAGGCATGGCGATAGGCTGCAGTCCAGCCGGGGCCGCGGAATCGCCTCGAAAGTGCAGGCGCGCACTTGAGTACTGCACGTTCTGGAATCAAACGGGAAAGACTCGGTGGCCGTCCAACAAACAGACGGTGATGGGCCGGCGGCATTCGGCCGGATTAGTTTAACGACGGAAAATCAGGATGTTGCAGGGCGTCATGTTCAGCGTCGGCTTTGGCATGGCCGATGCCTTTAATGATCCAGAAGGAGCGAATTCGATCCTCCTATCTACAGTTCATTCACATGAAGGAAACAGCATGGGCATTTGCATTATCGGATGGGCTCACTCGCCATTCGGCCGGCTCGACAACATCGACCTCGAGTCGCTCATCACCGATGTCGGCCGTTATGCACTTCAGGATGCAGAGGTCGCCGCGGCGGATGTGGACGGGATCTGGCTGGGGCATCTGAACGGTGGCCTGGTGCCGGAGATCTTTTGCTCTTCACTCGTACACCAGGCAGATCCGGCCTTGCGCTGGTGTCCGGCCACCCGGGTCGAGAACGCCTGCGCCTCGGGTGCGGCAGCGGTCTATGCCGCCTGCGATGCGATCGAAGCCGGGCGAGCCCGGATCGCGCTGGTGGTCGGTGCCGAGAAGATGACGGCAGTATCGGGTCCGGAGGTGACGCAGGTGCTGGCGTCGGCGTCTTACGTGCGCGAGGAAGCGGCCCGAGGCCTGAGCTTTCCGGGGCTCTTCGGCGAACTGGCCGAGCAGTACTTCGAACGCTACGGTGACCATTCGGCAACGCTGGCACGAATCGCTGCGAAGAATCACGCCAACGGTGCGCGCAACCCCTGGGCCCACATGCGCCGGGATCTCGGTTTCGAGTTCTGCAACACCGTGTCGGACCGCAATCCGCTGATCGCCGGCCCGCTGCGCAAGACCGATTGCTCCCTGGTGTCCGATGGTGCCGCCGCCCTAGTGCTCGCCGATGAGTCGGTGGCTGTGAGCATGCGGCGTGCTGTACGCTTGCGGGCGCGGGCCCAGGTCAACGACTTCCTGCCGATTTCCCGTCGCGACGTTCTGGGCTTCGAGGGGCCGCAGCGTGCCTGGGCACAAGCATTGGCGGAGGCACGCTGCGAGGTGGGCGACCTTTCGCTTGCTGAGGTGCACGACTGCTTCACCATTGCCGAACTGCTGACCTACGAGGCCATGGGGCTGGCCCTGCCGGGGCAAGGCGGGGAATGCCTGCTGGACGGCACAGTCCAACCGGACGGCCGCCTGCCGGTCAACCCATCCGGCGGACTCAAGGCCAAGGGCCATCCAATCGGCGCAACTGGCGTGTCCATGCATGTTATGGCTGCCATGCAGTTGACCGGCGAGGCGCTCGAAATGCAGGTGCCGGGCGCCAGTCTAGCCGGTGTCTTCAACATGGGCGGAGCCGCGGTCGCCAACTACGTCAGCATTCTGGAGCGCTGCAAATGAACCTGGCCCAGCTGCTTGCGCGTTCGGCGCGGACCTTTCCTGAACGGCCCGCAGTCATGGTCGGGACACGTCCCTTGCACACCTATGCAGGCTTGGCTGCGCGCGCGGCACGCCTGGCCGGCTTCCTGCGACGGAATCTCAGGCTGGAGGCCGGGGACCGGGTGGCCATCTACATGAGCAATTGCCCTGAATACCTCGAGTGCCTGTACGGGATGCTCTGGGCGGGCCTGGTGGCAGTACCGATCAATGCCAAGCTCCATCCGCGCGAGGCAAGCTACATCCTTGCCGACGCCGGTGCCCGCTTGGCTTGTGTATCGCGCGACCTGGCCGACGGCCTCGGTGCCTGCCTGGCCGGCGAGGGGCCAGAGCTACCGGTGCTGATGCCGGGCGACAGCCTGTACATCTACGCGGTTTCGGCATTGGCGATCCCAGTACAGGAGCGCGCGCCGGACGACCTGGCGTGGCTGTTCTACACGTCGGGTACAACCGGCAAGCCCAAGGGGGTGATGCTAAGCCACCGCAACCTGTTAGCGATGACCTCCTGCTTTTTCATGGACGTCGATCCGGTCGCCGAGGAAGACGTCGCCGTCTATGCCGCGCCGCTGTCGCACGGCGCCGGGCTTTACAGCTTCCCCTACGTGCTGAGGGCATGCCGGCACGTCATCCCTGAGTCCGGCAGATTCGAGCCGGATGAGCTGATCGCGCTTGCTGGTCGGATCGGGCGGCTGGCGATGTTCGCCGCACCGAACATGATGAAGCGCCTGGTGGCCGGGGTGAAGCACGCTGGTACCGATCCGTCCGGGTTTCGGACGCTAATCTACGGCGGCGGTCCGATGTATGCCGAAGATATCATCGAGGCACTCGAAGTGATGGGGCCGCGTTTCGTGCAGATCTATGGACAGGGCGAATCACCGATGACGATCACCGCCCTGTCACGCGCGGTGCTGGCCGATCGCTCAGAGCCGACCTGGGCGTCGCGCATCGCTTCGGTCGGCGTGGCGCAATCGCTGGTGGAAGTGCGCATCGTCGATGCCGAGGGGCGTCCTCTGGCGAACGGCGAGGTGGGCGAGGTCGTAGTCCGTGGCGAGACGGTGATGTCCGGTTACTGGAGGCTGCCGGAGGCGAGTGCTGCGGTACTGCGCGACGGCTGGTTGTGGACCGGCGACATGGGGACGATGGACTCGCATGGCTTCGTGACGCTCAAGGACCGCTCCAAGGACGTCATCATCTCCGGCGGTTCCAACATCTATCCCCGCGAAGTAGAGGAACTGCTCCTGAGCCATCCGGCAGTGCGTGAGGTTTCGGTGGTCGGACGGCGCGACCCTGAGTGGGGTGAGGTGGTGGTCGCCTTCGTAGTCGCCGAGTCCGATGCCACGGGCTTGGGCGCCGACGAACTGGATCGGTACTGCCTCGAACGCATCTCACGCTTCAAGCGGCCCAAGGACTACCGCTTTGTCGATGAGCTTCCAAAGAACAACTACGGCAAGGTGCTGAAGACCGCACTACGCAACCTTCTGGACGACGCGCCGGCTCTTTAGACGAGGCTGTCGCGTCTGCTTTTCTGCACTTGGTCGTGCAGGTGTATGCCGTTTCAGTGGGCGCCTGAATTTCGGACAAAACCTGAGTGATCCCCACAAAATCACCCCAGCTCCTGCGCTTGCCGGTGGACCTCCCGCCGCAGGGCCAGCTCCAGGCCCCGCAGCCTCTCCTGGGAAATGGCTCCCGCCCCGGTGCGAGCATATTCCAGTCCCAGCCGCCACAACGACAGCACGTGCTTGCTCTTGAGACTGTTACTCTGGAAACGCCGCTCGTACCCTACCTCCCGCGCCTGCAGACCCAGCAGGCACAGCGCATCGTTGGCCAGCACGGCAATCAGCAGCAGGATCTTGATGCGCCGCGGGCAGCGGCTTCGATGCAGTCTCAGGCCGAGCCCCAGCCGATGGCTCTTCAGGTCGCGGAAGCCTTCCTTGATCTGCATGCGCCGCTGGTAGATCGTCACGATCTCCGGGTGAACCAGAGCGCCGAGCGGGTCATCTCGACGCAACCGAGCCGCTCCGGCGAAGCCGAGGCCAGGGCATACAGGCTTTTCACCGGCAGTCAGGGCTGCTCGCCGAGCCGGCACAGATCGCGATTGCGCACGCGGCCGACGTAATGCCAACCCTGCGCTTCGACGGCCTAGAACCAGGGCCGCCGGAAGCCTACATCGGTGACCAAGATGGAGGCGCTGCTGGCAACGCAGACAGCCCTCGCGCGGCTGGACAATTGGCACGGCACATCAAGCCCAGCCAGGTGGCCCCGAGCAAGCGTGGCCACAAGGTGAAAAAGACCAGGGAGTGGATCGATGGCACCAGGGCCTGCGCTCATGTCTCTACGGCCCGAACAATCAAAGCTTGCAAAAAGCAAAAGCCCTTGAAAGGGCTGGTAGTGAACACGATTGTCACCAATTTGTGTGTCTTCGACGTATGTCGCGACGCACTGTCGCTGATCGAGCTCGCGCCGGACACGATGCTTGACGAGGTGCGCAACAGTACCTCCGCCGATTTCGGCGTCGTTCTGTCACTCTATAGTCAGCATCTGCAGGCGTTTGATTTTCAGTCGCCATCGTGTCCTATAATCGAACGTTCGTCTCTGGTGTAGGTGGCGAACTGCACAGCTCTGGCCGATGCGACGGGCACCGCTCCCGATAGAGATAATTGGTGCATATTTTGCATGTTAAAATGCCTGCCGGCGGACAACATCTTGCGTTGGCGCGGGTACGGTCAGAGGGCCGGCTCCGAAGCTGGTTATAGATAACAATAGAAAACAATAGAGAACTGTGCGTTGCGTTCGCAAATGCGACGACGCAGTCAAAAGGAGAGTGGACATGCCTGCCACTGTTAAAAGCCAGATGTTTTCCGTGCCGGAAAACGATGGCCACATCATGGTTTCATGGGAGAGGTTTCTCAAGGGCAGCGAGCCCGGATCGGATGCGCTGCGCCGCCTGATCGACGATTCCTGGCGGCGTTGCTTCGGCGCCAGCGTCGACCCGGGCCGCTTCCAGGCGCCGCCGCCAGTCGGCGAGAACTCTCTGCATTTCCTGCGCGACGAATGCGCCGATCTACTGACCGCCAGTGCGCCCATCATGGCCTCGGCACGGGATTTTCTTTCCGAAACTGGAACGGTGATGGTGCTCACTAACCAGACCGGCACCATCCTTAACCTCGAAGGGGACGTCTCCACGCGCAGCGCGGCGGAAAACGTGTATCTGCTGCCGGGTGCGAGCTGGAGCGAACTCGCTTGTGGCACCAACGCGATCGGTACCGCGCTGGAAGTCGGTCAGCCGGTGCAGATCCACTCGGCGGAGCATTACTGCGCCGGCATTAAACGCTGGTCCTGTTCGGCGACAGTGATCCGTGATCCTTACGACGGCTCAATCCTTGGCGTGGTCGACGTATCGGGGCTTAGTGCCTCGTACAGCCGCCACAGCCTTGCCTTGGTCATTGCGACGGCCGGTCGCATTGAGAACCGCCTGGCGAGAATGGAAATGGATGTCCGCTATCGCTTGCTGGAGAGTTGTGTCGACCGCCTTTCGTCGACCGCAGCTGATGGCGTCGTCGTGTTCGACCGTCGTGGTTGTGCCATCAAGGCGAACGCGCGTGCCTCGGTGGTTCTGGCCGATCTGGCCGGTCGCGAGCTGGACATCCTTGAGGCATTGTCGCTGAGCTGGAAAAAGGGGGGCGAGGCTGTCGAGGACTTGCCCGAGTGGATAGACCAGAACTGGTTGCAACCGGTGATTGTCGGCGGCGAGCATCTTGGTACGGTGCTGGCGCTGCCGAACCGACGTACGCCTGTCGGTGGCGGTGCCCGCACGGTGAGCCCGCTCGTCTTCGGTAAGACGACCGATAAGGGTAGCTTCGACAAGGTGGTCGGAGAGTCAGCAGTGCTGCTGCAGGCGGTCGGTCGTGCCCAGCAGCTTGCAAAGTCCCACGTCCCGGTCCTTCTGCTAGGCGAGACAGGGGTAGGCAAGGACGTGTTTGCGCGCTGCATACACGAATCCGGCGCGACCAAGGATGGCCCCTTCGTCGCCCTGAATTGTGGAGGCTTCTCGCGCGAGCTGTTGACCAGTGAGCTGTTCGGCTACATCGAAGGCTCGTTCACCGGGGCGCGGCGCGGCGGCATGATTGGCAAGATCGAGGCGGCCGACGGCGGCACCCTATTCCTCGATGAGATCGGTGAAATGCCCATCGACCTCCAGCCTTATTTCCTGAGGGTGCTAGAGGAGGGCGAGGTTTATCGCATTGGCGAGAACAAGCCGCGCAAGGTCAATTTCCGCCTCGTGGCTGCGACAAATCGCGACCTGCGCAAGGAAATTCAGGCCGGTACCTTCCGTATGGATCTCTTCTACCGGGTTGCGGTGACCAGCATCGATATCCCGTCCCTGCGCGAGCGGGCCGGAGACATTCCCTTGCTCGGCGAGCATTATCTCAAGGTCCTGGCACCGCAGCACGGGCTCGGGCCGCGGACGTTGTCGGCCGGCGCAGTGGCGCTGCTGCAGCAATATGCCTGGCCGGGCAACATCCGCGAATTCCGCAATGTCATCGAAAGCATGCTGCTCACCTCGCAAGCGAGCCTACTGACCGAGGCAGACATACCGCTCGACGTGCGTGCCGCTCCGCGCGCAGCGATGCAGTCAGAGCTTGATCTGCCCGGCAACCTGCGCGATCTGAACGGTCTGGAGAGTGCCGAGCGCGAGGCCATCCTGCAGGCAATCAAGGGCAGTCGCGGTAACATGACCGCGGTGGCACGCGAACTGGGCATTGCCAAGAGTACCGTCTACGCAAAGCTCAAGCGTTTCGACCTTGAGGCCTATGTAGACGATCTGCGCAACTATCGCATCTGACGTCGATTTCGCTTTCTCTGACCAGCCTGCCTCTGCTCCTTGATCGAGGGGCGGAGGCTTCGTCTTTTGCAGCACGCTTCAATTAGCGAAGCGCCTATTTGCACTTTCCTTCGTCTATCTTTGCCACCTCCTTATCCCCACGCTCATTAAGTCTGAATCGGCCGACTCCGGTGCTGCCGGTCGGGCATGCCTCGTCGCGCCTGAAATTCTGAAGCACCCAATTTTTATGTTCGGACACTCGCTTTGTTGCGTTGCATTAATTCAACCGAAATTCGAACGGGTATTCGCGAATCTAGACGCACTCGACTTAACGTAAATTCTTAATATTTAATTTTTCTTTATAAAACAATAATTTATATAAGATTATTGATCTCTTGTGAGTTGGCATACCGTTTGCCATAAGTATCAGTGAAAAGTCCGGTTTCACTGCTTCTAATGAATTTGAGTTTAGTAACCAGAGACGGTGAAACGACTCGATGGTCCGGAAAACATCAGTACTGGACTGATGTTGGAAAAGTCTCAATCCATGAACGAGATGACGGGAGAAATGCGGCATGACATTGCAAATAAACATCGATAACGGTGGCACACTCACCGATATCTGCATCATGACCGATGATGGAGTCAGGAAGACGAAGGTGTTGACTACACCTTACGATCTGAGCAAGTGCTTCTTCGAAGGCTTGCAGAAGGCGTCTGGCGTTCTCTACGACACGCCGGACGTGGCGCGGCTGCTCGAGGAGGTCGACCTCATCCGCTATTCGACGACGCAGGGTACCAATGCCATCTGTGAGCGCAAGGGGCCGCGGCTTGGCCTCATCATCGATGCCGGTGTCCGCGACCTGCCGGTACGCCTGGCGGAACACGATCCAGAGGTGTACGAAGCGCTGGTCGGCGACCGCGTGGTCTTTCTCGATGCCGCCACCGTGCTTGGCGACGATGCGGACGTCGAGGCGGTAAAGGCGATCAACCAGCTTACCGCGGCCGGCGCCAACCGCCTGGTGGTGAGTTTCGGCGGCGCGGCCTTCCTCGATGTCGAGGAGTGCTTCCGCAAGGTCGTGCTGCGCAAGTATCCGCGGCATCTGCTGGGCGCGGTGCCGGTGCTCTACGGCAGCGACCTGACGACGGATCGCGACGTGGTTCGCCGCACTTGGACGGCGCTGATCAATTCCTTCCTGCATCCGGCGACGGAGGCATTCCTGTTCAATGCCGAGAACCGCCTGCGCGCCTATCGCACCAAGAATCCAATGCTGATCTTCCGCAACGACGGCGATGCTTCGCGCGTCGCCAAGACGGTGGCGATCAAGACCTACAGCTCCGGTCCGCGCGGTGGCATGGAGGGCATGAAGTCCTTTGCCAGGCTCTACGGCCTGTCCGACGTGGTTGCTATCGACGTCGGCGGCACCACCACCGACATCGGCCAGTGCCTCAATGGTACGGTCGCGGAGGTGCAGCGCGGTCACGTCGAGGGTATCAGCGTGTCCTTCCCGCTGTGCGAGATCATGAGCGCCGGCGCAGGCGGCAGCTCCATCTTCAAGGTGGTCAACAACCGCATTGTGATTGGTCCGGAAAGCGTTGGTGCGGTCCCGGGGCCGGCCGCCTTCGGTCGTGGCGGCAAGGAGGCCACGATCACCGATGCTAGCCTGCTAAGCGGTATTTTCGACCCCAAGTCCTATTTCGGCGGCGGTATGGCGCTGGACCTGGACCGGGCTGCCAGCGCAGTCACTTTCAACATCGCCCAGCCGCTGGGTATCGGCCCCGATGAGGCGCTACTGCAGATGGCGCACGCCTACGAGGAGAAGATTGCCGTCGAACTGCACCGCTTCACCAAGGTATCAAAGGACACGGTGATGCTCGCGTTCGGTGGCGCCGGGCCGCTCAATGCTTGTGGCGTGGCGGAGAAGGCCGGCATCGACCGGGTTGCGGTGCCAAAACTGGCGGCTGTATTCAGTGCCTTCGGCATCGGCTCGTGCGACATCTCCCAGCGTTACGCGGTCGCGCTCGATGAGCGCAGCGCCAAGAGCGTGGACGAGGCCCTGGCTGACCTCAAGCTCAAGGCAGCGCGCGACATGTTCGCCGAGGGCTTTGCCGAAGGCCAGTACAACATGGAGGCCTGGCTGGCGGGCGAGCTGGAGGACGGCAGCGAGTTGCGCTGCCCCATTGCCGACGGTGCCGACTTCCCGGCCGAACTAGCGCACGCACAGGCGGTGGAACTGGGACTGCGTGCTGTCAAGCCGCTGCGCGCCGAAGTCAGCAAGACTGCACGTTTCTCCGAAAGCCAGGGCGCCAGCGCCGTCGGCACACGCAAGGTGCTGACCCGCGACAAGGGACGCATCGACATCCCGGTCTATCGCTTGGCCGAACTGGCACCGGGCGACCACGCAACTGGGCCCGCGATTCTCGAAGAAGACTTCTTTACATGCCACGTGCTCGATGGTTGGACCTTCGTCATCAGTGACGCGGGCGACATCATGCTGAATAGGAAGGCCTGAAAAATGAAAGTTCTAATGACCGAATATCTGCGCATCGATCTCGATTCGGAAAAGTGGGAATGCCGGGTGTGCGACCACGAGATCGGGCCGGCGAACAAAGGCTACAAGGAAGGCATGCTCGTCTACGACCGCGACCCACGCGAGATTCATCCGCCCATCATCGACCCTGAGAAGTACCGCTTCACCTTCAGTCCTGATCCTGAATGGGTGCGCATCCTTGAGTACTACTGCCCGCACTGCGGAACCATGGTCGAGACCGAATACGCCATTCCCGGCCATCCGCCGCTACACGACATGCAGCCGGACCTGCCAGCCCTGCGGGCGCAATGGGCCAAGCGCGAGGAAATCGCGAAGCCGGTCGTCGGCCCCGAGGTGCTGGCTGATCAGGGCCACAGCCACTAAGCCACCGTCAACTGCTGGTAAGCATCCCCGCCTTTGATCCGGGCTGTGCCGGCGCAAAAGAATAATAAGGAGATAATATGAGACGCGTTTCAGTCGATATCGGTGGCACCTTCACCGATTGTTTCGTGGTCTGGGATGGCAAGTACATCGAGGCCAAGGCTCTGACCACACATCACAACCTCGCCCTGGGCTTCAATGAAGCTCTGAGCAAGGCCTATCACGACCTCGGCCTGGAGCTCGAGGAAATCCTGTCGCAGGTGGACTCCGTCCGCTACGCCACCACGCTGGGAACCAATGCCCTGATCGAACACAAGGGGCCCAAGATCGGCATGCTGGTCACAGCCGGCTACGAAGCCACGGTGCCGTTGTCGCGTGCCCGCGGCTATGGCGAAGGGCTGGACAACCTGGGCCAGCAGGACATGCCCAACGCCCAGCGTCCCGACCCGCTAGTGCTGCCGCACATGATCCGCGGGGTGCGCGAGCGCGTGGACTTCCAAGGCGACCTGGTCATGCCGCTCGATGAGGACGACGTGCGCACTCAGATCCGCGAGCTGGTGGACCGCGGCGCCGAAATCATCGTGGTAGCGCTGGTCAATTCGGTGGTTAATCCGACGCACGAACAGCGCATCGAGGAGATCCTGCTCGAGGAATACCCGTCCCACCTGCTGGGGGCGATTCCGGTGGTCTTGTCCCACCAGGTGGCGGGCCGCAAGGGCGAGTACGTGCGGGCGACCTCGGCCATCGTCGATGGCTACCTGCACTCGACTATGTACCACGCCCTGTCCGCGCTCGAACAGAACCTGCGGGCCCATCGCTACGAGCAGCCGATGCTGGTCATCCACAACTCTGGCGGCATGGCCCAGCTCAATTCGACGGACGCCCTACAGACCATCCACTCCGGGCCGGTCTCCGGCATCGGAGCCTCTGAACACCTAGCCATGCAGTGCGACTTAGGCAACGTAGTAGCAACCGACATGGGCGGCACCAGCTACGACATCGGCATTGTGGTTGAGGGTGGCATCAAGCACTACGACTTCAATCCGGTGATCGATCGCTGGCTGGTGTCGGTGCCCATGGTGCACCTGGTGACCCTGGGTGCCGGCGGTGGCTCCATCGCCAGCTATGATCGCATGTACAACACAGTGAAGTGTGGGCCCGAGTCAGCCGGCTCCGACCCCGGCCCGGCCTGCTACGATCGCGGTGGCATGCGCCCGACGGTGACCGATGCCGACCTGCTGCTAGGCTACCTGGATTCGAAGAACTACGCGGGCGGATCGATTCCGCTCAATCCGCGTCGTGCGGCGGCTGCAGTCGAGGACGCGTTGTGCGATGACCTCGACTGCTCGGTCATCGAGGGCGCACTGCTGATCCGCGAGAAGGTGGACGACAGCATGGCCAACGGGCTCTTCACCGAACTGCGCGCCCGCGGTTATGACCCCAAGGACTTCACCATGCTGGCCTACGGCGGTAATGGACCGCTGCATTGCTGCGGCATCGCGCAGAACCTGAACATCGACAAGATTCTGGCGCCTCCGTTCAGCTCGGTGTTCTCAGCGGTCGGAGCCGGCAACATGCATCAGCTCCACATTCACGAGACCTCGCTCTACATGGTGCTGTACGACTCGAACACCCGCCACCTGTTCGACGACTACGACCGCTTCAACGCCATCGTTGCCGAGCTGAAGGAGCAGGGCACCCAGGATCTACTGCGCCAGGGCATGGCCCGCGGGGACATCTGCCACAACCTCGAACTGGATATGCGCTACGGCAACCAACTGGTGCAAACCACCGCAGTCATTCCCAAGCACGAGATGCATGGTCCGGCAGACGTGCTGGCGGTCATAGAGCAATTCTCCAACGACTACGGCAAGCGCTTCGGCAAGGGCTCGCAGGCGCCGGAGGCCGGCATCCGCATCAACACCATCCGGGTCGCCGCGTTCGTCCGCCACGAGACGGTGAAGTTCGAGGACATCAAGCCGGTGCCGGTCGAGCAGCGCAAGTCGCCGCCGCCGCCGTCGGCCACCCGCAAGTGCTACTTCGTCGGCTACGAGGACGCATTCGAGACGCCAGTATGGAGCCGGGTGGAGATCAAACCCGGGGTGCAGATCACCGGCCCCGCCATCATCGCCTCCGAAGTGACCACCTTCCTGGTCAACCCAGGCTGGAACTTCGTCGCCGCTAAGCAGGGTGCCTCCTGGTTCCTGCGGGCCTGAGAGCCGTCGGACGGCCATCGACCATATTTCATTTTCAGGCAGGATTGAACATGAACGAAATCGCTACGCCCGTAAGGGCAAAGATGCCGAGTGCCGAAGAGCTGGCACTGATCGAGAAGTTCCTCAGCGACACCACGCTGTTCCTCGGGCCGGACCCGGAGATCATGCAGAACCACGATCTGATGCCCCGGACCGAGGCCGAGGACGAGGCCATCCGCAAGATGAGCGACGCCCACTCTATCGCCAAGATCCGTGATCGCATCCAGGCCGGCTGCGACGAAGGCTACGAGATGGTGGAGCAGATGGGCGCGGCGCCTGGCGCCAAGTGGGGCGATGTCATCACCGGGGTGTATTCGGCCTCGGGCGATCTCGCCATCGCCAGCGCCGGCGGCGTGCTGCTCTTCTCTGCCCTGGTGCACCATCCCATCAAATTCATCATCAAGAACTGGATGAACGATCCCACTGTAGGGGTGCGAGAGGGCGATGGCTTCATCCACAACGATTCCCGCTACGGCAACGTGCACAACACCGACCAGAGCATGATCCTGCCGATCTTCCACGAGGGGAAGCTGGTGTGTTGGGTGGCCTCCACGGTGCACGAGGGCGAGAACGGTGCGATCGAGCCGGGCGGCATGCCGTCCATGGCTGAGAGCCCGAGCGACGAAGGGCTGAAGATGTGCCCCTTCAAGGTGGTGGAAAACTACGAAATCAAGCGCGACATCCTGACCTTTCTGCAGAACTCGGTGCGCGAGCCCAAGCTGCAGTACGAGGACATGAAGGTCAAACTCTTCGCCTGCCTGCGTATCAAGCAGCGGATCGAGGAGACGTTCAGGACCGACGGCCCGGACGCGCTGGTCTCAACCCTGCGCCTGACCATGGAAAACGTCCGCGCCGAAGTGAAACGCCGCATCAGCGAATGGCCGGACATGACAGTAAGCACCTACATCATCCAGGACTCGACCCTGCGCGAGAACTGCGTGGTGAAGGTCAACTGCAAGCTCACCAAGACCGGCGACCGGCTGATCTTCGACTTCCGCGGTTCGGCCCCGGAATTCACCAACCGACCGACCAACACCATCGTCGCCGGCCTCAAGGGCATGCTATCGCAGGTTTTCCTGTGCTACGTGTGGCCGGACCTACCGCGCGGCCAGGCGGCCTTCGCACCGATTGAGGTGATCACCGATCCCCACTCGATCATGAACTGCTCCTATGATGCGCCGAACTCGCAGAGCCTGATGTCGATCTTCACCGGCTTCACCGCCGGCCAGCACGCGGTGGCGAAGTTCCTCTACAGCTGCCCGGAGAAGTACACGAAGGTGCATGCCCCGACCTTCAACATGATCAACACTTTCATCTGGGGCGGAGTGAGCCAGCACGGCGAGACCCTGGGCAACCTCTGCGCCGACCTGAACGGCATGGGTGCCGGCGCCACGGTGGACCGCGATGGCGAGCACGCCTTGGCACCGATTTTCGCCACCATGGCGGACATCGGCGAGCAGGAGTTGAACGAGGAGGACGTGCCCTTCCTGCAACTGGTGTCGAAGAAGATGACGCGCGACGCCATCGCTCCGGGCAAGTATCGCGGCGGCCAGGGCTACACGATGATCGTGGCGACCAAGGACAGCGAGCAATGGGGTTTCATGACCACCTGCCAGGGCGCCAAGATCCCGCCGATGCAGGGCTTGTTTGGCGGCTATGCATGCGGCACCTATCCACTCTCCAAGGTCAAAGGCGTAGATGTGTACGACGTGTTGCTTGAGACTCCGGAAAAGTTCAAGCACTCGATCGAGGAGATCATGAACGAGCAGCCCTTCGAAGGGGCGAGCTACACCACCCACCACATGGGCATGGGCTTCGAGATCTCCAAACGCGGCGAACTGTTCATGATCTCGCAGGGCTCCGGCGCCGGTTACGGCGATCTGCTGGAGCGCGACCCGGCGGGCGTCATCCGCGACATCGAGGAGGGTCTGATCTCGCAGGGCGTCGCCGAACGCCTGTACAAGGTCAAGTTCGATCCGGTGACGCTGGCGATCAACCACGAAGCCACTGCTATCGCCCGCGATGCCGAGCGCAAGGCGCGCCTGGCCCGCGGCGTACCTTACGCCGAGTTCGTCAAGTCGTGGAGCAAGCCGACACCGCCGTCCCACCTGCAGTACTTTGGCTGCTGGGGTGACGACATCGACAAGCTTTACATGGGGAGCCCCAACAAGTTCCGCGCGGCCAACGAGCCCAGGCCCAACTACATGGCGCATCCGAAGGACGTACGCATCGCCGAGCTCGAGGCACGCCTGGCGGCACTCGGTGCGATGGGAGGTGAAAAGCAATGAGCCAACATCTCGCCGACGATCTGCCCGGCGGCACGGGCGGTGGACGCCTGCGGGTGTGGCTGAAGGCTTCGGCCTACACCCGAAGGCTGTTGTTGGGCTCAGGGGGCGACCCCTGGGTGAGTGCGCCGCAGTACCTGGCCTACTTCAGTCAGGCCCAGGGCCTGCTGCGACCGGACGTGGCGGTGGTGGAAGTC
Organism: Azotobacter beijerinckii; assembly: GCF_900110885.1. Classification (GTDB taxonomy): domain Bacteria; phylum Pseudomonadota; class Gammaproteobacteria; order Pseudomonadales; family Pseudomonadaceae; genus Azotobacter; species Azotobacter beijerinckii. The sequence continues at coordinate 2,548 of NZ_FOFJ01000064.1, read as the reverse complement.
GGCGAGATGTTCGATTCCTGGCTGTCTCGTCACCCGGAGGTGGTAGCGGAGCTGGGGTCGAAAAGGCGCCTGTCCTTCCCACTGCGCAAGCTGCTGGAACAGGACGAGCCGCGCCAGATCCTGGCCGAGGTCGTAGAGGCGGTCATCGCCAACCTGCGCGGCCAGACGCCGCTGGTGCTGGCCATGCCATCGCCCAAGCACTGGCTGCGTCATGCCAATGCGCTGGCCGGGCGGGTCGGTGTCGAACTGGACCCGGACGGGATTGAGGATGCCGCCATGTACATGGCGGACCTGATGCGCTCTGTTTCCGCCTATCCGGTAGGTGGGGTGCTACTAGAAGAGCACCCCACCGATAGCGACATGGAGGCAACCGACGTCGAACGCTATCGACCGCTGATCAACGTGGCCAAGCACTACCGGTGGTCGCTGGCCTTGCGGCCGCGTGGCGCTGCCCCGGCATCGCCCGCGCTAGCTGAGTTCGATGCGGTGATCTCGCCGATCATTCGGGTGCCGAAGCCGGCATCGAGCGGCGTGGATGTGGGTGCCGTTCTGTGGCATGGCGGCAGCTTGCCGGTCCTCGACCAAGGGCAGTTCTACTTCGTCGAGATCCCCGCTGAGCAGCAGCCAGAGTTAGTACTGGAAAGTCTCGCCTGGCTGCGAGCCTGACCTGTCGGGCAAGTGTCGCGGTGTGCCGTGACGCTTGCCCGACCTTCTTGTCACCCTTTGCCGTCCCCGGTTTCCCATACGCTCTGCCTCCGTAGGTATCGAGTGTGTGAAGGCTCTGCAGCTGTACTGCCTCCCTTGTTCACAGCAGGGATCGAGCGTGTGAAGGGCCTGCAGTTGCAGGTGCCTGATGCCGCGGGACGGACTTTTTACATGACGACAACAAGAGGCAGAACAGCATGGCTGGACTCGACAAACGCGTAAATACCTACGAAGAAGCCCTGGCAGGGCTCACCGACGGCATGACCATCCTGGCCGGCGGCTTCGGCCTGTGCGGCATTCCGGAAAACCTGATCGCTGAGATTCGCCGCCAGCAGGTCAAGGGGCTGACCGTGGTCTCGAACAACTGCGGCATCGATGGCTTCGGCCTGGGCGTGCTGCTCGAGGACCGGCAAATCCGCAAGATGATAGCCTCCTACGTCGGCGAGAACGCCCTGTTCGAGCGCCAACTGCTCGGCGGCGAGCTGGAGGTCGAGCTGACCCCGCAGGGCACTCTGGCCGAGAAGCTGCGCGCCGGCGGTGCGGGAATTCCCGCTTTCTATACTGCTACCGGCCACGGCACCCCGGTCGCCGAGGGTAAGGAGGTACGCGAGATCCGCGGCCGACACTACATCCTCGAAGAGGCAATCACCGGCGACTTCGCCATCGTCAAGGGCTGGAAGGCCGACTACTTTGGCAACGTCGTCTACCGCCACACCGCGCAGAACTTCAATCCGGTGGTAGCCAGCGCCGGTCGGATCACCGTTGTCGAGGTGGAAGAGATCGTCGCGCCGGGCGAGCTGGAACCCACCCAGATCCACACACCCGGCATCTACGTCGACCGCGTCATCCTCGGGCACTTCGAAAAGCGCATCGAAAAGCGCACCGTCCGCGCCTGATCCCAGGTCGCCGGCTCATCCGACAGAACACGAGAGGCTCCAATGGCACTTTCCCGCGAACAGATGGCTCAGCGCGTGGCGCGCGAGCTGAAAGACGGCTACTACGTCAACCTGGGGATCGGCATCCCCACCCTGGTGGCCAACTACGTCCCCGAAGGCATGGACGTGATGCTGCAGTCGGAAAATGGACTGCTCGGCATGGGTGCCTTTCCCAGCGAGGCGGAAGTCGACGCCGACATGATCAATGCCGGCAAGCAGACGGTGACGGCGCGGCGTGGCGCCTCGATCTTCTCCTCGGCCGAATCCTTCGCGATGATCCGCGGCGGCCATGTCGACCTGACGGTGCTCGGCGCCTTCGAGGTGGACGTCGAGGGCAACATCGCCTCCTGGATGATTCCGGGCAAGCTGGTCAAGGGCATGGGTGGCGCGATGGACTTGGTCGCTGGGGCCGACAACATCATCGTCACCATGACCCACGCCTCCAAGGACGGAGAGTCCAAGCTGCTGTCGCGCTGCTCGCTGCCGCTGACCGGCGCCGGCTGCATCCGCAAGGTGCTCACCGACCTGGCCTACCTGGAGATCGAGAACGGCACCTTCGTGCTCAAGGAGCGCGCGCCGGGGGTGAGCGTCGAGGAAATCGTCGCCAAGACCGCCGGCAAGCTGGTGGTGCCCGAGCACGTGCCGGAAATGACCTTTTATTGATCAGGCCATTAAATTCAGCCCTTTCAAGGTGTTTGCGTAAACTCTCCCGAGGATCGAGCGGGAGGGTAAGACGATGTGGGATGCAGTTCTGGCGCGCTTCGAGAGGCAGGCACCGGCCAGCGTCATGGCACGTCTGGCGCTGGAACGGGCGATGCCGGCCGCCTGGATCGACGAAGTGTTCGAGACTCACCGGCAACGCCAGTATCCACGCGAGCTGCTGTTTTCCACGGTGGTCGAGCTGATGT
>NZ_FOFJ01000101.1 GCF_900110885.1 Azotobacter beijerinckii | reverse complement strand
TTTAGGGAAGGGAGTTTACGTAAAGACCTTGAAAGGGGTGGCCTTGAATCGCCACCGCACCTGCGAATCGGCGGGCAGCGGGATGAATTCGTCATCGCCCGGTACGTCAGGGAAGCGCCGGGCACGCCAGTCTTCGGCGGCCTGCAGGATTCGCTCGGGCCGGCTGGAGACGAAGTTCCAGTAGATGTGTCGGCGACCTTCCAGCGGCTCGCCACCCAGCAGCAGGAGCCGGGTGGGCCCGACGGCGCGCAGCACCACCTCGCTATCCGGGCGAAGCACCACCAGACGATCAGCGCCGAAGCGCCCCGGCTGACCGACCACCTCGACCTCGCCGCCCACCATATAGAGGGCGCGCTCAATGTGCTCGGCCGACAAGCGATAACACGCGCCCGCCTGCAACTGGAGGTCGGCGTAGAACAGATCAGAAACCGTCTGGGTGGGCGACTGGACGCCTTCGAGAGATCCGGCCAGCAGGCTCAGCGAAGCACCGTCCCCTTGGATCAGCGGGATGCGCTCGGCGAGCAGGTGCTGAAAGCCCGGGTCGGTTTCTTCGTGCGCTTCGGGCAGCGCTACCCAGGCTTGAAAGCCCTTTAGCCTGCCGCCGCTCGCCCGGACCGGATCGCTGGAGCGCTCGGAGTGGACGATGCCGCGCCCAGCCGTCATCAGGTTGATCTCCCCGGCGCGAAGCTGCTGGATGTGCCCGGCGCTGTCGCGGTGCAGCATCTCGCCCTGCAGCAGATAACTGATGGTAGACAGGCCGATGTGGGGGTGCGGGCGGGTGTCCACGCCCTCTCCCGGCCTGAAGACCACCGGGCCAAAGCTGTCGAGAAAAATGAACGGCCCCACCATCCGCCACTGCGCCGAGGGCAGCGCACGGCGCACATCGAAACCGCCGATGTCACGCACGTTGGGAAGAATGATCTGCTCGATAGCGCTGGGGCTGGACGTCTGGACGGTCACGGCGGGTCTCGCTGAATGAGTGAAGTGCCGTCACTCTAGGCCCGCTGTCTTATCGGAAAAACCCGGATAATATGCACAGAAACGTTCGAGGAATTCGAAATGATTTCAGAGCCGGGTACCCCTACGCTGGACCAGTTGCGCGTGTTTCTCACGGTGGTCGACATCGGTAGTTTTGCCGGTGCGGCGCGCAAGCTGCATCGCGCCACGTCGGTAGTGAGTTATTCCATCGCCAATCTGGAAATGCAGTTGGGCGTCAGCCTTTTCGACCGCAAGACCACACGCAAGCCACAACTGACCGACGCCGGGCGCACGGTGCTGGCCGAGGCCCGGACGATATACACCGGTATCGACGGCTTGCGGGCCAAAGTTCGCGGGCTGCTGCATGGTCTGGAAGCCGAGGTGCACCTGGTACTCGACGTGATGTTGCCCAGTGAGCGGGTGGTCGATGCGCTCAAGGCCTTTCGCGAGCAGTTCCCCACCGTGTCGCTACATCTGCATATCGAGGCCCTCGGCGCGGTGACGCAACGGGTGCTCGAACGCGGCGCGACCCTCGGGCTCAGCGGCCCGCTGACCACGAGCATCGACGGCATCGAACGCATCGGCGTGGGCAAGGTGGCGTTGATACCGGTAGCCGCGCCCGACCATCCCCTGGCCCAGCACGGGCCGCACGCGCCCGGCGCCGGCCGCGAGCACGTACAGTTGGTACTCACCGATCGTTCCAAGCTCACTGAGGATCAGGAGTTTGCCATCGTTGGCACTCGCACCTGGCGACTGGCCGATCTCGGCGCCAAGCACATGCTGCTTCGCGAAGGCATCGGCTGGGGAAACATGCCGATCGACATGGTGCGCGACGATCTGGCCAGCGGCCGACTGGTGCGACTCGACCTGCCCGACTGCGTCGGCGGTGACTATGTGTTCGACATCATCTACCGCACCGACACGCCACCCGGTCCTGCGGCCAACTGGTTGATCGAGCGGTTCAAGGCACAAGCGGCAGCGGGATACTGACCGTTCGATAAAACTGAACGTAACGGTCGAAATTAGTCGCCTTTTGTCGATCATATTGCCGTGCGACATTGCCTCCATCTCGGCGACGGCGCCGTTGGCAACTACCTAAATGGAGGCATCACATGGCTAAGGTTCTGGTCCTTTACTATTCGTCCTACGGTCATATCGAGACCATGGCCAACGCGATGGCCGAAGGCGCTCGCGCAGCCGGTGCGCAGGTAGACGTCAAGCGCATCCCGGCAACGGTGCCCGAGGAAATCGCCAAGGGCGCGCACTTCAAGCTGGACCAGGGGGCGCCGGTCGCGACGGTCGCCGAGCTGGAACAGTACGACGCGATCATCGTCGGCACCGGCACGCGCTTCGGTCGCATCAGCAGCCAGATGGCGGCTTTTCTCGACCAGGCCGGCGGGCTCTGGGCGCGCGGCGCTCTGAATGGCAAGATCGGTGGCGCGTTCACTTCCAGCGCCACCCAGCATGGCGGCCAGGAAACCACGCTCTTCTCGATCATCACCAACCTGCTGCACTTCGGCATGACTATTGTCGGCCTACCGTATAGCCACCAGGGCCAGATGGGCGTTTCCGAAGTGGTCGGCGGTGCACCTTATGGCGCGACCACCATCACCGGCGGCGACGGCTCTCGTCAGCCCAGCGAAACCGAACTGGCCGGCGCCCGCCACCAGGGTGAACTGATCGCCAAGACCGCCACCAAGCTGTTCGGCTGATGGTCGAAACTTGCCCAATGGCGGGCCCTTTCCCTTCTGTTACTGAAACGAGCGATGACCATGAATACTGCTGAGCAGCTGTTGCACCTGCATTTCGAAACCTTTGTCGATGACCACGAACGGTGGAAGACGCTGATCGCCGACGACCTGGTGTGGGAGCTGCCGTTCGCGCCTGCGCTCGGTCATCCGGCCCGCCTCAGTGGGCGCGATCAGGTGCTCAGCCACGTCGGCTGGTTTGTCGGCGCCGTGGAGAACTTCCGCTTCCATGACCTGAAGGTGCACCCCGGCGCTGCCCCCTCCGAGGCGAGTGCCGAGGTCAAGGCCGAGGGCTTGATCAAGCCGACCGGACGTCTTTACCAGCAGGACTACGTGCTGTTCGTCCGCGTCGAAAACGGCAAGCTGGCCTTCATCCGCGAATACTTCGACCCGGTCCGGGCCGCCATTGCGCTGGATGCGCCTATTCCTGCACTGGCCAGCTGAGCCGGTCGGGTCGACCTAATCGAGGCTGCCCATCCCTGCGCTACCCTATCGATCGCAGCCCTCGCTTGAGGGCTTTGCCGATGGGAGCATGCTGTGCACCAGACCGAACCGGATGTACCGCCACTGAGTGATGCCCAACGCATCACCGCCGAATCGATGCTGCATTATCTGCCTGGCGAGCAGCAGGCCTTGCCGTCGCGCCCGCAGATGCAGGATGTGGTGGTGCAGCTGTTCACCCATCACACCATCGTCGAGCCGATATTGGTTCCCGCCGTGGTGGAACCGCTGCTGGTGCTGGTGCTGGCCGGCGCCGCCAACATCGAAGAACGCTCCCTCGGCGGGGAATGGGAAGCCGCCAACGTTCAGGCCGGCGATTTCTTCCTCACCAACACCAGCGAGCCGTATGAGATGCGCTGGCAAACACAGGACGGCGATATCTTCGAGGTGATGCACCTATATCTCGGCCTGCCACTGATCGATCAGGCCGCACGGGATCTGCTGGGCAAACACGCCACCCCGGTGACCTTTCTCGATGTGTCCGGTGCACGGGATGAACGGGTGAGGTTCATGCTGGATCAGCTGCGCATTGAGCTGATCAGCGAGCGCCAGCCCAGCCCGCTTTTCGCACGTAGCCTGGCGCAGGCGCTGGCCGTACATCTGGTTCGCACCTACCTTGATCCGCACAGCGTTGCCAGGAGCGGTAATGCGCTGCAGGCGTACAAGCTGCGGCACGTCATCGAAGCGATGAGCGAGCGCCTGGCCGACGACTTCAGCCTGACACACCTGGCCGAAATCGCGGATCTGAGCGAGTACCACTTCAGCCGGATGTTCAAGCGCGCCACCGGCCTGTCGCCCTCGCAGTACTTCATCCGCCTGCGCATGGCGCGCGCCCGCCATCTGCTGCTCGAGACGGACCGCAGCATCATCGACATCGGGATGGAGGTCGGCTACTCGAGCCCGAGCCATTTCTCCCAGGTATTTCGCCGCGAGGTGGGCGTCACGCCCAGGGCCTATCGCCAGGCGTGATGCTCGCCACGGGCCTTACAGGTTCTGCGGCCTGAAGCGCTCGCTCAGATCGAGCACCTGGCCGGCCACCCGGAACTGCCCTTGCCCGCGATAGTGCAAGGTATCCGGCTCGGTGACTGCCGTGGCGACATGGGCCTTCACCACCTCCCAGATGAACAGGCCGTACTCGTCTATCTGCCGATCATCAGCCAACCGGCATTCGAAATTCGCATAGCACTCCTCGATCAGGGGCGCATCCACACGGCTGGCAGGCGCTGCGCTCAATCCGCACGTCTCGAACTTGTTCGACGACCTTCCCGAGCTGTTGCCGACACAAACGACCGCATCGACCAAGTCAGCCGTGGGCACGTTGATCACGCATTCGCGACTGCGGCGTATCAACTCGTAGCTGTGGTTGCCTTCTCAGATGTAGCAGCCAAAGAGCACAGGGCTGAATTGCATCATCAGGTGCCAGCCCATGGTCATGATGTTGGTTTCGTCCTGCCAGGCGGAGGTGACCAGCACGATGGGGCCGGTCTCGAGATAGCGGCGAATCTTGGCCAGCGGGTAATCGGATTTTTCGAGTCTGGACATCAGCTGTCTCCTCTCGCGTCGTGGATATCGCGGTTCGCCTTGCGGCCCGCGATGAGGGTCAGTCTCTCGCAGGCTCGACCTACCGTCTGTTGCGAGCCTGCCGGCGATGTCGCGAAATTTCGGACGAAAAAAGCCGGGCAATCGCCCGGCTTGGCCAGCTCTCTGCGACGCGCCGCGTTTACAAACTGGCATCGAGGACCAGCTTGCCACGTATGTGCCGCCCCCAGCTCTTGCGCAACGCGCCTTCGGCTTGGGATAAGGGCAGCACTTCCACTTCGATTACCAGGTCGCCCGTCTCGAACAACGCGGCGATCTTCTGAAGCTGAGCGCCATCGGAGCGTGCCGCGAAATGCTTGCCCGTTGCACCGACCGCCTCTGCCTGTGCGGCGTCAGGCGGGCTCACTGGGGAAACCAGTACACCCCCAGGCTTCAGTACCGACCATGAACGTGTCTGCGTATCGCCACCAACCAGGTCCAGCACGACATCGACCGAGCTCACGACGGTTTCGAACGGCGTCTGGGTGTAGTCGATCACCTGAGAGGCACCTAGCTCCCGCAGGTACTCATGGTTGCGCGCCGAGGCCGTGGCAATGATGGTGGCGCCGGCGATCCGCGCCATCTGCACCGCCATGCTGCCGACCCCGCCAGCGGCGCCGTGGATCAGCACCGTCTGCCCTGGCTTGATCTGCGCATGCTCATGCAGCGCTTGCCAGGCGGTCAGCGCCGCAGCCGGAACGCCACTTGCCTGCAGGGCCGACAACCGGCCCGGTCGATGGGCGAGACGGTCCGCGCTGGCCAGAACCTCGGTGGCGTAACCACCGACAATATTGATGAAACTGAATACCTCGTCACCCACGGAGAAGCCGCGAACGTCGTCGCCTACCGCCGCCACTCGACCGGCTACCTCGACGCCCGGCGTGTAGGGCAGCTCCAGCGGGATGAAGGCTTTCATTGCACCGGAGAGAACCTTCCAGTCGATTGGATTGACCCCACTGCCTGCCACTTCGATAAGTACCTCACCCTTGCCCGGCACCGGCGAAGGCAGTTCCTCGAACACGAAACCCTCTGGTTGCCCGTATTGCGCTATGCGAATCGCTTTCATGTGTCACCTCGAAAAGTTGAGAGCTGCTTGAAGGAGCCGGCAACAGGAGCCGGCGCAGGATTAGGCGCGACGTGCGTCCAGGCTGAAACGACCGGCGCCGAAGGCGGCCACCTGCAGCAGCCCGCCGGCCATGGCGATGTTCTTGAAGAAGTGGATGAACTGACTCTGGTCGGCCAGCTCGTTGTGGAACGCGAGGGCGGTGGCGACGCTGAACAGCGCGAGCCCCGCGGCAACCAAGCGAGTGCGGTAACCCAGGATCAGGGCGATGCCGCCTACCACTTCTACAAGGATGGCAATCGCGAGGGCCAGGGTCGGAAACGGCAGGCCGACCGATTCGATATAGCCGATCATGCCAGCAGGGGCGCTGATCTTGGAGACTCCCGAGAGCACGAAGATGGCGCTCAGCAGCACGCGACCGGCGAGTGAGGCCGAAGCGGAGAGCGTGACAGAGCTGTCGGTGGCGCTGGAGAGTGCGATGGGTTGCGTCATGGCTGTTTCCTCTTGAAGGACCCACCACCCTGGTGAGCCGCAATGAGGAGAATTCTGCGTGCAGTTCTCTTATCTAAATAGACGGCTAATATCGAAGAGTATATTCGATTAATTCGAACTCACAGAGGGCCCGACACTCGCTTCCGCACAGCCCAATCCGGACTGCAAGAGATCCGATCCAACATGGACACCACAACCCCATACAAGCTGACCTGACGGCACGATACGCAGGCCCTTCGCACCTGGTTCATTGGCCTCACTGCCCCCGACACCTCGCTATCCAGCAACCGGCCAGGCAGAAATAGGCAAGCGCCATGGAGGTATCGGCATTCGCCCGTTCGCCGCTCTTCCCTAGCATCGCACCGTACTCAGTTCGATCCACCAGCACATCGCGCAGGAGGAAGGAGCTGAGCCCACAGTGATGATTTCAAGCGAGGAGATCCGGTTATGTCGAACATTCAAGGCAAGGTCGTACTGATCACAGGTGCAAGCAGCGGGATTGGCGAGGCTGCTGCAAGGCTCATCGCCGCCAAAGGCGCCCATGTCGTGCTAGGCGCGCGCCGTACTGATCGGCTGGAAAAGCTTGTGGCGGATATCAATGCGCAAGGCGGCTCGGCGAGATGCCGCGCCCTGGATGTCACTGATCATACCGACATGCAGGCGTTTGCCGATTTCGCCAAGGCAGAATTCGGCAAGATCGACGTCATCATCAACAACGCTGGGGTCATGCCGCTGTCACCGCTCTCATCCCTGAAGGTGGCTGAATGGAACCGGATGCTGGACGTAAACGTCCGCGGCGTGCTGCACGGCATTGCCGCTGTGCTGCCGACGATGGAAGCCCAGGGGCACGGTCAGGTCATCAACATTTCTTCGATCGGCGGGCTCACGGTATCTCCTACCGCCGCGGTGTATTGCGCCACCAAGTTCGCCGTAAGAGCCATTTCGGATGGCCTGCGGCAGGAAACAGACAAGATCCGCGTAACGGTAGTCTGCCCGGGCGTGGTCGAGTCCGAGCTGGCTGACTCGATTTCCGACGAAGCGGCGCGCGAGGAAATGAAGGCGTTCCGCCGAGTTGCGTTGACCCCGAATGCGATTGCGCGGGCGCTTGCCTATGCAATCGACCAGCCCAACGACGTGGATGTGAGCGAAATCGTGGTTCGGCCTACCGCGAGTCAGCATTGAGACCGCTCTCGACCCCGTGCCTCACCGCTCATGCCAGGCAGGAAGCCGCTTCCAAAGAAACGGCAGGGGCGGCGGTCTACTCGGTATCCCAGCATAGATAAAGAAGACGGCTCTTCATGGATTCCAGACAGTTCAGGACATCCCGTTTGACTGGGACCGGGCCGGCTAAGCTACGTGCTCTGATGAGGCCCCGAGTGTCAGCCGATGATCCACCTTCAGAACC